>CAZSBG010000077.1:0-29022 GCA_964605145.1 uncultured Cytophagia bacterium | reverse complement strand
TTGCCGTCACCTCCACTTTTTTGGGACTGTTCATTGCGGTTTCCGTCAGTGAAGTGTTTGAAGCGCAAACCTTTTCCAACTTTTTTCGTTTCCCAATGATTTTTTTGTGCGGTTTATTTATCCCCATTAGTCAACTGCCAGTTTTTCTGCGTCCGTTGTCCTATATCGTTCCGTTGACTTACGGCGCAGACCTGTTAAAGACAGCCATCAATCAAAATGGTTACATTGCTTTGGGAATTAGTTTATCAGTTTTGCTTGCATTTTCCATTATTTTATTTCTGATCAGCAAAAGAAATATTCAACACAGGTGGATTTATTAAAAAAAATGAGGAAGGAGAAATCATGCATCATCATTCAAATGCTGGAGAAATTTTGGGGGGATTTCCAGTCTGGATTATCATTGCAGCCTTTATTATATTGGCGGTTTTAATTGGAATTTATTTTCACAGGAAAAGGCTGCATTCAGATTATCTCACATCGGAAGAGCGCAAGGCATTGGATGGCATGGAAATTGAACTATTGAAACTTATCAGACAGACAGGCAGACCCTTGCGCCAATCCGAAATCTGTGATTTCGTTCCATTGGAACCTGATGAAGTTGCCGACTATTTGAGCTCGCTTCAGGACAAAAAATTAATCGAAAGAAATTGGCTTACCGATGAGCAGGTTTATCTGGTAAAGTCTGTTTAATTCAATGAAAATTAAACTTTCCGTGAAAGACAAAAAAAATCCAATTTTCCTTGATAGAAAATTGGATTTAAATTTTTCACATTACTTTTTTGGGGTGAGATAGAAAATCGATAATCGAAAATAAGTTACTATCTTTACGGGTAAATTTAGCAGCAGGTGATGATCTTTATTTCAAATCACTGCGGATCAAATATTCGCAAACATCCTTTTTTCAATTCCCTTTTCCCGAATCGCTTTTTGGATGATGCGCTCCAGCCTGCCTTTGACTTCGACCAGCACAAGTTCGTCCGGTTCCAGCGAAATGATGTAAATCGATTCGAGATGATCTCCGCGAGTTTTTGTGAAAATACATGCAGCGCTCCCGCGATCACTCGTTTTCACAACGGGTTCATAGCCTTTGCGGTAAAGATTTTTGGTAATTTTATGTGGAATTTTAAACGGCTTGTTGCCATCGATATCGTATAATTTGTAAACGCCCACCTGGACATTTCGTATGTCCCTTAGATATTCCATGGTTTCCCTGTCCACGTCTGCAAGGGAGACGACCAGTTTTCCCAGCGATAACAATCCCGATCCGATTTGCACCTGAAACTCGGTGTCTACTTCTGCTTCTCCCAACTCGGAAAGAATTGCATTTTTTGTGTACCGAAAATCCCGGCTGATGAAAACGCAGCCAGGCAGCAGAAGAGCCGCCAGACAAAAAATCAGCACAACCGATAAAATTCTTTTTTTCATTTTGTGTGTCCTCCTTGCCGGAATTTTCAATTGTAATCCAAATCTTCGAGTTTTTCAATTTCAAATTTACGGCCAATTTTGCCCAAAGTTTTCCAATCGACCTCGCCTACAATATTAACGAATACAGCTTCGTCGTCGTCATCCACGGCCATAATGACAAGTCCGTCAAAGTGATTGCTGTTGCTCGATTTGACAAAAATATTGACATGATCGTCCCGCTTGGTCACCCGAACTATTTTTTCCCACTTGTCTTTTGAGAGCTTTGATTCCATTTTTTTGATTTCATCGCGCAAATTTTTCAGGTCGGAATGTTCAATGGAAAATGTATTGACCCGAATTAAGCGAAGCTGGGCAAGGACACGGGACAGGCTTCGATCTTCGTCGTGTGTTATATTTGCCACAAATTTGAGGATGGGGCCCCGTATCGTTACTTCGACAGTCTCTTCAGCGTCTGCCGGAAAATTAATGCCGCTGAAATCAAAATAACCCGGGTGCTTTTTCATGTTTTCATCCTGATCCACTGCGACAACAGAAACCACAAGACTGAGCATCAGAACACAGGTTAATAGATAAATTAATTTTTTCATGGCTGCCTCCAAATGACGTCGTTTTGATAGAAGAATATTTTTTAGAAAGGGTGAACTCAAGTTTCTGATAAATAAACGGATGAGGATTTGAAAATGTTACAGCGTGAAGGGGAAAGTTGGAAATTTTTGCGGATATTTTTTAGATTGATCCTTAAAAAATGATTGATTTCTTCACTAATTATTATTAGCTTGTATAATAATATTCGATGAAATAGGAAAGTCAAATGAATAAGAGCCACGACTTTTTTACAAAAAGCCTATATGATGTAAAAAAAATCGTTCTGGAATCGCTTGAAAAAAATGATGTGCAGATTGTTTTATTTGGCTCAGCAGCGCGGGGTGATGTCCATCAGCATTCTGATATTGATATCGGTTTTTTACCGCGCGGTGAAATTGATAAGAGAGATGTCATTCTTTTGAAGGAAAAACTTGAAAATATGAACATCCCATATTCGGTGGATTTGGTTGATCTATCGAAAGTATCCGAAGTTTTTTTAAAGAATATCATGGATGAGGGAGAAATATGGAGAAATTGACCATACTCATGCGGGATAATGATAGAGCATTAACAACATTGCAAGAAATATTTGAAACGCCCTACTCGATTATTGTGCGGGACGCGGCCATTCAGCGTTTTGAATATTGCTTTGAAATTGGCTGGAAGTTTTTGAAAGAGTTTTTGAGAAGCCAGGAAGGAATTATTTGTAACTCTCCAAAATCTTGTTTTCGTGAAGCCTTCAAAAATGGACTTTTAGATGAATCAGAAACCATTTTGGCGCTCCAAATGACGGATGACAGAAACCAGACATCGCATACCTACCACGAAGAAATTGCAGATGAAATTTTTAGCAGGCTGAATCAGTATGCTGCACTGCTGAACAAACTGTCAATTGCTATGAAAGAAAAAAATGAGCCAAGTTAATATTGATTCAGTTTCATCTTTTTTTGGTTACTATCCAGCCTTATGAAAAATGCCACCGAGACACGAGGGCTCAGAGATATTTTCATTACCTATTTGGAAACAGAATAACATATTGCAATACGAATTCTTCGCATAAATATGAATTCGTTTTTAATGTATGTAACTTTAAAAAGATAGTATTCACTGTTTGGCAATCATATTTACAAAAAATGACGGCAATTTTTGATTGATTTTTTCTCCGTGCCTCGTGACTCGGTGGCTGAATAGTTACTTTTTTTGTGTGCCAATCATTTCTTACTATAGATCACTTAAAACTTGTCTCCTCAAATCATCCCTTTTTCCCGAAGCATGATGTTTACAATGTCGATGTGGTATTTCACGCGTTTTTCAAGCGGCAATTGCCTGCATGTTTCTGTTGTGAATGCAGGTATTCTGAAATGCTTGCCGGCAGACCAGGCTGCGCTCAATTCTATAGGGCGTTCGAGTAGCGAAAAACGTTCCATGCCCTCGGGAATATCCGTATTGATCTGATCCAGCACCACCATACCCAGCCATGTTGCTTCTTCATTGGGCGTGTAAATCAGTGTTTGTCCCAGGCCGTGATAGCTGCCATCCTTATTGCGGGTTTCCAGGTGATACACAGGACTTTCGTGCAAATCTAAAAAGAGTTCGACGTCATGTTTTTTGATGAGTTCGGTGATTTCAAATGCCATGCGCTCCATGGGAAGGCCGTCGGCGTTGCCGGGGTAGCAGCGGTTCAGATTTCCCAACTCGATATCCACGCCTTCCGGCACGGGAATGCGACGTTTGCTCAGCGAATCTGCCACGCGATTGGCTTCCGGGATGATGTAGACCTCGCCTGCTTTCAGGGGAGAATCAGCGAATTGTTTGATGAGACGATGAGCAGCTTCGAATCCTGCAGGTTCGTTGCCGTGGGTTCCACCGACGATCATCACCACAGGTCCTTCTTTTTCAGCCTTGAAATGAAACAGCGCAGTTTCGTGCGGCGTGCCTTTCATCAAATGATCGATTAGATATGATTTTGAAGGCCAGAATTTATCGTGTATTTGCCTGCTCTCAAGCGACAAATAATCGCCAGTTGTGGTCGCGCATTGGATGAGGCAAAGAAGTGAGAGAACAATGGATAAAAGGATAATTTTTTTCATTGGTTGAGCCTGTGTTTTGTTCTGTGAAGAGTGTTCGTTATTCAATCGTGAAACGCGAGACGACAGACCTGAAACGGCAAAGGTGAAATGTGAAACGTGAGACGTCAAACGTGATGAGTGACTCATAAGACTGTAGATATTCAACAGTGGTTCACAAAAAGCTATTTTCAATTCACTACTACCAATCACCTCTGACCAATTCACCACTCACCAGGAACTACTTGATCAAATGAAGTTTCCGTGTCTGGCGGAAACTGTCGCTGCCGTCGCTGGCAGTGGCTTCGAGACGAAACAGATAAACACCGGAAGCCAGGCCGGTTGCGTTCCAGTTTAACGTGTGCAATCCTGACATGAAATTTCTCGCTGCGACCGTTTCGACTTCTTCGCCCAGCGTATTATAAATTTTAAGCTCAACAAAACTGGTTCTGGGAAGCACGAACTGAATGGTTGTGCTGGAATTGAACGGATTGGGATAATTTTGCTTCAGAACAAAATTTTCCGGAACTGTTTCATTTGCAATGGATTCAACGGATGTGATCATTCCCTGGTAAATGTATTGCAATTTATTCAATGCGTAATTTGCCAGTTCAGTTTCGGTTTGAAGCATATCATTGATTTCGAATCCTTCGGAGCGCCAGATCGCGAGCTTCTCTTCAGTTGCGACGAATATTGAATCCTCCGCCGGGAAACTTTTCATCCATACACCGCCGCCTTCTCCATCCAGTAATTTGTACGAATCGATATAGCTGCTATTTTCCGGGTAATCGAACAACAATTGCCTGATATTCAGCGCAGCATCACAAAGTGGCGCTTTGCTGGATCCCTTTGCCGCGTTGGGGACCTGTCCCACCGGCCAATAGGGCACTGCAATAGCGCCGGCCGGTTGACCCAGGATGGTCCACATGGTCGTTAGTTTTGCGGATTCATGTGGCAGCACTCCCTTAAAAACAACTGCTGATACCGATGTTGTTCGACAAATGCTGACGTCGCAATAAATGTAACCATACGGTCGGTAAGAAAGCCATTTTTGTGGAAACGGCACCGGCACTGGATCGCTGTCGAAATCTGAAAAGTCTCTCATTTGATAGCGAAGGATGCTCTTGTAAGTGAAGCTGTCCCCGGTGAAAAAATCGTTGATAAGTTGTTCCTGCCTGAAATATCGTTCCGTGCTGTAAACATCATCAGTAATGCCTCCGGAAGCTGCCCCGTTGAATGCAAAGTTTGTTCGAAGTACATAGCCTTCCGGTGCGTTAATTGTATCATTGGCGTCGAATTTCCAGTATTCGTATCCTGCCGTTTCAAAAATGGTGGCTGCGCCTGTACTGTCGATAACGCCGAAATTGGCGTGAGTCGTTCGGCCTGTCACATTGGTGCTGTCCAGAAAATGTTCGAAATCCGCGACAGTCGCGCATGAGCCGAGGGCGATGGACATTACGGTTCCATTACCGGGACCACTGTTGCCGGACTCCAGGTCGGCGGAGTTGGAGTTCATGATGGCAAATCCTTTTTCATTCACTCCCATCCATGCAGTTGTTGAGCCGACGGTCAATACAGTGATATATTTCAACTTCCTTGAAGTGAAATAATAAATTCCATTATTACGGTCGGAAGTGTCTCTGGTTTTCCATAGCAAGGGGCGGCCGTCCGGTGTGGCTCTGCCGGAAGCGACGCCAATGGTACACTCTTCAGTATCCGCTGATTGTGAATATTGAGCAGATGCAAAGTTAACGAATAAAATTCCAATAAAAATAATGGAAAAAACGAAAGCGGATTTTTGTAATTTCATGGTCAACCTCAATTCTAATATCCCATTGCAGCTCCCGAACGTCGGGGATCGGACGAGCCTGTCATTAAGCCTGTTTCAGGATCAATCACAATTACCTGGACGCCGCCAAAAAACATGTCCATTTCACCATGTTTCTTGATGGGGTGTCCCATTGCCTTTAAATCAGCGAATATATTTTCGTCGAACCGCGATTCCACGGCGAGCTCTTCGCTCCATTTGCGGCTGCAAAATCGCGGCGCAGCATTTGCCTCCTGCGGGCTTTTCACGAAATCGACTAAATTGCAAATCACTTCCACGATCGTGGAAATGATACGTCCTGCGCCGGGAGAGCCCACAATAATGGCCAGATCATTTTTTTTGAATAACATGGATGGCGCAATAGTGGTTCTGGGCTGCTTGCCCGGCTGCGCCTGATTGATGGTATCTGCCGAATAAAAAGTGGTCATACCATTGTTCAGCAAAAATCCGCACACGCTGATTCCTGAACCCCAGAAATGGTTGAGCGTTTGTGTGAGCGAAACAGCATTTCCCCGGGCGTCCACGATGGACATGTGCGTGGTGCTGCCCTCCCTGTCCTTCACCTCCGGTTCAGCGATTTTCAAAAATCGGGAAATATCGCCGGCCGGCGTGTCTTTTGGATGAAGCGGTTCAGCTTTTTCCATGTCGATGGTTTCGAAACGTGTGCTTGCATAAGATTTCGAAATCAAAATATCTTCGTACGTTGGGTTGAATTTGGGGTCGCTGAGGAATTGAATGCGATCTGCATAGGCGCGCTTCATGGCTTCGGCCATAAAATGAAAAGTGGGCACGTTGTCCTCAAAATCGCCCATCTGCCGGAGATTTTTCAATTCAAGAATGTTGAGTGTCTCAATCACGGTGACCCCGGATTGCGGCGCCGGTGCGGAATAAATTTCATGGTCCCGGTACGAACCGCGAAGCGGCGCCAGTTCACGAATTTCATATTTCTCCATATCTGATTTGCGCACACCGCCTCCGTGACGGATCATGGCGGCTTCGATGGAATCTGCAATTTCACCGCGGTAAAATGAGTCCGGTCCCTGGTCGGCTAATTTTTGCAGCGTTCCAATCAGCCGTTCATTTTTGATGTACTCTCCGACTTCCGGCGGGAAATCATTCACTAAATAAATCGACCTTGTCTGGGAATAAAGGAGCAGTTTCTCGTACGAATCGAGGAGTATTTTGTAGAAATTATCATCCACCTCGAAACCGTTCTTGATTTTGTCGATCACTGAAAAGAGAACATTTTCCCAGGTCATTGTGCCGTATCGACTCAGGGCGTGGTGCAGCCCGGCCACCGTCCCCGGCACAAGCACGGACCGCGCGCTGCTGCGTTCGCGTCTGGAATCGAAACCTTCGGCAACCAGTTCCGGCGCGCAGGCGTAATAATTGATGTAGGTCAGCGTGTCCTGATCCTGCAAATAAATCAGCATGGCGCCACCGCCGCCGAGTCCGGAAGCGTGCGGCTCCACCACTCCGATGAGCAGGGCCGAAGCCACCGCCGCATCCACAGCATTGCCGCCGGTTTGCAGAATTTCCAGCCCCATTTCAGATGCAAGCGGATGAGCCGTAACCACCATGCCGGATGCGCCAGTCGCCTCGCCGCAGAACAATTCAGGTTGAAATGAGAGTAGAAGGACTGAGATGAGTGTGCTTATGAATAGAACTTTTTTCATATTGAGTTCATGCGCTGTAAATTCGTGAACAAAAACTATCCTGATTTTTCTCACATGGTGTCAGTTATTTCGCTTCCGCGAAAATTGATTTCAAAACATTCCCGGCTTCCATTATTTTTTCGATATGGGTGATCGGAACTTTTTTCCCCGCTGCGATATTGCTGAAAAATTTGTCGGCGTCCCCATCCTTGACAGCAATGATACAATCGGCATGTTCAGCCGTAAATTTATTGAACTCATCCGACAACTGACCGCGCCGTGCTTTTCCTCCAACGTGCATAACGATGATTTTTTTATTGGCTTTCTTCGCAGCCTGGATCAATTTGTCCACGCGTTCCAACTCTTGTTTTTTGTCGATTTTGGCTGCGCCCAATCCTTTGGTGCTGCCGCCGGTGACGAAAATAAGGGTCTCATTGTCTTTCAACTGTTCCGGCTGGGCCATTTTATCAAAGACGAATTTGATGCCGTTTTTCTGGGCCAGAATTTTTACCATCAGCGCGTCGGCGCTCTGGCCGGCAGCGGTGATCAGCACAGGTTGCTTCGCTTTGAAGTCCGAAGCCAACGTCACGCTGGTCGCAATAACCAGAATAAAAATCATCATCGAAATAATTCGAAAAGGTTTCATTGTATTCTCCTGTATTGGTTAATGAGTGATAAATTTGCATAAAATTATAGAACGCGGAAGACGCGGATAACACGGATGAGCACGGATAAACAGAGAAATGCTGTGTCGATCCGATAAATCCGCGTGCAATAAAATTTTAATTCAAAAACGCGCCGAGGCCCTTTTCCTGCAATTCAAAATAATCCGGAATGTTTTGGATGACGATTGCCTCGTCCGTGTGATATTGATTCCACACCTGAAAAATATTTTCCATCGCTGCCAAGTGCCTGCCTACCCGTTCTTCCATGGGAATGCCGTCTTCGGAATATTCGACTTCCAGCAAACCGTGTTCGGCTGCTTCGACGTAAATACGATCCTTTCCACTGAGGACAACATCTTCAGTGAGGCGGCCGTGATAGCGTCCCTGCACTGTGTTTGCCGATTCCATTAAAATAGCGTTAATTTGGAGATGATCGCCCCACTCCCGGTGCGACAGCCCGCGAAAGTTCTCCGGCGACGGCTCCAAATTATAGTTCAATCCCTGCATTTGCAGATAAAGCACCGCTTCCCCGGCCAAATCCGAGGCTAACGGATGCGCCACGATCGCGTTAATCACCGGGTATTCCAGCGATGCCTCGTGAAGATCGATGCCGATAGTGGCGTTTTCCTTTTTCATCAATTCCATGATGGCGTGGGTGATTTTTTCGGTCATGTTGCCATCCGGCCGGCCGGGATAGGATCGGTTCAAATTACGCGTTTCACTGCCGGATAATTTCTGCCCGGAGGGATAGTGAAGATATACCTCAGGGTCCGGCCACTGGTCGATGGGATTGGTGCTGCGCGAACCAAATCGGAACCAGCGCTCGCCATTTTTTCCTTCAATGGTGAACCGCTGGGGATTTCCCTCCTGGGGATCGTTGTGCGTGAACGCGCTGTTATTGGCGCGGGGAATGACAATCAGATTCCCCTGTTCCACTGTGCAGTTTTCGATCAATGTGACAGCCGTTAAAAATCCGGCGGGTTCGTTGGAATGCGTCCCGCCCAAAAGCAGCACGGTCGCTCCCGGGGCTTCGCCTTTGAGAAAATAAATTTCAGTGTCGCCGCGCGCGTTTTTCAGATCAGCAAAATAATCGCTCAACATTCGTTTTTCTGTAACGCCCGGTCCCTGAATGATTGGCTCTGGCTGGCGCATTTTCAAAAATGATTTTGCCGCGAAGAACGTGAGCGCGAGACTGATCAAAAGAAAAATTGTGCCAATGATTGTATGTCGTTTCATTGATTATCCTATTTGATTAACAGTACGCGTAACAAAAATGGAATTATCACGATGATATGCGTGAGTTGTTTTTTCCAGTTTGTTTCTCGGAATAAATCGATTACCGTGAGTACAAGAAAAATCGCTGTGATCAACACATAAATAATTTTCAACATGGATTTCCCTTTCAGATAACGAGAAATTTGGCTAATAAATTGGCGAATAAAATCATCCCGATTCCATAGAGCGCTGTTTTCAGCGCGTACGGGAGACAGATTTTCAGAATTTTGAAATAATTTCGCTCGTCCACAACCTGGGCCGCGAATATGCCGGCCAAAGCCGTGGGCGGCATTAAATCGCCGAGACTGGCAATGAGCGTCAGCCCGGAGGCAACGATAATTTCATTTTTGCCGAGCAGTGCTAACAGGAACGGAACGCCCAACACGTACGATGCGCCGTAGGAAGAAATTGCGCCAAAGAGCGGCAGGCTGATCATGATGCCCACGTAGAGCCAAAACGAGGGCAGTTGCACGGCGTTCACAATGAGGTAGCCGCGCACCCCGGTGAGGCTCATAATTTGAATGAACATGCCAATGCCCACAAGAATGCCCATGACCGGCATGGCATCGACCATCGCCTTTTTGGCGACCTGGAAATAATTGAAATTCCTGCCGGACCGAAAGGCTGCGAGACTGCTGATAACGAAAATGAGCGGCATGCCCAGCGATGTGTATTTATTCGGAAAAACCCGGCTGGCTAACATAAATATAATGAGAATAAAAATGGGAAGAAACAACCGAATTCCATGATTTTTATATTGGGATGCCGGCAAATCTTTGAGAATTTTATCCAGTTTCACATTTTTTACATGGCGATACCCGAGGAACAGTGTGGTAATGATAGCCAGGGGCAGTGATGCGAAAAGCAGCGGCAGTTCGAAGCCAATGTAGGGCATATCCACGCCGCCGCCGATAATCATGACCGGCACATTGATGGGCGGGGCGACCATACCAAAAAGCGCGGCCATGGCGATGATGCTGCCGGCTTTTGCTTTTGGGATGCCAAGATGCATGAGCGCCGGGGCAACGATGGCGCCGGTGGTCAACACCGCAGCGGTGGAAAGGCCGGTAATCATTCCCGGGAACATGATGAAGAGGGTGATCAGCGCGAGCATCCAGAATGGTCGATTGTGCAGATGAATGATGATGAGCCGGCTGATTTCGCCCAATGCCCCGGTTTCTTTGATAATTTCCATGAAAATCATGGCTGAACCGATAATCAAAATTGGATCGAGGTAGGCAAACGTGCCTTCAATCAAATGGCGTAGCGGGAAACCGTAACCGGCTGCCAGCGCGCCAATAATCGAAGATATGGCCAGTGACACACCGATTGGAAATTTACCCAAAAATACTGCTACCGCAAAGACAACAAGCATAAGAATGAGAATGTAAAATTCAAGGACCATTTGGGCTCCAGTTTAAATATGCTCGAAAAGTGAAATTTTATGGTATCTTTGTTCGAAGTCCGTATGATGAAAAACATTTTCCGGAGAAATGTTCATGCAGAGAAAAAAACCGACTTTGAAATTGAAAAAAATATTCCTTGATCTATTTCAAAATAAACTTTTTTTCCTTTCCTCAGGAAGATGTATAGTATACAATGATTCTGTGAAAAAAGCAAGTAAAAACTCATGGTTTTCCGATGATTTCATGTAACCTGAAGAAGTCATCAACCGGTTAAAAAATCCATCACATGATTAAGGATGAATTTGCTAAAAATAGTTAAGTGCAAAAAAAATGATCCCCTCAAAGGCTTGATTAGGAAAATTTTGCATGTTTTTCTGGTGAACTATTTTTTCCGTCAGCCAATAATTGGCTTGCGTTGCAAATTTTATAACTATCTGGTTTCGGTTTGTCTTGTGTGAATTTTATTTATTATATTAGATGTTTGAAAATAAATAGCTTATGACTAAAATTATACAGAAGTTTACCCTGAAAATAATTTTAGAATTATGACAAAATGTTTGTTTTTCTCTTGACATTTATTGAATATTTGTTTAATATTGTTTGATGCCGTTCTAAAAAATGAATAACTTTACTCTCTTTTCGCTTTCCTGTTTTTATTCTCTTTTCTTTCTTATAAAATTACCAAAGGAGGTGATCTCTGGCACGATTCGTTATTATAAATCCACCATAAATTTTTACAATTTATAACAGGAGGAGTCCTTGATGTTAAAAAAAGTTACAGTTCTCGTGTTTAGTTTCGTTTTTGTTGTGTTCGCAACTGTTATTTGGGCCCAGGTATCTCCGTCCAAAGTGGGCACAACCGACAATAATCGTGGCATCAACTACAATAATGGCAGTTGTATCGATCGCGCTCCCAATGGTCAGGTGGTTTGTATTTGGGGAACAGGAGATAATTATAGTCAACAAGTCATGTGGACGGTCTATGATAGTGAATTTCAATTCTGGTGGACGCCGCAGGTTTTAGCAAACGGCAATGGTGACAGAACCACGCCTGCACTGGTAGCCGATGATAATAATCACTTTCACGCAACATGGAGCAATGATTACAAAGTTGCTTATGCTCAGTTCGATGGCAGCGCATGGAGTACGCCAATAGTGGTATGGGACGATACGATCCGATGCAATAAAAACAGCATTATCGTTGGCACGGATGGGAAAATCTGGATCGCATGGAGCACCTATCGACATGCAGATAATGTCAACGAATGGCTGATGATCAGTCACAGTGAGGATAATGGCGCGTCGTGGAGCGCTCCGGATACGCTGGCCAAAGACATGCATCCCGGCATTGTTTCATCATATTTTTGCATACCATTTCTCGCTGCCGGTCCTGATGGGGTAATTGCTGTGGCGTATCGTGAAAAAGATACGGATATCACAGGTTTCTATTCCATTTTTTACCAGGAATGGGACGGAAGCACATGGACCGATGCAGAAAGAATTACTGTACTTTCAGACAGCGCAGACTGCTACCAGTCATCGATCGAATATGATTCGCACGGCAGATTGCACTGTGTATTCTATACAGATGAAAACGATTGGCCGAGTGTCGACATGGGACAAATTTATTACACGTGGAAAGATGAAGGCGGCGACTGGTCCGAACCTGTCACTATAACCGATGCGCCGGATGGCAAAGCAGATTATCCTGCCATCGCCGTTGGCGATAATGATGCGCTTTACGTTACCTATCTGCAGAATAGCCCCAGCACAGGCAGCGGCATCCTTCAGATTTTCGCTGTCACCTCAAATGACAGGGGCGCAACCTGGAGCGATTCCGTTCGAATTACAGACGGAACGGTGGACATGGATTTACGCTCAGTCAGCATTGGTAAAAATCCACAACCTCCGGGAGCAAATGTTGAAGGCGGCGCCGATCTGTTCTGGGTGCAGCCAGATGATACCGAACCGGATGGCTATTCTCTTTACTACGGCAGAATTCCCTATGTTGAAACGACAGACGTTACGATTCATAGTAAAAATGAAATTCCGACATCATTCCGACTGGGACAAAATTATCCCAATCCATTCAATCCCACTACGACAATTCAATTTGATATGAAAAATTCAGGCCATGTGAGTTTGAAAGTCTACAACACATCCGGACAGGAAGTGGCTACAGTAGTCAATAAGAACATGCAGGCAGGCTCCCACAAAGCACTGTTCGATGCTTCAGACCTTAGCTCCGGCGTATATTTCTATAAAATTATCACGGACAATTTTACCGCGACAAAGAAGATGTTATTGCTGCAATAGTCTGAGCCGAAAAGGCATGGGGTTCTTCCTCATGCCTTTTTCAGTTAATTGAATGGCCAGGCCTTTAGCCTGAATTATTCACAAATTTCAAACAAAAGATGTTTAAATTAATGTTATGAATGAAATTAATCAGATATATAAAATTTAACAAAGTTAGATATACTGAATTCGGAATTAAGCACCATTCAGGCGACCTGGATTCCTTAATGCATTACAATGAATAATCCAGGTTAGGAGGAAACGAAATGAATAAGAAATTTCTTTGTATTTTTGTGGTGTTATTCATCGCAAGTTCCAGCGTCATATTTGCCGGCACCACCGGGAAAATTGCCGGGACTGTTGTCGACAAAGAGAACAACGAACCGCTGATCGGTGCCAATATCATACTTTTGGGGACCAGTCTGGGCGCGGCTTCCGACATGTCGGGTAACTTTTTTATTAACAATGTTCCGCCCGGCCAATATAGGCTGCAAGTGCGAATGATGGGATATACCAGTGTCATCGTTGAAAATATACGGGTCACTACAGATTTGACCACAGAGGTGAATGTTGAAATGGACTTGACCGTGATTGAAGGTGAAGTCGTGACTTTAGTGGCCGAACGTCCCCTCGTGGAGAAGGATGTCACCGCCAAAATGGCGATTGTGTCCGGCCAGGATATTGCTGAACGCATGCCGGTCGCCAATATTCAGGAAGTGCTCAGTCTTCAGGCCGGGTTCGTGGAAGGAGAGAATGAGGGCGAACTGTTCCTGAGAGGCGGTCGTCAGGGCGAAGTGGCGTTTTATATCGATGGCGTTCTGGTCGAAGACCCCATCAATCGCGGTTTCGGCAGCGCCATTGATGTAAACATGGTGCAGGAGCTTTCGATACTCACCGGGGGATTCAACGCAGAGTATGGCAATGCCATGAGCGGTGTTATCAATGTAACGACCAAAGAGGGAGGCAAGGACTTTCAGGCAAAGGTGCAGTACGAAAGCCCCATGCTCAATGCATCGCCGTATCACGAAGCAGACTGGATGCTCAGTTCCAGTCTTGGGGATGGTCTCTCCGAACAGCAGAAACTGGAATACTACGACGCGGTGCGATATTATTCTTCGCCGGACGATACCATTGGCACATCACGCTACGAACATGTGAGCGTGCTGGATGATCCGGTCGGCAAAGAATTTGTGAAAATTCCAATTTTGGGGCAATTCAATGCAAGTTTTAGCGGGCCGGTACCCGGTGTGGATGGATTGAATTTTTTCACGTCAGGCATGTTCAGCAATCAAAACAGTTACCTGCCTTGGGGCTTTGATCTTCAACGACAAATGTTTGGCAAGCTGAGCTGGCGGATTTCACCAAAATTTAAAATGGCGCTTGATGTGCAAAACACCTGGAATTACAGGAAGGATTATAGCCACACCTATAAATACATCCCGCCCAGTTATAACGATCCTGAAGATGAGTTGAATTATAATCCTCTGCTGCTTGGTCAGAGAGGTTTGGTTCGGGAGTTTACCGACAGGCAAACGCTTTCGTGGACGCACACACTCTCGCAGTCGACATTTTATACTTTCAATTTCCAGAGATTATTCCGGCGTGATTTGAGGAATATTATCGACAAAACATTTGTATACGATGAAGCCACCGGCGCCCTGGTCGATACGGCTCAATCTGCTTACAAAAAGCTGGCCTATATTTTTGGTACAGAAAGCGACTTCCGGGGCGGCGATGACCGCGACTGGTATCGAAGTCATTCCACAACCTACAACGCAAAATTCGATTTAACCAGTCAGGTTCAAAACAACCACCAGCTAAAATTCGGATTTGATTTCAAGCAGCATCAAATTTTCCGCCATGCCATTCGCGATCCATGGCCCGGCGCATTTCGCCATCGCGTGGAATATTATACCAAAGATCCGTGGGAGGGAGCCGTTTATATTCAGGATAAAATGGAATACGATTTTATGATTTTGAACTTTGGTCTGCGCATGGATTACGCGCGCGCCAATGATACTTATTGGCCAGACCCGGGGAATATTCAGGAAACCGTGACTGTGGAGGACGAATTCGGGAATTCGACCAAACAATTTCGGTTCAAAGAGAGGGAAGAAGTGCCGGATCGCTACCAGCTCAGCCCGCGAATCGGGTTGGCGCATCCGGTGACGGACCGACTGGTTTTCCATTTTTCTTACGGCCATTTTTTCCAGAATCCCAGCTACTATCATCTGTTCAGAAATGACCGGTCATTGCTCAACCTGGAGGAGTCCGATGTTATTATCGGCAACCCGGGATTGAAGCCGCAAAAAACAGTGGCATTCGAAGTTGGCGGGAAATATCAGATGCATGAATATATTGCCATCGATTTCACCGGATTTTACAAGGACATCCGCGACCTGACCACAACCAAATTTTTTGCGCGCCAGCCATACAATTATACGATCTATATTAATGAAGATTACGGTCGCGTGAAGGGCTTCGATGTCACATTAACAAAAAAATATTCCCACTATTTTTCCGGAAAACTGAATTATACATTTAGCGTTGCCCAGGGAAGCGGTTCCGATCCGCTTGCCGGTTACTACTATCGCGAAGAAGAAGCCTACCTGCGACCAAAACGGGAAGTGTATCTCGATTTTGACCGAACCCATGATTTATCCGTCAATGTCGATTTCCGATTCCCTGACAATTTTGGGCCGATTTTCGCCGGTAACAAAATATTCGCGAACACTGGATTCAATGTATTATTTCAATTGTCCAGCGGTTTGCCATACACGCCATCCTACCAGGGCGCGTTGAGCCTGGAGCCGAATTCCGAGCGCAAGGGCTGGGTAAATACGGTGGACTTTCGACTGGATAAACTGGTTCGGTTCAAATCCATCGATATGGTTGCGTATTTGAAAGTGACCAATTTGTTCGACCATATCAATGTGCAAAATGTGTGGTCTGAAACCGGCGATCCCTGGCGAAACAATCCGAAGTCTTATCTGACCAAAGACCGCCAGGCCAATCCGGATAATGTGGGACCCCGGCGCGATTTTCGGTTGGGCTGTTACATCAAATTGTAAATACCTGGTCTCTGCGTTTTTGCTCGAAGTATAAGTTTAAGGTTTGCTTCAATTTCAAAAACAATGTCTTAAAATTTTGAATGAAGAGTTGACTGTTTCGTTTTTGAATTGGAGTCTTCGAGATTTCGAGGCTAATAGTTTACAATAAAAAACAAGTTTAATCTAATTGAGGAACAAGCGATGTTGAAGATAAAGCGAAACATAATTCTGATCTGTGCCATTTGCATCAGTCTTGCACTTTACGCACAGGAAAGAAGAAACAGTGATGTCGATGGCATTCCTGACAAAAATTCCATGCATAAGCCTGCGGCGCGGGTGGATGAAGCCATCGGTGTTATGAACAAGGGGCAGCTCTGTAATCTGACCATGAATTACGGCCAAATTACCGACACCCGGCTGGAAGATCCCGGCAATCGCCCAACAGATGAATTTTACAATTTTCGCTATCCCAAGGTCAAACCATACGGCTCCATGGTGGACGATTTTGCGCTCTGTTTCGCTGTGGAGAAAAACTCCAAAAATGGAAATAATGGAAATTTCATCGACGGCTATACTGCCAATGGCAACGAAGACTGGCTCGCCAAGGATGGCTCGCTGGGCAAAACCCATTACGACGGCAGCGGTGACGAACCGATGCTGCTGTACGTGGATGGCACCACACCGTACCTGGCGCACAGCGATTTGCCTCAGACATGGCCTTTAGATAAAAGCGGAGAGCGGTTCTGGCCCGGGTATTTCAGGCGCGATCCGGCAACGGGTCAGGTTTATGAGGGCGAGTTTGCTTCAGATCGGGATGTATACGCGGTTTTCACCGATGCGAGCAATGTGCAGGGAAATCCCATCGGCCTGGAAATAGAGCAGATGGCCTATTGCTATGGCCGCGTTTACGCGGAAGATTTCCAGTTCTATGAATTCTTTGTGCACAATACCAGCGCTGATACCATCAAAGACGCGTGGATTGGATTTTATCAGGACCCGGACTGTGGCGATTACGGCGAGGAGATTCTCATCATACCGGATGGCTATTCATTTTCCGATCCTTACCCGGTCATTATGCAGCGCGATTTTTCCGGTGATATCAACGGTGCAACGTTTGCGAATTCCGTAGGACGTTTGGAAGATATGGATTTTGGCATGGTGATCCTGGAAACGCCCAAAAATGTTGGCGTAACTGATTTCCATTATTTCACCGATACCGGCCCAACGTTCGATGAGGAGTTATGGCCAATCATCAGCAGTAAAAAAAACGATCCGGATATTGCTGCCTTAGTGGCCGGTTTTTTTCATGGTGATAATCAGAGACTGGATGATGTTTCTTTGATTACACAGCCACAGGATTGGGTGTACATCGTATCCAGCGGACCGTTCGATATGGCGCCTGGCGAAATGGTGAAATACACGATTGGAGTGGTCGTGGGAGATACAGATGAGGATTTTATCAAAAATGTGGAAATGGCTGTTCAAATGTTTGAAAAAGGATTTGTCGGGCCGTCCGCTCCACCCGGGCCTGAACTGACCGCTGTGCCCGGCGATGAAAAAATAACGCTTTATTGGGATAATTCATCTGAACTGAAGCCGGATCCGCTCACCGGGGAAGTCGATTTCGAGGGCTATAAAATTTACCGCAGCGAAGACGGCGGCGCGACATGGGGCGAACCGATAACCAATGCGCACGGCGATGTGATTGGCTACGTTCCCATCGCACAGTTCGATATCGATAACACCGTCCAGGGATACGATCCTATCAGCCCAACCAATTATCTGGGCATGAACAATGGTTTGCAATACATGTTCGTCGATGAACATGTAATTAACGGTCTCGAATATTCATACACCATCACAGCGTACGACCGTGGTGACCCGGATGCAAATATCCCCTCCTTTGAAACTGCCAAAGGCACAGGCGTTGCGGAAAAGCATTTTGTCTCAGGCACACCAAAACCAAATCCATTGGCCTATATTTCTTCACGGGCAAAAAATCTCACCCGGCTGTCCGGAAAGGGGCGGGGTGACATTCAAATACAAATTATTGATCCGTCGCTATACGAAATTTATAAAGAAGATAACGGGAATTCAACCGATCCTGTGTTCATAATCGAATTCAATGGATTCCCAGCGGAAAGTTTTAACGTGATCGATTCCACCAATGATGGTTTTGTGATTGGCAGCGACATTCCGCTGAATACAGATATTTTCCCGGTTTTCAGCCAGATTGGCATGAAGGTGGTTATTCAAACCGGGGACAGAGTCGGCTCTATTGAAGCGATTACGGATGGTGAAGGTGTAAATGTAATGGGGCCGGCCAATTCCGACGCCACGGATTCCTGGTATGTTCAGGCAACAGTCATCCCGCCGGCATCGCTGGATGCGCGATCGAACTGTTACGAAATTCGGTTCACAGACCAGGGCTCGGTTGCTTATACCAAAGGACGTGATCCTGTGGCCTACATGAACGTCCCGTTTGAAGTCTGGCGTGTTTTGCCGGACACTGCCCGGGTGATTTGCGAGTTTGAGGATAAAAATGACAACCTGACTTTCGATGCCAATGAGTTTTTATTCATCGGCAATGTGAATTACCCGGCATCCACGCCACAAATGGGCGATTCCATTGCAGTGAATTTCCCGGCAGATTTCCCGCTGCAGGTTAATTTTGTGCCGGTTCCTGAAGATTCAACGAATCCATTGGGCGGCAATTTGCCAGTCACCGGTCAAAAAGCGATTGTTTACACTTACAGCGCGTTTTCGAATGGAAGTGGTTTCCCGGCTGAAAGCCAGCACGCCGACGGCGATAAATTTATCTTTTCCATTCAGGAGGACGCTATCGATAAAAGCCGGGAAGGAAACCTGTTGAGCGAAGTCCGAGTTGTGCCGAATCCCTATGTGGCAGTTTCGCTGTTCGACCCGAAGCAGAATGTTCACAGCCTGAAATTTATGTATTTACCGGCAGAATGCAAAATTACCATTTATTCGATGGCCGGGGTAAAAGTGAAAGAATTGTATCACAATGACGGCACCGGCATTGAAAACTGGAATCTGACAAACGAGTTCGGCCAGGATATTTCCTTTGGCGTGTACATGTATGTCATTGAAACAACAGGTGGCGAAACGAAAGTTGGAAAATTGGCCATCATTAAGTAGGAGATGAAAATGAAAAATAAAATATATTTCAGGATAATTGGGGCACTGTTGTTCACACTATTTGTACTGAACAGTTCCAATGCACAGACGTTTCGAAAGGTGGGCACCTCTGCGGCACAATTCCTGAAAATTGGAGTCGGTGCACGCGCGCTTGCCCTGGGAGGCACCTTTGCCGGTATCGCAGACGACGCCAATGCCCTGTACTGGAATCCGGCCGGCATTGTGCATGTCAAAGATATCAACTGGACCGGCACGCATACCAACTGGATTGCTGACGTGACTCACCAGTTCACCGGCCTGGTAGTGCCCATAGGGAATAGCTCGTCGCTGGGATTTTCGGCAACGTTCATCACCATGGATGAGGTGGAAATCACCACTGAAGCGGAACCGCGAGGCACCGGTTATTTCTGGGATGCCAGCGATATCTCCGTTGGATTATCGTATGCCCGCTGGATGACCGACCGCATTGCCGTTGGAGTGACTGCAAAGTATGTGTCGCAGAAAATCTGGAACGAAAGCGCCTCAACGTTTGCCATCGATGTGGGCACCTATCTCAATACCGGGTACAAAGGAATTGTGATCGGTATGTGCTTTGCCAACTTTGGTGGGAATTTACAATTGGCCGGGCGCGATTTGATTCGGGAATACGATTACAGTCCCAATAATTCTCTCAACACAGGGGTGGATACCCGACTGCACACCCAACCGTGGCCCCTGCCGGTCAATTTCAGAGTCGGCATAGCCATGGAAATTATGGGCGCCGGCGATATGCTGGTATCGTCCGACGACAATCGATTCACCCTGGCCGTGGACGGCAACCACCCCAACGATGACAGCGAAAAACTGAATTTCGGCGTTGAATACAGTTGGAAAGAAATTCTATTTACGCGAATTGGTTATGGATTGGGCTACGATCTCGCACAGTTCAGCTACGGTGCCGGTTTGAAATTCAATGTCAACAACGCCAATTTCAGCTTCGATTACGCGCTGGCACCATTCCAGGAGATTGGCAATATTCACTATTTTACGATTGGTTTAATTTTTTGATTTTAAGAGAAGAATAATACCACAGAGCCGCGGAGGCTCAGAGAGAAAATATATTGAAAAAGAAAAATGATTGAGTATTCTGATTTAATTAATTTGAGTTTCATTGAAGAACACAACACCCCGGTTGTCCGCAGGACTCCAGGTATGTTTGACTCCCGATTTAAACACCCCGTGCCATCACATCGGCAGGGAAATCGTGTAACACCAATTCGTGAAATTCTCGTAATTCGCGGTTCACCTGTTTTTTTTGCTTTTTTAACACATGTGGCAAAATAATTTATCCTTGATTTTTATTCGGATATTTTGTACTTTTTTAATACCGGCCACTTTTAAATTTCGTTTGGTAGATCTGTCATTCCCGCATGTTTCTAGCGGGAATCTCCTGAAATTTCTGAAAATGGATGCCCGATAAAAGCACAGTCTGTATTCCTTTAAAATACAATGTAACTGTACAGGCATTTGGGCATGACAATAATATTAAAAATTTCATTAAGTGATAAGTGTCGGTTAGCAAGTGTTCTTTTTCAAATCATATTAGAACAAAGAATTAGTTAAATTTAAAGAGGTGAGATCCAATGCCATTGTCTCGCCTCTTTTTTTGCGTTAAAAAAAACTGTGCCATGAAAATAAAACTCATTGTCGTCGGAAAAACCAAAGAGAAATATCTGAAAATGGGGGAAAAGGATTTCGCGGGACGGCTGGCAAAGTACTGCCGGTTCGAAGAAGTTGTTGTTCGGGAAGAAAAGATTCTGGCTTCGAAGAATGAAGAGACGATTAAAGGGCAGGAAGGGGAGCGGATCTTGCAAAAGCTGACCAGGCCGGGACTTGTTGTCGCGCTCGACCAGACCGGCGAGCAATTCAGTTCAGAAGATTTGGCGGCGTTCATTCAAAGCGAAATGAATAAAGGGACACGGGAAATCGATTTTATCATCGGCGGAGCGCTTGGTTTGGGCAGGAATGTCATCGCAAAAACGTCCAAAAAATTGAGCCTCTCGAAAATGACATTCACGCATGAAATCGCGCGCGTCATTCTGCTGGAACAGCTTTACCGCGCGTTTACAATTCTGGCAGGGACGAAATATCACAAGTGACTCGAGCATTGCACACACTAAACCAAAGTATTGAAAAGTGTCGCTACGAAAAAAAATTGAAATGAAAAAAAAATTTAAAAAAATCACTCAAAATTTCCTGCTGCTGTTCATTTCGAGCATCGCCATTCTACTTGCTATGGAATGGATCTCGCGGATTTATTTCAAGCAATCGTATACGCACGTCACTGATGAGGAGGGCGTGGTGGTTTCCATGCAGCGGGATGCCGGGCACCCGGAAAAGGGTTTGCGTCCTTTTTTCAAGGGACGACTGAAATCCGGTGAGTTCGATACCGAGATTGTGCTCGACTGTCTGGGATTTCGGTCCCCGGTTCAGGCCGGCGCAGAAATGAATGGTACTCCGATTCACATCACGCTGTTAGGCGATTCATTCATGTTCGGCTGGGGCGTTGAATTAGACAGTTCCTTTGCCGGATTTCTCACCGACGAATTGAGTCTCCAATTGCTGCGGCCGGTTGTTGTCACAAATCTGGCCATTCCAGGCACCGGTCAGGCCACGCATCTCAAATTGATGAAAACCACTCCCAGACCGGAACCTGATATCGTTATTGCCGGATTGTACGTTATCGATTATGAAGCCAGCGGCAACGACCTGACCGATAATTTGAACGATTTTTACACGCACAAGAACAAGCCCCCGGCTTCAACCGGACGGACAGAAAAGGTGGGCCTGCTTCGGAAGACGCGGCGGTTTTTGAAACAGAAATCTAATTTGTACCGTTTTTTCGAAACGCGGGTCGGCGCAATCCTTTTAGCGAAATTCAGCGGTGCGATGAATGTCCGGCGCGACGAGACCACGATGGAAAAAGCGTGGCATATCACCGATTCGCTGCTGGTCGAAATAAATCATGCTGCACGGGAATACAACGCACCGCTTGTCCTTCAATACATTCCCAATGTGTTTGATGTGTCGCGAAATAATAACCAGGTTTATCGAAAGCTCGAAGAAATTTCGGGGAAGAATGAAATACCCATCGCGCCAAATCCGATACACTTATTCTATCAGGCGCATGAAGATTTTAATTTGAGCACTTTTTATTTTGTGGTTGATGGGCATTGGCGCGAAGCAGCGCACCGAATTTGCGCTATAAAAATGGCTCATTATATTATTGAAAACAATTTGTTACACTGAAATGCCTGTCTCTGCAATTGATGTCCCGGGCATGAGGTTTCCCTTTTTTCATCAACATAAAAATGAATATCATTCATTATTTATAGCTTGACTATTTTGTAAAATTTTTGTAAGTTTAAATTCATTATTTTTCGAATAAAGACGAACCGGATTCCGTACGTCCATGGATCTATCGATAATTATTGTCAGCTACAACGTCAAAGAATTTCTGGAACAAGCCATCAACTCGATTGTAAAATCGTGCCAAAAGATCACGTATGAGATATTTGTTGTCGATAATGCATCCAGTGACGGCAGTGTAGAGTTAATTCGGAAAAAATTTCCAGGCATTCATCTCATCGCCAATCCTGACAACAGGGGATTCGCGGTTGCCAATAACCAGGCGCTTAAAATCGCCAGCGGGAAATACGTCTTGTTGATCAATCCGGATACTATCGTTCAGGAAGATACATTCTCGATGATTCTCGAATTTTTCGAGAAAAATCCGGAATGCGGCATGGTGGGCTGCAAAATATTAAACCCGGATGGCAGCCTGCAACTCGCGTGTCGCCGCAGTTTTCCCACGCCATGGGTGGGTTTCACAAAAATCATTGGATTAAGCAGGCTTTTTCCCAAGAGTCGTTTGTTCGGCCGCTATAATTTAACGTATCTCGATCCGGATGAAACCTATGAGGTTGAAGCTATCTCCGGATCGTTCATGTTCTTTCGCAAGCGCGTTTTGGATGATGTCGGATTGTTGGACGAATCATTTTTCATGTACGGAGAAGATCTGGACTGGTGTTTTCGTATCCGCGAAGCCGGTTGGAAAATTTACTATGTGCCGGATACGAAGATCATCCACTTTAAGGGCGAAAGCTCCAAGAAAAGCAACATCGACCTGATTCTTCAGTTTTATCGGGCCATGAAATTGTTCGTTGAAAAACATTATCACAATCGTTATTTTCATGTGCCCCAGTGGTTACTCGTGGCAGGAATTTCACTCCGTGCCAGCCTGACATTTTTCAGAAAATTTGTGCTTTGGATATTGCCGGGGTTGATTGATTTATTTTTCCTGAACCTGGGCATGGTGCTTGCAATTTTTATTCGCTTCCACAGTCTGATGCAAATTCATGCATATCTGGTCGTCATGGCGGTTTATTCGGTGATATGGTTGGTCTGCCTTTTCCTCGCCGGGAGCTATGAACGATCGCGCTTTTCATCACTGCGCGCTGTTTATGGCATTACACTGGGATTGGTGTTTAACGCATCCCTGACATTCTTTTTCAATCAATATGCATTTTCCCGGGCCGTTGTGTTGATCGCGGGTGCCCTGAACATTTTAATGGTGAGTGGCTGGCGATTTGTCCTGAAAATTGTGACACGATTCCATATACTGCCATTTCAAAATGCTTTCAATAGAACTTTTTTAGGCAGAAGAGCCCTGATTGTTGCGCCGGTGCCCTCGGGGGAGAGAATTGCATCAAAATTACGGGAACGGCTGGAAACCGGATACGAGGTATATGGCATTGTAACGCCATATGAAACGACTTTGGCTGATGTGCCCAACGGTAATCGTGTGCCCATTGTTGGAAGCGTGAAAAATCTTGATGAGATTGTCCGTCAGTCGCACGCGCGGGAAATTATTTTTTCAACAGAACAAATTGCGTATGACCGAATTTTGGAAATCATTGCGCGAACAAAGAACAAGACCATAAATTATAAACTGGTCCCGAGCAGTATGGATGTCATCATCGGCAAAGCATCCATTGACTATATTGGTGACCTGCCGCTCATGGATATTGAATATAATCTAAACCGACCCGTGCACATATTCGTGAAACGGTGTTTTGATATTTTTGTATCATTTTTTCTAATGCTATTTTCTTTGCCGATATTTATCTTTATAATACTGTTTAAACGCGGTTCATTGACCCAAAAAGAAATTCGAGTTGCCCAGTCCGACCGCGCGAATTTATGGGAATTTACCGGTAGAAATTTATCGGACTTCCAAAGGAAGCTGCCCTATCTGGGGTCAGTATTGTCGGGGAAAATAAGCATTGTTGGTTCTGAAATTGACGCCGTTACAGCTTCAAAGGATTTGCCGATTCAACTTAAACCCGGTTTGTTCGGGCTTGCCCAGTTGAATAAATCCGGCAGCGATGAAAAATCGGATAGTGAAAGATATAATTTATTTTATTTGAAAAACTACTCACTCATACTGGATATTGAGATAATCATAAAATCAATTTTTAAAATTTGAATAGACTTCAGTTCTTGAATTTGATTTTATTTAAATCGTGTTTATCCGACGACTTGCATTCTCAGGATGAGCGTGTAAGAATTTTGTATCGGACAAACTCTAATTTGTATTAAACGAATCATGTAAATTCAGGCTAAAAAGAATGAACAGTTTTGTTTTAGATTTCGAGCGACCGCTGATTGAACTGGAAAAGAAAATTCAGGAAATGAGGGATTATTCGCTGAACGAAGACGTTGAACTCGGTGATGAAATCAGCAGGCTGGAAGAAAAAGCGATGAAGCTGCGCACAGACATTTATTCGAAATTAACGCGTTGGCAACGAGTGCAGTTGGCGCGTCATCCGCAGCGGCCATACTCGCTCGATTATATCGAACGAATCACAAACTTTTTCATTGAAATACATGGCGACCGCGCCTACGGAGACGACCCGGCGATTGTGGCCGGATTGGCGGAAATAGATAACAGGCCCATTGCCATTGTCGGTCATCAGAAGGGGCGGACCACCAAAGAAAAATTATACAGAAATTTTGGCATGTCGCATCCGGAAGGCTACCGAAAAGCCATGCGCGTGATGAAGCTCGCCACAAAATTTAACCGGCCAATTGTTTGTTTGATTGACACACCCGGCGCCTATCCCGGCATTGGTGCGGAAGAACGCGGCCAGGCCGAAGCAATCGCTCATAATTTATTCGAAATGTCTCGTTTGCCGGTGCCAATTCTGAATATCGTTATTGGAGAAGGCGCAAGCGGAGGCGCGCTGGGAATTGGTGTGGGCGACCGACTTTTGATGATGGAAAATACGTGGTATTCGGTCATTACGCCGGAAGGATGCTCTGCCATTCTTTGGCGGGATGCGGCCAATGCCAATCTCGCGGCCGAAGCCATGCGGGTGACTGCCCAAGATTTGCTGGAAATGGAAATTTTAGATGAAATCATAAACGAACCGCCGGGGGGCGCACATCGGGATGCCGATGAAGCTGCGGTGATTTTGAAGAAAACGATACTGAAAGAATTGGATCAACTGGAAAATATACCAAAAGATGAACTGATAGAAAATAGAATTCAAAAATTCAGCAAAATGGGTTTTTGGGATGAAAGTACTGATTAACCAATCACTAACTTCAAGGAGGATTGTTCGATGCTGAGTAAAGAACTGCTGGATATTTTGGCCTGCCCCAAATGCAAGGGAGATTTGGAATACGACACAGAAAAACAAAAATTGATTTGTCATGCCTGCCGTTTGAAATATGAAGTCAGGGACGATATACCTGTGATGTTGATCGACGAAGCAGAGAAGTTTTAAGCTATTAAACCGATCGGTATGAGCCACCTTCCGCATGAAAAACTGCAAAATAAATAACTGTCCGATCTGAAAGGAATTTTATTAGTTAAAAAGTTAGGCATTTAATGGGTAGCACAGTGGCCTCTGCCACTGTGCAATCAACCTGCCTTAAAGTTAACTGACCTATCCTGTGCTAAGAAAGTCAATTCACAAATCGAATTGTGCGAATAAATGCTGCTTCACCTGTGGAGAGTGAAATCGAATTGTTCAACTGCTCTCGTCTCCCTTTCAATTCATCCACCAATTTTTGTGTTTCTGCAAACGCCATCATCACACTGCCTTCCCCCCAGGGATAGGTGCCCCTGGGCATCATTTTGTAGAGAGCTGCCACGGGGAAAACGCCTGTTCCGGTGGAAGTGCCTTTAACCTGTCCATTTTCATCGATGTGTTCTAAAATGCCGCGAATGCCCTTTTGAATGAGCGCGTAAAACGGATCCCCCTGAATCCACTGATGTTGCAAGCCCAGTGCCGTTGCGTAAATAAAAAGTGCGGTCGCTGAAACCTCACCATAGCTGCAGTGATCATCCAAAACTGTGGGGAAAAGACCGGAGTCCAGTTGATGCGTGGCAATTTCTCCGATGATATTTTTGAACAGCTCTACCATCTCAAAATGCATGTCGTGCTGTCGCGGCAGTTTGGATAAAAAATCGGCTAACGCTGAAACATACCAGCCGTTGCCCCGTGCCCAGGCAACATTAGCGGCGGGCATCCAGAAGAGCAATTTGTAGTCTTCGAACAGGTAATTACCGTGCTTCATCAGAAATGATTTTTTTTTATGGCATTGCGACAGGTCACGATGAGCCAGAAAATGTTTCCCGATTTTGGAATATAGCGTGGTGTCGTTTTTTATCAGGGCATAACGAATCATGAACGGGGCAGTCATAAACAGATCGTCCAGCCATGTACGGCCCCGCCATTGAAGCTGAACGGTTTTCCTCTGTCGATTTTCGTCCTTGCATCCCCTGAGTTTTTTCGGCTTCGTTCTGGTCAGGTAATGGTATGTATTTTTCAGAACATTCTGATAACGTTCGGATTCTTGATTGAGCTCTCCTGCTATTATCAGGTCAGCTAAAACTGCGGCCGGCGCGACTTCGTCGGTATGATTGATTTGGAATCCTTCATCTTTGACGTGATAATCGATCCATTTTTTGATGAAATCGACCAGCGGCTTTTCGTTTGTTTCGTAGTATGCCTGCATCAGGCCAAACATAAAAACGCCGGCACCCCAGTCCCAGGATTCCTTCCGAAGAGTTGCCAGCGTATCGTGGTTGTTTTTGCCCAGACGTCGTTCAATCGCGTAATGAGCAATTAGCCGAATGTCTCCTTCGGAAATCGATTGAGCTTCCATTGCGTTTTTGACAGACTCTGTATTTTTTGTCTGAGAATAAGCTGAGTGTAACAGTATGCAAACGCATATAAATGAAAGGGAAAGCTTTCGCAATGTTAATATTTTCATTGTATTGTTCGGGAGATGGTGAAAATGGCTTTTTAAAAATTCAGATTAATGCCGAGTCCGCCCATAAAATAGAATCCTCCCAACAAGCCTCTTTTAAATTTGATCCCTGTTGGAGTGATATCCTCTTTGGTTTTCATCCCGAGTACATATCTGGGCTCAAAAGAAATGAAGACCGGCCAATTCTGAAACTGAATTTCCATGCCGGCCAGCAGCATAAGACCTCCCTTGATATCACCCGCTTCTTCCAGGTTATCGGTTTCAGTTCTGTTCGCCCGTGCGACCTGAAATGCAGCCAAACCGGCTCCGATATACGGATTCAATATTTTTGCTTTATTGATATCATACTTAATTGAAATACTGGAGTGTAGATTTCGAACCCAGGCTTTTGAATTTTGGTTTGTTCTCACAGATTTGCCGGTATCGTAACCAACGACCAGCTCCAATTTGACATTATTTTTATAATAGAAATTGAGAAATCCCTCTCCGTATTCACCGATACCGTCATTGAAAAATACCTGCTGATCGTTCCGTTTAATATTTCCCAGCCGAATGCCGGCGCCAAACCTGTCCAGATAAGTCGGAACTTTAATCTCCTCGATTGTTTGCCTGAGTTCGTTGGTTAACAAATTCAGCGTGTCGAGATAGCTGAAAACAATTTCGTTGATCATGTCATCAATTTTATAGGTTTTTCCATTTTGTGCGCTTCTGAAGTAGGTGTTGGTGGGATTTTCAATGTTGTAGGCGTCCGTTCTTAAAATATAATTACGGTCATTGTAGTTTTCAAAATGAATGGTCAACAGATGATTCACGTTTAAATTGGTGGACATTTTTAAACGATCTTCATCTCTTTCCAAATATCTATTGATTTTATTAATATCATCTTTGATCCTCAGATGTTCAGTCAAACCCAGTTTGCTTGAAATTGTTTTTCGAATATTGCTGGCTCGCAGTTTATTGGCGCGGTCAGCCGGGAAAGGGGGCAGACACACGACCGATAAAATCCTGGGAAGTTGCTCTTTTTCTTCGCTGCTTAGCAATTGATTTTTGTAAAGCAAATCTTTTTCGATATTCTTGCGAATGGACTCCGCCAATTCCTGGATCTTATCCGCCAGCGTGGAAACATCGAATTTTTTTATATTGACTCCCTCGCTCAGAATGATTTCACCCGTTTCCACATTGACGCATCGTGAATCGATGCGCAATTCTTTTTTAAGATAAAAATATTCGCCCATGATTAAATAATTCACGTTGATTAAATTCCCAATTTCAAGGGCTGTATAGCTGTTGT
>CAZSBG010000076.1:0-29211 GCA_964605145.1 uncultured Cytophagia bacterium | reverse complement strand
ATTTCATATATCTGATTAATTTTATGAATAACATTAAGTTAAATATCTATTGTTTAAAATTTGTGAATAATTCAGGCTAAAGGTTTCGAGATAACCTGAATCGCGCTTCATTCAGAGTTTTGAAAATTTCACGTCTAAAACTGATCTTGAATTTAATAGATGGTGGAAGCTAATAAAAATCAAACTATTGATCTGATGTTATCAGATTATCTTTCCCCTAAATAATATTTTAATGAAATCCCGATCATAAAATACGAATCATACCGTGTTTCGCGGTCATCCACAACTTCTCCTTCTTCAGCGACAATACTGGTTAAAGTTTGTCCCTTGGTATGAAGCATCATATAATTTGTAACCAGGCCCACGAGCAGGTTATTACTGAATGCATCGGTGTAAATACCTGCCTCGATCAGCCCGCCCGGTCCGTGGCGTTTTCGGGGGCGTTTCAATTCGCCATAGTAGGGATCGGAAAGTTTTGTCTGAAACCAGTAATAGGCAACGCCGGCTCCCACGTACGCATCGACCTGTTCTTTCACCTGAAAACGAATGCGAGTTGTCAAAGGAAATCCGTACACATTGACAATTTCCTGTTCAAGCGTCGGATAATAGCTGTATGGGTCCACAACCGTTACCCATTCGGGATCGCGCGGGGATGAATTACCGAAATCAAACGCAAGGTGAAATATTTCCCAATTTTTTGTGAGCTGGTATCCAACGCCAAATCTTAATGCAAATCCGGAAAGGATATCATCTCTTGTTTCGGCCATTGGAATGCGAAGTCCAAACAAGAATTCACTGTTGAATTTTTTGGGATGTTCGAAATTCGATAATTTCAACTGAGCGAAAGAATTTATTGAAAAAACCAGCAACGCAATAATTGAAATACTGATAATTTTTTTCATATATGTACCCTGAAGGATTTTAAGTCAGTTCGGATTAGTTAAAAAAGATTTTTAGTTATAAAATCGTATAACCTGAATTATTCATGAATATTAATGCTACTTTGTCAGATTAAATTAAAGCAGCAGGTAGTTCAGTGGCCTCAGCCACTGACTTAATAATTCTCCAATTTTTTATTCGTTGTTGCAGATAATTTCATCGATATTTTGTTAACAGACCAATATAAAATGGATTTCTCACCAGTGGCAGAGGCCACTGGTTTACTCGATTTTGAAATGTGACAAAGTAAAGTTAAATGAAATTGAACTTACATTTTTAGTATTAGATATTTGTTTTGACATTAGAATTTGGATTTAGTTACATCACCAAATTCTCGAAATACACGCCATTCAGGTTATCCAGCTTCCCTAAAAAAAATATGAATATTGCAGGATTAATAATACGCCGCAACTGTGAACAAAGTTCATCCTGCAAAGTCACAATATTCTTTGTATATAATGATACTAAATATAATGCGTACTTTGCTGAATTGCAAGAGAAAAACGACATCAGTTTAGACGGTAGAAAAATGGAATGGTTGACTCTTTGAAGGTTGGCTCAGAATCGATTCATAAAATCAAAGTCAAAGAAACTGAAATTTACACTGATTATCAATTGCCGATTAATCGAATTGATTATATGAGCTTGAATTGAAATCATAAAAAAATACCGCGCGTCTTTCAAAAATATTTTGAGCAAAACGCGCGGTATGAAAAATATTAGCTTTCAATGGTCGATGAAGATTCAAAAGGGTTTTATCCGCACTCGGAAAATCCGCATGCGTGACACACCATGCAGCCGCCTTCATGTTCCACCTGGCCGCCGCATTCAGGACAGGCACCGCCGCCGTTGGCATAGAAAATCTGGTCGTCCTGCATGTTGAGGTAATTCCCAATGGCCTTGGCAACAGCATCGGCGCAGGAAAGGACCTTTTCGCTGCCGAATCCTGCCGGTTTATGACAGGTAATGCCCATCAATGATTTCCTGACTTCATCCGGCGTAATGTTATTGCGCCACGCCAAAGAAATGAGGCGTCCGATCGCCTCGGATTGACTGGCCGCACACCCGCCGGCTTTCCCGATGGTGTTGAATAGTTCAATGGGGCCCTCGTCATCTTCATTGATTGTGATGTAAATCGATCCGCAGCCGGTATGCAGGCGCAGCGTTTTTCCCTTCAAAACAGATGGCCGGTTCCGTTTGCCTGGTTGAACGATTTCGGTTTCGTTTTGTTTGGATAACGATTTGCCTTTGGTGAGCACCTGAATATCCCGGCTGCCGTCCCGGTAAATTGTAACGCCTTTGCAGCTCAATTCATATGCGAGCCGGTATGCATCGCTCACATCTTCAATAGTGGCGCTGTTGGGAAAATTAACTGTCTTGGAGACCGCATTGTCCGTGAATTCCTGAAAGGCGGCCTGCATGCGAATATGCCATTCCGGGGAAATATCGTGCGAGGTGACAAAAACATTTTTTACCTGTTCAGGAATATCGTTAAAGTCCTGAATGCTTCCTTTTTCCGCCACACGCTGCATCAAATCGTCGCTGTAAAATCCTTGCTCGCGGGCAACCTGCTCAAACAGGGGATGAATTTCAAGCAGCTTGTCATCATCCATCACATTGCGAATGTAACTCAGTGCAAAGAGCGGCTCGATGCCGGAGGAGCAGCCGGCGATAATGCTGATGGTGCCGGTCGGAGCGATTGTCGTGCGGGTGGCATTGCGGTAACGCGGACCATCAGGAGAATAAATGCTCTTCTCATAATTGGGAAACGTGCCCCTTTCTTCAGCTAATTCCTGTGATTTCCTGTCCGATTCCCTGGATATAAACTGCATGATTTCGCCGGCAGTTTTTATCGCCTGCTCACTGTTGTAGGGAATGCCCAGTTTAATGAGCATATCTGCAAATCCCATAATTCCAAGCCCAATTTTGCGATTGTCCCGGGTCATTTTTTCGATGGCCGGCAGTGGAAATTTGTTTTCGTCGATCACGTTGTCCAAAAACAGAACTGCAGTTCGAACGGTTTTGCGCAATTTATCGTAATTTATTTTATTGTTTTCAACCATTCGAGACAAATTGATTGAACCCAGATTGCAGCTTTCATGTGGCAGAAGCGGCTGCTCGCCGCAGGGATTTGTGCTTTCGATTTCACCGATTTCCGGAGTTGGGTTATCCTGATTGATTTTGTCGAGAAAAATAATGCCGGGATCCCCATTTTTCCAGGCCATGCTAACGATTTTATCGAAAACTTCACCGGCTTTCAGTTTGCCTGATGGCTCTTTAGTGCGTGGATTGATCAGATCGAATTCACCATTATTCTGAAGCGCTTTCATAAATGCGTTCGTAATTCCAACAGATATGTTAAAATTATTCAACTTGTCATTATCCTGTTTGCAGGTGATAAAATCCATGATATCCGGGTGATCTACCCTGAGAATGGCCATGTTGGCGCCGCGTCGCGTCCCGCCCTGTTTGATGGCTTCAGTAGCCGCATCAAAAACATTCATGAATGAAATTGGACCGCTGGAAATGCCTTTTGTGGATTGAACAATATCTCTGTTCGGTCTGATTCGGGAAAAGGAAAATCCTGTGCCGCCTCCACTTTTATGAATCAACGCGGTGTGCTTTACTGTTTCAAATATGCTTTCCATGGAATCATCTACCGGCAGTACAAAACAGGCTGAGAGTTGACCAAGTTTCCTTCCTGCATTCATAAGAGTCGGTGAGTTCGGAAGAAACTCCAGTGATGCCATGGCCTGATAGAACATATCCTCTGTTTGTGATAAATCGGATTGCTCATCATATTTTCGATTTGCAGAGACAATGGATTTGGCAATGCGTCGGAACATTTTGTCCGGCGTCTCAGATATTTTCCCATTTTGGTCTTTAATTAAGTACCGACGCTCAAGAACGGTGAGTGCATTATCAGTGAGTTCGGGTTTTAAATCCGGTTTGTTTTCAGTAATTACTTTCTTCCTTTTTTTTTCGGGGGAGACTTTCAATTGGATTTTTTCAGAAGGATCCTGTTCCTCAGACGCAGGGATTTCAATTTCCATATCTTCAAATAAACTAATCGTGTCCGATTCACCGATGTAAATTTTAGACATAAAGCACCTCAACCTCATGTTAAAAGCATAATATTACGAATTACAACTATTTTTTCTTGTATGTGAAAGCTTTATAATATACAATTCAAAGTTGAAATTGTCAAGCAAAAATTCGAGAATATCCTATATTTTGTGTAAAAACAATAAATGATATACAATATATTGATAATTATAGGAGTTGTGCAGTATTGTTAAAAAAGTTTTACTTTTAAAATTCTCTTGACTTGTAATTAAATAATATTTATATTAGACCAATTTAACAGCATTGAAATATTTTAGCTTAAACGGTTTTTGAGGCGACGTGACTGACGACCAGATTATTAAAAAAGCACTGAAACTTGCAAAAAGAGGTAGCGGATATGTCAGCCCAAATCCAATGGTTGGATCGATCATCGTCAAAAATGGTGAAATTGTTGGACAGGGCTATCATCACTGTTTTGGAAAAGATCATGCAGAAGTGGTTGCGCTCAAGAATGCTGGGGAACGCGCGAAAGATGCGACACTTTATGTGAATTTGGAGCCGTGCTGTCACCACGGAAAAACGCCGCCGTGCACCGACGCAATTATTCGGGCAGGGATCAGGAAAGTAGTGATTGGGATGGTGGATCCCAATCCACTGGTCAACCTGGGCGGGATTGAAGTGCTGCGAAATCACGGCATCGAAGTGGTGAAAGGCGTTGAACAGCAAGCTTGCATGGATTTGAATCGCGCGTTCATAAAATATATTCAAAAAGGTCTGCCCTATGTGACGCTTAAAATCGCGCAGTCTATCGACGGACGCGTTGCTACGGTCACCGGTCATTCACAGTGGATATCTTCCTATAAATCCCGTGTTGAAGCTCATCGGATTCGCCGGGACAATGATGCGGTGATCGTGGGCATTGCAACGGTTAAAGCGGACGATCCTCAACTGACTGTGCGGCATGTTCGCGGACCGAATCCATATCGGATTGTGCTGGACAGCCGCCTTCAAATTCCCCTTCACAGTAAATTACTGACAGATGAATTTGTCTCGAAAACAATTGTTGCAACCGGCGTGACTGATTCACCACTAATCGAAAAAATTAAAGCAGTCGGCGCGCATGTCTGGACCATAGAAAAAAATCAGGACGGCCAAATCTCGTTAAAGCATTTGATTGAAAAAATCGGTCACGCGCGGATGAGTTCGGTTATGGTAGAAGGGGGCGCAAAAGTGATCACTTCTTTTTTAAAGGAGAAACTGGCGGATCGCATTGTCGTTGCCATTGCTCCCAAAATTATCGGCAAAGGGATCGATTCTGTCTCGGAACTGAATATACTGACTGTTGACCAGAGCGTCGGGCTAAAAAACATGACTGTTAAAAAAATGGAATCTGATTTGCTCGTTTCGGCAGATTTGCAATATTATGAGTCCAGGGAAAATTAATATGTTCACCGGAATCATTGAAGAAATAGGAACCGTTCGGGACGTTATAAAACGCGGACCGGGTTTGAGAATATCTGTCAACGCAGGCGTCATTCTGCAGGATTTGAAAGTGGATCAGAGTGTCGCCGTGAATGGCGTATGCCTCACAGCAGTGGAAACGGGCGATTCATACTTTTCCGCCGATGCGGTGGCAGAAACCCTGGAGAAATCCAGCCTGCATAATCTGCGAAAGAACGACGTGGTGAATTTGGAACGAGCGTTGCGCCTGCAGGACAGGCTCGGCGGCCATCTGGTGCAGGGGCATGTGGATGGCGTTGGGGTAATCCGCCGGCTCACTCAGGAAGCGCACGCCAGCACCCTTGTGATTGAAATCCCGCAAGAGTTGCAGCGCTACACGATAGTCAAAGGTTCAATCGCTGTCGATGGTGTTAGCCTGACCATTGCTGAAAAAAAATTAAATATGCTGACTGTTGCCGTTATCCCTCACACCATGCAATGGACTACATTTCAGTACAAAAAAACAGGTGATCGCGTGAACATCGAAGTGGACCTGATGGCAAAATATGTGGAGCAATTTCTCAATGACAGGGGTGAAACAAAAATCAGCATGGAATGGTTAAAACAACAAGGTTTTTAGTACCTTAAGAATAAAATTACTGAATAAAATTCAATGCGCCAGGGGACGCACAAGCCTTTAGCTGATGCCAAATAAATTCCAAATACAAAATTTATATTTACACGCTTTATTCGAAAATTTGCAAACAAACGATCCTGTCCGAGTTTGATTTTTTGGAATTTGGTTTTGAAATTTCCGGTTTATCCGGCTCAGGAGAGTATGTAGAAACAGGCATAATTTCACAGCACCATTCAGGCTATCTGGATTCCTTAATGAATTACAATGAATAATCCAGGTAAGAGACCAAAGACACAAAATTAATTTAATTCATTGAAAGAGATATCATGCATAAGTTCAATACGATAGAAGAAGCAATCGAAGATTATCGGGATGGAAAAATTGTCATTGTAGTTGATGATGAAGATAGAGAGAACGAAGGCGATTTTATTATGGCCGCGACGAAAATTACGCCGGAAAAAGTCAATTTCATGGCAAAATATGGTCGTGGGTTGATTTGTGTTCCAATGATGGAAGAAAGACTGGAAGAGCTGGAATTGTATTCCATGGTTCAACATAACACGGCCCTGCACGGAACGCAATTTACCGTGTCTGTTGATGCAGTGAAAAATATTACGACAGGAATTTCCGCCCGAGACAGGGCATACACAATTAAGTTGATGGTTGACCCCAACACACGGCCGCATGACCTGGCGCGTCCCGGCCATATCTTCCCTATCAAAGCTGAAAAAGGGGGCGTGCTCAGCCGGGCCGGCCACACAGAAGCAACCATCGATCTGGCAAGGCTCTCCGGACTTTATGCTGCAGGTGTCCTCTGCGAAATTATGGATGAAGATGGCACCATGGCCAAAGTGCCGGTGCTGATGAAAGTCGCTGAAAAGCACAATTTAAAAATAATTACGATTCGCGATTTAATCGAATACAGAAACAAAACAGAAAAACTGGTGGAGCGAAAGGCAGTCACGAAGTTTCCATCCAAATTTGGCAATTTCACATTGTATCTCTACAAGAGTGCGATTGATGAACATCACCATCTGGCAATTGTTAAAGGCGATGTGAGCACCGATGAACCGGTGATTGTGCGTGTCCATTCCCAGTGTTTGACCGGTGATATCTTGGGCTCATTGCGATGCGATTGTGGGGATCAGCTTCAAAAGGCACTGGAATTTATTGAAAAAAAAGGGCGCGGTGTTCTTCTTTACATGCGTCAGGAGGGCCGGGGCATTGGACTTTCCAACAAAATTTTGGCGTATCAGTTACAGGATAACGGCAGAGATACGGTCGAGGCCAATGAAGAGCTGGGCTTCAAACCGGATTTAAGAGATTACGGAATTGGCGCGCAAATTTTGTCCGATCTTGGAATTCACAAAATCAGGCTTTTGACCAACAATCCAAAGAAGATCGTCGGACTGAAAGGCTACGGACTTGAGGTGGTGGACAGAATTCCAATTGAAATTACGCCCAATGAAAATAATGCGCATTATCTGCAAACCAAACGGGATAAATTGGGTCACCTGATTCTGAACGGAGACTCTGAACTGTGCGATTGAATTTTTACCACGGGCACTGAGGCAACCTGAGCGTGATTACGTTCTGAAAAGCGCAGCGCGTGTATCCCAAACAGATTTCAAAAACTTGATGGAGGTTTTATGCCGAGAACAATCCAGGGAAAGCTCATTGGAAAAGATAAAAAATTCGGTATCGTCGTGGGGCGGTTCAACGAATTCATTTCTTCGAAATTATTGGCCGGGGCGCTCGATTGTTTGCAACGCCACGACGTGAACGACGATGATATTGAAATTGCATGGGTGCCGGGATCGTTCGAAATCCCACTCACCGCATTACGATTGGCAAACAGCAAAAAATACGATGCGGTATTATGCCTTGGCGCAGTCATTCGCGGTGCAACACCTCATTTCGACTACATTGCCGCAGAGGTTACCAAGGGCGTTGCCCATGTGAATCTCCAAACCGGCGTGCCCACGGTGTATGGCATCATCACGGCGGATACCATCGAACAGGCCATTGAAAGAGCCGGCACAAAAGCAGGCAACAAGGGCTGGGATGGCGCCTTGACCGCCCTGGAGATGGTCAATTTATTTGAGAAAATTTAACTATTCAATACGATTCAATTCTGCAAGATTAATCAGTAAAACTATCAACTCGATCCATACGAAAACGATCGAAATTTTTATTGTGAGCAAGTTATTTTATGAAAAAAAAATACGTAATTGTCTGCTTGTCAATTTTTTTAATGTCCCATTCTATTTTAGCCGGCGTTGGTGACTGGGAAACGTTCACCAGTCAAAATGACATCAGAGATATTATCGTTTTGGACGACAAAGTCTGGTGCGCCACGAACGGTGGGGTGTTTAGTTATGAGATGGCGACCGCGAATTTTCAGCAATTCAATAATACAAACGGTCTCTCGTCTGTTGATGCTCAAACCATCAAAAGGGATAATGCCGGCAATATCTGGGTTGGATTTGGTGATGGCGCGTTAAATTATTTCGATCCTTCACAACAGGAATGGAATGTGGTGAACGAATATGTCGGTTTTTTTATTTCGGATATGGAAGTATTTGGCGATTCATTGTTGATTGCGCTGGACATTGGCATCAGTCTTTATGACATTCGCCGAGGTGAAGTCAAGGAAACCTACAAAAATCTGGGATGGAAACTCCCGGATGGCAGCCCGGCAGTCGATATTCCGGTGACAGATATTGTGCTTTCCGGCCGGGAAATTTGGGCTGTGTCGGATCTCGGTATTGTGCGATCAAGTTTTGATTTGGCAAATTTAATGGCCCCGGAAAGCTGGACAAATTATACCACGGAACACGGCATTCCCAGCACAACAATTCATTCCATTACCGTGCATCAGGATTTAATTTATACGGGAACAGTCTCCGGTATTGCGGTGTTTCAGGAGGGGCTCTGGCACGTATTGAACGACGGTTTGCCATCAACGAATGTCATTGACCTGAGTTCAAATCAGGATAATTTGATGGCAGCAACAGAGAAAAATGTGATTCGATGGAATGATGCAAATGAAACCTGGCAGATTGTGGGGCCGAATGTTACCACTATAAGCTGTTTGTTTTTGGCTGAACAGGATGATATCTGGATTGGCCGAAGAAAAGGTAGCGTTAGCAAGGGCTTTTCAAATTACGTGGCAGAGACGAATCAGTGGGAAGAATTCCTTGCCCCGGGGCCTCCCGGCAATGAATTCAACGGGCTTGCGGTTGATGATAATGGTGTGCTTTGGTGCGCTTCCAACAACGATGGTATTTTGCGTTACGATGGCAAAACGTGGTCCCAGTATGATGTCAAAAGCGGATTGCTGAGCAACAGGATTCGCTCTGTGGTTGTGGATTCGCGAAATCGTAAGTGGTTTGGAACCAGTGGAGGGGGCCTGGCGCTAATCGATGAAAATGACAGCCTTTCAGTATTTTACAATGAGGTGCTGGCCGGGATTGCCGGCGATCCCAACTTTGTGCTGATTCCAGAGGTTAATGTCGATGCATTCGACAATGTTTGGGTGCTGAATTTCGAGGCTGTGAACAGCAATATCGTGGCTGTTTACACGAATCAGAATGTGTGGCAGTATTTTGCAGAACAGGAAGGATTTTTGAGTAATGCGGTGAACGCCCTGGATTTTGATGAGAGTAACCGGGTGTGGGTTGGAACTCAGGATGGAGTCACGGTGCTGGATTACAATAACACCTTGTTCGATAAATCAGACGACGATCTTTCAGGGACGTTGCAGGTTGTGGATGGTTTGGAGACAAACGACGTCAGAGACATTGCCATTGATTACGACAACATTGCCTGGATTTCGACCAGCGGTGGGTTAAATTATTGGGACCCATCCACAAGTCCTCCAAGCGTAAAAATACAGTCCGGGTTGTTGAGCAACACAATAAACAGCATTGAAGTGGACGTTCGTAATAACAAATGGTTTGGCACATCGGCCGGCGTAAGCGTGCTTGCTTCCGATGGATATACATTGACTCATTACACCACAGAAAATAGTCCGTTGGTTTCTGATAATGTAACAGCTTTTGGATTTGATTTGGAAAGCGGGCGGGTGTACATTGGGACCACAAACGGGCTTTCCTGCCTGGAAACACCTTATTCGCGCCCACGGGAAAATCTCGACCAGGTGACTGCCGGTCCCAATCCATTTATGAACAATGAGGACAAAGAATTTATCATATACAATTTAGCCGATGACGTTGCTATTAAGTTTTTAACTGAAAATGGCTCAGTGGTCCGCTATCTTTCAAAGGAAGAAATTTTCGGTTCACAGGCCAAGTGGGATGGAAAAAACGATGATGGCGAGTATGTGACAAGCGGTGTCTATTTGTATATTATCTATAACGAAGAAACCGGGCTGAACAGAACCGGAAAGGTTGCTGTGATTCGTTGAACGCATCGTCGTGTCTCATTGTATGCATTTATATCGGCTGAAATTTTAAGTGCCTTCCAAAAAAGAATTTATTTAGCCTGAATTATTCACAAATTTCAAACAATAGATATTTAAGTTCATGTTATGAATAAAATTAATCAGATATATGAAATTTAACAAAGTTAGATATACTGAATTCGAAATGAAGCACCATTCAGGCTATCTGGACTCCTTAATGCATTACAATGAATAATCCAAGTTAGAAATACGCGACAATAAAAAGGTATAAAATTGTAAAATGTTGAAGCGATTGCATGTTGAAAATTTCGCTCTGATCGATAAACTTGATATTGAATTTGCGCCTGGATTGAATATTATCACAGGAGAAACAGGGGCCGGGAAATCTATTCTTATCGATGCATTGGGCTCAACGATCGGTGAAAAAATTAACGCCGAATCATTGCGCCGGGGAAAAGACCGGGCAGTTGTTGAGGGCATCTTTAGCGTCGAGAAACTGGATGAATTGAGCAGCTATTTAAAACAAGCAAATCTGGAAGATTTTGAAGATATTATCATCCTTAGAAAGGAAATTTCTGACAGCCTGCGCAATCGTGCTTTCGTCAACGACTCTCCTGCACCGAATTCAAACTTAATCGATATAGGGGATTTTCTGGTTGATCTCCACGGCCAGCATGAACATCAGTCCCTGCTGAAAGTCAATTATCATATAAAATATCTCGATGAATTTGGCGGATATCGGGAACTGCTGGAGGAGGTTGAACAAAGGTACGCCCGATTTTTATCTCTCAAAGAAAAGTTGTATTCTCTTCAACAGCGAGAAAACACGATCTCGGAAAAACGAGACATGTATCAATTCCAGATCGAAGAAATAAACAATGTGCAACCGGTCCCGGGCGAAGACACTGAATTGATGCAGGAAGAAAAAATCCTGAAAAACGCTGAAAAATTATATCAGGTCTCTTCAGAATTATTTAACGAATTGTATGATGAGGAGCATTCTATTTACGACCGGATTTCGGATGGCTTGACAAAATTCGAGGAACTGACAGAAATTGATGCGACATTAAATTCATTGAAAACAGACTTTGAGGCCGCCCAGGTCGCTGTGGAAGAAATAGCCAAATTTCTGCAAAGTTATAATACCGATATCGAGTTCAACCCGGATCGGCTCGAAGCCATACGGTCGAGGTTGGGCTTACTGTCCGGATTGAAGCGGAAATACAATCGTTCGCTGGATGAAATAATCGCTCATCGGGAAAATCTGGAACAGGAATTGCTGTTGATTGAAAATCTGGAATCTGATATCAGCCATGTCAAAGAACAGATAGAAATCGAGCGAAGCCGTCTGAGCGAATTATGCTTCTCTCTTTCCGCTCAGCGAGGAAAAGCTGCTAAAGAATTGGAAGAACTGGTTATTCAGCACCTGAGTCAATTGGGAATGAAAAACGCTGAATTCAAAATAAATATATCACAGACTCCGGATGAAAATGGTGCAGTGATGGCCGATGGTGGTCATTACCGAACCAGTGCACTGGGAATTGACCATGTTGAATTTTTCATTTCAGCCAACCTGGGTGAAGATTTAAAACCTTTGGCCAAAGTCGCTTCCGGGGGAGAAGTCTCCCGAATTATGCTTGCCATAAAATCAAGTCTTGCCAGGGTTGATCGGATTCCTGTGCTCATTTTCGATGAAATTGATATTGGGATTTCCGGTCGTATCGCCCAGGCGGTTGGGCTCAGCTTAAAGCGGCTGGCCAAAACGCATCAGGTCATTTGCATCACGCATCTGCCACAAATTGCCAGCATGGCAGATCACCATTTTGTCGTTGAAAAATTTTCCGATGATAATTCCACACAAACACGGGTCCGCCAACTCTCCGGTGAAGAGCGCGCACGCGAAGTCGCCAAACTTTTAGGGGGCGAATCAGTCACTGAAACGCATATCAAGGGCGCTATTGAATTGATCGAACAGGCGAAAAAAATAAGTGATCAAAATTAAAAACAAATTGTTGATTCAGCTTAAAAATATAAGCTATTAATAAATAAAAATATATGTTTCAATTCAGCCCAATTGAATGAAAAATTATTTTTTTGCAAAATGGTTGCATATTATTATTTTTTTTCCTATAATATGACAGATAATTTAATTCAATGAACAAAAATTTAAAAGCCCAGGGGGGTGATTTCAAGAATCAGAACTCATATTTTCCCGTCTGACTGATGAGGGCTCTATGGGCAAGTTTAATTAATTAAATCGGTGTGTTACACCGGGGCGAGTAAATAATTCTTTTTAGGAGGAGAATGCCATGAAAAACACCAGGACTCTCATTAGTTCCTCCATTGTCTCGTTCATCATTGTGACTTTGGGATTGTTCATGCTGTGCATGAGCCGCGCACCTGAAATCAACTATGATGAGCCTTTAATCGAGGGCGGGGGTGTTGAATTCGATTCTGTTGATGTGAATGACGCGGACTTTCTGAAATTGTTGGAAGAAGCCAACGCGGAAGTACCATCATCAGAAAACGATCAACTCATGGGAGAGAACAGTGAGAATGTCGAAGACGACAATCCATTTGCAGATATTTTAAGCGAAGATTCAGGGGAAAGCAGTAATTTTGAACAATCATCTGAAAGCGGCGACGAAGGCATGGCCGAGATATTGCGATTGCTTGAATTGGAAGAAGATGGATCCGGCAGCACAGATGAATTTTCAACTGATAATAGTGAAATGCAGGAGTTCGCCGCAACGGAATACGGGGAGAGCTCAGGCGGAGCCGAACAAGCTGAATTTTCGGCCGGGGCAGTAAACGAGCTTTCAGAAGAAATAAATCGATTGGAGGACGTCCTTTCAAACCGCAGTTCGCAGATTGAAAGCCTCCAGGTTGCTATCAATGAATATGACCAGAAGATCGGGGAATTCGATACAGAGCTTGACTATCCAAACGCGACAAACAATGTGCAGAAAGCCGGCTATTTTGAAACAAGTTCGGCAGAGGAATCGGCCGCCGGTGAATATGATACTGGAGAGCCAGCGTTTCAAAGCGATGATTTTGAATTGAATTACAATACGTTTTTGGAGCTGAGCCATAACCATCGGTACCAGCAAGCCATCGATGGATTCTTTGCGTTGCTTCAACAAAATCCGCGGCATCATCTGGCTGATAATTGTCAATACTGGATCGCCCAGTGCTATTATTCCAAAGGCGATTACTTTCAAGCGGTTGTAGAATTCAACAAACTATTCGCATTCGAATCGCCGGATAAAAAAGATGATGCCCAATTAATGCTTGGGCTCGCTTTTATGAAAATTGGCGAGTCAAATATCGCCAGGACTGAGCTGGACTGGCTTGTTTCATGTTACGATGCCAGCGAGTATCTGAATAAAGCACACTATTACCTGGCAAAACTTTAATATGAATTCGGTGGGATGATTTACAAAAAGCTGTAGACATTCCACCTCATTTTATCATCCCGAATTACACCTACGAACGAATTGCTTCATTAAGTGATAAAATCCAAATTCAATCCGAACTGACCGTTGGCTTTTTTTATATAAGGAAATTTCAACACATGGCTGATTTTGTTCACTTACACAACCATACACATTACAGTCTCCTGGATGGTGCATGCAAAATTGACGACCTGCTTGATACGGCCAAAAAATTTGACATGGACTCTCTGGCGATGACAGACCACGGCAACATGTTTGGCGCCATTGAATTTTACAAGAAAGCAACCAAAGCCGAAATCAAGCCGATTATTGGATCAGAAGTTTATATCGCGCCAAAGAGTCGGTTCGATAAAACTTCGAGCAAGGCCGGGGGAAGCGACACATCGTTCCACCTGGTGTTACTGGCAAAAAACAACCAGGGCTTCAAAAATCTGATGAAATTGGTATCTATCGGATACCTGGAAGGATTCTATTACAAACCGCGAATCGACAAGGAACTGCTGCGGCAATATTCAGAAGGGATTATAGCGCTGTCCGCCTGTCTGAAGGGAGAAATTTCCCAGAAAATATTGCGCGAAAGATTGGATGAGGCTGAACGAGCGGCTATCGAATATCGCGACATTTTCAAAGATGATTTTTATCTTGAAATTCACCGCCACGAAATCCCGGAGGAAGAAATCGTTGTTCGGGGCATGGCTGAGTTAAGTAAAAAACTGGATATTCCTCTCGTTGCCACTAACGACATTCATTACCTGAAAAAAGAACACTCCCACGCTCACGACATACTCCTCTGTTTGCAAACCGGGAAAACTATTAAAGATCAGAATCGCATGAGATACACAACCGATGAAGTGTATTTCAAATCTCCTGAGCAAATGAAGGAAGTGTTTCACGATTTTCCGGACGCCATCAGCAAAACAGTGGAAATTGCAGAAAAGTGCAATGTCAGCATTGATACCAAAACAATCCATTTGCCCAAATATCAGGTGCCGGCAAGCCATCAAGGCGCCACACTGGATCAATATCTGAGGTTCCTGGCCGTAGAAAGCGTTAAGGAACGGTATTCAGAAATCACGCCGGAAATTCAAAAACGCATGGATCATGAACTCGCTATTATTGAAGAAATGGGATATGCCGGCTATTTTTTGATCGTGAAGGATTTTATCGACGCCGCCCGCGTGCGGAACATTCCCGTGGGACCGGGACGCGGTTCCGCAGCCGGAAGTTTGGTATCGTACGCGCTTCGAATAACCAATATCGATCCCATGGAATACGATCTCCTCTTTGAGCGGTTTCTCAATCCGGAGCGAGTAAGTATGCCGGATATCGATATTGATTTCTGTTATGAGCGTCGGGAAGAAATAATAAAATATGTGAAAGAGAAGTATGGCGATAAAAACGTCACCCAGATCATCACCTTTGGTACTATGGCGGCGCGTGGTGTGATTCGCGATGTCGGTCGCGTCCTTGAAATTAGCCTGCCGGAAGTGGATAAAATCGCCAAGATGATTCCGGCAACCATCGGGATGACCCTTGATAAAGCGCTGGGTCTCGTTCCTGAATTGCGTGAGGTTGCTGAGGGTGATGAGCTCCAACGAGAGCTCATAGAGAATTCGAGAATACTGGAAGGGCTGGCCCGCCACGCATCCATTCATGCCGCCGGCGTTGTTATTACCCCGGGAGACTTGACAAACTACACCCCGCTTTTCAAATCCAGCCAGGGTGATGTGACCACGCAATTCGATATGAAGAATCTGGATTCCATTGGTGTTTTGAAGATGGATTTCCTGGGATTGCGGACGCTCACCGTGATAGACGATACATTAAAACTTTTGCAGAAACGCGGCATCAATTTGGATCTGGATAATTTGGATTTAGAAGATTCGGATACATTCAAAATTTTTGGGAATGGTGAAACCATTGGTGTGTTCCAGTTTGAAAGCTCCGGAATGCGCGACTGTTTGCGCCGACTGCAGCCGCAGCGAATTGGTGATCTTATTGCCATGAATGCGCTATATCGGCCCGGTCCCATGGACATGATCGACGATTTTATCGATCGGAAGCATGGCAAAACCAGCATCGAATATCTTCATCCAATGTTAGAGCCCATTCTGAAAGAAACCTACGGGGTGATGGTTTATCAGGAACAAGTGATGCGCGTGGCAAGCGATTTGGCCGGATTCAGCCTTGGCGCAGCCGATTTACTGCGTCGCGCCATGGGAAAGAAAAAGCACGAATTAATGAAGGAACAGCGCATTCTATTTTTAAAAGGCGCTGCTGAAAAAGGAATTGATGAAAAAACGGCCAATGAAATTTTCGCGTTAATGGCTAAGTTCGCCGGATATGGATTCAACAAATCCCATGCTGCAGGCTATTCGTTGGTTGCCTATCAGACCGCATACTTAAAAGCGCATTTTCCTGCTGAATTCATGGCTGCCAACATGACCAGTGAATTGAATGACACCAGCCGAATCGTTATCCTGATGGATGAATGCAAACGCATGGGCATTCAGATCTTGCCGCCGGATATTAATGAAAGCTCTATTGAATTTACGGTCGTGGGAAACAACATCCGATATGGGTTAGGCGCTGTCAAGAATGTGGGGAAAAACGCGCTGCATTCGATCCTGAATGCCCGGGAAAAAGTGGGGCGGTTCAAAACAATTTATGACCTTGTCCAGAATATTGATTCACGCCTGGTCAATAAAAAAGTGCTGGAAAGTCTCATTCAGGCCGGGGCAATGGAATCTCTTGAGGGTCATCGGGCGCAGCTCATGGAGAGTATTGATCTGGCCTGCAGTTTCAGTCAGAGTTTTGCAGCCCACAGGGCCAATGGCCAGACCAGCATTTTCGATACCGGCCAAAAAGAAGTTGCCATGGAACTGCCAGCGCTGCCGCAGGTTGAACCATGGGGCCAGGCTGAACAATTGGCGCGCGAAAAAGAATTGCTGGGATTCTATTTCTCAGGGCACCCCCTATCGAAATATGAACTTGAATTGAGCTTATTTTCAAAACAAACCCTAACCAGCATAAAAGCGCTCCCGGATAGAACCCCCGTAAAGGTCGGCGTTATTATCACACAAATTAAGAAGCATTTTGATCGTAAAAATCGGCCCATGGCATTCGTTACTATTGAAGACCTCACCGGCACTTCGGAGATGATCATTTTCTCTGATGCCTACATGCGATACCAGGATTTGTTGACAGAGGATTCCCTTGTTTTTGTGTATGGGAAAACATCATCCAAGGGGGATAATGATGACAACAAAATCCTGTGCGACGATATTGTCCCATTGGAGAAAGTATGGGACCGGTGCGCGAAAAATATTTACCTGTCGCTCAAATCCGAAGCCACGACGAACAAATACATACAAAAAATAAAAGGAATTTTATCGAACAGTCATGGGCGTTGTGGTATCTATTTCAATATTAAAACTCCTGAAAATGGTGAATATGTCGTCAAATCCAGAAAGCTGACAACCCAGCCCTCGCCTGCTCTTGTGAACAAAATATCGGATTTGATTGGGCAGGAGAATATTTCGATAGAATGTTAGTCATCTAATAAATTTTCATAATTTTTAAATGTAAAATTAGGTAAGGAAAAAGAATTAAATTTTGATAAATTCAGAAGGAAGTTAATGCTTTATAGGAATCCGAACAATGGCTTATGAATCTGTTGATCAGCTACAAAAGGCGCTTACTGAAAACGTATTTCACTATGCTTCTGATAAAAAAAAAGCCGCAGGCAGGGCACTTGGTACTATCGTCGAAATAATAACATATTACTTATTAAAAACTTGGGGTCTTAATAATTCGATTTCAATTGAACGAAGGATTGCTGAATATGGCAATCCAGAGATCACTCATAACGTTGAATATTCATTACATCCAATTTTTAATGAGTTTAATTTGCAATTTCCTAAAGAATGATGGGCTAAAGGATTCCTGGAATTATCCGACTATCTACGTTAATCCACCATATGGAATTTCTAAATCAAATAATACTTCGATTAAACATTGGCTATTCCGTTGTGCGAAGGCACATAGAGAACATGGTTCTGAAGTTTTGTCCTTAGTACCTGTTGCCACAAATACAGGTCATTGGAAGAAAAGTGTATTCACTAAAGCAGCAGCCATTTGTTTTCTTTACGATACAAGATTAAAGTTTTTGGAAAATGGACAAAATAGTGGTAAGGGTGCTCCTATGTCATGTGCAATGATTTACTGGGGTAACGACTATGAAAAGTTCTATGATGTTTTTATTAATTACGGTGCAGTAGTTGATATTAGACCACTTATTGGAGAACGTATCGAGAAAGATAGAAAAGTCTATCAATCATCAATATTTTCTGATGGTTAATAGAGCGATTGGCCTTACTGAAAAGGTGGAAAATTTTCCTAAAACAAGTTCTTGAAAACGTTTTTTAGCAGTTCATTTCCAGGGTTAGATTGATAACACATTATAAAGTTTTTTGAAATGGAGGGCAACATGCAAAAAATTATCGACCGGGTAAAAGGAATTCTGCTCAAACCCAATGAATCTTTAGATGAAATAAAAGCTGAACAAATAGATGAACCTGCAATGATCAGGGATTTTATGATTTACGTGGCAGCCGTACCTGCAATTTCAGGTTTCCTGGGCTCGTTGTTCTCTGGTCATAATTTTTTCACGTCTCTGTTCTGGGCAATTTTATTTTACGTGTTTTCTTTACTGGGAGTATGGGCCTCGGCGCGCGTACTTGATTTTCTGGCGCCGAATTTCAAATGCAGTCAGAACAGAGTTCAATTTCTTAAGTTAACATCTGTATCTTTTACGCCGGTTTTCCTGGCATGTGTGTTTTTCTTGATCCCCCCGATTTATGGACTTTCGGTGTTGGGAGTTTATGGATTCTATATTTTCTGGATTGGTTTCCCAAAATTTGTCGAGTGTCCTGACGAAGAAAAGTTCAATTTTTCAGTGATTGGCGTTATTGTTATGGCTATTGTGTTATTATTTATTTTTACACTTTCGGCCCTGATCAGTCATACATCAGTTCCCTATCTCAGTATTTGACCGACAGAGTATCGGTTTTGATCGAACCTCAGGCCTGTTAAATGGACGAAAAATGAGTTTATTCTGCATTGTCAAATGAAAGAACTGAATTGATGGAAAATAGCAAGGATAAATTGCTCGTTCTCTGGACAAGTGACAATAAAGAAACTGCGCTCAATATGGTTTTCATGTATGCTGAAAATTCAAAATTAAATGGCTGGTGGAATGACATAATCTTACTGATGTGGGGAGGCTCGTTAAAACTTGTCAGTGATGATGAAGATATTCAGGAGTATTTGGAAGTCCTGCAAAAAGTTGGCGTTAAACTAATAGCATGCAGGCGCTGCGCGGAAAATTATAATCTCGTCGAGAGATTAAAAACACAAAATATTGACGTGATGTATACAGGCGAGTTGCTCTCAGACTGGTTAAAGTCCGGGAATAAATTGCTTACAGTTTAAAGAGTGGTCAGGCATTCATTAGTATTTGAAATAGTATGAATTAAACCCTTTTTCTGATTGGTATTGAAGTTTATACCATAAATCGATGCGTTGTTATCATAAACGAAAGGAGAGGTGCTATGAATAATTCAAGTGGATTCTTTAACACATTGTATGATTTTTCGTTTTCCGAATTTGTTACCACGAAAATCATAAAAATTCTCTACGCCATTGGAATCTTTTTCGCCGCGATCGGTGCCTTAATGTTTATTATCTGGGGCTTTAGAAGCAGCGTTTTGTTCGGTCTGCTGACGATTATTTTGTCTCCAGTGGTGTTTGTTATTTATTCGATTCTCGTGCGCGTCTATCTTGAAATTGTCATTGTTATTTTCAAGATCGCCGAGAACACATCAGCCCTGGTTAAAGCAAAGAAAGAGTAATTGAATTTTGCCGGGCAATTAATTTATAAGGGACGGACGCGGAATGTATCCGTCCCTTTTTTTTGAATGCGTTTATCAACTGAAAAATATGAATTCATCAACAATTATCATCATCATTGTTCTTGGAACTATCATAGCAATACCGATCACACGTGTGGTCGTCAATCAAATCGGTAAATTCCTTTCCCCTTCGAAAAAGCCTTACCTGTACCTGCTTTTCACGATTCTCCCTGCCTGGGAAATGTGGAGATTGTTTAGCAGTGGCATGGATGTGATCCGTGTGCCATTTTTCTACTTTTGGCTCATTTATTTAATCGCAATTGGTATTCTATTTTTTTATGAATTACAATCGAGTTCGAAGACTGACAAAGATAAAGGAAATTCATTGTGACGGATTCTCAAGCTAAAATATCTGCGACGCTCGTTCTCGTGAATGGCAGATTCTGGACTGTAAATAAAAACAATCCATGGGTTGAAGCGGTTGCCATTCTGGGAAATAAAATTGTATTTGTTGGTTCTTCTGCTGAAGTGAAGTCATTCATTGGTTCAGAAACGAAAGTGATCGACCTGGGCGGAAAATTTGGACTGCCGGGATTCAATGATGCGCATCTACATTTTGCAGATGGAAGTTATTCTCTGGTGGGCGTGGATTTGCGCGATGTGAAAGACGAATCAGAATTCACAGCGCGGATTGTGGATTATTCGAAAAAAATATCGCCCGGAACATGGATCACCGAAGGAAACTGGGATCATGAACTCTGGCCAAGCCAGAAACATCCAACCAGGGATTTGATCGATTCGGTTACGCCGGATCATCCGGTATTTGTCAGTCGTATCGATTATCATATCGCGCTGGCCAATGAAGCGGCGTTGAAACTGGCCGGTGTCACGAAAGACACGCCCAATCCGCCGGGGGGAGAAATTGTCAAAGACCCGGTGACAGGCGAACTCACCGGAATTTTGGTGGATAAAGCCTGGGATCTGATTTTCAAAGTCATGCCGGTCGAAGACGCTGAGCGGGCTCAAAAAACGTTCAAAGTTGGGCTGAAATATGCCGCGCAATTGGGGATTACAAGTATTCAGGATAACTGTACGAAACGGGATTTCCAGGCATATCAGATGTTGTTTAAAAATGGGGAATTAACGGCGCGAGTCAATGCCTGGTTTTCCATTGATATGCTGGAGCACTTTCAGAAAATCGGGTTTTATGAAAATTTTGGAAATGACATGCTGCGTATCGGCATTATGAAAATTTACGTGGATGGTTCCATGGGAGCGGGCAGCGCTTATTTTTATGAGCCGTATGCGGATAATCCGGCGACTTGTGGTTTATTACTCAACAATCAGGAACAATTAAATGAATTGGTAACACTGGCCGATGCAGCAGGTCTCCAGGTTGCCGCGCATGCGATTGGCGATAAAGCGAATGAAATGATACTCAATGCGTTTGAGTTCGCATTCGAAAAAAACGGCCCGCGAATCCGCCGGCACCGCGTGGAACATGCCCAGGTGATTACACCGGATGATATGGAGCGATATAAAACCTTGAACATCATTGCTTGCATTCAACCGTCGCATTGCATTGATGACATGCACTGGGTGGAAAAACGGATCGGCGTTGAACGAAGCAAAATATCCTATCGGTTTGCTTCTTTCCTCAAATGTGGGATCCCGCTGGCGTTTAGCACGGACTGGCCGGTTGAATCTCTCAATCCATTGATGGGATTATATGCGGCAGTCACGCGGGAATCCATACATAGCGGTCCCCCTAATGGTTGGCTGCCTGAAGAAAAAATGACCCTGGAACAATCCATCGAAAGTTATACATTGACGGCAGCCTATGCTGAATTCGCTGAAGTGCAGAAAGGCTCCATTGAAATCGGGAAATTGGCGGATATTGTCATTTTGGATAATAATATTTTTGACATTCCCCCGCCGGAGATTCTGAATACGAATGTCGTCTATACCATTATGGACGGAAAAATTGTTTACAAGAGGGACGCTTAACCATGTCCGAATTCGGTCGCGAAGAAATACAACGATATTCCAGACAGGTGAAATTTATCGGATGGGGCCAAAAGGAACAGGAAATGCTGGCGAATGGTCGCGTACTGATTTTGGGATGCGGAGGATTGGGGTCCGCCGCTGCGTCGCTGCTGGCACGGGCCGGAATTGGAGAACTAAAACTTGTCGATCGGGATTACCTGGAGCTCAGTAATCTGCAACGACAAATATTGTACGATGAGCACGATATAAAAGAAGGCCTCCCCAAGGTCATTGCGGCTAAGCGCAAGATTCATGAAATCAATGCGAATGTGAGCGCCGAAGCAGTGATTGCCGATGTGAATCGAATGAACATCGAAAATCTGATTGAAAATATTGATGTGGTCATCGATGCAACAGATAATTTTGAAACCCGCTTTCTGCTGAATGACGCCTGCGTGAAACACGGGCTTCCCTGGATTTACGGCGCCGGTATCGAATCGCATGTGCATGACGATTATTCCCGGAAAAAGTCCGTGTCTCCGATGCATTATTGAGCGCCTTCCCGATAAGGATGCAGCGTCAACTTGCGAAACCGTGGGTGTGCTCGGCGCGATTGTTACGATTATCGCTTCCATTCAGGCCAATGAAGCCATGAAAATAGTGGCTCAAAAAAATGATGAAATCAATAAAAACATAATCAGCATTGATATCTGGAACAACAGTTATCAGGTTATCGACTCCATGTCGGCCGATGTAAATAAAACCTGTTCAGTGTGCAGACAGCACAAATTCGACTTCCTGAGTGGTCGCATTGGAAATGCGCATACAAAAATAATCGGTCAAAACGCCATTCAAATTTTGCCATTCGAAGAGGGGAAAGTCGATTTACCAAAACTGGCGATTGAACTCTCTTCTCTCGGAAGTGTGTTGGTGAATGAGTATTTAATTCGTTTTTTGATTGATAATTTTGAGCTTTCCATTTTTCAGGATGGCAGGACGATTATCAATGGAACAACGGACACAGGAATCGCTCGAAATTTTTATTCGAAATATGTGAAACAATCACTGGAAAAATTATAATGAAAAAAGCAGCGTCATGGATTAAACGCTGCTTTTTTAAATAAAAATTATTATAAAGTTTAGTCGTTCGTCTTTGCTTCTTCTTTTTTTCCTCGTGCTTTTTCAATAATGCCGTTCAATTTATGAACAATTTCGTCTACATTATCAATACCTATCAATCGCGCTTGCAACTCAAGCGTTCCCCAAGCCGGTCGTCCGCCTCAGGAAAAGCAGTATAGCCCTAACTGATGCAAATGTTCAATTAATTCCGGGTACTGATAGACAATTTCAGAGAAACTTGTTTTCCTTTCGATGTACATTGTGCCTGCTCCTGTCAGAATGAAGAAAATATAGCTTATTAGTTAACATATTTTGATGAAGAAGCAGGCAAAAGGATTCACAAAATTGGGATCAATTTTTCCACTTATTAAGAAGCTTCCGGCTCTCTCCAAAAAATTGGCTCTCAGCAGTAACGGAAGATAGCTGATTGATCGCAAGCTCGTACCGCCCGTGCAGACCATAAGCCATACCAAGATAGTAGGCCTCACGATCCGGATTTTCCAGATTATATTTTGATAGCAGCGCAGCCGCTCGTTCAAGCGACTTAATTGCAGCATTCAAATGATTTGTTTTATGTTCTTTCAACGTCTCTTTTCGTGAAAAAAGCGCTAAATGAGACATCCCGTTAAAAAAGAATAAATCTCTAAAATAAGAATAATATTCCGCTTCAATGGTTTTGCTTTCCAATCTGGCTACAGCGTTTTCGAGATTTTCGAAAATGTAAATTGCGGATTCATATTCCTGCACCATGTAATAGCCAATACCATTTTTAAAATCACGAATGAATGAAAAAAGCAGGGGATCATCCGCTGTTTTCAAATCAGCCTCAGTCCCGCGAAAGCTACTGGAATCGTATTCATAGGGAACGCGGTTATCGGGCAGATAGGAATAGCCGCCATGTGTTCTGAAAATGGAATTATATCCCAGAATGAACAGAATGATTACCGCGGATACACCGCTTAAAACCAGTGCAAGCCGGGGAGAAGGCGCAGGAATTTTTATGAGATTTTTAAATGAGCCAAAAATGGTTCTCAGGGAGAAAAATGTTTTTCTCTCTGAAGCGGTCTCTTCGGTTTCGGCTTCCTGTTCACTAATATCCAAAATTTCGGAGAGCACATCTTCATCACTTTTTATTTTGACTTTGGCTAAATCAGGATCAGGCGTTTGGGATAATTGCGGAACTGCGAATTGAAGTCGGTCGAGTATTCGTTTATAGAAAACAGGTGAAGAAATCAAACCATTGTAAAATAGCTGAGCATCTTCACCGCTAAAGTCGCCCGAAAAGAGGCGTTCGAGCAATTGCTCGGTCCGAGAAAAAGATAACGCTGGCTGCTTGTTTCTGTCAGGTGCCATCGTCGTGTCTACGCGCGTTTGTGTTCGTTCAATCAATTGAAAAAGCAACTGATATACAGTATTGTCTTCCCGCTTTCTTTCGATGAACTGTTGCACCTGGCTGTCGCATTCGCCCTGCATATATGCCACAATATCAGCGTGGCTTAAGTCACGTGGTTTTCCCATTCTGTTACTCCGACTGAGAATTAAATAATTCCTGATGTTTATAATAATAGTTACGCATCACCTGACTGAAATCTTCAAAACAGCGATAGCATGAATTCAAATGATTTGAAATTCTCTCGCATCGATCATTTATGTTTTTCATTTTACTTTTAAAGAAAAGCAGCATTAGGAAAAAATCAGGATTTTCATGAAGAAAATTCAGTTCCGAATTGCACGAATTTTCCGGAATTGCTGGAATGAAATCGCTGATGTTTTTTCCCTGTCTAATCCGATTGAGGTGTTCCTTGAGAGTCTCCAGACACTCCAACTCATGCTCTGCAAGCATAAATTCTTTTGGAGAAGCAGCTTTTTTTTCTTCCAATTCCAGGTAGGCCAATGTCCGACCCAGTGTTCTGTTCGATGCCATCGCGAGTCATTTTTTATTTCAAATAGATGAGATTAATTAAGTTTCAATCGCCGCTCTCTAATTTTATAGAGCAGAATTTAGGCAAATATCTCTCTGTTACAATTAATTTGATTTATTTTCGTTTAACTGTTGTCTGAATCGGTTTACTACGACATCCACAACCCGCGGGCCTATTTCCTGCAAGCAGGGATGGATTTTTATCATCGGCGCTGAAAAATCGGCCCAGACATATAAAAGAAAAATATTGATATCCCGTTCAAGGTGACGCTTTTTTGAGCTGGAAGTATCCCGCAGAATTTCGACAATGGTTTCGAATAATTCCCACCGCGTGTCAAAATCAAGATCGATTATATAATCAATGAAGTTATCAATTTCAGCATCCGCGAGAACCATGGAAAAATGGCGCTGAATGAATCGACCTGTTGCACGACTGCAAATTGTAGCCAGCCACGATAGAAACATTTTTTCATTATCCCGAGCGCGAAAATTTTTCAATGCCCTGCAACCATTTTCGCATAAAGTCAGGATGACCTCTGAAAAAATATCGTTCACAGTTTCGGAATATTGAGTGTTTAACCTGGGTACATTCCATTTTCTGCAATGTTTCGCTGCCTGATTATAAATGAATAATTTATAGCGTTCAATGAACTGCCTCCATGCTTGTTCATAATTTGCTGAGCCCGGGTTACTGCAATCATCAAGAAACTGTTGAAAGTTAGGTATGGGTTCATTCTGAGTCATCGCGTTCGTTTACTTTTCACTTCAATTATTTATCAGCAAAGGTTCAGATATTCGAAAGATGTGTACTGGATGAGAAATCGATCTATATGTAGTAGTTTATATTGTCGAGCCAGTTTGAAAACTAAAATCTTTCATGCGGTCTGCCTCGATAGATAATATTTTTTACGTTACAGTTTGAATGATAAATTTTGCAGTGCAGGTTGACAGGATTTTCAGTTGGTAATGCCAATGGCTGAAGATCAATTAATGTAGGCTGATGTTTCGTTTTACATAAGCAACGCTCCATAAAAAGTGAAGACTTATTGGAAAATAGTTGAAGTTTTGAATTCGGTGTCAGGGTGACCATTCGATGAACAATTTTCCGAATTGTGGAATCTTAACCTTATTCCAAAATTCAGATGACGTTAATTCTATCAAGAAACTTGATTTTTTTCGATGTCATTCCCGCATGGATAGGTCAGTAGCTTCTGCCACTGACTATTTCATCGATATTTTTATTAGAGACCATTGCAGAATGAATTACTCACCAGTGGCAGATGGAACTGGCTTACCCAATTTTTTGAGCGACAAGGCAGAATTAAAATCAAATAATAAAGCTTAAACAACTGAAATAAAAATATAACAAAGTTATAAAATTATTGCTGAAATAAATAAATTATTATATTTCAAAAAATTAATGGGATAAAACTATCATTTTTAATGAATGAAATTGAAAAGATTATTTAATCTATCAAATTATTGATAAAAAAGCAAGAAATTTTTGATAAAGTGAAAAATGTTTGAGAGAATTATTCATCGGACGTGCTCTATTAAATTAGAAACGAACAAAATCTAATTTTAGTGAATTTGATAAATTTTGGTCATGCCACAAAATGAAAAATAATTGTTGGAAAATAACACTTCTTGTGATTTCTATAATTTCATGGTTTTCGGTTTTTAATTGTCAACCTTATCCGGTAGTTAATTCCGGCATAAATAGTAACGGTAGAAACCAATCAAAAAACTCGGGAATAAAACTATCCGGAAGAAATAATCCCTCGAAAGCCCGAAGTCTGTCGGCAAGTAAGTTGCCAGAATACCAGATTGCGGTTGGCGATATTATCGAGGTCAAGTTTTTTTATCAGGAGGACCTCAATGAAATCGTCACAGTTCGGCCGGATGGACGGATCACATTACAGCGAGTTAATTCAATTTATGTGCTGGGAATGACGCCGTCGCATTTGCAAAAAATTATTTCGCTGAAATATTCAGAAATAATTAAAGAACCTGAGGTGACTGTTTTCATAAGGAAATACAGCGACCTGCGCGTCTATGTGATGGGAGAAGTGCAAACTCCCGGAGGGTTGGACTGGCAGCAAAATTTGACTCTGGTTCGGGCGGTTGCGGAGGCCGGCGGATTCAAAAAAGAGGCAAAAGTAACGAGCATATTGTTATTACGATTGGTGAATAACCGGATTTATGCGCACCGCTTAAATTTGCGTGATTTGTTCAAGGGGAGCAAACTTCCCCGGGATGTCAGATTGAAGCCAAATGATGTCGTTTTTATCCCGTCCAAATTCATCACCAATGTCAAAGAATTTGTCACGAATTTTTACGATTTAATACTTCCGCCCCTGGATGTATATTATCGGGCAACATTGTTGGATAGAATAAATTGAGGCAGATAAATGGGCATTAATTTGCTGGTCAGGCAACGAAAATTTACATATTCAGATAATCAGTGGTGGCAATCATTCGCAGCCTTTTTACAAAAGCGACTCGCCGTGCCATTTGGTCGAAGAAGAATAAAACGAATGATGGATATCTATTTAGCCGGATTGATGGTTGTTTTGCTGACGCCGCTTTTTTTCGCGGTTGCTATATTCATTAAGGTCACTTCACGAGGGCCGGTATTTTTTCATCAAAAGCGGGTCGGATTTCAGGGAAAAATATTTACAATGTTCAAATTCCGAACCATGAAAACATACACACCGAAATCAGATCATGAAAAACTTATCAAATATATCCATGAAAATCAAAATGGAAATAGCGTTCAGGTCTACAAAAAACAAATTGAAACGCATATCACCAAAGTGGGGCATGTGCTGCGCAAAACAAGCCTGGATGAATTACCGCAGCTTTTCAATGTGCTGCGGGGAGAACTCAGCCTGGTGGGGCCCCGGCCACATCCTGTGTACGAAGTGGAAAATTATAAAGACTGGTACCACGAACGATTTCTGGTAATGCCGGGAATGACGGGTTTATCGAAAGTTTATTTGCGTTGCACTCCGGAAGATTATGATAAATCCATGCGTCTGGACCTCGACTATGTAAAAAATTGGTCAATTGGTTTGGATGTTAAAATACTTTTGAAAACAATACCTCTGGTGTTTCACATAACGAACGCATATTAGGCGTTCAATTTCACACAATTAGGAGAGAAAGAATGTATTTTCGCGGAAAAAAGGTTCTGGTCACCGGTGGCGCCGGATTTATTGGTTCTAACCTGGTCGACCGGCTGGTTGAAGAAAATGCAGACGTGATGGTTCTGGATGATTTATTTACCGGAAGAGTCGAGAATATTCGAAATTTTGATAAAATCACGTTCATCAACGGCACTGTAACCAATGCAAGTCTGGTGGATCACCTGGTGAAGCAGGTAAATATTGTATTCAATCTGGCGGTGCGAAATATCATCGTGTCGCCAAAACAGCCCGGTGAGGATTTTGCCGTCAATGCAATGGGAACATTCAATATTTTAAGTGCCGCACTGAAAAGCAATGTGGACCGGGTGGTGTACACATCTTCCGCATCTGTTTACGGGAACGCGCGCCATCTGCCGGTGTGCGAGGATGATTTACCATCCATTTTAACACCTTATGCGGCAAGCAAAATGTCCGGTGAAAATTACTGTTTTGCCTATTATGAAATGTATGATCTGCCGGTGACTGTTCTGAGATACTCGAATGCATTTGGAATCAGTCAGTCGCCAGCGAACCCATATTGCGGCGTGGTCTCGAAATTTTTCGATTCACTGATGAGCAATCAGCCATTGCAAATTTATGGCGACGGCGCGCAAACAAGGGATTTCACGTTTGTCAGCGATGTTGTGGATGCAACCCTTCTGGCAGCGCAATCTCCAAAAGCGATTGGCGAAGTGTTCAATGTGGCCACCGGGATTGAGACCAGCGTCAAACAACTGGCAAGCCTCATCATGCGCGTGGTGCGCGAATTTCCAGCGCCGGAACATGTTGAAAAACGGGATATTGACACGATTCGGCGCCGTGTTTTGAATGTGGAGAAAATTCGGCAAAAGCTTCACTGGAGCCCTGCCACTTCATTGTTTGACGGGCTGAAAAAAACCTACGAATGGTTGTGCGAGATTGGCAAAGTAAAACCTGAGCATGTGGTCTTCACGGATACGGTAAATAAAAGAATTCGTTAATTCTTTTATTTTTCGAATCTAACCTGAATTATTCATAAATTTCAGCCTAAACATATTTAACTTAATGTTATTAATATAAATAATCAGATATATGAAATTTAACAGAGTTTGATATAACGAATTCTGAAGTAAGCACCATTCA
>CAZSBG010000075.1:0-29554 GCA_964605145.1 uncultured Cytophagia bacterium | reverse complement strand
GCCCCAATACATATGAATTAATTCAACGGTAAGTGTATGGACATGCACATATATGTTGGATTCAGCATCAAAAATTGAGAAATTTGTGCAGTGAAATTTTTCTTTGCCGGCGAGCACAGCCACTTTCACCGAAGAAGGCAAATATCCCAATTGATTGATGCGAATCCACAATTGTTCCTGACTGTAATTCCGACAGCAGGTGAGTAAAAGAATAGAGGCCAACAAAATATAAAGATATTTTGAAATGTTCATCCGGCTTTTCCTTTATTTCTGTAAAGTGAAATCGATAAAATGTAATTGAACGATACCGAACCAATCGTTGGCGACAAGGCCGTGCGAAAAAAAAGCCGACATCATTTCAAGAATGCATCGTCAACCAAAACATGGACCACTTCGCCAAAATAAATGCGATGATAATCTTTGGCCGGATAGCTTTGATGAATCGTGTCATCGAGAAAATGACCGGCTTCCATGTCCTGCCAGTAAATCTTGCGGCATTCCAGAATCAATTCTGCCTCCTGAAAAGAAGGCGCATGGACTTTTTGAGAATTCGTGATAGTCAATCCGGATTCTTTTATTTTATCGCTGTCCCTGCCGGACCTGCTTCCCAGCAGCGACAATGCTTTTTTATATTTTTCCGGGAAAGCGCAAAGCGTAAAGGTCGGATATTTTTCGGTAAATTCATAGGTATAACGCGTCGGCCGAACCACGACCTGAACAAATGGTTTCTGCCACATGCCGCCCATGCTTCCCCAGGCAACAGTCATGGTATTGTAGTTTTTTTGATCGCCGGCAGTCAATAAAAGCCACTGATTGAGCCAGAGGTGAAACGGATGCAGAGATAAATTTTGCGGAGAAATTGATTTCATAACGGTTCCTTCCATATTTGTAAATGATAGCAAGAATAATGCTTACAGGTACTAAAGTGATTGATTTTTCTTGTTTGTATACTATTTTCAAAACTTGGCGCTAATTCATGGAATTGTTTTTATCCATTTAACCTGTCATTTATTTAAGATGATATATCAAGAATTGTTGCTGACTGACACATGTGTTAAAACTCGGGATGAATCGTTATATTGATTAAGTTAAGCATCAAACTATGCGAATATATGAAAAATAATGAAAAAATCTTGACTTTTTAAGAAAATTATTTTATCTTTAAGCGTAATTCGTTTCATACCAGATTTTCATTATTCCTGCCTTTTTGAAATGAATCAGCTCACCAGGCTAATTCATTTGCGAAAGTGAATAAGAAAAATTTGGTTGTGTTAATGTTTTATTTTTAATAAAGGGATTATCTTCATGGAACAAGGAACTGTGAAGTGGTTTAACGCTTCCAAAGGCTATGGTTTTATCCAGAGAGAATCTGGGGATGACGTTTTTGTTCATTACAAATCGATCCAGGTTGAGGGTTACAAAACCTTACATCAGGGAGATGACGTACAGTTCGATATCGAAGAAACCGAAAAAGGATTGCAGGCAACAAACGTTACCGTGAACCAATAGCATCAAAATTCACCTCTTTTAAGCTCCGCTGTGATTTCACACCGGAGCTTTTTTTATGCGAAAACTTACTCTGATTTCCGATCCGCGAGACAGCTATCCTTCAACCATGAGACAAATGTGCCCTTGATAACTTTATTATGTTCGCTCTCTGTGTAGCAGAGCATAATTCGACCCAACGGGTCGCAATCTGTGCTGTATTTCAAGCCGTTTTTTTGCAGCAATTCGATGAATTCCATGTGTCTGTTTTTAAGATGCTCGGTGTAAATGCTGCGCAGGCGATGCATGTCATCCATTTTCAGCCAGGGAATAAGCCGCTCGGTTTCACCGTAAAAGGCATCAAATAGAAAGACTCCCGCAATATGTTCCTGCAGGCCGCCCCGTTCCACAGAAAAAATGGCCGGCCGATACCCGCCGCTATGCGCTGAGATGATGACTTTCCCAATGGTTCCGTGCGCAATACGGTTTTCTTGTTTCAGAATATGAATGATCTCTTCAATAAAATGTTTGAGTCCATCCGGGTCTTCCATTTTTCCGCCGTGGGAATCCTGGGAGCGATACGGTCCCTGGGCCAGCACAAGTATGGCGTTTTTATTCGAAGCAACCAGTTGCTGCACCATGTTGAATTTTTCCATCACTTTCAACACGTCATTATTCCAGCCATGGAAATGGATGACAAAATCAACTGCATTGTGCGGCTCATGAAAACCGTCCGGAATAATGATGACTGCGCTGCTGTCCGAATAATGGGGATCGGCCGGGAAAAATCTGTCTTTGTACGTGTGGCCATCTTTTCGGTCTTTGTGTGGGAAAAGTCCACGATTCAACATCACGCGCGCCCATTCGCCGCCGGGGAAACCGCTCCAGTCGACGCTGGTTACAGCCGGTCGGTCGAAGCCACGGTCCCCGCTGAAATGATTCCAGACAATTCGGGCAGCTTTTGCTGCGGCCATGACGCCATCGTTTTCAGAGCTCCCGCGGCGATCCTGAATCTGGTCGCAGAAAATCGAAATGGCAATGTCAGTTTCGGGAGAGAGAATCAGTCCCACGTCATTTCGCACTGCAGTGACGCTGCCACCTTTGTGCGCGACCCTCAGATTCGCCGTTGTTTCAAACGGCAGAAGTCTGGGAATGAGATCATTGTACTGCTGTTTTAGCATGAGGTCGATCATGACGTCGCTGGCCGTAGAATCCACCAGGTCATGATGGTACATTTTTTCCAGCAGCAAAACCATATCCGCCGGCGTTGTCACACCGATGCCGTATCGAATAGATTCAGGCGAATCGGTTTTGGTTTCCCATGACATGAGTTTGTTGAGCAGTCGCGTGTTTTTCAATCCGAGGCTTTCCATCCGCTCGTTCACAGCGGCCAGTTTTTCTTCATGCGTTTTGCCCAGTGCATCGATGACGAGATTGGTGGCCGTGTTATCGCTGATGGTGATCATCATCAGCACCGCGTCGATGAGCTGCTGTTCAGTCTCTCTGTAGAAATATTGGTACAGCCCGGAACCGCCCCATTTGTTGGAATCGTTCAGTTTCATCTTTTGCGCCGGCTTCACGTGACCTTCGGTCAGTTGATAAAAATATTCCACCATAATCGGCACTTTGATGACGCTTGCCGTGGGGAATTTTTCATCGGATTTATACGTTAGTGTTTCACCGGTGCGAAGGTCCTTTGCCATTATCCCGATTCGTCCGCCAATGTCTTTTTCCAGCGAATGAATTAGACGAGCAAAAGACGTGTCAGTGTGTGTTTGCGCTGATAGTGATGCAGTGACAATCAAAACGAACAAGAGTAGAGAGCGTACGATAAAATAGGTCGATCTGTCTGTAAACATCCACTATTTCCTTTGTTCAGATTTTTTCAATTATGTCTATCGAATGTACAGTGCCTTGATTTGTTGGCTCGAAATTCGGTTTCTAATTTTATCCTTTGCATTCATTTTAATTAAATACACGCCGGAGGCAACAATCTGTCCCATCTCATTTTTGCCATTCCAGTGAAAAAGATGCATCCCCGGTTGAACCTGTTTACGTTCGAATTCGCGGACTTTTTTGCCAAGAATATTGTAAATCGAAATGCCGATATCTGATTCAACTGGAATCTGCACCGGAATTGCGGTTTCCGAATTGAACGGATTGGGATAATTTTGCCTTAATTGAAAAGCAATGGGTCGCTCATGTGAAGCGTGGTCAATCCGGGAGACATTATTGGAATAACCTGGCGTGGGTGTTGTGAAAAATTGCCAGGCACGCCCGCCGTCCGTGGTTCGCCCCATGGAAATATCGGTTTGCTGGTAGCCGTACGTCACCGAATCGATGAGGGCGTAACCGTTTTCAGCGGAATCGAAAATACCGATTTCTTCGCCATCGCGGTCCAGCTTGTAGCTCGTGTGCAGCGGCCCCTGTTCCGTGTCATCGTCAGCCCAAATGAGCAGGAACTCACCCGGGGCAAGTGTTGTATCCGGGAGCGCCCATTTGTCCGGATTGGACAGGTTGTCGGAGAGAAATTTATCGCCCAGCCAGATATCGGATGAATCGCCGTTGTAAATTTCGATCCAGTCGTCGTGTTCGCCAAAAGCATCCGCAATGGTGGTGTCGTTGCTGGCCATGAATTCATTGATGAACAGCTTCAACTGGGAAAAACCAATGGTTAACTCGTGCATGAAATTGGGCGCATCAAAAGGTTCAACACTCTGGTTGCCGGAAAGGTCCGAAGCAACAATATAATAATGAATGATGGCCGAGTGGTTCAGTGCCGGAATTGTGGCGCCGAAAATGTCGTCACCGGCTGCGCAATCGTTGTGAAGTCCGTCGTCGTACATGGTTATTCGCGGCTGCTGCACATCGTTGATGAGATAAACCAGTTTCACCGATCCATACCTGTCTTCATCTTCCACCTGCGCGGTGATGACAATATCAGCGCCGGCAACGGGAATTTCCGGGGAATGTGTGACGTCGGAAATAATCGGGGAAATGTTCACATCCTCAAGCTGATTCAACGCACTTTGTCGTCGCGTGGAAATGTATGGTTTTAATCCATAGGTCACGTGACCACCCAGGGCTTGCTCGTATGAATTGTGAAAATCGGCGATGGAAAATGAATAATCCAGCGTGCGAAAAGTATCCTGTTCCGCTGCCAAGGAAATTCTTTCGTGAATGCGGTCGATGGCCGGAGACATGGAATCCGCAATGAAAAATTCCTGCAAAAGCGTTTTCAGGTAAAATGTGAGCCGGTTGCGGTATTCGGAAATTCCGAGGATGCGCGTTGCCAGCGGCCTCGATTGATTCGGATGTCCCCACTGGTAAATATCCCGGTAGCCCCAGTCGATTCCCTGCATAATGCCGTCCCACCAGATGCCAAAGGAATTATCGTAATCGTACGGGATGAATTCGAATTTTCCGGTTCGCTGATTGTGATAAAGGTAATAGTTATTATTCCAGAACCAGTAATCGTCCCAGCTCCCGGTGAGAATATCCACTGCCATGACTTTTAGAAATATGGGCACATTGAATATCTTTTCAATTTCAGCGCGGAATTCCGAATTGCTGGTGAAGTGAAGGGTTTTTATGAGTTGAGCCAGGTCAGAATAGTCATCTGCCTCGATATTGGTTTTTAACTCATAAATTCGACGCCCGTAAAAAAGCTCTTTGTAGGCAGACGGATCGTCGCTTTTGTATTTCAAATCAGCCGGGTAAAGGCATTTGTACAGATTGCCTTCGTTGTTGCCAAATCGAGAGCGAACAAAATTTTCATCGATATGCTCGACGTTGATGAACAGTCCGTAGTAATCGCCATTGATGTACAGCATGGCGTAACTTGCCCGCGTTGCCGGCACGCGCATTTTTCGGAATAAATTCCAGCATAACTTCGATCGAATAATGGAGGGGTCGTTATGCTCGCCGTTCAGGTTCAGTTTCTCCAGACCGTAATATTTGCGGCCGCTCTCAATGCTGTTGATAGAAATTTTAAATGATTTTTTGTCCGATTCCCGCGATGTATTTCCCCGAAGACGAAATCCAACATTGGTGAGCGTGTCGTGAATGATGCCATTGTCGAAAACGCACGTGACCCGGTATTCGTGATCGCTGTAGACATTTTCATCGAGGAGCATGAATGCCAGCGAATCCGGATCGATTTCAATGTACACTTTTGCGATGACGGAATCTTCGTACACTGGGTTATATTCCGGCGAATAATCCCTGGCAGATAAAGCGCCGCATAATATTAGAATTATCGCCAATACTAATAACAATTTATTCATGATAAATTTCCCTATCTGAATTTATCGCTGAATCATTCTAAAAAAGGGATCAATCAAATTTCAAATAACCAAATTTCCAGGGCAGGTGAAACGCTGCCCGTTCGGTTTTGCTCCAGGCATAGTGATCGCGCTGGTCTTTTTTAGGCGAATCGATCCGGTAAAAATTGACGCGCCAGACATCGCCGGTTTTCGGTGGATTGTTCGGCGCGCCGAACAATTCAGCGATCGGTATTTTGAGTTCCGCAGTCCAGCTTTTCCCCTGACCCATTTTGTCCAATTCGCCCTCGACATGCACCGCGGTTTCAAGTTTTTGCAAATCCCAGTCCGGAAATCCCATAAATTCCGCGTATTGATTGTCAGGCGTGCGGTTGTTTAGAATTGATGAGTCGAAAATAATATTTTTGGGACTCAAGTTTATTTCATAGTACTGATGCGCGGCATCGGCAGGATTGAGAAAAACTTCCACGCATTCTTCATCATAAATGGGGCTGTTACGCTCGGTTTCTGTGCCCCAGATGTAATCATCCTCGCATGCGAAGCCAACATACAGGTAAGCATCGCTGTAGAGCGCCCTGACCTGAGTGGCGAATTTTCCCGGTTCACCGGTGATTGCATCTGTCATCTCTGCGACCATGGCATTGGCCCACGCCGAATGATCGAGTTTTCCGCTGAGATCAAAATTTTCATCAATTTTCTTGCAGACATAAACCGGCAATATGAGTCCTTTTTCGCCTGTCGCCATATCCAAAACTATTCCTTTATCTTTGTACATCATTTCCATTTTCCGGCTCCCTACTTCGGCATTTAAAAACGGTCCTTTAAAAAGTTTGTAATCCTTGAACTGAATGAACTCCCCATTCAGCCGTCGCTCGCCATCGTAGGCAAATGTCATCACATCCCCGGCCGATGTGGTGTAACTGACGGTGAGCGTCTGGTCGAATGTATCGTGAACCAGGGTGTTCGTTCGAATTTGCGCTTTGAAATCTTCGAAGGATGCATATTCATTCGCCAGAGCCACTTCAACGACGCACCCATTGCGAAGGTTCCGACTTCGAAGCCGGTAGCATTCTTTTTCCTCAATCCATTCGTAGGGTTGAAGCGGGAAATAGGCGACGTATGTGTTTCCGCCCTGGCAGAAAATCCAGCCGGATGAATCCGATTCTCTTCTCTCCAAATCTTTGGGAAAAAATCCGTCGATATGGCCGTACTTTTCGTGTTCCGGAATATTGTACAAAACGATCAGGGTGTTTTTATGCTGAAAGGTTTTTTCATAGGGCGAGCTGCTCGCCCATTTGCTTTCGTCCGCGTAATAGGTGTGGTGACGTGCGACTTCATCGAACGCGAATTTCATTTCCTCCGGGAAGAACATGCCCAGGTCTCTTTCGCCGATGTAAGGGTGCACTGTAAAAATAGCCTGATACGGACTGTCCGTCATGAAGCTGAGATCCCAGAGGTGCTGCTGAATGGGTTGTAAAATTTGTCCGCCCATCATGGAGCCGAGGCCGTATTCTTTGGTCATGTAGGTGTATTTGTACACCGGCGGATTTCGGTATTCGCTGAAACGAATGATATTTCGAACCCGCTTTGTTTCGGTGTGAATATAGGGTTTTTCCCGGTCGGTTCCGATGTGATAAAGAATTTCCGGGAGGTCAAAATCACTCATGGCTGCGGTTAACAGCGTGGGATGGTAACGCGATTCGTTTTTCCCGAACAGCAGCCAGCCCCAGGCAGTCATGTCCGAATGACGGTGTTTTGGCATAATTTTTCGCTCCGGGTAATCGCGGCTGTGCGCCCCAACGTAGACGCCATTCAAATGCTCCACGGCAAAATCGGCCAATAGCCAGTGGATCATCAGTTGGGCGTTCTGTTTCAAAACCGGGTCTTTGGCATGCTGGTACAGGCCGAACATGGGAGCAATGAACACCGGCATATACGTGGGCGAGTCAAATTCGCCCTGACCGATGGTGGTGGTCAGGCGCATCCATTCGTCGAACCAGTCCATGGCTTCCTGCTTGTTTTCAGCGGATGACTTTCCTGTATACCATTTCTCGGCAGACAAATTCGGAAATGTTTGCGCTGCGAGGTACAGACCGCAGTAATACATGGTGATGTGATTCTCAGTATCCCCGCGATAAAAATTGGCCACGGCCAAATAATCCCGGACTTTCGTTTTCAGTGATTGCGGCATGTTGTCTTGCGCGGCCAGGTAGCCGATCATCATGCTGTAAATGGCAAACATGCCGCTTGGCGAATTGTCCCGGCGCTGCAGCATGCGCTCGAACATGGCAAGACCTTCGTCCACGGTGTTGCCGTTATAAATTTTCGCGGCAGCAATAAGGAAGTTGTCGGCTTTTACCGTATCTGCCCAGGAAAGCACTTCGTCCACACGGTTTTTATAGCCGGTGTCAAAGGCATGGAGTGGAGAGAGGAATATTGAAAAAATAAATATGAAAATTGAAGCAGCAACTGCAATTCGCTTCATAATAATTCCCTTCGTTGGTTGAAATTGAAAACTGATTTTTTGTATCAATCTAATTAAATCCAGATATAAAACTCAATTCGCACACTCTATACAAAAATGCAGTACATAACGCGAAACATTCGTTTGATATTTTGGATTATGTTATTGTGATGTATTTCTTTTTTTGAATTTTGTTTTTTGGGATTTTAGCAGGTGACAATCAATAAAAAACCATATCCCATACCTGGCTGGTTTCCAGTCCGATGAAATGCCAGCTTTTCCCTGCGTTTTCGCTGAGCCAGAGGCCGTCGTTCAGCGTGCCGGCGTACACTTTATTGCTGTTATCCGGATCGACAAGGAGCGCGTGAATATCGAGATTTCTTAAATTTTTATTGAACGTCTGCCACGAGTCACCGCCATCGACAGTTTTCAATATGCCGCCCCGAAATGTACCGGCATACAGCACCCGCTCATTCTTCGGATCGAATGCCAGCATGTACACTGTTTTATGCGTCAAACCATTATTTTTTTGAATCCATGTTTTGCCGTGGTTTTTTGAAATAAATACTCCATCGTTTTCAGTGCCGGCGGCAAACTTATCAAAATTGGATGGATGTTGAATTAACGTTCGAATGCCGAGCCCGAGCAGTCCGATGGGTTCCCACAGCTTGCCACCATTCAGACTTCGGTGAATTCCGGCTTCCGTGGCGCAATACAAAATATCCGCGTTATTCGCATCAAAAAATACAGTTGGCGTGAATGTGCTGGTGAGTCCTTTATTTCTTTCCAGCCACGTTTTTCCACCATCATCTGTTTTGAAAATCCCGTACGCGGTTGCCGCGTAAACGACTTGTGGATTTTCAGGGTGAATGGCTGTTTTCAAACATTCGTATATGTTCGCGCCGGTGGTGATAATCCATGATGTTCCGTCATCCTCCGATTTTTGTACGCCGTTACCGCATGACAAATAAAAGGTCAGCTCTTGCTGCGCTCCGGTAACCGAGACAGAAAAACATTTTGTGAAATTCCAGCCGTAGTGCTTCCAGTTTTTGCCATCATCCTGTGTCGAAAAAAGACCCACCGATGGAAAATCCTGGCTTCCGATCCGAAATTCTTTGGTGCTTCGGGTGACCACGTATAATGTTTTATTTTGCGCGAACAGGAAGGAAAAATTCGTGGAAATAACGGTGATGAATAAAACTGTAATTATAAACGAACGCTTCATTAGATATCTCCTGTTTTGTTTGTTGAGAAAATATAAACATAAAATAATTAAAAGTCAAGTCCCACCGCGGCAAAGCCGCATATAATAATACCTGGTGACCGATTCATATATAATTCTTTTGTACAAATTTTTAAAAGTTGCTGGGTAATAACATAGAAAAGTATGTAACGAGTGAATAATTCTTGATTTTTCAGATTGGATTGTCTATATTTCAATTGATTTATTCTTTGAAATTCTAACAGAAACATGTGAAAAGTTTTTCCGTATTCAATTTCTGAATGAGATACCGAAAGAAATATGCCCACAAATTAATATTCTGAAAGAATCTTGCATGTCATATTTCGATAAACATCCAAAACAGTTTCGCCTTTTATTCGGTGTGCTTGCAGCATACCTGCTTTATATTGCATCCTCAAATTTTTACCGAATTTCCACAGTTCCCACAGATGAAAATCTTTTCACTGCACCGCCTTCCCGATTGGTCGTCACCAAAGCATTTCCTGGAAATCCGATAGAAATCCAAAATAGTCAACAAAAAATTGGCGTCTTTTATCCTGACTCGATTCAAGTCGTCGAATTTCTCGTTGGTTCCGGTTCCTCAGATTCGGTGACAGTGGGTGACTTCGTCTATGGGATTGATGGGCGCAAGGTAAAAGATCTGGAGCGATTTAATCGAGTATTGCAATCAATTGATGAAGATTCTTCGTTCGTTTTGAACCTGCTACGTATGTCTGCAAAAAACAGGATAAGCATGGAGGTGAAAAAATCGGCGCTGCCGGATGATTTTGTTCGACAGATCCCTCCATCGGCATTTGTGATTCAGGTGAATACCGGCGGCGCATCTGACCGGGCCGGCATGCAAGTTGGGGATTTGATTGTACGGATTAACGGACAAAGTTTCTCAGACATCTGGGAAGCCGATCGAATTATGCGCAGCGCCCGCGCCGGAAAAACAGTGGATTATGATATCATACGCGATAATGAAATCGTCACGCTTCATGTAACACTTGCAAGTTTTGGTTTTCCCATTGTCGTTCTGCTGCAATTTCTCATGGGAATTGTCTACAGCGGCATGGCGTTGTTCATTGCAATGAATTGTGCCGGGAAAAATTCTGCCAGGCTCATGGGAATGGCGTTTCTATTGTTCGGCATGGCGCTGACATTATCCATGGGCCATGTGAAAATGAAATTCGACGAATTTGCAATCACCCGCTATGTCACCTTTAACATCTGTCTTGTTTTCGGTCTGGCATTCTGGCTGGAGAGCGCCTATTTCTTTCCGAAAGAATGGACTGAAATCATTAAAAAGAAATGGATTCGGATGCTGCCCTACATCGCCGCGGCCGGTTTTTCGATCTATATGATCATCAGTTTCTTCGTTAATTACAGGATCGTTCATGAACAGGGGATAATAATCATTATCTTCAGTGCAATTTTGTACAATTTTCTGATTCACCTTTTCTTTCGGAAAAAACGTCCGCCTGAATTAAGAAAATTGAGTCGTGTTATTGCGTGGACCATCTATGGCGTATTATTGCTCTTTGTACTCATTCTCATAAAGCCGCTGCATCTGCAGAAAGTTGAGGGGATCAACTATTCTGTTTTGCTATTCGTGCTCATTCCACTTGCGTATATTTATACCATCGGACGCTACAAAATTTTGGATTTGAAACTGAGCATTCGAAAAAACGTGCAGCACTCGATTATATCCTCCACATGGGCTGTCGCACTGGTGGTGATCTTCATAAAGGTATTGAGCGAGCTCCCGTCGATTGCCATTCAGATTCCCAACTTCCGATTGACGCTAACCTCCTTTGAAATCATCGACGAACCGCTACCAGCCGGAAACCAGGCTTTCCTGGAAAAAGTGTTTTTGATGATAGCAGCGATTGCCCTGACAGTTATATTCTGGAAGATTCGAGGGTGGGGACAGAAAATTATCGATAAAAAGTATTATCATTCTCAGTTCGATTACGGGAAATCAGCCAATGCCCTTGCGGAAGTGATGGCGACGAAACTAACCATTACGGATTTGGCCAAAGGCATTACCCAGAAGCTGACGGAACTGATGCATTTGAAAAATGCCGGCATTGTGTTTTTCCGGGATGAAGACACTTGCTGCTATCAGGCCGCGTTTGGTTTTGACGGCATTGAATCGAAAGAATTCATCATCGATATCCGACAGCAGTTCATTCATGTGCTGCAAAAAATACGAACCGACTCCCGATTCAGCGTGGATTATTTACCGCCGGATTTGAAATCAAATTTCGAAGCGAACGGATTTCGTCACATTGTGCCCATCTGGTTCAAAGAGAAGCTGATTGGCACATTGCTCATTGGAGAAAAACTTTCAGAAGCGCCAATTCACGCCGAAGATTTGACGTTTTTTACCACCGTGGCAAAACAGGCGTCGGTGGCCATAGAAAATGCATTCTTGCATGAAGAAATTACCGAACAGGAGCGGCTCAAACATGAATTAATGATTGCTCGTCGCATTCAGTTGGCATCGCTGCCTCAAAGCACGCCGGAAATCGAGGGGCTGGAAATTTCCGGGACGTCCATTCCGGCCACAGAGGTGGGCGGCGATTATTTCGATTATCTCAATGGTGCACCGGGCACGGTCACTGTCATTGTGGGCGATGTGAGCGGCAAGGGCACATCGGCGGCTCTTTATCTGTTCAAAATACAGGGAATTCTCCGGTCGTTATATGAATTCGGTTTGAAACCGCGAGATATGTTCATTCGGGCGAATCAGCTACTCTACCGGGATTTGGAAAAGCAGTCATTTGTCACGGCCATCAGCGGACTATTTGATGCCGGCCAGCGGCGTCTGGTATTGGCCCGGGCCGGGCATCTGCCGCTGTTTTATTACCAGGCAGAAACACAGACCGTGCAAGTGGTTGCGCCCAAAGGGTTGGGATTGGGCCTGGATGGTGAGAAAATTTTCATTTCGGAAATGGAAGAAAAGGTGATTGATTACAAAACAGGCGATGTATTCTTATTTGTAACAGATGGTATTACCGAAGCACAGAGCAAGGAAAAATTGTTGTTCGGAGAAGATAGCCTTGTTAATGTGCTGAAAACCTGCAATTCGAAAAATGCAATTGAAATCAGGGATCATATTATTAATACTGTCAGGAATTTCAGCTCAGACATGAGTCAGCAAGACGATCAGACCGTGGTGGTGGTAAAAGCAGTTTGAGTGAAAGGCGAAAATCGGGGAGCTTAGAGCGTGACGCGAAAGGTGTAGCGAGAAGCGCCTGAAGTGGTGTCAAAAATCAGATACCTTCAATCCGGCATCAGCCATCCGCAATCCGGTATCCGGCATCTGAATCCTCATTCACCAGTAACCATAACTACTCATTATCCACTACACCATTGACCTGTTCCCACACTAAAATATCCTTTGCTACTTTTTCGTCCAGCGCTATCTGCATGTGATCGATGCGCAGCACCAGCGTGGGATATTTTTGATGCACCCGAACCTGCACGCCCGGCTTGACCCCTAATTGCGTCAACTGGTGCATTCTTGAATTTGAACGCGTATTAATATATGCGATTCGCGCCTGCTGGCCGGGTTCCAGTTGGGTGACATTCTTCGTTGCCGATTCAATGGATTGCTTTGCCTGCTGGCAACATTCGCCGGGAGGAATGGGCAAACCGTGTGGACACACTTTTGGATGCCCCAGCAGCGTGCAAATACTGTCCACAATTTCCGGCACAACGAAATGCTCAAATTCGCATGCGCTGGTTTCCGCATGATCGATATTCATATCCAGCACATCCGTCAACAGGCGCTCTGCCAAACGATGGGACCGAACCAGTTGACGCGCGGTTTCATACCCCTTTTTGGTGAATTTGAGTTCAGTCTCGCTCTCTTCGATATAGCCCTGCTGCTTTAGAACTTCCGCGACTGATGGATCCCATTCACTGTTCACATGCTCCAGCAGGTTTTTCATATTCTCGCCATGTCTCTCCTGAATGTACCAGAGAATTTCCAGGTATTCTTCCAATTCTTTGTGCTGGCGATTTTTTTCCAGATGATGGCCAAAATGATGTCTGCGTTTAAACCTATTCATTACAGTGAACCTCCATAGTTGGCAATTTTCAAAATGTAATTGGCTAACGCGCCAATGAGAAACGAAGTGAGTGTAATAATGAGAACCATAAAAGCTGCTTTTCTGGCGTTCAATTCTTTTGCCATGGCCATGATGTTTGAAATGCAGGGTATGAACAAAGTGATGACGATGATGGACACCACCGCCTGAATATGATTGAGCTCCCCTTGCTTGACCATATTTAGAATCAATGCTGCGCCGGCTTCGGAACGCGCCAGGCTCATCACCAGCGCTTCTGTAAAATGAATCGGAAGATCCAGCATGGTAACAACCACAGGACGCAGAATCCATTCCAGAATTCTCATGCCGGATGTTTCATTCAGAATAAAAAGAATCAACGCTCCAAGAAGAAACAGGGGCACAGCTTCCTTTAAAAACCAGAGCGAGCGATAATATGTTTTCCTGATTAGCATCCGGATGTCCGGCAGGCGAATGGGTGGAATTTCAATGAGAAAGTCCGGCTGGCCTGATTCCGGAATTATCCGGTTCAAGATGAGGCCGGCAGCAAGTTCGATAATAGCCAGAATTGCGATAACAATGAAAAATGACGCCACCGGCTGCGTGGAGAGCACGCCGATATTTACGCTCATTTGACTGGAGCAGGGTATTGCAAGTCCGATGAGAAAAATTGCAATATATTTTTCTTTTTTTGAATCAAGAATTTTCGTGGAAAGTGTGGCCATTGTTTTGCAGCCAAATCCGAGTACAATGGGCAAAATTGACTTGCCGGAGAGTCCCACTTTTTCGAACACGCGACTGGTCAAAATAATCAGGTTTGTCAGGTATCCGACATCCTCAAGGAGATTTAAGACCAAAAAAAACAGGGTAATAATTGGCAGCACGGTCACCACAGCATTGAAAAGACCTGTTGTCAGCAAACCATAATCGCCAATCAGAAGCCTGTGCAGGAACGGGATGGTAAGTAATTCATCGAGAAAATTCACGAACGGGACGACAAGGTAGTGATCAAAGCTGTTTACAAGAAATGATGCCCCGAATTTACCCACCACGAGGTATGTCATAATGATCACACCGAGTGCAATGAACCAGCCGTAGACAGGATGTCGTGACCACTCGCCGAATTTTTGAATGCCAAATTTTGTGAACTCATCTTTGCGCGTCACCACCCGGTCGATAATCGAATCGATCCAGGCGCTCTGACTATTCATGATAGAGATGGACAAATTTACCACATGTTTATCGATGTATGCGTTTTTCCCCTGTTCAAGCTTTTCAGCGATTTCGTTGCCGTAATTTTCTTCTATCCAGCGGCGGGCATACGGATCGTCCAGCGCAAAAAGCGTGATAATCGATCGCGGCGGAATGTTCTTGACCGGAAAGAGATTGATCATTTCAGTGTAAAAATTTTCCACAATTCGAGGATACTTTATTGCTGTATCCGGTGGTTTCAATGACTGAACCGCTTTTTTAATGCGATCAATACCCTCGCCTTCTGTCGCCACTGTTTCCACAATCGGTACGCCCAGTTGCTCGGAAAGAACTTTGGCATTCACCCGCAATCCATGCCGGACTAATTCATCCGTCATATTTAACACAAGAATGAGGGGGATTTTTAGTTCAAGTAATTGTGCTGTCAGGGTTAACGAATTTTCCAGGTTTGCCGCTTCGACAACCTGAATAATGATTTCCGGATGATAATGAAACAACAAATCACGCGTAATTTGACCTTCTTCAGATGGATGGTCGAATCGGTATATGCCGGCCGTATCGATTAACTCGAATTCCTTGCCATCGATACGAATGGCGTCCTTGTTCAGCTCGACTGTAGTGAATGGATAGTTCGCTGTAATGGCATATTTGCTGGATAGTTGGTTGAATATAGTTGTCTTGCCAACATTGGGATTTCCCACCAGAAGCACAATGTTTTTGTGATAGGAAATAGAATCTTTTCCGGTATTTTTTTCTACTATCTCATCAGGCATCTTAAAATCTCACTCATGTTTTTGGCATTCACTGCATATTCCATAAATTTCCAGCTTTGAAAAATCAATTTTAAATTCATGTGTTTTGGCGATGGTTTTTTGGAATTCCAGTATATCGTCATATTGAAATTCAACGATTTTACCACAGTCACGGCAAATCAAGTGCCCGTGATGCTGGGATTGTGAGTTGTTCACCTCATAGAATCCTTTTTTCTCGCCGAAAGAATGTTCGAGCAAAATGCCGCATTCAACAAGTAAACGAATTGTCCGGTAAACCGTGGCGATCCCGATATCCGGATTGGTTTTAACCAATGAATGATAAACATCATCAATGGTAAAATGTTCGGATGATTTCAGAATATAATCAAAAATTAAATCCCTCCGCTTGGAAGTTTTTAATTTGTTTTCCCGAATGTATATTTCGTATTGATTCCTGAGTCTGGAAATCATTTTTTATCTCCGAGAAAATAATAATGATAATTATTATCAAATATAAAAGATAAGCAATTCTCCGGATAATTTCAAGCGAAAAAATAGAAATTTTTTACTGGCCAGCTCCGGTGATTGAACGAAAACTTCTTCACCCCGGTTGTCCGAAGAATATAGGGTGTGTTTAAATCAAAAAACAAATTTCAGATGCCAAATAAATTCCAAATTCAAAATATCAATTCTCAAACTTTATTCGAAAATGTACAACCAAACGTTCCTGTCAAGGTTTGATTTTTGGAATTTGGTTTTGTGATTTGCTTGTTATTTGGTTGTTGAGTTTTGCAATTTCCGGTTTATCCGGCTTGGGTGTAACAAAGTGGAATTAGTTCAGGGCAAGAGATAGGGCTGAAGTAACTCTTTCCAGACAGCGTACCCGGCGTCTGTCAAATGAATGCCATCCCGAGTGTAATCCGATTTCAATTCGCCTGAATTATTGGTGAAATGAGGATGCAGGTTGATGAAGGGCGTGTTGGCTCTCTCGGCAACATTTTGCAGTAAATGGTTATATTCAATGATGAGCGAATTGAGATGAGCATATTTGCCGGTTGCCGGCAATGCGGATTGCAGGTAGATTTTAATGTCAGCGTTAAATTCTTGAATTTGTCGAATAATTTTTTCTGTGCCAAATGCGATTTGTCTTGGACTGTATGTTTTATCGGCAAGGTCGTTCACGCCAATTAAAAGTAAGACCAAAGACGGCCGGCATTTGTATACGGATTCATCCAAGCGCTGCAAGATGCCTTCGCCTTCGATGCCGGTATGGTCGGCGACGATACCTCGATTCAACATAGGAAGTGAGGGGAAATATTTATTTACATGAAAGCCCTCGGTGAGTGAATTGCCGAGTAAAACAATGTAATTTGGTTCGGTAAGATTGGAGTTCTCCTGTTTAAATTCAGCGATTCGTTTATGACGATGTTCCAGCAGCCGGTCCGGGTAAATGCTTTTTGTGGCATGGCAGGATTGTAATAGCATGAGAAGGGAGAGCAGGAATAATTGGATTAGTTTTTGATTTATAAGGTTTGAATGGGTAATATAATATTTGAGCATAATTTTTCCAATTTATACAATAAGCTGTCATCCCGCGAAAACGGAATGACATTTCGATAAAATATTGAAAGTATAATTCTACTTTGTCAGATTAAATTAAAGCAGCGGGTAGCTCAGTGGCCTCCGCCACTGACTATGCACTCCAACAAACTTTGAGTCGTTGTTTCAGATAATTTCATGGCTAAATTTTTATTCGATCAAAATAAAATGGATTTCTCACCAGTGGCAGAGGCCACTGGTTTACCCAATTATTAATGTGACGAACTAAAAATAAGGTTCATATTCAAATTAGTAAATGTCCCTCTAACGAAAAAACCCCACCCAAAAATATGAGCGGGGTTTTTTCTGAATTATTGAAAAATATTATTTGACCAATGTCATGCGTTTGGTGTGTTTGACATTTCCAACTTCGAGGCTGTAAATATAAGTACCTGTGGCAACAGATTTACCAACGTTGTTGGTTCCGTCCCACACGACCTTGTGATTGCCTTTAACCTGGAATTTGTCGTTGACCAATGCTTTTACTTCCTGTCCCATCATGTTGTAAATCTTAATCGTGACTCGTTTATCCAGCGGAATCGAGTACTCGATTGTGGTGATTGGGTTGAAGGGGTTCGGGAAGTTCTGGGCCAGTTTGTAATCGTTTGGTGTAATGACTCTCCAGCGTTTTTCAGCAACGCCCATACCGCCGGTGTGTTCAAAGACATACAGCCAGGTATCGGAAATTGGAGATTCGATCATGGAAACGACAACTTCTTTGTTGCCATCGCCATCGAGATCGTTTTCCGGTACTGAAATACCGAATGATCCATGAACTGCGGTAAGTACGCCATTATCGTACCAATCGCTATAGACAAAATCGCGGTCGACGTAGACTTCTTTCATGGTCCAGCTTTCCTGGGCCATCATGTCAGCTCCGCCGCCGTTGTATTCCAGTGCACGGACAGCGCCGCGGGCATACAGGGTTACGTAAAATTCCGGCAGGCCGTCCTGATCCTGATCGCCTAATCCACCGGTCAATCCTGCTCCACCTGCATCGTCACGCAGCCAGGCGTAATGTTCAGGATTGTTCACATCGATATTTTTGATGCTATCCGGAGCATTAATAATGTATACTGTGGCGTTCCAGTAGGAATTGAAAATCAATTCATCGTCACCATCACCATCGACATCGATAGCGCCCATGCCTTTATAGATGGTTTCATCAGTCATGGTTGCATCGGTGAAAATAACTGTTTCTTCGTATGTATCCGGTGCGGTGGCTTCGAAAATGGAAAGCTGACCATTGTTCCATGTCGCAAAAATAACTTCTTTATGACCATTGCCATTCATGTCGGCTACGACGACGTTTTTCGGAGAACCGGTCATCTCGCCTGCGACTCGTTCCTGGGCCAATTCAACATTCCAGGTCGGGAATCCTGTCAATTCACCGTCAACGCAGGAGAAAATATACAGGCCGTCACCGCCGGTACCGCCATCGCTGGGCCACAACACTTCCATGTTGCCGTCATCGTCAACATCCGCCATGGCAATAGTTTCGGTTCGGTCGCAACGAGTCAGACGTGGATCGATTTCGCCGGCGGGCAGAATGTAGGTCGGGCCGCCATCGATGCCAAATCCATTATCATTCACGCCGTCCCATTCAAAGAAGTAGAAACCAATGCTGTCAGGATTGGCAGCGATATCGGTGCCACCCATTAAGCAGAAAATTTCTTCCAGACCATTGCCGTCAACATCACCGACTTTAATATCACGTGGCTGAGAGCCATTGGCCGGGGCATGAGGATCTTTGTAAGACCATACCCATTCCACGGTGTTATTGTCCACGACTTCGTAGACATGGAATTTACCATTATATTCGGTGGCCAAAATTTCCATTTTACCATCCTGGTCAACATCGGAGCCGGCAAAAATACCACGTGGATTACCATGGACTGGATCGATGAGCAAGGTTGTATCAGGATCATCGTGCCACATTACTTCAAAACCTGCATCCGGCAGGGTTTTGTGCTCGATGATCTCAAGATATCTTTCATCACCGGAACCGCGGTAAATTACAGCTATTTCGCCCTCGCCATCGCGGTCGAAATCACTGATGCAGAGATGCTGCATACTTTGGGTGGTGTCTGTGTAAAGAACGTAGGTGTCCCAGTTCATGGGATCAGCAAGTTCCGCAATTTCCACAGTTTCGCCAACAGGGCCGGTGTACTCTAAATCAACAACTTTATCGGAAGAAGCCACAAAATAAATGTCCGGGCCATCACTGCCGAATCCATGATCCATATCACCATAGGCAAGACCTGAAATGCTGAAACCTTCCGGGTTGACATAAATTTCATGAATATGGGTGGAGTCGATCAGTGCGAGTTCGCCGGGATTGGTGACGAGGAAAAGCTTTCCAGGCGATGTGCTTCGGGCGTAGATAATTTCACCCAGGCCATCGCCATTGATGTCCCGAAGGCCCATGCCTCGGAGGCAATAGCCGTCAACATCATCGTCGAGATTCAATTCAAAATGTTTGATGTAGTCATCTTCAGTGCCGGAATTTTCATAAATTCTCATGCTGTTAAAATCGGAGGTGCCAACGCCAAAGTCTTTCATACCATCGTTGTCAGCATCGCCGTAGTAGTAACCCCAGGGGCTGTAGACGAGTGTATCGGTGTATTCGACTTCAAACGTCGGGAAGCTAAGGTCGCCGCTTGTTTCTTCGACTACCCACACGATATCGTCATGGGTTTCACCAATGACCAGTTCTGTATGCTCATCGCCGTCTAATTGTGCAGCAAAAACCATCGACACACCACCGCCATTGGCGTTAACATCGTAGGTGCAGGTCGGCATGTCCATGGAGAACGGATATGCATCGGTGATCGTGGTGTCTTTTTCCCAAATCCAGAGACCGGCATAACCGCTTCCTTCTGTTTGTTGAACGCCGGCTATAAGTTCCGGAAGACCATCACCATCGAGATCTGCTGTCTCGGTTGTGTTAAACAACACATAACTGTAGACGCAGTTTTCGATGAAATAGTACCAGACGACTTCGTATTCGTCATTGGCTGTTGCTTCAACGACAAAATACCATGCTCCACCGACCGGATCGTCAGCAGCACAGAAAATTTCATTTTTTCCGTTGTCATTTAAATCGGGCAGCGTTTTTGTCGCCCAGAGTGTGTAGGGAATACCATCCGGGAAATCAACTTTTTGAGAGGACCAACTTAAACGAAATTCGTTTTCACCTTCCTCGGTCGCCCAGGCACTCATTGAAGATAATACCAGCAACAGGGACAGGGATAAAACCAGTAACTTTTTAAAGCTCATTACTAACCTCCTAAGAGTTTGTTAGGGTACTTAATTAATTTGTCTTACAGTAAGTTGTCGAAGCTCGATCACCTCCTCATTAGAATTTTTAACTGTTCGAATATAATGATTTTAATATTTGAAATGAAAATAAAATGATTAAGCGTAGAATAGCTTGCATTTGTCTATACGATGGTTTTTGAAGGTTGGAAATGGACATATCTAATTTTGTAATAGAATGTTTAATTTAATGGTTCTATTCTAAATTGTGTCGGTAGTTTTTGATCAGTCAAAAACTAACCACAGAGCACGCTGAGAATGCACAGAGTGCCCTGAGTTTTTTTATTTTAAAACCAGATCGTTCTGGAGTTTTCTCCAGAACGGATATTAAATTCGGACATTCGTCCGAAGAGTGAGCATAACCAGCGATACATATCGCAAATCATTTAGTGTCCAGCATAAACATGCTGGACAATCCTGCCCAGCTATACTTTGCTAAACAATTACATTGTATGAATGAAAAGACATAGATATAACATGCAATTATAATAAAAAAAAACCTAAATGTCAAATGAAAAATTATTAAAATTAAAATTGGTTAATTTTTTTACTTGACAAAGTTCTAATCTTTTGTTAAATTGCTAACCTTATAAACATATTTAAAAAGCAAATTTTCAACCAGTTTTTTTCTGAGTAGTATTTTATAAATGAATTTTAGTGAAATCATGCCGTTTTCAATTTTTAACTCTATCTTCTTAATTTCAAGACGTAAACCCTATCTTCTATCCACTTGTTTTTTGCACAAATTCCGGAGGGAATAGCCTCTTTTTCAGGTGGATTAATCCTTTCTCTAAACAAGTAATAAATCAAAAATAAAAAAGTTAATAACGGAGGATACCATTGATATTTAAAAAAGTTTTTATTTCGTCCCTTTTATGTCTTATGTTGATACCGGTATTCATTTGGGGAGGAGTCACAGGTAAAATTAGTGGTGTCGTAAAAGATGCTGAATCCGGAGACCCACTTCCCGGGGTGAATATCATTATCGACGGTACCATGATGGGAGCATCGACCGGATTGGATGGGACTTATTTTATCATTAACATTCCACCCGGCATTTATAGTGTACGAGCTTCCATGATGGGATACAAAGTGGTGGTGCAGAAAGAGGTGTTGGTGCGCGTCGGCCTTACAACTGAATTAAATTTCAATCTTTCTCAATCGGTGCTGGAATTGGGCGAGGTGGTTGAGGTGATTGCAGAACGGCCGATCGTTCAGAAAGATTTGACATCCGGCCGAGCCATTGTCACTTCCGAGGAAATTAAAGAAATGCCGGTGGAGTCGTTTCGAGGCGTTTTGTCGACCAAGGCCGGTGTTACTACAGGTTCGGATGGCGCCATGCATATCCGCGGCGGCCGCTCCAATGAAATCGCATACATGATCGATGGTATTTCCGTATCAAATCCATTTTGGGGAGGATTGGCTGTTGAGGTGGAGAATACAGCCATTCAGGAGTTGCAGGTTGTAAGCGGAACTTTCAACGCAGAATACGGCCAGGCCATGTCCGGGGTGGTAAATATTGTCACCAAGGAAGGCGGACAGGAATACCACGGAAATTTATCTGCCTATATGGGCGATCGTATCAGTAATAATAAGGATATCTTTCTGAATATTGAAGATGTCAATCCGCTCAGTCAATACAACTTTGATTTCAGCCTGCATGGCCCTGTGCCATTCCTCAGCGATAAATTGTCGTTCTTTGTTTCCGGCAGATATTATAATGAAGGCGGATATCTGTACGGTCAAAGAGAGCACCAGGTTGGCGATGCCATTTACGTGGATGAAGCTTCGGCTGAAATTTTGGCGCGCACGCCATTCAATGATGGGCGCATTACTTTTCTGGAGCCGTTCACAGACTGGAACAATAACGGCGTTCACGACCTTGCCGAACCCTATACCGATTCAAATGGTAACGGTATATGGGATTATGGCGAACCATACGAAGACCTTGACGGCAACATGCGCTACAGCGAAACCGAGCCGTTCCGTGATTTCGACAGAGATGGTGTTCGGGATTTGGGTATGAGCGGCGATAATAAACTGGTTCCCATGAATCCATACCGCAAATTTGCCGGACAGGCCAAAATTACTTATCGCCTGACGCCGAATATGATTTTTCGATATAATCTTCTCTTGGATAATATTGAAAACAAAAGTTATAGCCATTTTTTCAAATACAATCCGGATGGGATTCCAACAGCATATCGATCCAGTATGTCGCATAAGCTGGATATGACGCATCAGATATCGAAAAATACATTCTACGAATTGAAAATTGCCCACTATGAAAATGATTTCAAACAGTATTTGTACGAAGACTGGAACGATCCGCGTTACCTCCCAAATATTTTAATCTCCAGTACGCCGGGCAATGAATTTTACGGCGGGGGCCAGAACAAAACGCATACTTTCCGAAATTCAAAAACCAGTGTCCTGCGCTTTGATTTTACGAACCAATTTAATAATACGCATCAATTTAAATTGGGCGTTGAAGCGCGGTACAACGAACTTTTTTACCATAGCTATTATATCGATATTAGCGAGACGACCAACTGGCAACCGGAAATTTACACCCCGCAAACCAGCACAGGTCATGATCGTTATCGTCGCTATCCTAAAGAGTATGCCGCTTACATCCAGGATAAAATTGAATTGAAAGACATGATCGTTAACATTGGTTTGCGTTACGATTACTTCGATTCGGCCTGGAAGATTGCTGCAGATAATAGCGACAGACTTCTTGTGGCCGGGAACAGAAATTCTCTTGACGAGCTGGACTTAAAGGATGCATCTATAAAGCACCAGGTGAGCCCGAGGTTGGGAATCGCATACCCCATTACCGAGCAGGGAACCGTTCACTTTTCCTACGGTCATTTTTTCCAGATTCCGCCCTTTGCATATCTTTATTCGAATCCTGAATTTGAAGTTATCACCGGCCGATTCAACAGCATTTTGGGTAATGCAGATTTGGATCCTCAGCAAACGGTTATTTACGAAGTTGGTCTACAGCAGCAGGTGGCTGATTTTATCGGCGTGGAAGCAATCTGCTTTTATAAGGACATTAAAGATTGGCTGGGAACGGAAATTTTTGAGCTGTACACGCGAGGCGATTATTACAGTCGCTACGCCACCGTAGATTTTGGTAACGTAAGGGGAATCACGTTATCAGTGGAAAAACGACGATCCGGCTATCTTTCCGGTTCAGTCGATTATACCTATTCTGTGGCAGAGGGTAATTCATCGGATCCATTGTCCAAATTTTATGATTTGCAAACAGTGCCGCCGCAGGAGACAGAAAAGCGAGTCGTGCCGCTGGACTGGGATCAAACCCATACTTTGAATTTTACGGTCACTGTGAGCAAACCAAAGGCATGGGGCATCAGTCTTCTCGGAAAAATTGGGTCGGGATTGCCCTATACGCCCACACGTGATGCCATTCGAATCGACGCTGAAAACAGTGAGCGAAAGCCGGCAAATATGATGTTCGATTTGCACGTTCACAAAGATTTTTATCTGTCCAACAATCGGCATCTGGTGTTGTTTATGAAAATATACAACGTGTTCGATCGCCTGAATGAATTGTATGTATATTCAGACACCGGCCGCGCAACATACGCGCTATATCCGAGCACAGATCGAGGCGATGAGTTTGGCAGACATTATTTAAATGATTATCTGACGCGTCCGAACTATTATTCCACACCGCGTTCTGTCAGGTTGGGAATTCAGATGGGATTTTAGGGATTCGTAGTTCGGATTTCGGGATGGAAGACATTTTAAATAAATTTTACAATTTGAATTCTTAAAAAGTAAATGCTTTGTTGTTTAAATAAAGGAAAGTTCAGAAGGAGACGTAACCGGATGAAGATTAAATCGAGTTTTTTATATTTCATTATTTTATTCTTTTTTATTCAGATAAGCTATGTTGCCGCGCAGCAGTTGTCCCCTCCGCCTGGAAAATCGGGCACACCTGAACAGTGGAAGGAATGGCGGGAGCAGCGAAAAAGTCTGAGGAAAAGACTGCTGGGAAATCATGACTGGCGCAAGGAAGGATTCCATCGCGGTAATCAGGTTTCCACAGTATTTTACAATTACGGAACCATTGGCCAGCCGGGTAATGCTGCTTCACTGGTATGGCCCAGGGGAAGTGGTTATGATTATGGTTACGAATTCGGCGTGCTGATTGCCGCTGAAGTTACGGATACCATCGGAATTCGGAGGCACATCATATCCGAGGGTCTCGATCAGGGCGGCGATACTTCTCCCCGTGGATTGCCCTGGGGATTCGAGCCGCTCGAAGGCTACGCCCGATATGAGCAACCCTTTATCGCCATGAGCGATGCGAAAGATTCCTGGCCGACAAGCTGGCCCAATCGCCCTCCAGAATGGGACGGCGCCTGGATTGCGGAGTACGGCCTTGATTCGGAAACCGCGGACCAGGAAAGCTACTATGTGATGGATGACGCTGCGAATGCGGAGTTTGCCTTTTTCCCTGATCCGATTGGCGATCCTGACCGCAGGGGGCTGGGTGTTGAAGTGGAGTCACGCGGTTATCAGTGGCATCAAACATTGGCGCAGGATTGTATTTTCTTCATTTATAATGTAAAAAATGTGGGTGCAGATACGCTGAATAAAGTATATCTGGGAATGTACGGTGATCCGCATATCGGTGGCGCCAATGACTACGATGATGATGATGGCGCGTGGGATACGTTTTATGATATGGTCTATGCATGGGATCATGATTTCAGGGGAAAACCCAATGCGTGGGTGCCTGGCTATCTGGGTTATAAATTCCTCGAAAGCCCCGGTGAACCTTATGATGGAATTGATAATGATGAGGATGGAATGATTGACGAGTCCATGCAGGATGATATTGACAACGACATGGACTGGAATCCGTTGACCGATGATGTTGGCGCCGATGGTGTCAGCGGCGATGTGAATCGCAATGGCATTCAGGATGGCAATGAAGAGTGGGACAGGGGAGAAGGTGATGGCGTGCCCACGCACGGAGAGCCAAACTTCGACGAAACGGATCTGGATGAAGCTGACCAGATAGGTCTCACATCGTTTGCTGTTTATGAATACGCCTCCATGTATCCAAACAAGGACGAATCGACCTGGCAGCTCATGGTGGCCGGTACATTCGATACCACATTCGGTCAGACAAAGGACAACGCATTTCAGTATGCGTCCGGTCCCATAAAAATGGCGCCCGGCGATGAGAGGCGCTTTTCAATTACATTGTTTTTTGGTTATGATTTGCCGGATCTGTTTCGAAGCGCGAAAACTGTGCAACGAATTTATAATGAAGGGTATCGATTTACCAAAGCCCCGGAAAAGCCGAGTGTCACCGCAGTGGCCGGTGATGGTCGCGTCACGTTGTACTGGGATGATTTTGCAGAGAACTCCCGGGATCCAATTCACGGCTATGACTTTGCCGGGTACAATATTTATCGCGGCACAGATCACGGTTTAAGCGATGCGTATGTGATTACCGACAATCACGGGAATCCCAAATTATATAAGCCCATTGCCCAATTCAACAAGCCGGGGGATGGGTGGTATGGCGCGCATCCCATCGAAACCACGGAGGGAATTCATTTCTTTATGGGGGCGAATGATGAGACACCGCTTGAGCATTCCTGGACCGATTCGACGGTGACCAACGGTCAGACCTACTATTATGCGGTGGTGTCGTACGACCACGGTGATTCCACGGATATTCCGCCGACAGAATGCGACTGGGTTTTTGACGAATATCCGCCCCATTCAGGCATTTACTATCCAACGGTGAATACGGCTATCGTTACGCCGCAGGCGCCCGCTGCCGGCTATGTGCCACCTGCTATTGAAAACGAGATGGTTCAGCATGTCGGACCGGCAACCGGAAAGGTTGCAGTCGATTTTATCGATCCGGCGCGAGTCAAGGATAGTCACACCTATCATATTTCTTTTGATGATTCCACAACCAGCGATACAACGTTCAGCATGTGGGATGCAGATACATCCGTTACTGAGTTGAAGCCCGTATCCATCCGTTATCAGTATACGGCATGGGATACCACGGCATATCCGCCAACGCCTGTTGATTCTGTACGCGTTACAACGATTAATCTTTCAAACCAATATATATTGGATAATGACAACTTTCAACTGTGGACTGCTGATCTCACATATCAATTCCCCAATGATACATCGTTATTTGTGTTGAACAGTCCAAAGGGTTGGGTGGTAATTAAGGATACGGTGACAATTTCGACAAGTGAACAATATTATGTGAAATATCAGTATTATCTGATTGCCGAATCACCCCATTTGGACGGTAGTGATAATAATCCCTATGTTGATGGAATTCGAATCCGTGTTGATGATGATCCCCTGGCGCCGGACCAGGAAAACAGTCGATTCATCAATGGCAACAGCAATTACGAGGGTCTTGTAAATCGCTATTCGAATCAGGGCGTTGAAGTTCCGTATGACTATTATATTGTTTTGACAGATACAGTTGCTGCGTATTCATTGAACGGCAACAAGCCGAGTAAATTCTACGTGGTCAATGTGACCGACAGCGTCGAATCGCCGTTTATCTTTAATGATTCAGACCAGGATTCGACCATTAGCGATGGTGATGTGGTTTCACCGATCACGTATGTGAATAATCGGCCCAGGGGAACCTGGCAGGTGAAATTTCGCGCGCCTCTGGATAGCATCGTGACAAAAGATTCGCTGGATGCCCAGGGGTATCCTGTGAAGGACAAAGAAGGTGAAGTGGTGAAGATACCCATCGACACCGTCTTTGTGGACAAAATTGCACCGAAAGCCGGCGATATTTTCCAGATTCATACAACAAAACCATTTAGTCGAAAAGACACGTTTTCATTCACCACACAGGAAGCTTATATTGCGGCTCAAAAAGCAGGTTCAGAAATGGACAGAATTGCGGTGGTCCCGAATCCTTACGTCGGCGCTTCCGAATTTGAAATCAAGCCGAATCTGCAATCGGGCCGAGGCGAGAGGCTTATTCATTTCATCCATTTACCGGCCAAATGTACCATTCGAATTTACACATTGGCCGGAGAGCTGGTGCAGGTTCTGGAGCACGACAGCGTTTTTGAAGATGGGTCTGAATCATGGAATCTATTATCCAAAGACCAGATGGAAATCGCTTACGGCGTATACATCTTTCATGTGGATGCTCCCGGCGTGGGAGAGCACATTGGCAAATTTGCTGTGATAAAATAAAAATGATGGATACATTGCCCTTCAAGAGCGATTCATTTTTAAAGCAATTCTAATCGGAAAAAAAACAGGAGCTTCATTCAAATGAAAAAATATTCCGTGATAATATTATTGATCTTATTATTAACAGTGACACAAGGTTTTGCCATTTCCAAAACCGGAACTACAGCCGCGCAATTTCTCAAGATTGGCGTTGGTTCGCGCGCACTGGGAATGGGCGCTGCATTTGTCGGTGTTGCCAATGATGTAACGGCCATATACTGGAACCCGGCCGGTCTGGCACGTCTCCCGAATAACGAGGCAATTTTGCTTCATACTGAGTGGCTGGCAGACATCAGTTACGACTTTGCCGCTTTATCCATCAACCTGGGAAATATGGGGACGTTGGGATTCAGCCTCACGTCCGTCAGCATGGGCGAAATGAAGGTCAGATCGGAGCTTGAGCCGGAAGGCACCGGAGAATTATTCGATGCCGGGGATATTGCCGGGACAATTTGTTACGCGCGAAGCTTAACCGACCGATTCTCAATCGGTGCGAGCGTGAAATATATTCGGCAAAATATCTGGCACATGGCAGCCAATGGTGTGGGATTCGATGTGGGAACATTGTTCACCACGCAATTTAATGGTATGAGAATTGGTATGAGCATCTCCAATTTTGGACCGAATATGGCCATGTCCGGCCGCGATGCCCGCGAATACGTGGATGTGAATCCGGACGCCATTGGCAGCAACGACCAGATCCCTGCTTACCTGCAAATGGAATCGTGGCCTCTGCCCATTACTTTCCGGGTAGGTGTTGCCATGGAAGCCATCAACACGCGACAGAATCGGCTGACCGTGGCTCTGGATGCGCTTCACCCCAATGACAATGCAGAAAGCGTAAACATTGGAATGGAATACGCCTATTTCGATTGGGCATTTATAAGGATGGGTTGGCAAGCGCTGTTTTTAAGTGATGATGAACGTGGCAGCGTTTTCGGAGAAGATGCAGAGAGTGAATATATTCCATCCAATATTGGGTTGGGATTTATCTATGCAATCAGTTCAAATTTAAAAATAAAGGTCGATTATGCCTACGCAAATTTCGGCCGTCTTGGAAATCCTCAGCGTTTTTCAATTGGTATCGAGTTTTAATAATGATTGATATGGAAGCGAAATAAACACTCCCGGTTGTCCGATGGACACCGGGTGTGTTGAATTTAGTGCATAAACAGAAAGATAGAAACACCTGCCTGCCGAACGGGAAAACTCTGAGAGGTGTAAATAAAGTATAAACCGAAGAAATTTTCAATTTTGATCTCAATTATTACTACATAGTCAAATTAAAAATGGGTTCAAAATGCAAGGCAATATTTCCCTATTGTTGTCATTCCCGCATGTTTTTAGCGGGAATCTCCTCGCGATATAGAATGAGATTCCTGTCCTCCAAAAAGATGGCGGATCTACGACAAAAAACGCGCAGGAATGACAGAAAAAGGATAATCTGACTAAGTAGTATTATTCATGGTGTTTTTTAAGTTCGTTGTTATTTCATCATCCGAAAAAAAAGATTTGATCTGAATCCTGTTTGAATAAGCCTTGCCGGAAAAATATTGCCTGGCACTTCAGTCACGAATCAGTTTTTTCAACAGTGATGACAGCCAAACGCTCTTTCCAGGATAGAATGATCTAAGGCATTCAGTTTTGAAATATCACAAAAACGATTTTAAGCTCAAATATGTGAATAATTCAGGTTAAATTCAACGCCATTCAGGTTATCTCGATACCTTTAGAAATATAATGTGAATAATCGAGGTTAACCTGAATTATTCATGTAATTATCATAAAATTGATTCAATTATTTGATTATTATCAATTAATTTAAAACCCAGTTTTAGACGTAAAAATGTACT
>CAZSBG010000074.1:0-30422 GCA_964605145.1 uncultured Cytophagia bacterium | reverse complement strand
TTGCCCGGGTTCCGGATGGTAGTGCTTTTTATAATTCCCGGCTTCGCCATATTTTCCTATAAATAACAGCACTGCCGACTGGGAAAAAGGTTAGAATCATCTCATTATGTAGATTTTATAAATGAATATTCGTAACTGTTCAGCCACGAGTCTCAAAGGCACGAAGAAAAAGATACATGTAAATTATCGATTCTGAAAAGCTGAACCTGGTTTAAAAAAAATGAATATCACAAAATGAGAATGAATAAAATGACATCTTCGTGTAACTTTGTGGCCTGGCGACTTCACGGCAAGAAGACACGCCTGAATAGCGACGGAAATTCTCCTTAACCCGGAACCGGAAACCTTTAAACCTGGAACCTGAGCAGTTACAAAAAGTTTTATAAACAAGAGGTAACGTCAATACACTGGAGTCATCACAATCCGCGAATATATATAGCCCTGAACAATTAATATCATTCAGGGCTATTTTTCATATTTAAAATTCAGTTTCAAGTCCTAAAAAGATTGTCCTTGGCAAACTAGGACCATAAAGATATGCCGGATTCCGGGCTGCACCTTTTTCAAGATCGTCCTGGTAAGCGTTCAGCATGTTTTTTACACCCAACGAAAATTTCGGTGACAGTTCTGAAAAAAATGGGAGTACGTATGAAATTCCTGCATCGAATTCTATAAAACTATCGCTCTTTTTTATATATGGATCACCTTCTGCAGGTTCTTCATTTGGCACAGAAGCCGAACCCGTATAATTCAATGCAGTGGTTAGTGTGAATGCCCGAGTCAGGTCGTACGTCAGACTGACATTACCGTACACGTCGGGAGTGCGCATGAAATCTTTGGTACTAACACCTTCGACGGCTTCATATTCTGAATCATATTCACTCAGTTTGTAGGTAAATCCACCTCGAAGCTCCAGACCAGCAGCCATTCTCGCAGCAAAATTTGTTTCCACACCCATGACTTTCGCGCCGTCTGTATTGATTCGGGTGAGATTGATGAGTTCAGCATCTTCATTTTCGGTATCTGCTTCCAATGCAAATGCGTCATCCAATTTTGTGAAAAAACCGGAGATAGAAACCAGTAATGGCATGTTCCCATTGCTGCTCTGATAGTCAATGCCACCAGAAATCGACATGCTGGTTTCTTCGGACAAATCTTCCGAATTTCGAACCACCCGCTGCTTTCCATCGATGGCTTCGATGTGCAAATCTTCATTAAAAACCTGCGGGGCTTTGAAACCTGTAGTGAACGCAGCGTGTAAAGCAAGTGAGCTTGAAATATTAAACTTGGAATTAACGCGAGGGCTGAATACGACATTATCCAATTCCGAATGTTTGTCAATCCGCCCTCCGATGACAAATTCCAGAGCGTCATCTTGGAGGAAGTGCAAATTATCCTGAAGGAATACACCCAGATTGGTGAACGTTTCACTAATGTGATATTTTTCATTCATCACTGAATTATCGTCTAATTTATCGGTTTTATATTGCACCCCACCGGTAAACAAATTTCCAGCGAGCCGGTAATTGAACTGTGTGCCAGCAATGTGTAATGGGTTCGTTGAGCGACCATAAGCTGCCAAATTGCTGAGTCTGTTTTCCTCAGAATCCCAGCCCTGATCATCACCCAATCCGCCGTAGAATGAATTTCTTCTGGTGTTGGCAAAAGAATAGAAAAAGCGGTAATCGAATAAAGCATTCAACCGATGTTGCCAGCGCAACGTACCACCCCAGCGCCAGGTTTCAATCGCTTCAGCAATTTGGGCTTCATGATACGGTTTATCGAACATGTTGCCGCCGCGGCGTGTTTCATGGATACGGTGCAACTGCGATGTTATCTCGGTATTCCTTGAAGGCATATAATACCATTTAAAACCCAGTGATTCATTTTTTAGTTCGCCTAATTCACTAAAACCATCTTCATTATAATCATAGGGCTCCCGGTTGCGCGTTGACGCAAATACGTAAGCGCCTGCAGTTTCGTTCTTATTTGCAAGCTCGCTAATAAATCCAATACGTTGATCTGGTTCACCATCGGTGGAATTCATCAGATATCGTACTCGGGTTTTATTGAGAATTGGTCGCGAAGTAATCACATTAATCACCCCGCCAACAGCGCCGCCACCGTAGAGGGCAGAACCACCGCCTTTAACGATTTCGATTTGCTGAATCATTTCTTCAGGAATTTGCTCCAGGCCATAAACGCCGGCCAGAGTGCTAATGACAGGATCGCCGTCGACCAGAATTTCTGTGTATTTACCTTCAAGCCCATTGATTCGAATCTGGGTGAAGTTACAATTCTGGCAGTTATTTTCCACGCGAACGCCATTTTGCAAATCTAATGCTTCAGCAAGATTGACCGCGAATTTCTGCTCAATCAGTTTCCGTGGGACAACTTCGGTTTTAACCGGCGTATCGGTGTAAATATGTGGTGTTGCTGTCCCTGTCACAACTATTGTGCCCATTTCAACCAATCCTTCTTCCAATTCAAAATCAATATTTGTTTCTTCTTTCGATTTTATGGTGATTGCTTTATGTCCAATATTGTAACCAATGATCGATGCTATCAGGTGAAATTTACCAACTGGCGCTTTGTCAATTCTAAATATACCGTTTTCATTTGTGGCTGCACCAACTGTTGTATGTTCGATAAACACATTCACACCGGGAAGTGGTTCTTGTGTCTTTTTATCGATTACTTTTCCTTTAATAAAACCATCTCGTGGTGTAGCGCTATGGATTGGAAAAGAAAAAAATAATATAAAAATAAAACTGAACTTGAATAATTTATTAAATGAATTCATAATAAAACTCCAGTAAAATTGGTTTCCTGAACATCATTCCCTCCTGAGAGAAAATACTATTATGGTTTAAAAAAAGCGTAGTTGAATCTCACGTGATCGTGCGGCGGAGCCCTGATTAATTTGTTGAAAGTAATTCTATTTTTGATTGCCTTGAATGTAGGTGAGAAATTTAACCAGGAAAACAGAAGTACGATTATCCAAATAAACAGAGAAACTGTGATTTGCTCAAATAGGTGTGAGAGTATATCAAAAACGAAAAATTCAAACTCGGTATGTTTATGATTCGCAAATGGATCGCCTTGCCCGCCATTGTGATGCGGATGTGTATGGAAATATAGAAATTTCCCATCGGAAATCTTGTGAAAATGTCCATTAAATACTGAATTTTCAAAAACCATGGACATGACACATAACAAGACTATAGTAATGAAAGTTGTAAATGCTCTTTTTCGCATGTGTAAATAGGTTTAAAAATTACAGGATATTTGTAAAATTTAAGTTAGCGACATGGCATCGAATCCATGAGCTAAATTTGATGTAATTTTGGTGAATGTTTTTTAGGTGAAATAAATTAGGAGTTTAGGAGCAGAGCTGGTGGGCCACGTCTCCAGGTATCTATGGAAATATGTTTTAAAATGAAGGATTGAGAAGATACTTTGATTTTCTCAATTAAATTTAAAATAGCAAGCAAAGTATGGATGATAAATATAAGCGAAAATAAAGTGAGAATTTGATAAATTAACGATAGATTAAAAAACTCGTCCTTTGAATGTGAATGATGTTTAGCTGGGTTTTTCGTATGATTAGTTTCTTGGCTGGGATGCGCATGAACAACAATATGTCCATTTTCATCGAAATGCAAATGAACATAGTAAAATAAGTTGAAATTTGCCCAAATCAATGATAGCGTGATTAGTACAACAATGAGAGGCAGTATTTTTGATTTCTTGATTGTCATCCATTCCTCATTTTGAAGAAAAGAATCTATAAAAATTTAAATTAAAAAGCAAGTGAAAAATTACAACATAGTTGTTCAGGTGAATGTGTGAAAATTAGGTTGGAAATTTATTGTGAAAAAAATGAAGCGGTGAATAGACATTCATCACTCCTCGCTGAGGTACTCAAGCCCCATTTTTGTGAGCCGGTCTTTGTCCAGTTCTCCATCTTCAAGGCTGGTCATATATCTTTCGAATTCCAGCGGCAATGTCCCCAATGAAGTGCTTGCGCTCTGTTTCTCTCCCTTGAAATTGATTTGCGTTATCATGGTTGAAAGGTAAAATACCTGCGGAAAAATTCCATCGATATGGCGCGATTCCAACTTGATGAGCGTGTCATGCGTAACATTGTTCAAAAACAGACGTACCTGTGCCTGCTCCAGATCTGGCGTTGAAAGTTTTTCCAGTTCAGTATAAATCTGTGTGGTTGTTAGCTCCCGACATTCAATTGGCCCCAGTTTAAACATGGGGCGCGCCGGCGTTTCAATGAATTGCGTAGTTGATTTGGTCAGATCAACGAGAACAAAACCGTTTGTATTGCCGGCTTCATTAAAGCTTGTTTTCTCGGTTGAACCGGAATATATAATGTGCGGCTTAATTTCAATGTGTTTGTGATAATGCCCAAGCGCAATATAATTGAATTTTGTATCGAGCAGCGTTTCAGGATCGGGCAAATGCTGCTCGTTGAATTCACCCATGGAAAATGATTTTTGCCCGGCCCAGGAGCCGTGCGTGACCAGGATATGATGTTTGAATTTAGAATCCGCTGCGATCTTTTCGAATTCAGATTTCAATTCTTCAGTGATGGAACAATGGGGAATGCAATGTATCTGGCACTCTCCAATGAAAAAACTTTCGTACTTGCTTTGATACGCCGCGTAAACATTGGGGAATAACGCAATGGATTCGAAAATGGAGCCGGTCGCCCGTATTTTGGGCGTAGAGTGATTGCCTGAAATGAGCACAAACGGAATGCCGACGTCGCTCACTTTTTGAATGCCTTCCAGCGCAACGGCAATGGCGCGGTTTGTCGGGCGAGTCGTGTGAAATAAATCTCCGGCATGAACGACAAAATCGGGTTTCAGTTCAAGAATTTGACCGATCATGTGATTCCATGCATTATAAAAATCCTGTTCGCGCTGATTGATTCCGGTCACCGGATCAATTTTATGATAATCGGCGAATCCGAGGTGCGTATCTGAAAAGTGGATGAATGTCATGTTTGAACCAAATTTAGTTGAATTGAAATTTTTGTTGTTTGAACAGAAGTGTGGGTGCAGGAAAAAACAAAATGTGCTGAATGATCAATATAAAAAATTTTTTTCAGTAAAACAACAATAAAATTTCAAACCTGAAATTAAACGGAGAGCGATAACTGATTATTTTGTAATAACCCATATTTTGCTTGACAATGAAAGGATAAAATATTATATTAGCGGATTCAATTGAAATCATTGAACAGGTAAAATCGGGGAACGATGCTACATTATAATACAATTGAAATCAAGCGCTTGGCCAATAGTAACTGGCGAAAGTCTGACATTCATTTATTTGAACGAAGATTGGGTCAGGAACTGCTTCAGAAGGTTGAGCAGCGTATCTCCGAAAGCGAGGCGCCTGTTGTGATTTATCTCGATTTCAAACAAATATCATCAATTGATTTTTCCTGCGCTGACGAATTTGTGGGGAAACTGGTATCGCGGTTAATTTCCGATGAATATGGCGAGATTTACATCGTACTGCAGCATTTAAATGAAAATCATCAGGAAAATATTCAGGTTGCTCTGGACCGAAGAAAGGTTGCCTGCCTCCATCGAAATTCGAACGAAACGTGGAACCTCATGGGATACACGAAAAATTACCTGGTGGAAACGTTGAACATCATCATGGAGTTAGGTGAAATTACGGCGCGCCAATTGGGCAAGAAACTGAATTTGGAACTAACAACGAGCAGCACTCGTTTATTTCATCTATATAAAGCACATCTCGTAGATCGAAAGCAGGTGAATGTTAACGGCGGCGGGCGTGAATACATATATTACAAATTATTTTAAATTTGAATAGCGATTGGCAGCCTGACAAATTCACACATAGCGTTATCGTCGAAATAATTGTTTAACATAAAGATAATAATCGCTACAAACAAAGGAGCAAAATATGGCGAAATACAAAGTTGCATGGTTGCCTGGTGATGGTGTGGGAAATGATGTCATGGAAGCCGCGAAAATTGTGCTTGATGCATTTAAGTTTGATGCAGAATATGTCCACGGCGACATCGGATGGGAATTCTGGTGCAAAGAAGGCGACCCTCTTCCACAACGTACGATTGACATGCTGAAAACCACGAATTGTGCATTATTTGGCGCCATAACATCGAAACCAAAAGAAGAAGCTGCAAAAGAGCTGGCGTTGGAACTGCAGGATAAAGGATTTGTATACTCAAGCCCGATTGTTCGATTAAGACAGGAATTCAATTTACGAACAAATTTACGACCATGCAAAGCCTATGAAGGGAATCCGTTGAATTACCGCGATGGCATTGATATTACCGTATTTCGCGAGAATACTGAAGATTTGTACGCCGGGGTGGAGTTTCATCCTGTGCCAAAAGACGTGATTGATGTGTTGGACGTCAATCATCCGAAAATGAAGCGATTCGCTTCAGTGAATCCTGATGATATGGCCATTTCGCTTCGAATTATTACCCGCACCGGTGCCCGGAATATTATTCGCGATGCGTTCGAATACGCGAAAAAACATGGCATGAAAAATGTAACCATCGTTGAAAAACCAAATGTGGTTCGCGAAACCAGCGGACTGATGGTTCGCGAAGCGCGCAAGATCGCCAAAGACTATCCTTTCATTGAATTGTGGGAGACCAATATCGACGCACAGTGCATGTGGTTGGTCAAAAATCCGGAAGATTACAGCGTGCTGGTCACTTCGAATATGTTCGGCGATATTATTTCCGATTTGAGCGCGCAGTTGGTTGGCGGATTGGGATTTGCATGCAGCGGAAATATCGGTGACAATTACGCGGTGTTCGAACCGACCCATGGTTCTGCCCCGAAATACGCCGGTCAGTACAAAGTCAACCCGATTGCGATGCTGCTTTCCGTAAAATTAATGTTCGACTGGTTGGGTGAAGCTGATTTTCGGGATCGCCTGGAGAATGCATTGGCAAAGGTTATTCGAGAGGGCAAAGTTCGCACCTACGATATGGGCGGTACTTCATCAACTCTGGAAGTCGCCGAAGAAATTGCCCGAAATATTTAAAAACGCAATGTCGTCAAATGAGACAAATATATCAGGAGATCAAACGCAGTATATGGTGTGTTTGATCTCCCTTTAATATTATTACTACATAGTCAAATTAAAAATGGCCTCAAGATGCAAGGCAATATTTCCCTATTGTTGTCATTCCCGTACCACAGGCATTCCCTTCGGTCACATGCCTGCAAAGTTGCATTATAATATTAGATGAAAGCAGACTTTGCTTTTTGCGGGGTCTCCTCGCGATATTGAATGAGATTCCTGCCCTCCAAAAAGATGGCGGATCTACGACAAAAAACGCGCAGGCGACCAACGGAAGTACCCCGGGTAAATTACAGCGGAAATGACAGAAAAAGTGCAATCTGACTAAGTAGTATTATTTGAATCTTATGTATTTTCATTGTTCCGCGTGACAGGAACCTAATTCTAATAAAAGCTTTATTTTTAACATTTTGGTGGAAGTGATGACGAGAAAAGTTAAGTTGGCATTTGGAATCCATAATCATCAACCCGTGGGCAATTTTGATTTTGTTTTTGAAGATGCTTACCACAAAGCCTATTTGCCATTCCTGAATATATTGGAAAAACACCCCAAAATAAAAATCGCGCAGCATTTTACCGGAGTGTTATTCGAATGGCTGCTGAATCGTGATCCTGAATTTGGGACGAGGCTCAAAGCGCTCGTAAAATCAGGACAGGTGGAGATGATGAGCGGTGGATATTACGAACCCATTCTCGTAAATATTCCGGATGAAGATAAACTGGGCCAAATTAAAAAATTAAATGAATTTGTTGAAAAAAATACCGGGTACAAGCCGAAAGGTCTTTGGCTGGCCGAACGCATCTGGGAGCCGCAGTTGCCAAAACCCATTGCGGAAAGCGGCGCCAAATATGTGGTGATCGATGATTCGCATTTCAAAACTGCAGGTCTCGAAGAAAAAGACCTGTATGGCTATTATGTGACAGAAGAAACCGGCCATGTGGTGAATTTGTTTCCCATCAGCGAGCAGCTTCGTTATACCATACCTTTCCAGGACCCTGAGGTGACGATCGATTACCTTCGATCGATTGCCACGGAGGAAGGCGACAAATTGCTGGTATTTGCAGATGATGGTGAAAAATTTGGTATCTGGCCCGGCACCTATAAGCATTGTTATGAAGATCAGTGGATGGAACGGTTTTTCAGCCTGCTCGAAGCCAATCTGGACTGGATCGAGCTGGTTCATTTTTCCGAAGTGCTTGAAACGATGCCCCCGGTGGGCCGCGTGTATTTGCCGACTGCGTCGTACCGCGAAATGATGGAATGGGCATTGCCCTCCCGCGCAATTGAACGATATGAAAGTTTTGAGCATCGCCTCAAGGAAAACGCGCTGTTCGACGAATACAAAGTATTTGTCCGCGGCGGATTCTGGCGAAATTTTCTGGCTAAATACCCTGAGTCAAACAACCTTCATAAAAAATCGCTGTGGGTCAGCAATAAAATTCAGAAATATAAAGGCAATAAAAAATACGACCAAACGCTGTTGGCTCAGGCCCAGGATAATTTGTGGGCCGGGCAAACCAATTGTCCCTACTGGCACGGTGTTTTTGGTGGACTCTATCTGAACAATTTGCGATATGCTGTTTATAATAGAATGATCAAAGCGGAAACTATTGTAGATAAAATTGTGAAAACCAATTCTGTGTACAAAAAGGGATGGGTTGATTTTCAAACGACAGATTTGGACGCAGATGGAAAAGATGAACTCATTGTCGAGACAAAATTTTACAATTTATATTTCGCGCCCCATAGAGGCGGAACACTGTTCGAAATGGATTACAAGCCCAAATCTGTAAATTTGCTCGATACCATGACGCGCCGCAAGGAGGCGTATCACGAAAAGCTGCTCCATCTCGACGATGCGAATCATCAGCACGCCGGAGTGGCCAGTATTCACGATACTGTTATTGCCAAAGAGCCCGGTTTGGCTCAGCGATTGAAATATGACTGGTATCGCCGAACAGCTTTTGTTGATCATTTTCCCGGGCCCGAAACGACATTGGAAGCGCTCGCAAACTGTGAATATGATGAGCGCGGAGATTTTGTGGCCAATCCATACATTTGTGAAACTGAATCGACTTCCAATGGTTTAAAAATAGAGATGTCTCGTGAAGGCAGCGTATTCATTGATAATTCCAAACGCAAAATTCAGCTCACAAAAATTTTCCAGATAAAACCCAATTCTTCTGAAATCGAAATTCTCTATGAAATTAAGAATCTGGATCAGAAATCATTGGAATTGTGGTTTGGAGTTGAAATGAATTTTGCACTGCTCGCCGGCAATGCCCCGGATCGATATTATTATTTCGACCAGGAGTTCGAGGGAGAAAAAAATCTGGCGAGTATGGGGATTGTGAATGGTGTTCGTAAAATGGGCCTGATCGATGAATGGATGAAACTCGACGTGCAATTATCGTATAACTATCCAACGACTGTTTGGCGATTCCCGGTGGAGACAATAAGCCAATCTGAAGGCGGATTTGAACGCGTCTACCAGAGTTCGGCTGTATTCCCCAATTGGAAAATAAATATCAAAGCGAACGAATCGTGGTCGGTTCAAATAAAACAAAAAATAACTGATTTATAAAATTAATAGGTTGAGTCATGCGTATGAATAAGAAATCCTGGCTACTTTGGACTGCATTAATTTGTGCCACATTGGTGGTGCTCGTAAATCTTTCCCAACGATTTTTATTTTCTGCAGATAATTCCTTTGATCAAATAAAAAGATTTATGAATGTATTCAATATTGTGAAGTCCTATTATGTCGAGGAAGTCGATGGTGAAAAGCTGATAACAGGCGCCATACAGGGAATGCTCGAAGAGCTTGATCCCCATTCGGTGTATATCGAACCGAAAAAACTGAAAGAAATAACCGAGCAGTTTCAGGGCAGTTACGAAGGGATTGGAATCGAGTTCATCATTCAAAACAAAATTCTGACTGTGGTTGCCCCGATTGCCGGTTCGCCCTCAGAAGCGCTGGGCCTTCGCCCCGGAGATCAAATAGTCAAGATCGAGGGAAAAAGCGCCTATGGCATCAAAGAATCAGATGTTCAGAAAAAACTGAAGGGCCCCAAAGGGACGAAAGTGACCGTGACCATTCGGCGTCCGGGCATTGATCAGCCTTTTGACATTACTATTACACGTGACCGAATTCCGATTTATAGCGTGATGGCCAAATTTTTGATAAATGATGAGATCGGCTATATTTATGTGGGACGGTTCGCTCAAACAACGGCAAACGAGTTCGAAAAAGCATTGAAAGAACTGGAGAGCCAGGGAATGAAAGCGCTCTTACTGGATTTAAGAGGCAACACCGGCGGCTATCTGGATCAGGCGTTTAAAATGGCTGACAAATTTATTGGCGGTCGAAAAATTATTGTGTACACCAAAGGTCGGATTCCGGATTCCAATGAAGAGTTTTTATCTACCAGTGTGGCAACCCATCCAAAGTTTCCGTTAATTATCCTGATTGATAAAGGTTCGGCAAGCGCTTCTGAAATTGTTGCAGGCGCTGTGCAGGACTGGGATCGGGGCCTGATCGTTGGAGAGACGAGCTTTGGCAAGGGATTGGTTCAAACACAGTTGCCGTTGCAGGATGGTTCAGCGCTGAGAATAACTACGGCGCGTTACTATACGCCCAGTGGTCGCCTCATCCAGCGATCCTATGAAGACGGTCTCTGGGAATATTATACCGGCGGTGGTGGTGAAAATGGTGAGGAAACATTTGCATCAGCGGACAGTGCGAAAGAAAAGCCAATTTATTTCACCAGCGCCGGCAGAAAAGTATATGGCGGCGGAGGCATAACCCCGGATGTGGAAGTGAATTCGAAAAAAATCAGCAAACTCACCAGTGAATTGATCTTCAAGCGATTGTTTTTCGAATTTGGTTCTCAATATGCGGCGAAACATCCTGAGCTGAAAAATAGATTTGATTATTTCCAAAAGCAGTTTGATATCGATGATGCCACAGTGAGCGAGTTCAAAGGTTTCATCAAATCAAAAGATATTCTGTTCAAGGATGAAGAGTTCCAGAAAGACCTGTCTTATATAAAATTGATGATTAAAAGTGAAATTGCCCGCAATTTCTGGGGATCGCCGGCTTACTACCAGGCTCGGCTTTCCGGCGATGAACAGGTTCAGGAAGCATTGAAATATTTTGTTCGCGCTGCTGAAATTTCAGGATTGTCATGGAGGGAATAAGGTAATAATCGGATTTTATTTTTCTTTTCAGCTCATTGAAAGAGTGATATAAATCTCGCTGTTGCAATGATGTATCTGGATATTGGACAAAAGTTATTTATAAGTATTTGAAAAAGATAGCTATTTAGGGAATTGAAAAAAAGTATTGACTTTTTTAAAAAAAATGGTTATAATAAATTTATAAATTCTTATTAAAGAAATTTATTATTTCCAATTAATTATTAACCAATTATGGAGGGAATATCAGAATGATTGAACTGTTTCTTAAAGGTGGCGGAATGATGTGGCCGATCCTGATTTTATTTGTTTTGGGACTGGCCATCAGCTTGGAACGGATGTGGAGTTTGATAAGAGCATCTGTGAACACAAGAAAATTCTTGGCAAAAGTCCAAACAGCGCTAAAAGAAGGTGGCGTTGAGGCAGCAAAGGAAGTATGCGAAAATACACGAGGCCCGGTTGCTTCAATTTTCCATGCAGGCCTCTCTCGATTTGAATATGGAATTGAACAAGTAGAAAAAGCGATCATGAATGCTGGTTCTATTGAAATGGCTTTCCTCGAAAGAGGACTGGTCTGGTTGGCCACAGTGGTCGCAATAGCTCCGATGTTGGGATTTACCGGCACCGTTTGGGGTATGATCATGGCATTTGAAGATATTGCAGCCGCAAATGATATTTCCCCGACAATCGTTGCAACCGGTATTTCTGTCGCATTGTTGACCACACTCGCTGGACTGATTGTAGCGATTATCATTCAATTCTTTCATAACTTATTCGTATCAAGAATCGACAAATTAATCATTGATATGGAAGAAAGTTCAGTTGAATTGGTTGATAACTTAATTGAAATTGAGAAAGCGAAATAATAAAGCTGTTTTTTTGGGAGAATCGAATTATGATGGTCGACAAGAAAAAAACAAGATCTTCTGAAATTCCAACAAGCTCATTAGCAGACATCGCCTTTCTCTTGCTAGTATTTTTCCTGGTAACGACGACAATCGATGTTGATAAAGGCATTGGTTTGGCTCTTCCGCCAAAAGGTGAACAAAAAGAAGTTGCAAAGAAAAATATTACTAAGCTTCTGGTCAATGCATCAGGAAGAGTGATGCTTGATGATGAAGAAGTTGAAATTCCGATGATCAAAAGTGTTATTCAAAGTAAATTACTTGAAAATCCGAATCTCATTATTTCAGTGAAGACGGATCAAAATACTGAATACCGCTATTATGTGCAGGTTTTAGATCAATTAAAGCAGGCGAGAGCAACGCGTATTTCCATCGCGGAACCTGAGGGCTAATTATCAGGTTTAATAGAATAGTAAAAATAATTAGGAAAAGAGGAGAGTAAGCCTTGAAGTTTAGCAAGAAAAGTAGAGCAGAGGGTGGCATCCCCACTGCCTCATTACCAGATATTGTTTTTATGCTCCTCATTTTTTTCATGGTATCAACTGTATTTAAGGAATTTAGAGGTATACCCGTTCGTCTGCCTCAGGCGCGTCAAATCGAAAAATTGCCGGGCAAACGAAATGTCGCCTATGTATGGGCCGATGATCGAGGTCGCGTGTCCATGGATGATAAATTTGTCGACATAAAGGATATTTCTAAAATCATGTACGATAAATGCAATGATCCCTTGCGTCCTTTGAGAGTAGTTTCCATGAAAATAGACCAAAAGGCAAAAATGAGTTTGGTCACAAAAATTCATGAGGAGCTGAGAACGGCAGGGGGTGGTGCCTTGAATGTCAATTATTCAACAAAAACATTAGCAAAGTGAGGTGAGCAATAAGATGGCGGTTAGAAAAAATCCAAAATACGATTTGAGACTTCAATATAAAAAAGTCATCGAAATCGCCCTGGTTTTAACGCTGGTATTGTGTGTGCTCGTCTTTCAGGCATTCAAGAAATTTGAGCATGAGAAAGAGGAAACGGCGTTTCAGGTTCAGAAAATTGAAGCTGAAGAAATTCCTCAAACACAGCAGGAAAAATTACCTCCGCCTCCGTCTCGACCCGCAATTCCTATTGAAAGCGAAAGCGAAGATATTCCTGACGATGTAACAATTGAGGAAACAGACATCGATTTTGATGAATTACCGCCTCCACCTGCACCTCCTCCAGATGAGGATGAGGATGCCATGGTATTCGTTCCTTACGATGAGGAACCAAAACCAATTGGAGGATTTGAAGCCATTCACAGAAATCTGGTTTATCCGGAAATTGCCAGAAAAGCCGGGATTGAAGGAACTGTTATCGTATATGCAAGGATTAACAAAGAGGGTAATGTAATCGGTACTAAAATTATCAAACCCCTGGGTAACAGTGGATGTAACGAAGCCGCCGTGAAGGCGATTAAAGCGGTGAAATGGAAACCGGCAATGCAAAGAGATAAACCCGTAACAGTCTGGGTAAGTGTCCCGGTTAGATTTAAATTGAAATAAGTCTTGTCAATAAAGAAAATAAAAGCGGTATATTCATATGGATAATATACCGCTTTTTTTTATGACCGAAAAAAATATTCAGAGAATGAATTCAAAGCCTGTTAAAACTTCATTGGTTATCATACTGATATTACTAATGATTAGCTGTTTCAATCCGTTTGCCCCAAAGCTCGAAGAATCAGATGAAACCGAATTGATCATCACCGAACAGAAAAATCCAGATGAAGTGCTACAGAATTTTAAGTATGCGTACGTATTCAAAGATTCGGTTTTATACAGCAATATTCTGGATAGTTCATTTGTCTTTATCTACTTTGATCCGAATATCGAATCATCCGGCCGATTTGTTAGCTGGGGGCGAGATGTTGACCTGAAAACCACAGGCAGGTTGTTTCGTAATTTTGATGTAATCGATTTAATCTGGAATTCAACGATATATCAGTTCGATGATGAAGACCGATCTGAAATTTCAAAAAGCTTTAATCTATCACTGATCAGAAATGATGAAACTCTAAACATCACCGGAAATGCGATATTCATCTTCAAAAAAAGCGAATATGATGACAAGTGGAGAATCATTCAATGGAAAGATGAATCGGATTTGTAGCATTGATAATAAAAAAGCTTTGTCCTCGACAGAATATTTCGACCAATAGAATCCCTTATTAATCCTCGCCTAAGTCGCATAAACCGGGAATTATAAAAAGCAAAAACCCAAAAAACAATCAAATATCAATAATAAAATCTTAACGCTCAAACTCATGGCTGTCTGTATTTTATAGTATTTTCCAACACGGTTCGATAAATGAGTTGTGAGATTTATTTGGATTAATGCCGGATTATTGAGTTGACAGATACTACTATCCCTTCCTGATATATCTTTTCATTTTGTGAATAAAAAAAGGCAAAGATTTATTATCTTTGCCTTTAAAATTAGTTAACACATTAAGAAACAAACATAATGTCAATTCATTTTGGAGAATATAAACGGGAAGACCATCGTCACATTTCCGGATGGAATTGGATCAAATTTCAGACGCTTGACCAGGTTGATGATGTCTCGCTCTAATTGCGGGTGATTGACTGTCGATTCGATGATTCGAGTGCTGGTGACAAATCCGTTTGCAGCTATCACAAATTCCACTGAAATTTTACCGCGCAGGTTAGGATTCCTTTTAAGATATTTTTCGTAAAGATACGTAATTCGCCCCTGGCGACTCATAATAATATTCATGACAGATTGATCCGTTCTATGGCCCAGCGCTTCTGCACTCCCTGTCCTTTTGCTCGGTTTTACTAGATCCACTTTTGCTTTTTTCGTCAGTGTAACCTGTGGCACATCTTCATCCATGCCCGCTAAAAAATCATCGATACCACCTGAACCGCCTGTCCCGATAAGTTGATCCAGCGGATCTTCACCATTCTTGTTGTCTCCTTTACTGACCTTTAAATGCGTACCTCCTCCAACAATGCTCTGCAAATCGGCGACCAGGCCTTTATCCACCAGTGCATCCACTATGGAACTGGATTTGTTGGATGAACCTGTTCCGCCAATAAGACCTAACAATCCTGCAGATGCTGCCCGATTGCCACCACGTCTGCCACTGCGTCGATTTCGATTATTTTCTGTTGATTTATTGCTCTCGTTCTCCTTGGAATCTTTTGTGCTTTCAGCGTTTTCCGTATTCGCTGCCAGTGATTGGGTTTCTACCGGAATAATTTCTTCGGGCGGAGCAACGATGAATTTTGCCAGACGTTCCGGCATTTTCTCTATATCAAACTTCTTTTCGATATTGACTTCATAGCCTTTCAAGGCATATAGTATTAATATATTTATGGTGAGAAGAAAGAGAAAAATAAACTTGAATAATAAATCCGAAGTAATGCTTCGAGCGACTGCTCTATGCCAGGAGAAAACCGTTGTTTTTGGTAACGTCGATTCCTGGACAGCGACTTGCTTGAAAGCAAAGTCTATTTTGACATCCCCAATAGAAAGCGTCCCCTTTTTACCAGGGGTTAATTTTACAAGCCTGTCGTTGCCTTTTCGCGGTAAAATATCATGCTTCAGGAGATCGTGTATGTGAAGCGTGGAGTCCTGCATGGAAATTTTACCTTCGATGAATGGCTGAATATTTAGCAAATACGCGCCATTCTTTTGGCTGATCAATGTATAGCGCTTGGGGAAATGCTGGCCGTAAAGTGTCAGGTCATTGTCACCACGCTGGCCAATTGTAAACTTGCCTCCCTGACGTACCACAAATTGCCGACCCTGTCCTGCTTGCTCAACGTTCAAGACTAATTTTTTATGTGTTTTTGTCATAAAGAATGATTTTTTTTGGATTCCGTGTATTCTATTTGTATTTTCAATCGGGTTTATTTACAGCCAATAACATGTCATTATAACCGACTTTTCCACAGGTAAACATAATCTTTTTAATGATTAAATACGGCAGTTCACGGTCCCCCTGAATGGAAATTTTTCCGGTAAATCCCATGTCCGAACTGAGTTCGCCGACGCGTTCACTTAGGCTCTTTAACCTCTGTAGCTCATTCAGTAATTCAGGGATAATTAGCTCTTTATTGCTCATCACCCTGTCAACAGTGGTTAATTTTTTTCCATCTAACAAGATCGCCTCTTCTGTTATTGCAACTATAGAAGTGGTTTGCGGCGCTTTCTGGGCTGTTGATTCAGGTAATTTTAAATCCGGAGCGACCGACATAATTTGTCCTTCTGCTGAGTAGCTTTTCAAAAGAAAAACCAGCAAAATGGTAAACATGTCAATCATGGAAGTCAACTTCAGTGCAACTTCTTTGCTTCTGTTATGCCGTTTTATTTTTATTGGCTGGAACGAGTAGTCGTTTGAATTCGCATTGACCATAAGATACTCATAAATTAATGTGATAAATTATTCTAACCGGATAGCGATACATTGGGAAATCCGGTTTCTCTGCAACGATCCATGACTTTGATAATGACATCGTATTTCACTTTAGATTCAGGAGAAATAATAATATCCTCGGCAAACGGGTACCTGCTTTTTAAATCTGTGAGCTGTTCAACCAATTTGGAATAGAGGTAGGCATCTCCTGTATTATTAATAGGATCGAATTTTATGTTTTTATCTTTAATAGCTTTTAATTGAAATCCGTCTTCTTTAACAGAAAGGACAATTAAAATTAACTTTTGTCGATCCTGTTGTGTTTGCTGAGGGGCGCCCTTATTCAGTGAGGGCAGGGACAATTCCACGACAGCAAGGCGAACAAAAGCAGCCGTGAGTAATAAAAATGGAATTAAAAGCAAAAATATATTCATCACAGGGATGATGTTTACATCGCTTTCTTTCGATTTTCGTTCTCTGCCTAATGATTGCTTTAAATTCATTTTAATAGCCTTTGACAGTAATTAAACGCTTATAAACTCGTGCAATATTTTGATTGATTTCATCGATGAGCTCATTGGTTTTCTCCTGAATGATGGAGTACCCAACCATACAGGGAATTGCTGCTATGAGACCAAATGCAGTCGTATTCATCGCCTGCGAAATACCGCCCGATAATAGCGTGGCTTTCATTGAAGCATCAGCATTTGCAACGGCTTCGAACGAGGCAATGAGACCGAAGATCGTTCCTAACAATCCCAGTAATGTTGCAATATTCGCGATGGTGGAGAGGTATTGAGTGCGTTTTTCCAGTTTCGGAATTTCTGCCATAGCCGCGAGCTCAAATGCGTTTTGAATGTCAGCCGGCGTTTTACCTGCCTCCTCGAGACCGGCTTTTGTGATTCTGGGTAATGCAGCCGAAGACATGCTGCAAAATTCAATAGCGCTTTTTGTATTGTCACGTTGCACGAATTCGAGAACGCGATTGATAAATGCTGTTGTATCAATTCTGTTTTTTACCAAAATATAAAGTGCACGTTCAACCATAATTGCAATTCCCGTAATCAGTACGAATAAGATGACGAACATGAACGGACCCCCGGCTCTGAAAGAGTTGACAATAAAATCCAAGTTGTAGCCTCCTTAAAAATAAACAGTTGAATGATGTATTGTTTTCTATAATGAATTTAAATTTTTGAGCTTGAAATAATAAACATTTGAAGTAATTTTTGGCAGAGGATAGAGAAAAAATCCAGCCAGGATAATTTACCGCCCCAAGTTGTCTACCACAGAATGTGATCCTTATTTTTTCCCTGTTTCATCCTTACGCGACGCAGCGTGCTTTTTTCAACAGGTCTGAAAATGTGGGAGAAGAAATGTCGATTAATCTGTAAACCATCAACACGTGGATCTGTACCAGGAATGATAAAAACAGTTTGTGGTTTGGCGATTGATCCATAAAATTCAATGCCCTTTAAAAAGATTTTTACTTCATCTTTCGAAATCACTGTTTGATTTTTCTCTTGAGTTTTTTTATCTTGCATTGAGCTTGCTTCACCTGGCATATTGCTCTCAGCCGGTTTCTCAGGTTCGGCAGCCAGGATGAAATGCGTTCCAAATACACATAAAATTAGTGAGGTAATCATTAACTTCAATAATATGTTTTTGAAAAATCGAATATTAATCATGATCTGTTTCCCTCTGACTTGCTGGAATTATTTTAGTGTTGTTCGAGTTGCTTGTTTTGTTCAGGGTTGATCCCAATCCAAGTTCAACAATTAGTTTTTCCATTCTTTTTTTACTGTTTTCGACCCATTCGTTTTGAATGTTGTTTTTTTCGGCACTTGCAACATTGGCTTTGTAAAATTCAAGCGCCTTGCGTTTAAGTGGGATTACCTGTTGTTCGTTTAGCTTATTCAGGTAGTCCTGCTTCTCCTCCGGCGTAAGTTCTGAAGGCGCCGGCGATTGCAGAACCGCTTCGGCCAGGTTCTCGACAGTCAATCCTGATTTGTGAAGCGAGGCTGTAGTCCAGTCTGCGACTTTAAATTTACCTGCGTTGCCGTATTCGTTCAGCACAACTTTGAGCAATTGTGTTTTCTTGGTAAAAGATACATTGAGCGGTGGAACGATTTGCACTTCTTTATATCTTTCAAAATTTATTTCAGCGATCATGTATTGAGCTTTGGCAGGTATGTATTCATCCACCGGTTTGCGCAGACGACGGAATTCTTTATACTTATCAATGACTCTGCCAAATTCCTTTATCGCTTTTGTTTGACTGCCCTGATTGTATGTAATTTCTGCTATATTATACATACTTTCAATATAATCATCCGGCTCATCATTTGGATATGTTGATACATATCTTTGATAGGTCTGTTTGGCTTTGTTCATTAATTTCATTTGTTTATAACATTTCGCCGCATAAATTAAAGCACGTGGCGAAAATTTGGAATTGGGGTGCAATTCTACCAGTTTAATATAATTATCTGAAGCTCGTACAAAATTTTCCTGCTTTTCGTACAGGAGGCCTGCTTTAATGTACAACTCATCAACGAATGGAATATTGGGTTGTTCCTGAATCATCCGTTCATAAGTTTTTACAGCTTTTTTTAAATCGCCGGCTTGCTCAAACTGGTTGGCGGCTTGCGTAAGAGCTGCGCGGGCAATCTCAGTGTCCGTTGTATTAAACGCAATGGTAAGAAATTTGACAGCCGCTTTGGTGGATTCGCCCGTATCTCGCATTTGTTCGGCCATTTTGAAATTGGCAGATGCAACCATTGTTTTGGCCTTTTTCACATATTGAGATGAATCGGGAAATGCTACTGCCAATTGATTGAACCATTTTTCAGAATTCTGGTAATCTTTTAATTTGAAGTAACTTTGTGCAGCCATGTTAATCGCCTGACCATAATAGGGGCTTTCCCTGTATTTGTCATCAGCCACTCGTTCGTAAACTCGCGCGGCTAACTTCCATTGCTGAAGTTCGTACAAGGTTTCCGCATATTTCATCAAAACTTCAATCAAGTTTTCGCTTTCCGGCAGATACTTCACAAAATCGTTGCTGGATTTGATCAAATTTGCCTGAGTCTCACAACTCACTTTGATTGGCATGAGCGCGCCACCCTCGCCCAGGAAATCCTCAATGTAAAAGGTCAATGAATCATTCTTCGGCACTGTTTTTAATAATTGATAGTAGGACAATATTCGATTATACGCGGCCGCGTCTTTAAATTCTGTGCTGTCGTAAATTGTCATGACCTGGTCATATTCTATGGCCGCTTGATCATAATCCCCGATTGAATAATAGCACTCGGCTAAATAGTAGTTGACTTTCGCTGCATTTTTTCCATGTCTGAATTTCTTGAGAAAATCTTCATATTTTTGGATGGCAATCTGGTATTCGCGTTTTCTGTTCTTTTCCTGGGCAATGGTTTGGTAGTATGTCCCCAGAGAGAAAAGCATTTTTTCAGACAATTCCAGCGCATCATTTCTGACTTTTCCTTCCGGATAATTGTTTAACCACTGGCTGTTTGGTCCATATTTCTTGACAAAAACGTCCTTTGCTACGATAGCCTTTTCTTCTTCCATGTCACTTTCGTAACATTGGATAATCTCTTTTTGAATGAGCGGTGCCTGTGGATACAAGGGATAAAGTTCGAGCAGCGCTTCATATGTTTTAATAGCTTCAGAAAAGAAATCTCGCTTTTTATAAATTTCACCCATTCTCAGGAAAATTTCGATCGAATAGCTTTGTGTTTCTTTGGCCTTAAAAAGCTTCTTGGCCGTTTCAGTTCCACCATATTCTGTGAGTGAGTGAGCAATATAATCTATAGCCTCGTTGCGAACATCAGCTTTGGTCTTGCCCAACATCTCTGTATTCATGGTTTCGAGTAAAGTAATATCGCTGATAAGATAGATATATGTACTTATGGCATTGGTATAATCATTTATATTGAAGTAAGACCAGCCAAGCTTATACAGCGCCATATTAAAGTAAGGATCATTCCAGCGCTCCAGCAAATAACTGTAATGCTCAATCGATTTGTGAAAATTGCGCTGGTTGAAATAATATTCGCCCAATCGGAAATGGGCTTCTGATATTTTGGGACTTTCCGGCGTTTCAAATAAGAGGCGCTGAAAATATTGTTTCGCTTTTTCCTGATTCCCTTCGTCGAGATGACAAATGGCAAGACGATATAGCAGCTTGTCTTTAAAGGGAATGTCAGAATATTTTTCTAAGAGTTTGTAGCAAATATCAATAGTTTTCTTATAGCTTACGCGGGGTAAAATTGGTTCTACGAGGATTTCTCCTTTATCAAATTTGGTGATTTCCTCATCATATTTTTTCATGGATTCTTTGAATTCAAACTGGGATTTGCTGGCATACGCTTCCGCCAATTCGAACATCATATAAGGAATAAACGGCTGTTCAGGATACTGTTCGATAACTTTGATATGGTGCTCGATTGTTTTATCTAATCCTTCTATGTCAATTGTTTCTGTGGTGTCGGCCAGTTCGTATTTTTGGTTAGGTCGATATTTTTTTGTTTTGGCAGAATCGTTTTGAGCATAACCATTCTGCAAAAATGTAAATAAGATTCCAATTAAAAAATATGTGAGTATTCCAAGATGTCGAGTTTTAATTGATCTCATATCCGCTACTTCCAATCGTTGAATTATTTTCCCTGTGCCTTTTTTTCCATTTGTTTGAGGAACAGTGCACGAGATGTTCCATACTCTGCATACCCACGCCAGTTTTTTCTTCTTTCCCTCCGTTCAGCAAGCTTCTTGAGAGAATCGATATTTTCCTGCATTAATAACAGGTTATCCCTCTCATTTAACAAATTTTTGATGAGCTGTTCTCTAAAATCTTTGAGTTCCTTTTTTTCCTCAATCAAATACTGCGGAACGTTCTCCCCGTACCCATTCATTGCAATAGCGTCGAGTAGTTTTGTCTCTTCGATTAGTACTTTTACCTTGAGTTTTTCAACCCTGTCTTCTTCAAATTCCAGGCCGCTATTTACTTTTTTGATCAGACTTGGAATTTTGAAATCATCCGGGTAATTTTCTACTATTGTTTGATAAGATTCGATGGCGTCATCATATTTTCTGAGGGCGATATACGCCTGCCCCAGGAGAAAATAGGCTTCTTCGGCGTTTTCACTATCAGGATAAAGTTTGATCAATTCATTGAGAGATTCGATAACCTTTTCATTGTCTTGAAGTTTAAGATAGCACCATCCCAATCCCAGTAGTGCGTCCTGATAGTGTTCGTGCTTATCAGATATATCAAGAAATAGTTTTGTTGCCGGTTTATATGCTTTCAGTTCATAATACATAAAACCCAGTGTTAATCGGGCATTGTCGATAATATTGCGTCTTTCACCGCTAATATTGGGCAAAGAAATTATCTTTCGCAAAAAATCCACAGCAACGGATACGTTGGATTTCTTCAAATATGAAAGCGTTGTCGTATAAAGCGCTGCATCGTAATAACTGCTGCGACTGTCAATTTTTTTCAGCAGGTTAATGGCCATATCATAATTCTTGAGATTAAAATGACTTTGACCTGCAAAATAACTGGCAGCGTTAAGTATCTCCTTCTCTCCAGGAGCTCTTTTCAACAAAGCGAAATATACCCTCAGCGCATGTTTGTATTCGTCCTGATGATAATAGGCTTTCACTAAACCCAACAACGCGGCCGGGACCATGTCACTTCTGGGATATTTCTTGAGCAGATATTTGAACATCCGGGTCGCCGCGACTCCCAGTTCTTCCTCAAATAAACATTGTCCCAGATAATAAACCACTTCATCCATTTTGTCAAAAGTGGAATGATAATCCATTAATATAATCAATTCTCTGGCACAGTCCCAATAAGCGCCTTTTTCGAAAAGTTCTATGCTGCTTCGGAATATTTGATTGGCAGCTCGTTCAATTTCCTTTTCTAATTTTTTATCATAACTATTTTGACGCGGACTCTGATCGTTTGATCTATTGTAAGATTCTACATAAACGGGAGCGCCATATAATAATGATACATTGAATACAATAATACTAAAAATTACATATTTTAAAATTTTGTCTATTCTCATAAGGGGTAAAAACCTGGCTGTTATTTTTTCTCTTCCTCTTTTTGTTTTTTATCGAGAATCTTTTTCATATTCTTGAGGTCTTCGTTTGCTTTTTCCCGTCTTTTCCGAATTTCTTCCAGTTTTCTCAGTTCTTCCTTTCGCCTTTGACGTTCAAGTTTGGCGGTTTTATCAAAATATTTGAATACAGAAAAGCGATGGGTAATTCCAACTGAAATTTTCCAATCAAAATATTCTTTGTGAAAAATGTCCGTGTTTTTCAGAGAATCATAACTGGTGAATGCAAGGTCAAACGCAATATCAACCGTATTTTTCCATGGACCTAAAAAGCGAACTCCGGGTGTTATTCGCGTTGAATTTTGATTGAAGGGAACTACATCTGAATTATTGATAAATATCTCTCCAGTATATTCAGTATAAACCTGAACGGATCGAATTGAAAACTTGAATCCTGTGCCAATGAAAAGTTGATCGATCTTCGACTGAAAGTAACGATCGTAAATACTATGATCGGTATAGCCAACATTGAAATTCCATTTAAAAGGAAACGTGGGTAACATTTTAATTAAATCCAGTGTTACCAGTGCTCTCATTTCCCATGCCGGCTCTGGTGATGAAAAAACTTCATAAGGTACGTTCGGTACTTCGGCTGTGGGAAATTTGTAATATCCCATCAAACCCAATTTGAAACCAGTCGTTGATAATGGTGTCAGATATTTCAAGCCCAGTTTGGTATCGCCAATTCTGCCCCAGAGGTGGTGCTGGTCGTCTTGATAAGGCACAAAATTAGCCATTAATTCGAGATTGCTGGCCAGGCCGACAGATACATGAAAATATGAACTGTAATATTTCGCTAACTGCTCCGGGCCGGTCTTTTCGAAGTAAGCGGAAAAGTTCGCGCCCACAAATATATCAGTTGGATTTATCGGTTCTGCTGATAATACTCTCCATAATCCCTTTCCCCCATACATTGAGACTTGAGAATATACTTTTTCAAAAGTAAAAAACAAAAAAAGTGTAACAATTAATATGTAAGTATTTCTCTTCAATGTACTACCCATGTGTTAAGTTCAAAACAAATAATAAATGAAACGTGAATTTGCAAAAATCTATTTTTAACCTCGATTATTCACATTATATTTCTAAAGGTATCGAGATAACCTGAATGGTGCTGAATTTGGAGATGAGTACATTTTTACGTCTAAAACTGAGTTTTAAATTAATTGATCATTCAATTTGATAATAATCAAATAATTGAATCAATTTTATTATAATTACATGAATAATTCAGGTTAAAAGGGTCCAAACAAATAAAATTAAATCTCGCTACCTGACACTTTTTGTAATATTTCATTTTTGATGGAATTGTCATGCCCGAATGCCTGTGGTACGGGAATGACAGAACTACCGAACATAAATTGAAAAGTGTCCGGTAGTGAAAATTTAATATAAATGTCATTAAATTGCAAGGACATTTTTAGTTTTTACTTGTTAAAAAACAAAAATTAAGTTATCTGATATTTTACAAAAAATTAACAATAATAATATTATGAGCAATAATATTGTTACTCTATAATATTAATACATTAATGATTAAAATGTTCCCTTATTAATTATTATATAAATAAATACATTATAAATGAAAAGATGCAGCAATTTTATGAAAATCACTCTAATGATAATCAATTATTATGCCATAAAAAAATATTGAAAAAAAATGTGACTAAACTTTTAACTTGTTGAAATTAATAGTATTATAAAAATTGAAAATTTTAATGAAATATTTTATAATTTCTTACGATGGAATAATTTGCTTCATTTTGATACACTAAAAAGTCGTTGTCTTATAATGATTAAAAATTTTCAAATTATTAATTGCTTGAGTCATTGTAATGCATTAAATTATCTTATGTATGGCTGTGGAATTCATAAACCATTTCATTATGATATATAAAGTACATAAATGTAATTTGAGAACAGTATTAAATTTTTTGCTGGAATATTTTACAATATTTTCAAAAATATTTGTGATATGACTGTAAGGTGCAAACCTTTTTGATGTTTCATGGTCTAATGTAAAAGATTTGGGAATTGAAACATGGATAAGAATGAAGAACGACTGATTCAGAAAGCCCAACGAGGGAATATAAATGCGTTTGAAAGTCTGGTGAGTATGTACGACACCCGGGTGATGCGATTGATTTATAACATGTTGAATCATACCGAAGATGCCCGGGATGTTTACCAGGATGTATTTATTAAGGTTTACAAATCAATAAATAAATTTCGTTTTCAAAGTGAGTTCTATACGTGGTTATACCGAATTGTGGTGAATACCTGCATTAATTTCAGGAAGAAAAGAACCAAAAGAATGAATGACCCAATTGATGATTACAATGAAAACGTTGCCAATAACTGGAACACATTGACAAATGGAAATACGCTGAACCCTGAACAGAATTTATTGAATAAGGAACTCGATATCACGATTCAAAATAGCGTTGAGCTGTTGTCGAAGAAGCAAAAAACTGTTTTCATTTTGCGCCATTATCATGGCCATAAATTATCTGAAATTGCAAAGATTATGAATTGTTCAGAAGGAACAGTTAAAAATTATTTATTTCGCGCCGTACAAAAGATGAAAAATCAGTTGCGCGATTATTATCAAAATTAGGCAGGTGAGACGATGAAAAGCTGTAACGAATTTCAAAAAATGATTTGGCTCGATATCTACGGCGAATTGTCTGATGAGCAAAAGAAAAAATTGACAGACCATCTAAAATCCTGCGTTGAATGCCAGTTGGATAATGAAGAATCGTTGAAAGCATATCAATTGTTCGATAAAAAATCTCAGCAAGAGCCCAATGAAAATTTGATGAAAGAATTGCGAAATGAACTACATCATCGTTTAAATATATTGAAGAAACCCAATGCAAAATCCAATTGGCTGGAAAGATTCTGGCATGTAATTACACTGGATTTTGCTCCTGTGGCGCGCTTGGGAACCGCTCTGGCTTTACTGATCATTGGCATGCTTGTTGGCATCCGGTTTTTTCAATCAACATACCACACTCAAGCTGTTATCCCCAAAAAAGCCAATGTATCGGATTCGTATGTTGCCGGGATGGAATCAATTCAATATAATCCGCGAACCAAAAAAGTCGAAATAAAACTCAACACAATTCAGGATGTCACTGTTGAAGGGAACCTGAATAAACCTGAAATCCAAAGATTACTCGCCCAGGTGCTGGTTGCCGATGAACGCCCAAATATTCGGCTGCGAACCGTGAAGGCTCTGGAGAACACCCAGTATTTCGGTAGGGATATCTTGGATGCGCTTGTGGAGATTATCGAAGATGAAGAGAACCCGGGGATTCGACTTCGAGCCTTGAAAGTGCTCACAGCCGTTCCCATTACTCCTGAAATTAAAAGTTTGATCACAAAGGTATTGGTTAAGGTGTTATTGAGTGATTCAAATACGGCGATGCGAATTGAAGCGTTTAATAAATTGAATAAAGTTGATAAAAATATTTTTGACTTCAATTTATATAATGTTGTAACGGCTGACTCGAGTGAATATATTCGCACTCAATCATCGCAGATGTTGGAAAGAACAGAAAATCCAAAATTTTAATTAATTAGAGATAAAACAAATAACCTATTTAAACTAAGTGGAGGTACAAGTGATGAGAATCAAGTACGTGATTTATGTTTTAGTCGGAATTTTAGTGCTTACTGTATTGCCCGGTCAGAACTTCTCTCAGGAATTGAAAAAAGAGGGAAGATATTATGTCGCTGAAATTAACAAAGAGTTTGATGTCAGCAAGGGCGGCGCTCTTGTGATGGAAAAAGTTCGCGGTGATGTAACAATAAAAACCTGGACCAAGAACAAAGTAATTATCCGTGAAACTCGAAAAATGGATGTTTACACCGAGGAAGAAGCAAAAGCGGTATTGAAGGATCTGTCCACATTTTATAAAAAAGAAGGCAATCGCATCGTTGTTGGGACTGATGAAAAATATCGAAACTATATGCAGAGCAAATTCGAAATTACGTTGCCGGATGAATTTAATGTTGACATTGGCACAAGTGGCGGAGATATTTCTGTTTCCGAGCTAAAAGGAGAAGTGAAATTGAAAACTTCCGGTGGGGATATCGAATTATTGCAAATCGATGGTGAAGTGAACGCATCGACTTCCGGTGGAGATATCACAATTGAGAAAAACACCAGGATGGTGAATGTGAGAACCTCCGGTGGAGATATTGACATTGTTGATGTTGAAGGAAAAGTTGATGCAAAAACGTCCGGCGGTGACATCATGATAAAAAACAATCGGGCGCTGGTAAATGCGGCAACATCCGGTGGTGACATTGTTCTTGTCAATATTGGTGCTGAGGTGTCAGCTCGAACATCCGGCGGCGATATTTCAGTGGATGGGACAAAGGGTTCGCTGGAAGTATCCACATCGGGTGGCGATATCAGCCTTAAAAATATTGGAGATGTGATTGAGGCCAGAACATCCGGCGGAGACATTGATGCAAATAATGTGAAAAACGGCATCAAAGCAAAAACTTCAGGTGGCGACATTGAATTCGATGACATTCAGGGATTCATCGAGGCAAAAACATCCGGCGGCGATGTAGAGGCAAAGATGACCCTGACTGATTTTTCAAAAGATCATCACATTGAAATGAACTCGTCAGGAGGAAATATCACCTTGTATATTCCTGAAAAGTTACCTGCCACAATTCATGCGGAAATTAAACTCACTGGTTCATCGTGGCGCGACTATAATATTTACTCTGATTTTTCTATCAAAATTGAAAAGTCGGAAGATGAAAAGAAAAGAGGACGTCGGGATGAATTAATCGAAGGTCATGGTAAAATAAATGGCGGCGGTGATTTAATCAGGTTGTCCACCACCAATGGAAATATAAATATCAAAAAATTGAAATAATTTCAATACATAAAAGATCACGTTTGAAAGGGAGATGTGTATACTCATATCTCCCTTTTTTTATTGGCTTGACTATTGATTATTTTTTGGTTATATTATCCAAATTGAAAACTGAACAGTTAGCGCGTTGGTTCAAAACGCGAAGTTTATTTTGCATCCTCTTAAATATTAGAGATGAGAAAATGGATAAGATTCAAAAAATAGTTGTGACCGGGGGAACCGGGTTTGTCGGCCGGAAACTTTGCGCATTGTTGAGCAATGAAAATTATGAAGTCGTTGTATTGACTCGGTCAATAGAGAGAGCAAAAAATATATTGGGGGAAAAAGTGTCCGCTGTATTATGGGATGGGAAGTCACATGCTCCTCTCATTGATTTGATGACGGAAAATACAGCTATTGTAAATTTGATCGGGGAGAATATCGGTTCAGGTCGGTGGACTTCAAAAAAGTTATCGAAAATAATTAATAGCAGAGTGGATGCAGGGAAGGCCATAACCACTGCTATCGAAAAAAGTCAAACCAAACCTGCGGCTTTAATTCAGGCCGCCGGAATCGGGTATTATGGTAATCAACATGATAAAATTTTAGATGAAAATTCCACGCAAAATCCATCTACTCTGACGGACATTGCAACGCAGTGGGAAAAATCGGTTGAAAAAATATCATCCATTGGTGTGAGGCTGGCGATTTTCAGGCTGGGTGTTGTTTTGGGCAGAGACGGCGGATTTTTATCCAAAGTTGTTTTACCCTTCAAATTTTTTATGGGCGGCCACCAGGGATCCGGCGAACAGTGGATTTCATGGATTCATATAAATGATGTGATTTATGCAATTTTGTATCTGATCGAGAATGAAAAACTGGAAGGTGTATTTAATTTATCGTCGAAAAATCCTGTACAGGCCAAAGAATTTTACCGTCAATTGGGAAAAGTATTGAACAGGCCTTCGTGGTTACCGGTGCCAGCATTCGCAATGCGGCTGCTATTGGGTGAAATGGCGGACGAATTAATACTCTCCGGACAGCGAGCCATACCAAAACGTTTGTTGGAAAATGGCTATCAGTTTGATTTCTCTGATTTGAAACAGGCTTTGGCAGACTTGATGGAATCCGATTGATGGGCAAATTGTTTTTTATTGAAATTGTCAATGAACAGGAAATAGGAAAGCGAGCGTGAGTGAGCAGAGACGGGTTGAGTTAAAAGCATTCATCGCCAGAAGCTGGTCTGTGAGCTGGCCGATGACGCTGATTATGTTTTTCGAATTTCTCATTAATCTGGCTGACGTTTACATTGCCGGCAAGATTGGGAAAGAAGTGCAGGCAGCCTATGGATTTGTAACGCAGATTTATTTCATTTTTACCGTGATTGGCAATGCACTCACCGTAGGGACCGTCTCGGTAATTTCCCGACTTTGCTCTTCCGTTGAAGATGAGAAATACGCCGATTCTGTGGTCACTTCGGTTGTCGCGTCATTGGTTGCCGGCGTCTTTTTGGGGGTTGCCGGTATTTTTTTTACACCAAAACTATTCCGAATGTTGGACGTTCCCGATGTGATAAAAGAATTTGGCCTTCCCCTGGCCATGATTTATGCCAGCGGATTAATCTTTCACTATTTGCTCATTAATAGCAATGGCATTCTGCGATCGTGCAAGGGCATAAAAAAATCGCTGCGCACAATGGCGATTGTGTGTGTAATTAATGTGACACTGAACTTCATTTTTGTTTTCTTCACGCCTCTGGGGTACAAAGGAATTGCGCTTTCAACAGCGTTAAGCGTATTCATTGGAAGTATGTTGAATTTCTGGATTGTGAAGTCATTCTTCCGCAACTTGAAACAAGTTTCGCTTTCAATAGTCAAAAAAATTATGACGATCGGTTGGCCTTCCGGATTGCTGCAAATAATTTGGCAGCTCGCATCCATGGTGATTTTCATCATTTTAAGCGCGCTGCCTGAAAATAATGTCGAGATCATCGCGGCATTTACCAATGGAATGCGGATCGAGTCCGCCATATTTTTGCCTGCGTTTGCATTTAACATGGCCAATGCAGTAATTGTTGGGAATGTCATTGGAGAGAAAAAACGAGACGATGCATTCCGCGCCGGGCTGAGTACTGCTGCCCTGGGTGTTTTTATTATCACTGTCCTGTCAGCCATTGTTCTTTTGAACGCGAAAAGCATTGTTTCCATATTATCGGATAATGCAATTGTGACGCGGGAGGGTGTTCGTTATTTGTATATTTGCCTGATTTTCGAACCGATTATGGCGTGGGGAGTGATTCTTGGTGGTGGTTTAAACGGGGCAGGTGATACCCGGAGCGTCATGAAAATAGTTGCGCTCAGTGTGTGGCTGGTGAGGGTTCCGTTTAGCTATTTATTGGGAATCGTCGCCGGGCTGGGAGTGACAGCCATTTGGTGGTCTATGAACGCGTCGCTGCTTGTTCAGGGATTTTTCATTACGAGAAGATACTTTTTGAAAAAATGGTTGCCCGGGGAGAATGAAGATTAATTTTGTTGAGAACCAATAATTCCGACTTCAAAAACCGTTTGTTTTAATCAATCAAACTTCATGGCGTGCTGCAAGTACCTCACAGAAGTTCTCACTACCGGACACTTTTTGAAAAATGATTTTTTCATCAAATTATCATGCCCGAATGCCATGGCCAGTTTCCATTATATTTCTAAAAGAAGTCGGACTGGGCTTCTATCGGGCATCCATTTGACAAAATTTTGGGAGATTCCCGTCCTC
>CAZSBG010000073.1:0-31646 GCA_964605145.1 uncultured Cytophagia bacterium | reverse complement strand
AGGCGACCAACGGAAGTACCCCGGGTAAAGTCCAGAGGAAATGACAGAAAAAGGGTAATCTGACGAAGTAGTACTAATATAGCAGAAATAATTGTTTTATGCAAGAGTAGATTTCCAACTCAGCGTTAAAAAAAATAATCGAAAAGCCTTCCATCATAAAAAAGTGATTGTCAAATTCAATCAAAGTGAATTGCTCAGGTTAGATTTTTTCCCAAATATTTAGAAATATCCCTTGACTTTGTCCGAAATTATTGATTATATTTGTTACTTTATGAGTGGGCAAACTATTGAAAACAAGAGGAGTTTGAAACAAAATATGTCTGAAACACAAATTGCAAAAGTCTACGAGCCAAAAAATGTTGAAGAACGCTGGTACACCTATTGGATGGAGAAGCACTATTTTCATGCTGAAGTTAATCCGGATAAAAAACCATATTCTATTGTTATTCCACCGCCAAATGTAACAGACATGCTGCATATGGGTCATGCGTACAATAACACTATTCAGGATATTTTTATTCGCTATCACCGCATGGCCGGCTATGAGGCGATGTGGCTGCCGGGTACGGATCATGCCGGTATTGCAACACAAAATGTTGTTGAACGCAACCTGAAAAAACAAGAAAATATTACCCGCCATGATTTGGGGCGCGAAGAATTTGTGAATCGCGTGTGGCAATGGAAAGAAAAGTTCGGCAATGTTATTATCGAACAGTTGAAAAAGCTCGGCTGTTCCTGCGATTGGGACAGGGAACGTTTTACCATGGATGAAGACCTTTCAAAAACGGTGATCGAAGTTTTCTGCCGCCTGTATGAAAAAGGGCTCATCTATCGCGGGAAATATATTATCAACTGGTGTCCTCGATGCAGCACCGCTCTTTCTGACGAGGAAGCAATTCATGAAGATGAAAATGGAAAACTCTGGTACATTAAATATCCTATCAAAGGCAGCGCCAAATTTATTACGGTTGCAACCACTCGCCCGGAAACCATGCTGGGCGATACCGCAGTTGCTGTAAATCCCAATGATAACCGGTTCAAAAAACTGATCGGGAAAACCGTCATACTGCCGGTGCTGAACCGCGAAATACCAATTCTTGCCGACCACATGGTTGATTCCAAATTCGGCACAGGTGCTGTGAAAGTGACGCCGGCGCACGATCCCAATGACTTTGAAACCGGCCAACGCCATCAGCTCGAACAAATTAATGTGATGAACGAAGATGGCACAATGAACGAAAATGCAGGCAAATATGAAGGGTACGAAAGATTTAAATGCCGCGAAGCGCTTGTGAGTGAATTGAAAAAATTAGGATTACTGGAAAAAGTTGAAAATCACGAACATGCTGTGGCGCATTGTCAGCGCTGCAACACCGTGGTTGAACCCTATTTATCCACCCAGTGGTTCGTGAAAGTGAAACCTTTGGCTGAACCGGCGCTGAAAGTTGTCCTGGATGGTGATATTCAATTTCATCCGGATAAATGGGTGAAGGTCTATTCCAACTGGATGGAAAACGTTCGCGACTGGTGTATCTCGCGGCAGCTATGGTGGGGCCATCGCATACCGGTTTATTATTGCCGGGATTGTGACCATTTTATGGTTCGTCGCTCCGCCCCTGAAAAATGTGAAAAATGCAACAGCACAAATATTTATCAGGATGAAGACGTGCTGGACACCTGGTTTTCATCATGGCTTTGGCCTTTTTCAACAATGGGCTGGCCGGAGGAAACACCGGAACTGAAATATTTCTACCCCACGAGCACGCTGGTGACAGCCCCAGATATTATTTTCTTCTGGGTTGCCAGAATGGTCATGTCCGGACTCGAATTCAAGAACGAAATTCCTTTCAGCCATGTATTTTTCAATGGTCTCATCAGGGATTCTCAGGGAAGAAAAATGAGCAAAAGCCTTGGCAACGGCATCGATCCGCTTAAAATGGTGGATATGTACAGCGCAGATGCCGTGCGATTCTCATTGCTCATGCTCACTTCCGAGGGGCAGGACATTAATCTCGCTGAGACCAGCTTTGAAATTGGTCGAAATTTTTCCAATAAACTCTGGAATTCGTTCCGCTTTCTGGCTCTCAGCTTTGAGGAAGAAAATGTGTCCGAACTCATCAGGAACAATAATTTCATCGGAAAAAAAGAAGACTTATTGCTGTCTGACCGTTGGATTTTGAGCAGACTGCACAAAACCATCGATACCGTCACTAAGTCACTGAACGAATTTCACCTGAACGACGCCATTAACAGCCTGTATTCTTTTTTCTGGCGGGAGTATTGCGACTGGTACCTGGAATTAATCAAACCGAGGCTATACGGAGAAAATGCCGAAGCCCGCAAAATTGCATTGTCGGTGGCCATCTATGTCATGCGTAATATCATTAAATTGCTGCATCCGACTATTCCGTTCATCACGGAAGAAATCTGGCAGCAGATTAAGCTGGATGAAGAATCTGATCTGATCATTTCGGATTGGCCGCAGGCGGATCAAGCTTATTTCGACGATGCTTCTGAAACCGAAATGCTTCTTGTTCAGCAAGTTATTGGCTCCATACGTAACATCCGGGGAGAGATGAATGTGCCGCCCAATAAAAAGGCGCATGTACTCATTAAAAGCAGCAACTCGAACAATCTGAATCTGATGCAGGATAATGAAGAATCGCTCACCGCTCTGGCCAAACTGGAATTGCTTGAACTTGGCAATGGATTGGAAAAACCAAAATTGTCTGCCAGCTCGGTGGTTGCTGACATGGAAATTTTCATTCCGCTGGAAGGCTTGATTGATATTGAAGTGGAGCGCAAACGGCTCAGCAAAGAAATCAACCGGTTTGAAAAGCAAATTGAAAGTATTAATGCAAAATTATTAAACAAGGATTTTATCAATAAAGCGCCAAAAGAAGTGATTGAAAAAGAGCGTCAAAAAAGCTCTGATTTTCAGACGAATCTCAATAAATTTAAAGCCAATCTACAAAGTTTCGAAGATTAAAATTCAAAATGACCATCTTTCAGAAGAGGGTCATTTGTCTTTTAATCACTAAATCCAAGAAACAAGGAGGTTCCCATGTTAAAATATAAGTATTTGATTTTAATTATTTTATTTCCATTAATTACATTATCGGCCCAGGATCGGGAAATAGCGATAACCGTTTACAACAACGATCTCGGCGTGGTAAAAGATGTTCGCAAACTCGATCTGGCTCGCGGTGTTTTCGAATTGAAATATCAGGATGTGGCAGCAACCATCGATCCGACATCGGTTCATTTCAAATCGCTCACCGCGCCGGATAAAGTGACGATTCTCGAACAAAACTATGAATTCGATCTGGTCAATTCCGATAAAATTGCCGAACGATATCTGGATGAACAAATTTCCGTGCATTTGAAAAATGGTGAAAAAGTAACCGGCACGCTGCTGAGCCACGAAGGCGGAAACCTGATTCTTCAAACAAAGGACAGCGCGGTAAAATTAATTTCCGGTTCAAATATTGTGAATATCGATTTTCCCAAACTGCCGGAAGGATTGATCACGCGGCCTACACTGGTCTGGTCGATTAATAATGAAAAAACCGGAACGCACAGAACCGAGGTTAGTTACCTTGCCTCCCGAATTAAATGGCATGCAGAATATGTCGCCATATCAAAAAATGAGGATCGGACATTGGAATTGAGCGCCTGGGTTTCAATCGACAATCGTACCGGGGCGACTTTTCCGGACGCCAAATTGAAACTCATTGCCGGCGAAGTAAATCGGGTGACGTCTCCACGACCGATGCGAGCCGGAAAATCCTACGCATTGGAAGCCAGGGAAGCTGCGGCGCCCCAATTCGCGGAAAAATCCTTTTTCGAATACCACATGTACACGCTGAACCGAAAATCAACTCTGCAGAACAATCAGATAAAACAGATATCCCTTTTTCCATCGACAGATGTACAAATCGAAAAGCTGTATACCTATGAGGCATCCAAATCACAGGATGATGTCCGCGTCAATTTGAAATTCAAGAATAGCACGGCGAGTGGACTGGGCATGCCACTTCCTGCCGGTAAGGTGCGTGTCTATCAGGAAGATCCGGCGGACAAATCCCTGGAATTTGTTGGAGAGGACATGCTGGATCATACAGCCAAAGACGAAACAGTGAAATTATATCTTGGCAATGCATTTGATATCACACCGGAACGCAACATGCTGAAAAAAATGTCCACGGGCAAAAAATCACATGAGGAAATCTGGCAGGTAAAAATTCGAAACCATAAAGATAATGCCGTAAAAATCCACGTCATTGAAAAATTTTATGGTTTCTGGAAGATTAAAAAATCCACACATGAATACAAACAAACAGACGCCCGTACCGTTGAATTTTACCTGAACATCGATAAGGACTCAGAAACCGTGCTCGAGTACACTATTGATTTTAAGAGAAACTAAATGCGCGATCCGAATGCATTCATGGGATGAGGCATCAGGGCTGGTTAACCTCAATTCTTCAAACCAATTTTCTTAAAAATTGATTCGGTCAAAAGCACTCACAAAATACATGGTGAACAACCAAACCAAAAACAGTCTCGACCTTTCGGTACAATATCTCAAAGGTATTGGAGAAAAGCGGGCGAAAGCATTAGCAGATATTCACATTTTTACGTTAAGAGATTTACTGCAGTATTATCCACGGCGTTATCTGGACAGGACAAAAACGCCATCCATAAAAAACGTAAATTTGAATGAGACCGTCACAATAATCGGGAAGATTATTTCATGCGGAATTCAAAAAGGCAGACGTTCGCGCTATGTTCTCATCTTATCGGACAATACAGGATTTCTTAATTGCGTCTGGTTTCACCAGGTTCAGTATTGGCAAAAAATATTCAAAGTTGGACAAACTCTTGCTGTAAGCGGCAAAGTGAATTATTTCGGCGGAAAACAACTGGTTCACCCGGAATTTGACATTCTTTCTGAGAATAGGGATGACGTTGAAAATCAGATGCTGCACACCGGCAAAATCATCCCGCTATATCCTTCTTCCGAAAAGCTCAGTCGTTTGGGGCTGGACAGCCGTGGATTCCGAAGAATTCTCAATCCTGTGCTGAAAAAAAATCCACTCATTCTGGGTGAAACGTTGCCCCCTTCTATCCTGGAAAAGCATCGCCTGATGCCATTTCAATTAGCCATTGAAAATATTCATTTTCCGGAAAATTTCGGTTTGTTAAAGCAGGCGCAACGCCGTTTGAAATTTGATGAACTTTTTTATCTGGAGTTCATGCTCGCCCATCGAAAGCAGAAAATTACGTCACAAGCCACCGGCATTTCATTTCCTGAGGTTGGAGAAAAAACAAGAATTCTTGCTGAAAACCTTCCATTTGAATTAACCGAAGCCCAGAAAAAAGTACTGCGGGAAATTCGTCAGGACATGAAAAGCACATCCCCCATGTACAGGCTCATTCAGGGCGATGTGGGTTCTGGCAAAACCATTGTCGCTCTCGTAACCATGCTCATCGCTGTTGAAAATGGATATCAGGCGGTCCTGATGGCTCCTACTGAAATTCTGGCGGAACAGCACTACCTTAATTTTCATCATATTTTGGATGATTTGAACGTCAACGTAAGATTACTGATCGGCGGTCAGACGTCAAAATTGCGGAAGGAAATACTGGATGATATTCAGTCCGGCGCGTGCGATATTGTTATCGGCACCCATGCAGTGATTCAGGAAGCAGTTACTTTCAAAAAATTGGGATTGATTGTGATCGACGAGCAGCACCGATTTGGCGTAGCACAGCGGGCGCTTTTGTGGGATAAAGGCAGCAATCCGGATGTGCTGGTCATGACTGCAACGCCCATACCGAGAACCCTCTCTTTGACAGTTTATGGTGATCTGGACGTATCCATCATCGACGAAATGCCGGCAGGCAGAAAAAAAATAATTACTTCGTGGCGGTACAGCAATAAACGCAAAGAGATTTATGAATTCGTTCTATCCAAACTGAATTCAGGCCAGCAAGCTTACATCGTTTTTCCGCTCGTAGAAGAATCGGAAAAGCTCGATTTGAGAGCAGCAACAGAGAGTTACGAAGAATTATCACAGACCATTTTTTCAGGGAAAAAGGTTGCGCTGCTTCATGGCCGAATGAGCAGTCAGGAAAAAGAGCCCATCATGGCTGACTTCAAAAAAGGAGAAATTGATGTACTGGTCAGCACCACGGTGATCGAGGTCGGGGTTGATGTGCCCAACGTGTCCATCATGGTCATTGAACACGCTGAGCGATTCGGACTTACACAGCTCCATCAATTGCGCGGACGTGTCGGGCGCGGCTTTGAGCAATCGTATTGCATATTAATTGCTGAGCATACGCTGACGGATGAAGCACGGCTGAGACTCAATACCATGAAAGAAACCGGCAATGGCTTCAAAATTGCCGAGGTCGATTTAAAATTACGCGGCCCAGGAGAGTTCTTTGGCACGCGACAGCATGGAATGCCTGAATTGAAAATTGCTGATCCCATCAACGATATGCAACTGCTGCAAAAAGCCAGGGAAGCTGCTTTTGGTTTGATTCATCGTCCCTTTGAATACGAATCAATGATCAAACTGCTTATTGAGGATCCATTTTACATCAATTTCAAAGACAAAATACAACTGATGAGGATAGGGTGATCGCAACACACAAATGGAACTTTTTCTCAATAAATTGGGTGAAATTTTCTTAATCTGGATTATTCATTGTAATTCATTAAGGAATCCAGATAGCCTGAATGGTGCTTAATTCAGAATTCGTTATATCAAACTCTGTTAAAATTCATATATTTGATTATTTTCATTAATAACATTAAGTTAAATATGTTTAGGTTGAAATTTGTGAATAATTCAGGTTAAATATATTCACATTAAATAAAATGAGTCTATCTCGTCGTATTTGCATGAATTCGATGATTTTTCGAGTGAACTAATACTGTAAAGAAACTTGATTTTCCTCTGATGTCATTCCCGTACTACAGGCATTCCCTTCGGTCACATGCCTGCAAAGTTGCATTATATTTTTAGATAAAAGCAGACTTTGCTCTACGCAGGAATCTCCTTGTGAAATAAAATGAGATTCCTGTTCTCTAAAAAGATGGCGGGTCTGCGACAAAAAACGTACAGGCGACCGAAGGCGACCAACGGAAGTACCCCGGGTAAAGTCCAGCGGAAATGACATACAACAGGTAATCTGACAATGTAGTATAAATACGGGAGGATCGAACGTGGATCGACTGTCACAAGAAGAAAAAAATAAATTCCTGTTTTCATATCTCGTTATGGCTCAACAAAAATCGGCCATGATACATTTGGGCAAAGTAAAAGACCCGGTTAACCAGGAAGTAAAAGTCAATCTTGAAAATGCGCAGCTTGCCATCGATCTTTTGGAAATGCTTCAGAATAAAACCAGAAACAATCTTTCAAAAGACGAAAATGACTTATTGCTCAATACACTGCACCAGATTCGATTGGAGTTCATTAAAGTTTCTCAAAAGGGCAAAAATCCAGGCAACGATAAAAACGAATCATAAGCCTTATTTTCAAACCGAGCGGGCAAAATAACGAAGTAGTCATTTAATTTCTAAGTGATATAAAATCAGTTTTTGATTTTAAAATGAAAAGGGATTTATCCCTTTTTTTATGGTTTATTCGTTCGATTATTATGGTTGTTTGACCGAAGAGTAATCACCCGGGGGTTAGAACCCGTAAGATTTCGTTATAGTTGACCTCATACTATGTCCTCTATTGATCCGGAGTAAGCATTCCGGGACAGATTAAAAAATAGAATTTTGTGAATCCCTTTTCCGGTTTTAAAATTTTAGCTTGATTTAATATATTTTTTTCATTAACTTTGCATTTATTTTTTCCACCTACAATTTTAAAATAATAGTATATGGCAGAAAAGAAATCAACTCGCGAACACTGGGAAAAATTCTGGCAGGAAAAAGAGCAGATTGATGAAGTTTATTCCAACGAAGAGCGCATTTATCATAATCTGAAACCTTTGATTCGCATTGAAAATACAAGAATTCTCGAAGTTGGTGCAGGAAGCGCCAGGGACAGCTTCCAATTTGCGGAAGAGAATGCTTCGGTGTACGTTCTGGACTATTCACCTAAGGCTTTATTCATCGTGCAAAAATTAAATCACCAGAATAACGCAAAGGTTCATTTACTTCAATCGGATGCATTCAAAATCCCTGTTCCGGATAACACGTTCGACATCGTTTTCCACCAGGGCCTGTTAGAGCATTTCAGGGATCCGATTCCGTTGATTCGGGAAAATTACCGGGTATTAAAGCCGGGTGGGTTGCTGCTTATCGATGTACCACAGCGCTATCATATTTATACGATGATAAAACATATTCTCATATTTATGAACAAATGGTTCGCCGGCTGGGAAACCGAATTTTCAATAAACGAACTCACAGGCCTGATGCAGAAAAACGGATTTACAATCAAACATCGCTATGGCCGCTGGATGCGTCCCAGTCTCTTTTACAGGATTATCCGGGAAATTTTCAGAAAAATCAATATTAAACTTCCATTATATCCCAGGGGATTTAAAATTACGCGTCGCATTCGTGATTCATTGAGAAAAAGGTTCATTGAAAAAAACTGGGCATTTTATACATTTCTGGACATTGGTGTTGTTGGCCAAAAAAAAGGGGAGTAATTCGGGGAATTATGGGGTACAACATACTCGTAATCAACTGGCAGGACATCAGGAATCCGTTGGGCGGTGGCGCCGAGGTGCATTTACATGAAATTTTCAAACGCGTTGCCCAAAAGGGACATCGCGTTACCTTGTTGTGCTGTCGACATGAAACATTGCCCGATGAAGAAATTCTCGACGGCATAAAAATCATTCGGCGCGGGAATCGTTACTTTTTCAATTTCCTGGTGCCGGTCATGTACCGCAGGCTTGCAAAGCAGGATAACTTCGATGTGGTGATCGATGATATCAATAAAATTCCGTTCTACACACCGCTCTTTGTAAAGCGGCCGTTGATTGGCATCATTCATCACCTGTTCGGATCAAGTATTTATCTTGAAGCGCCATTGCCGGTTGCGCTGTATGTCAATCTTGCTGAGTGGCTTATCCCGCTGATTTACCGAAAGATTCCCATGGCCGTGGTGTCAAACAGTACCTGTCAGGAATTAATCAGTAAAGGACTTTCAGAGGACAATATTCATTTTGTTTACAATGCGGTTGACCAGTCTGCCTACCATGTGGATAATAAAAAGAAGCCGGTCCAGCCCGTTATTGGATATTTGGGACGAATCAAGAAGTATAAGAGTGTAAATCACCTGATTCACGCCTTTCACAAGGTGAAAGCAGACGTGCCGGAAGCCATGTTGCTGGTTGTTGGAGACGGCGACTTTTTACCTGACCTGAAAAAACTGGTGAAAGAATTCAAACTTGAAAATTCGGTTACATTTACGGGCTCGACGTATCATCAGCAAAAAATCGACTATCTGAACCAGATGTGGTTGATGGTAAATCCATCGCCCAAAGAAGGATGGGGGCTCACGGTCATCGAAGGGAATGCGTGTGGCATCCCGGTCATTGCGGCAGATTCTCCCGGTCTTCGAGATTCTGTTGTGGACGGTGAGACAGGCCTCCTCTATCCCTACGGGGAATGTGAACGATTGGCCGAACGAATTATTAAATTAATCAAAGATGAGAATTTAAGAAATTTGCTATCGACTCAATGCATAAGCTGGGCAAAAAAATTTAACTGGGAAAATTCGGCTCAGGACATGCTGCAATTAATCGAAAAAGTTTTGTCTCGGAGGACATAAAGCATGCAAAATGACAAACGTTTGAACCGTATTTTAGCTTTTGTAGTATTTCTAATTTCAAGTATTGTTTATTTAAAGACCGTCGCCCCGACAACTTCATTCTGGGATTGCGGAGAATTCATTGCCTGTTCGTACATTTTAGGCGTGCCGCATCCGCCGGGAGCACCGCTTTATATACTTGTTGGACGGATTTTTAGTATGATTCCATTCGCCGCCGATATTGGTTTTCGTGTGAATATTGTATCGTCTTTTTCGAGCAGCTTGACAGTGATGTTCACTTATCTCATCATTGTTCGTTTAGTCATCATGTTCCGCGGTCGCCCCAAAGAACTTCTCGATAAAATCATTGTTTATGCCAGTGGTGTTATCGGTGCATTGGCGTATGCTTTTTCAGACAGTTTCTGGTTCAATGCGGTTGAAGCAGAGGTGTACGCCATCAGTATCCTTTTTACGGCTTTTGTGCTCTGGCTGACCCTGGTCTGGTGGGAAAAAGCAGACGAGCCTTCCAGCGATAAATATATTTTGCTTTTAGCGTATGCAGTCGGACTTGTTATCGGAGTGCATCTATTGAGTATTCTGGCGCTACCTGCTCTATTTCTTGTTTTCTATTTCAGAAAGTATAAAGAGCTGCAAATGGATAAATTTTTCATTTTTGCGCTTGTTTGTACCGGTGTATTCATGATTATTTATCCAGGAACCGTGAAATGGTTACCGAATTTAGCGCTTTACATCACTCAACACACCAGTTCGGGATTCGCGACCCTATTTTTCATTATTCTCACCGCCATCCTATTTTACAGTCTGACTAAAATGATAATAAAAAGAAAGAGAACAGCTTTTCTTGCACTGGCTTCATTTCTGCTTATTATTGTCGGTGTTTCCACATATACCGCCATTTACATCCGTTCAAATCTAAATCCGGCCATTGATGAAAACGATCCTGAGACCATGGAAAACATGGTCCACTATCTGAACAGAGAGCAATACGGTGACTGGAGCATTGTGGAACGCCGTGCTCCGCTGTGGGAATACCAGATCGAAAAAATGTTTATTCGATATTTCAACTGGCAATACCTTGGACAGGGAACGACACTGGGAGAAGATTCCAGGATTGTTGAAAATTACAGTTTAAAGGGGCTGCTCGGTTTGCCGTTTCTCATCGGGCTCATCGGCATGTTTCATCATTTCAGGCGCGACTGGAAGAATGCTTCAGTTGTGATGACCCTGTTTATAATGACAGGATTGGCCATTGTGATTTATCTCAACCAGGAGGACCCGCAACCGCGGGAGAGGGACTACGTCTATGTCGGGGCGTATTTCGCCTTTGCCCTGTGGATTGGCATCGGGGTAACGGCGATTTGCGATTATTTAAAAGATCTTTTCAAAAAATCCCAGCCGGCCCAAAAACTCATCATCGCTTCATCAGCGATCATTATTCTTTTTATCGCTGGTCCTGTCAATTTGTTCTCGCACAATTACGAATCGCACAATCGAGCCGGCAATTATGTTGCTTACGACTACTCATTTAATATTCTGCAGAGTTGCGAACCAAATGCAATTTTATTTACAAACGGGGATAACGACACCTTCCCACTCTGGTTTTTGCAGGAAGTTTATGGCATCAGAAAAGATGTTCGTGTTGTGAACCTGAGCCTGCTCAATACACACTGGTACATTAAACAGCTTCGCGACCAGCCACCAAGAGTTCCAATAAACATGCGGGATAACCAAATAGAAAATCTCCGTCCACGGTATTGGCCGGAAGCCAAAACTGTTCGCTTTGAAGTGCCAAAAGAAGCCTATCTGCGCGATATGAGTGATGTGTTGGAACAAAAAACTCTCATGGAAGAAATTGAAGAGGTTCCGGCCATTACTTTTGATTTGGAACCTACCTTGCAGGGACAGGGAATTCGCGTGCAGGATATTATGATTTTAAACATTATTCAATCGAACCGCTTCCGTCGACCGATTTATTTTGCTTTGACGGTATCCCGAGATAACCAGATCAATTTGAATAAATATCTGAGAATGGATGGCCTTGTCTTTAAACTGGTAACGTACACTGACCAGCCCTTGTCACCATCGCATTTGGAGACAAATCTGTTTAATAAATTTCGTTATCGAAATCTCAATAATGAAGACGTGTATTACAACGAGAATATCAAGGGCTTGCTGAGAAATTACCAGGGATCATTCTACAGTCTGGCGCAATATTACGCCAAGGAAAAAATGTACGATAAAATGACGGCCGTTCTTGACACACTGAACAAAGTGATGCCTGATACGGTCATTCCCATGCGCAAAGAGCTTCAATTTGAAATGGGACGGATGTATTACATGGGCGGCGAACATGATAAATTCAAACGCGTTTTATCTCGATTGATGCAGCGTGGGGATGTGAGCTTGAATGAACGCTTGCAATATGCCGGCTGGTATTCACAGCTTTATCGAGATGACGCTGACGCCATTGTGGAATACGTCCAGGACCTTGTGAGCGATTATCCAAATCAGGCAGACACGTATTACTGGCTTGCCGGTCATTATTTAAGAACCGAACAATATCAAAACGGCATCGATATTTTGAACCGGTGGCTCTATATCAAGCCGGATGATAAAACCGCCAAAACACAGGTTGACCAATTTCAAAAATTATTAGCCGAAGCGGATAAAGATACCACCATTTCGGAGAATACGCCGGAAGATAGTATCAAAAATGAATGACCGCGAGCGGAGGAAAACCATGATCCAGGAAAAATTCTATCACCGAGGTATTGCTGCTGCTCTATTTTTCGGTTCGTTGGGCGTTTACCTGAGCACTATCGCGCCAACAACATCTTTCTGGGATTGCGGTGAATTCATCACGTGCTCGTACATTCTGGGCGTACCCCATCCGCCGGGAGCGCCCTTTTATTTACTTCTGGGGCGAATTTTCTCCATGCTGCCGATCGTAACGGATATTGGTCTGCGCGTGAACATCATTTCCGCGCTGACCACTGCCATTACGGTGATGTTGACATACCTCATCATTGCCCGATTGATCGTGCTCTGGCGCGGACGGATAAAAAATTTCGAAGACCGCTTAATTCTTTATAGTAGCAGCGTTATCGGTGCGCTCGCTTTTGCTTTTTCAGACTCATTGTGGTTCAATGCAGTGGAAGCAGAAGTCTATGCCATCAGCATGTTTTTCACAGCCATCATTGTCTGGTTAGCGCTGGTTTGGCACGAAAAAGCCGATAACCCCGGAAGCGACAAATACATTCTACTCATCGCATATTGCATCGGTCTGGCAATTGGCATTCATCTACTCAATATTCTAGCGCTACCCGCAATTTTCCTTATCTTCTTTTTCAGAAAATATTCAATCAGGCTGAACCAGTTTCTCATTTTTCTCCTGTCTGCAACAGGTGTCCTTTTCATTGAGTTATTTCTGTACATCCAATTCAACAGTGTCTGGATTATCTCCATTTTACCCGCGATCATTTTTGTCATCCTGACAGTCAATCGGCATCGGTTCCCGGAATATTTCAGATTTATGATTTTTTCTTCACTATCCGTCGTTATATTCATCATTATTTATCCGGGTATTGTGAAATGGCTTCCCAATTCAATTCTTTTCATCAGAGACAAAACAAACATCGCGACAACTTCCATCATTTTCACATTGGCAATATCAGGTCTGTTTTTAGCGCTTTACCTTGCAATTAGAAACCGTCAACGAATTGTTCTGTTAACGCTGGTGTCATTTCTTCTCATAATAATTGGTGCATCCACGTTCACAGGCGTTTACATCCGATCGCAGCTCGATCCGGCTATCGACGAGAATGATCCTGAGAATCTCGAAAATTTGATCAGCTACATCAATCGCGAGCAGTACGGTGACTGGAGCATTGTGGAACGCCGCGCGCCACTCTGGGAGTATCAGATTAAAAAAATGTATATGCGTTATTTAGGCTGGCAATTTATTGGCAAAGGAACGATCAAAGGCGCTGATGGATATTTGGCCGAAACAATCAGTCTCAATGGATTGTGGGGAATCCCCTTTCTCATCGGAATTATGGGAATGGTGCATCATTTTTTCAAAGATTATAAACGGGCTTTTTCCATTCTCATGTTGTTCATTTTCACAGGTCTGGCTATTGTAATTTATTTGAATCAAACCGATCCGCAGCCCCGCGAACGGGATTATGTTTTTGTCGCATCATTTTTCGCCTTTGCCATCTGGATTGGCACCGGCGTTGCCGGAATTCTGGAATCAATTTCCGATTCCATGCAAAAAAGAACGGCCGGGAGAAAATACGCACAAGTATTGGTTGCCATCATATTTTTCCTCCTGATCCCAATTCGTATGTTCACCGCGAACTATCATTCCCATGATCGAAGTGGTAATTATATTGCTTATGACTATTCCTATAACCTCCTCCAGTCCTGTGAACAAGATGCGATTCTATTCACCAACGGGGATAATGATACCTTCCCGCTCTGGTTTCTGCAATATGTCTATAACATCAGAACTGATGTCAGGGTGGTCAATCTGAGTTTACTGAATACCCACTGGTACATCAAACAACTTCGCGACCAGGAGCCACGGGTTCCCATTTCCCTGACTGATTCCCAGATAGACCAGTTAACACCAACCTATTGGCCTGAGCCCAAAATTGTAAAAATTCGGGTTCCGCGAAATGCATATCAGCGCGATCTGGAAGATCTGGAACAACGGAAAGAATTTGTTTCAAAGGCGCTGGAAAATCCCAAATCACCTGAATTATCATTCACGCTGGGTCCGACTCTGATGGGCCAGGGGCTAAGGGTGCAGGACCTTATGATTCTCAATATCATTGCTTCGAATCAGTTCGAAAAACCCATCTATTTTGCTGTGACCGTTTCCGGCAACAACATGTTGAATATGAACGATTATTTGAGGATGGATGGTCTTGTTTATAAGCTGGTGACATACCCAGGGGAAAAGCTTTCGCCATCACGTCTTCAGAAAAACCTTTATACAAAATTCAGATATAGAAATCTGGACAATCCGGAAGTGTATTACAACGACAATATTCAGGGCCTTCTCATCAATTATCGAAGTGGCTTTCTACGACTTGCCAATTTTTATCGCCAGGAAAAAATGTACCCGGAAATGCTCGCCGCCCTGGATTCTATGGGGAAATTCATCCCGGAATCAGTGATCCCCATTCACGACCATCGATTAGCGATGGGAATTGGCAGCATGTATCTCGACGGTGGCAAGCCGGGAGAATTTGAAAGGCGTTTGGAAGAATGGCTGAGCGTACCTAATCTGCCTGATGAGATCGTCCTGGAATATGCGCAAATTTACTATCAATATTTGGACAATGCCGAACGGTCCGAACAGATTACTTTAAACCTGATTGAAAAGAATCCTTATTTTTTCCGCGGATACCATTGGCTATTGAATTTGTATTCAGAAACAAAATCATATCAAAAAGGGAGTGCCCTTGCAGAAAAACTGCTAAAGTTAAATCCGAACGATTCCAATGCCCGTGACTACCTGAAAATATTTCAAAATTTGTCATCTGTTCAGCAGGACTCTTCAATACAAGAAAAATAGAATATGATTATTCATAGGGAATTCAGGCAATATCTGCCAGCGCCTGGAACACAATCGACCGTTATGGTGTAAAAACTCATGAAGAAGTGTTCGGAATTTTACAGGTTAGATCATTTAACCTGGATTATTCATTGTAATTCATTAAGGAATCCAGATAGCCTGAATGGTGCTTAATTCAGAATTCGTTATATCAAACTCTGTTAAATTTCACACATCTCGTTAATATCATTAATAACATTTATTTATATATGTTTTGGCTGAAATCTATGAATAATTCAGGTTAAGGGAGAGAGAAAAAGTTGTTCAAGAAATTTACAATTTCTGCTTTGAAAATCATCGTGAGTTTAGCGCTCATCACGTATCTCCTCGTAAAGCTTGGCATAAAGGATATTTTGCACCAATTTTCAAGCGCCAATATTTGGTGGCTGGTGGTCGGTATTGTCGCGTTCACGTTAAGCAATGTGCTGGGTTCTTTTCAATGGAACATTCTATTAAAAAGTCGTGGCATTCATCTGCCATTCACGCGTGTCATTTCGTATTATTTTGTGGGCCTGTTTTTCAACAATTTTCTCATGGGCTATGTTGGCGGCGATGCTTTTCGTATTTATGATATTTCCAAAGCATCGGGGGATTCTTCCAATGCCATTTCCACTGTCTTTTTTGACCGTTTTATGGGTTTTGTAATGCTGACAAGCCTGGCGCTTTTTGCAGGCTTGATGTGGCATGGTATTTTTCAGTCCAAAACGGTTATCTTTGTGATTGTGATTATTTTCGCTTGTTGGGTGATTTCATTTATTTTTCTTTTCAACCAAAGAATGGCAAAAAAAATAAGCTGGTTTGTTAGACTAATCTTCACTCAGAGAATCAACAGTAAAATCAGAGAAATTTATTTGAACATCAATTCATTTCGTGAATCGAAAAGAACATTGATTTTTGTTATTTTCATTTCAGCAGTCATTCAATTTTTGAGAATTACCGTCCACTATTTTGCGGCGCTCTCCGTTGGTTTGGATATTCATATCAAATACTTTTTCGTATTCATTCCGGTTATTGCACTGATGGCGAGTTTGCCAATATCAATCGGTGGTATTGGCGTACGAGAAAGCAGCGGGATAGCGCTTTTCTCTCAGGTGAATGGATTTTTACCGGAAACAATCATGACTATGGAATTTTTAGCCTATCTGATCGGGCTATTTTCTACAATTCCCGGGGGACTCATTTTCATGATTCGTAAGGAGCACTTAAAAAAACCATAAGTGTTTGACTCACTCAATATGAAATTTAAATATAATCGTGGAGGATAAATTATGAATAAATATCACATTATCTCATTAATTGCTTTAATCGCGATATTCTCGATTTTGCCGGGGTGCACCCGCAAACCGGTGCCTCTTGGATCAGATTACGACATTCGCGTCCTCGCAGACTCAACAATTTGGAAAGAGGCTGAAGCCCCGTTACGTTCAATTTTTGAGAAAGTGGAATACACACCGCAAAAGGAACTTGTTTTTACAATCATTAAAGGTGATCCTGAAAATTATAAACGATATAAGAATCTAATTTTCCTTTCAACACTGGATGCAGAAGACAAAATCTCAAAATCAATTAATTCCAGCCTTTCGGAAAGCGCCCGTGCCGAAATAGAATCGGGCAACATAATTTTCGTAAAAATAGATCAATGGGCTCAAAATCAAATAATCATGTTCCTCGTTGGCAAAGATTTACCCACTCTTTTGAGCCGAATTGAAGAACAACAATCGGAAATCTTTTTTCAATTTGACAATCATTGGGATGAATATCACAAGAAAATCCTATACGGATACAAGGAGCAGGGCGATGTCGAAAAACATTTGCTGAACACGTATGGCTGGTCGATCCGGGTTCCGATTGATTATAAGCTTGAGGTGCAATCGGCGCGAGATCGTTTTGTCATGTTCCATCGTAAAATACCGCCCCGTTGGTTCTCCGTGTACTGGATGGACGCCACCGATCCGAATATCATTACAAAAGAATGGTGCATTGAGCAGCGCAATGAAATAGGAGAAATTTTTTATGATAGTGAAATCGTCGAGGAAAAATGGGAACCGGTAAAAAGTGAAGAGGTTATTTTTCAGAATCGACGTGCTTTGAAACTAAAAGGATTGTGGAAAACACCAGATGATTCGCCGGATGCGGCCGGTGGACCATTCTGTATGTACTGCTTTTTTGACGAACCGATGGAGAGAATTTATTTCATCGACTTTCATCTGTTTTCTCCAAGTTTGAAAAAGCAAAAGCTGCATTATTTGAGACAAATGGAAATCATGGCCGGCACGTTTAAAACCAAACTGGACAAATAAATTCAGAGTCACCATATAAACCCAAAAAGCGAAACAATTGTTTTTCGATAAATTGTTTCGCTTTTTTTCGTCCAAATATCTAATTATTGTAAAGCTTTATTAACCCTCAGCAATAATCTTCGGAGTGATGATTTTATCCAGATTGATAATGTGCTTATCCAGAATTTTTAATTGCTCCCTATCCTCTACTTTAGTCACCTCATCGACTTCTGTCATATACAAAAAGCCACCGAGATATTTTTTTTCGGGGCTATACAATGGAGCAAACCGGATTTGTACATAATTATCTTTCAAGCGCGTTTTATAAGCGAATGAGTTGAATCGCATTTGGCTTTTTTGTGTGCGCAAGACTTCAACCAGCCAGTTATCGCCTTCTCCCACAGGAATGTCAAAAATAGTATTTCCGATGACGTTTTCCTGGGGAAGGCCCAACAAATCTTCAGCCGTTTGATTCATCAAAATAATTTTGTTATCGGAATCGCAAAAAAGCAATCCATCAGAAAGGCCATTCAGTAACACGTCCAGAAGGTTCTTGTCGAAATGCGTGGAAAATTCATCTTCAACCGGACGATTATTCGCTTTTAGGGAGAGGATGATGTGCTCCACATCGCCTTCTGAATTCCGAACAGGAGACGCACTTTTAATGATTCCTTCCGGCAGGTGATTGTTTTCCCCTTCCGAATAGTTCTCCCGCCTCAGATCTGAATTGAACATTTGATTGACCATGAGCAATGCACTGGATTGTTCGCCATCCTGCCGATGATCATGTAACACATGAAAACAGGGTTTCCCCAGGGTATCATTTTTGCTTAAATGGTAATCATTCAAAAACGAGGTATTGACTTCGACAATTTCGAGCTCTTTATTGACCATAATCATAGGCGTATCCGATGCATTCATCGCTGCCTGGAAATAGGCCCACTCGTTACGGTGGACAGATTTTTTGGACTCAGGAATCTGAAAACGCTTTTTCTGTGTTTCATTACGCCGCAACATCATTATGATTTTCTCTTCAAAGCCTTCATCTTTATTCAGAAGAAAATGCGGGATTTGATCGCTTAAGTCTGAAAGCCGCTCCAACTCTTCATTTGAAACCAGCAAAATAACCGGAATTCCATTGCCCCGAGAGACAACCTCCTCGTATGCAACGAGACTTTCCATTTCAGATGAAGATGCATCCAGTATAATTAAATCGAATGAAGCGATTTTGAGGCGATACCAGCTATCACGAACTGATATGGCAAAATCGACTTTCATTTCGGGAAATTCGTCAAGCAGTTTATCCTGCATTGACTCAATTTCAAAATATCGAAATCCTATAAGAAGTACATTCATGCGTGGCCCTTAACTATGCTGTCCAGGTGAAGTCATTAACTGGAGTACAACAGTTGAGGCAGTGCAAAGTAGAAATCAAGTATCCAGTGAGCGTTACAACCAGAAAGTGTATTACTTCTAAACTGTGAAGGGAAAATTAATATCAGAATGAGAAATGAATAGCGAAATATAAACATTAAATTGATATATGTCAAGCTTATTTCACTAATTTAACATTTCAGTGTTTCTCTTTATATTTATTACACTTACAAAAATCGCAGCAGTGCCAGCTATCACCTATTCGAAGCTGACATATTCGTGTATTTCTTCCCTATTTTTTTTATTTATTACGATTATTTCTGTATCAATACGCTGGCTTATAATTTGTGAAAACCAGGATGCTCTTATTTGTATAGCTCCTAAAACATTAATTGGTGAATCTAAACATTCTACAATCATTTTACCAAAAGCCTTTGCATGCTTTTCCATCCGGCCCACCTCATCCATCACAATCAGTTCAGAATCTTTAAGTGAGCTCTTAAGAATATCGACGCCAAACGTCTCAAATACTGATGGATCAAACTTATAGACGTCGAAGACATTTGGACTTTCCATGTCCGTATGAGCGAATATTTTTTCACGCCCATCGAATGATTGAAGAATAAATCCTTTACGGACGGAATTTTCAAAAATTGGTCGCGTCCGGAATCCACCAATTTTCAAACGGAAATAACGTTCTAAAACTTTATTGATTACTGTCGATTTACCGATTTGAATCGGACCGGTAAAGAAAATATTTTTGTTTTTTATCTGTTTCATCAATATAGCCTGAATTATTCACAAATTTCAAACAATAGATATTTAACTTAATGTTATCAATAAAATTAATCAGATATATGAAATTTAACAAAGTTAGAGATACTGAATTCGGAATTAAGCACCATTCAGGCTATCTGGATTCCTTAATGAATTACAATGAATAATCCAGGATAGATTGAAATAAAAAACCTCGATTTAGAATAAACCGAGGTTTTGCTCTAATCCTTATTCACGGATTTGTTATCGATCCAATCGATAACGTTCTCACTCTTTCCTCGCTGAGAAATGCGGGGAAGAGATATTGAAAAGGGTTGGTTGGGGTAATTACTGTGTGAAATATACTATAAAAATTTTAAAAAGTCAACCGGGAAATTAGCTAATTGTAATTTTTTTTACCATCAACGCGCGCATGTTTGAGCGCGTCCCCCATCGATGCTGTACGTACAACCGGTAATCCACCCCGCATGCGGTGAGGCCAAAAACAGAATGAGTTCCGCGACTTCCTCTGCAGTGCCAATTCTGCCCAACGGATGGGTTGTTTTGCTATGCTCGACAAATTTTTGGTACGCCTGTTCATCCATTCCTCCGTTCCGGTGCAGGTAGGTCAAAGTAACACCAGGATTCACAGCGTTCACTCTTATGCCTTTTGGCGCTAATTCAAGCGCGATACACCGCGTGAACTGATCCAGGCCGGCTTTACTGACGCAGTAGGACAAAACACCGGGAAATGCCCTGAGCCCGGTCACACTGGATACATTGATAATGTTGCCTTTAGTTTCAATGATATGCGGAATAGCCAATTGGGTCAGATGAAAAATTGCTCGAAGATTGATATTCATCATATAGTCCCAATCTTCAAGTGTTGTATTTTCAATGGTACCGTTGGCGATAATACCGGCGCTGTTCACAAGAATATCAATGCCGCCAAAATGTTTAACTATGTGCTTAAAAGAACTCTCTGCCTGTTTTTCCTGAGTCAAATCCGCGGGAAAGATATCAACTTCACCATCAAGTTTTTGGACGGATTTCATTACTTCTTTCAGCTCTTTTTCATTGCGGGCAACAAGCGCAATTTTAGCGCCCTCCCTTGCAAAACAGAATGCCGAGGCTTTTCCAATCCCACTTGTCGCTCCGGTGATAATGGCTACCTTGCCTTGAATTCCAAGTTCCTTCATTTCACGTTCCTCTCTGTTTTTATTTTGTATCCATACATATTTATTGGAGCACCTTTTTTTTAGTCATCACTTAAATCTTCAGAATATTGCAAATCAAATCCCAATGCCTCCAAACCTCTTTCAATTTCTCGCTTCTGAGATTCCGTTAGATTCTGTAAAGGAGGTCGAACAGCCGTCTCTGCAAATCCGCGTAAGTATAAAATAAATTTTGACACAGATTGAAGTGGATACTTTGAAATTAATTGTCGGTATCTGGATAATTGCTTTTGCGCATAGCTGGCGTCGATTTCATTTTTAAAGGCTGCAAACACACTCGTCACCAATTCAGGAAAGGTATTGCTTGCCGCGGTAATGCAGCCGCCGGCGCCGGCCTCCAATCCTTTATGGAACAGCATATCATTTCCAATATAAATATGAAGCTGCCTGAAAGTCTCAATAAATTTTCTTGAAGACTCCCAAATACCGGATGAATCCTTCAGTCCCAAAAATTTATTAAATGGCAGCAATGATTCAATGATTCGATGGCTGATATGAATCATTGTATTCTGAGGCATATTGTACAAAAAAACTGGATCGTGCACCCGATTCAGAATCTCCCGATAATAATCAATGAGTCCTGTTTCAGTAATTTGTTTGAAATAATACGGTGAGGCAATTAAAAATCCATCCACGCCGAGATCTCTGGCATAATCGCATAAACTGACCGTTTCAACAATGGAACTGGAGCCTGCCTGGAAAATGACCTTCAAATTACCTTTGAATTTCATCACCCAAGAAAGTATATTCTTTCGCTCTTCGATTGAGAGGGAGGGGAATTCACTATTGGTCCCCATAACAACAAGACCATTCACATTATTCTTTTTAAGAAACTCAATATGCTTTTTTATGAATTCAAAATTTATCGAATAATCTGTTTTTGAAAATGGAGTTGGGATAGGTGCAAAGACACCTTCAAATTGTTCGAAGACCATTTCAATTCCCTTATATTAATCAAAATCCATGATAACTGACTCCGCGATATCAAGGTAAAAAAATTTATCAAAATAGTCAATAGTTATCTCTTGTTCATGCCTTAGTGTTTTTGTCTTGCAGAAGTGTTCCATTCAGAAACAATACTGAACTGACAGATACAAAATTGTAGTTCAAAAACCAGATTTTCATCGGGATGAATTTTACAGAATCACAATATCGTGAGAACTTTTTTTTCAACTAATTAATTTTTATATGTTAATAGATATTAATCGAGTACCCTGTTTAATAACAACAAATTATCATAATTATTGCAAGAAATCTTCTTGTTTTACATGATTGAAATTTCAATATTAATCTATGGCGGTAAATAGATTCAGGCACAGTATTTGCAGTTACCGTGATAACAACGAATGAAGGTCACTTTTTGTCCTCTAAAGTTTGAATTCCATACGCTCATTAAACTATTTAAAATTAAATGACCGGGAATGAATCATTTTTTTAGTCAATAAACATGCTAACCAAATACGGAGTTGCACCAAATGAAATTTACCCGACTTTTTTTATTCAGTATTTTTATTTTATTATTCATCGGGGGGAGCACAAGTTTTGCACAATTTGAATGGTCAGAAGAAATTTACGCGTCGTCCGGGAATACGCCTGATCTGGTGATCGACCCGGAAACCGGCAATCTTCATTTGCTCGCTATGACTAATAGCGGCATTAAATATACTGTGCTGGACAAAAATGGCGTTGAAATTTCGCATGAAATGGTTCCCGGCACAGAAAATGATCGCGGTTTGGGCAGCTTTGGAGCATCACTTGCCATCGACAGCCAGAAGAGACCGCATATTGGTTTTCGAAACAAAGTATCGGATAATTGGATTTATGATATTTATTACACCCGAAAATTAGAATCAGGCTGGGCATCGCCCATAAAAATTGCTGATGATCAACTTCGCGGCTATGTTGTTCGATTGGCCGCCGATGCATCGGACAGGATTCATTTCGGTCATGGCTCTGTGACACAAACAGAGACAAACACAGGGCCTGTGAATTATTACATCATCGAAGATGGTGAAATCACTTTCGAACAACACGATATCATGAAAATCCGCGGAGATGAGCGGTTTGAAATGGATGTAAGCGCTGGTGGTATCGTAGAACTGGTTACCGGCGACCTATCCTATCCCAGCGAGGGCGGCCCCATATTCTACTGGCGATCCAGCGAGCCTGGCGGAGCATTGGAATACAAAGGTGACATCCATGATGCGGTAAATGCGCGAGTTGGCGCCAATGGTTCGCCGGATATTTTTGTCGATGCCGACGGGAATGCCCATGCCTGTTACGGCGTGGAAATTGATAGAACCGTTTCTAATGGCCCGTCTGTTCACTACTGCCGCATGGTCGACGGGGTGAAGGTTCGCGATACCCGCGTAACCGTTAAGGACGAATTGACCAACGAGGACTGGATCGTCCCGGTGGGCGTTGCATCTTTGGCGGCCAGCCAGGATGGGAGTAAAATTGTTGTGGCGTATCTCGCTTCAAAAGATGGTCCGCTTTACGCACGATTATCAGAAAATGGCGGACAAACCTGGGGTGAACCGGTATTCATTGGCGATGGCTGGGATTCTGTTGAAGCGCGCAATAAACACATTGTCCGTGCGTATCGGGATAATTTTTATGTGGTTTACCCCTCTGACAGCGGCATCAAACTTCGACATTTGCAAATGACCATTAACGAACCGCCAATAGCAGAAGCCGGTGGTCCTTACAATGGGAAGGAGGGCGCTGATATTTTGTTCGATGTTTCCGCATCCCAGGATCCGGATGGATCGATTATCAGCTATTTTTGGGATTTCCAGAATGATGGCGTGTGGGACGATACAACGGAAACCGCAACGAACAGCTTTGTTTACAATGATGACTTTTCCGGATACTTCAAAATTCGTGTATTGGACGGTGATGCGGAAGCGTCGGAAGACAGCGCGGCTGTGACAATTTTGAATGTTGCACCGACAGCAGAAGCAGGCGGCCCTTACACCGGAACATGGGCGACCCCAATCGATTTTTCCGGCACGTATACTGAACCCGGCGCCGATGATATTTTAACTTTGACATTCGAATGGGACCTGAACAATGACGGTGTTTTTGAAACCATCGGACAAAATGTTCAATTCAGCTATACGGAAAATGAAGTTCATAAAATCTGGTTCAGGGTGACCGACAAGGATGGCGGTCAGGGACTGGATTCTGCCGTTGTGACTATTTCCAACGAATCTCCCATTGTCAGCCAAATTCCCAATCAATCTGTCAGAAAAGGAGAACCTTTCACCGATATTTCTCTGGACGATTTTGTGACCGATCCGGATAATGCGGATGAAGAAATCACGTGGGAAACAACAGGAGCAAGTCAGGTTTCCATTACCATCATCGACAGAGTGGCGAGCATTACTGCCATTAATCCGGAATGGATAGGAAGCGATACAGTTCAATTCGTGGCTACTGATCCGGGCAACCGCACCGGCAGCACAACAACGGTTTTTTCAGTCACGCCAGCCAATCAGCCGCCGGTGGTTCAAAACATTCCTGAACAGGTCATTCTTGAAAATGAAACCTTCTCCCCTCTCAACCTTGACGATTATGTCACCGATCCGGATAATGCGGACAGCCAGTTAAGCTGGAGTTTTCGCGGGAATGAGGACTTGCTGCTTACGCTTCAAAATCGAATTCTGCAGGTTGCAACGCCGGATTCAGAATGGGCTGGCAGTGAAAACATTACGCTGATTGCCAGTGATCCGAAAGGTCTTAAAGACAGCACCCTGGCAATCTTCACGGTATACGCGCTGAATGATGCGCCGGTTGTCACCAAAATACCGGATCAAAGCATTATGGTTGGCAATTCCTTCACTCCAATATATTTGGACAGCTATGTTTTTGATGTGGATGATCCGGACAGCGATATTGTCTGGACTGCATTTGGGGCAGTGGAGCTGCAGGTTCAAATATTGGACCGTATCGCCACAATCACCCCGCCGACTTCTGAGTGGACCGGCAGTGAAACGATAATTTTTTACGCCAAAGACCCGGGGCAGCTTGTTGGAAATTCCATCACAGTATTTACCGTACGATCGCAGACAGGCGTGACTGAACCGGAGCAAATCATTCCCAATGAGTTTGCGCTACACCCGAATTATCCCAATCCGTTCAATCCGGAAACGACGATAAAATTCGACATTCCCAAAGCCACCCAGGTGAGACTGACCATTTTCAACCATGTGGGGCAGCGCGTGAAGCAACTTGTCAACGAAATGAAATCGCCGGGCAGATACCAGGTGAATTGGAATGGCCGAGATGACGCAGGTCGGAAGGTCAGTTCCGGTGTGTATATTTACCGAATTGAAGCCGACGGATTCACAGCAACCCAAAAAATGTTGCTTGTCATGTAAAACAGTAATAACCTGAGTCCTCCACTTGGGTCGAATGCACCATACCGTAAGAGCCGCGTTCAACAAATGAGCGCGGCTTTTTCTTTATCGGTGCATTTCACTCGAAAAAAATGATTTTGAAAAATATGCTTGATTCTTTCATTTAGTTTTACTATTGTTTAAATGAAGTGATCAACGCTCGTTTCCTTCAAAATCCCTTCTCAAATTAAAACTGGAGCCAGCATGAAAATTCATTTTTTAGGCGCGGTAAAAACAGTTACAGGCTCGATGCACGTCCTTGAAGTTAACAATAAAAAAATTCTCATCGATTGCGGCATGTTTCAGGGCCGCCGAAAAGAAGCGGAAAAGAAGAACAGGGATTTACCTTTCAATCCTTCGGAAATTGACACAGCGCTTCTCTCTCATGCTCACATCGACCATTCAGGTAATATTCCCAACCTGGTCAAAAATGGATTCCGGGGAAAAATCCACGCGACGGACGCTACCTGTCACCTGTGTCAGGCCATGCTTGCGGACAGCGGACACATTCAGGAAAAGGACGTGGAATACCTGAACAAAAAAAGAGAGCGTCGCGGGGAACCGCCCCTCGAGCCAATATACACCAAAGAAGACGCCATCGCATCGCTCGACCATTTCAAAGAACATGACTACTTCAAACCATTTGAACTGGTTGACGGAGTCACCGCAACACTTTTTGACGCCGGCCACATTCTGGGCTCATCCCTGATTAAATTCAATATCAAGGAAAATGGCCGTAACTTCAACCTGGGCTATATTGTTGATTTGGGACGAAAACATCTCCCAATTTTACGCGATCCGGATATCATTTCAGATCTTGATTACATGATTATTGAGAGCACCTATGGCGGTCGAACGCATGAAGATATTGTCACAGCCGAAAACAGACTGAAAGAACTCGTTCACAGGGTGTATCATCGAGGAGGGAGAATTATCATTCCGTCGTTTGCCATGGAGCGAACTCAGGAAATCATCTATTCGCTGAATAATCTGTGGGAAAATGACTTAATCCCCAAAATCCCGGTGTATGTCGACAGTCCGCTGGCCGTGAATGTCACGGATATTTTCAAGGCGCATCCGGAATGTTACGACAAAGAGACGCTGGAATTGTTAGCGAATCATGACGATCCGTTTGGATTCGGCAAACTGAAATATGTGAAAGATGTGCAGGAGTCCATGCAAATAAATAAAATGCGGGGCTCGTGCATCATTATTTCAGCGTCCGGCATGTGCGAAACCGGGCGGATTTTGCATCATTTGAAAAACAACATTGAAAATCCCGACAACCTGATTTTGATCGTCGGATTTATGGCTCAGAACACCCTGGGCCGCAAGCTGGTTGAAAAATGGCCGGTGGTGAAAATTTTCGGCGTGGAATACACGGTCAACGCTGAAGTGGTTGTGATGAATGCTTTCAGCGCCCATGCGGACAAGAACGATTTGCTCAATTACGCCCGCTCGACTCGCGGGACATTAAAAAAAACATTTCTCGTCCACGGTGAAGAAAGCCAGTGTTTTGCCTTGCAGAAAACGCTGAGGGATGATGGATTTAAAGATGTTTTTGTTCCCTCGCCGGGGGATGTGGTTGAAGTTTAAAATGGGGTTCTAATTTTCAATGAAAAAATATAATACGGAAAATTTTCTAAATAAACTTTTTCTCATTTTTTCTCTTATTCTTTTATTAAAGATAAATCCTATTTTGGCAAAATGTCAAAATAACGATACACAATTTGAAAATAATATTGAAATAATATCGAATTCAGAGGACGGTTTATGGAGCAAAGATAAATCGAAAAAATTACGAATCGAGGAGATATTAAGGATAGGAGTCTTTGAGGGTGATGAAAATTACATTCTCGGTAATGTTAAAGATATTGCCCTTAATCAAAATGGTGACATTTTCATAAACGATATTGCTTATAAATGTATTAAAGTCTACGATCCGGCAGGGAATTTTCTCAGAAAAATTGGCCGTGAAGGTCAGGGTCCTGGGGAATTTTTGAACAATACAAATATTGAATTTGATCAATCGGATCATTTATATGTGTTGGATTTCATTAGCAATCGACGCATTACCAAATTTAATTCAGATGGTAAATTTATAAACAGCTACAAACTACCGTTTTATAAGCAAACCGGTTTGGTAGAATTTAAAATAAATACGAAAAACGAAATAATAACATCTTTTGTACCGGTACTGCCAAGAGAAAATTATACAAATATTTTGACTCATTTCAACGAGCACTTCAAAATAGTAAGAAAATATGGGTCGCCAAATTTCCTGTATGAGCACGCGTATGGAAAAACATACAGTCAGCCTCACATCGACCTGTCTTCCAATGGAGATATTTACTGCGCATTTCATTATCCCTACTTAATCAATGTTTATAGAGAAGGAAAATTGCTGAAAATAATAAAGCGCGATTGTTCTAATTTTACAAAATTCAGTTGGATTATTCAAAATGGACTGCCTATAAAACAACCAGTGACCAGAAGCTTGGTTCAAAAAATTTTCTGTTTACCGAACGGAGCGTTTATAGTTATTATTAGAGATTCTGGTGAAGATTATATAGAGAAATACGAGTCTACAAATGCATACGAGCCGATTGAAGGCGTGAAAACGTATTTAGATTTGTTCGATGTCGAAGGTAGGTTTTTAAAAAGCTATTTATTTGAACGTGATACTTATGGCTCAATTATTCATGTAGATAGAGATGGTTTTTTTTACACAAATTCTAAAGATGTAATTCCAATGTTGGTAAAATATAAAATTACATTCAACTAAGAATAAAACAATGATTAGGTAATGTCCCATGAAAACCCCCAAACGAATCGGCATTCTGACTGGTGGCGGCGACTGCCCCGGGCTGAACGCGGTCATCCGCGCGGTTGTGAAAACAGCAATCAATGATTATGACATTAAAGTCACCGGCTTTTTAGATGGCTTCGAAGGCATGGTGGAAAATAAAACAATCGCGTTGAATGAAAACAATGTCTCCGGCATTTTAACCCGCGGCGGAACAATTTTAGGGACGAGCAATCGGGCTGATCCGTTCAAATACCCGGTGCTGGAAGGCGGCAAAACCGAATATCGCGACCGCTCCGATCAGCTTGTGAATACCTTCGAGAAACACGGCCTTGAAGCGCTCGTCTGCATTGGCGGCGACGGCACCATGGCTGTGACCCAGAAAATCGCGGACAAAGGCATTAACGTAGTCGGCATTCCCAAAACAATCGATAACGATTTGATGGGAACCGACGTGACGTTTGGTTACGATTCTGCCCTGACCACGGCCACCGAGGCCATCGACAAAATCCACACCACGGCTCAGTCACATCATCGCGTCATGGTCATCGAAGTCATGGGGCGATACGCCGGCTGGCTATCGCTTGGGTCCGGTATTGCCGGCGGCGGTGATATTATTCTCATCCCGGAAATTCCTTATGACATTAATTGTGTCTGCGAAAAGATTAAAGAACGAAACTACCAGGGCAAGCATTTCAGCATTCTGGTTGTGGGTGAAGGCGCAAAGCCCAAAGGCGGTGATATGGTAGTGAAACGCACTGTGGACGGGAGCCCGGAACCGGTGCGATTGGGAGGCATTGGACACAAAGTTGCCGATGACATCGAAAAAACAATCAAGGTGGAAACGCGCGTGACAGTGCTGGGACATCTGTTGCGGGGCGGCGTGCCCACACCGGCGGATCGATTGTTGGCCACGCGTTTTGGTGTCTCCGCCGCAAAACAGGTGGCGCAAAACCATTTCGGTCAAATGGTGGCATTGCGCGGCGAAAAAATTGTCTCAGTACCGATTGTGGAAGTGGCCGGCAAAACCAGAACCATCCCGGCAGACTCTCCTTTGATTTCAACCGCGCGCTCAGTGGGCACGTGCCTCGGCGATGAATTTCAGTGCGATTGATTACTTTCCGTGAGATTTGAAAAGGCAAAAATGAAACGGAAAAGCGATATACAATTTTTTGAGTATTAAGCCTGAGGAACCATTGAGTCCCCAGGCTTTTTTACTTCTATCCTCATGAATCAATCGAATATCGAAAATCGAACATCTTTGCTATCATGAAAATTGTGATGCTAAACAACATGATTAATCCATCAAGAATCTTAGCCCTGCTTCCTCAATATCTTCTCCGTTTCAACCTGCCTGAAAATATCATGCAAAAATTCCACATACACCTCTTCCTTTTTCCGCGTTTCCGGATGGAACGGGTAAATAAAGACAAGCATTGTCTGAACCCATTTGGTCAACGAATTGCTCCGCGCGTAATTCTTGACAAGTTGCCCTTTTGCATTGAAAATATCGACATTCACAGAATAGGAATACGAATACGGAATTGGAAGCAATGTCAAACTCAGCGAAGAAAAAAGCGATCCCAAAAAATGCTTTGCAAATGACTTCACCCTCATGATTTTTATTTTCATCACAAAATCATGTTGCTTTGCAAGGCTGTCTCTCCTGGCCCTTCGTTCCGGCTCGTTAACGTCCGAAGCAAAATTTGTGAATGTGGCGTATCGTCCCAGGTTCGTCAATTCATTGCTGGCGTCCTGAAAGAAATCATTGAACCCATCGATTATTTCCCGCTTGTCATCGAGTTTTGGAATGGCGTCGTACCCCTTTGTCTGCCGCAAATGACTGAAAATGAAAAGCACGCTCACCTTTTCCGCGCCATAATTTTTCTCAGCAGGGGCGCTGAACTTACCCTTCAAATCGCCTTTGAAGGTTGCGCAGTTGGTGATGAACAGGACAATCAACAAATACGTAATAATTAAAATTGAAGATTTTTTAAGTCTCACGCTTCCTCCTTTGAAATGATTTTTTCATTGCACGAAATTTTAGCACCTCCCAAATTTATTAGACAGCACAAGAGGAAAAATCCCTCATTCAAACAAAAAACTCTTTCAGATTGATGTATCCAATCCCCTTGCCTAATAAATATATTAATTACTGATAAAGTCAAGTAAAAACAAATAATTTACTTTGAATTTACCAATAAAAAAAGCCCACACGGATGTGAGCTTTTTGGATTGATCAAGTATTCATATAATGACCTATGTATTAAATTAAAACGTCATTTTCAAAACTTCTTCCACGCATTTATCGATTCCCTTTGCCACCTGAGAAATGGTTGGTCCCAACATGTATGCCGGCGCTGAAACGATTTTATTTTGGTTGTCAATGGCTGCCTCATCCACATTGCAGTCCACATGAATTCCGCCCATTTTTTCAATGGCAGCGGCTGTGTCTGCATCGTTTCCGATGGTTAATCGTGGTTTAAATTCGCCAAGAATTTTCGCGGCCAGTGCAGGAGCGATACAAATGAACCCCTGGGGCTTGTTGGCGACATGCATTTCTTTCACCAATCGCTCCACTTCAGGATTCACCTTACAATTCATGCCATCTACCGCAAACGTACATAAATTTTTCGCAGCGCCAAATCCACCGGGAAAAACCAAGGCATCGATATCATTAGCTGTAATATCCTCCATATTTTTAATTTCGCCTCGTGCAATACGCGCTGACTCCATGAGTACATTTCGAGACTCACCGGGCTTTGGTTCACCTTTTAAATGGTTAATGACGTGCATCTGTGACACATCAGGTGCCATACAGACAATTTGCGCACCCAATCGATCAAGAGCCAGCAATGTTAGCACTGCTTCATGAATTTCGCTGCCATCATAAACACCACATCCGGAGAGCACAACTCCGACTTTTTTATCCTTATAAAGCGCCATAATAAAACCTCCATGAGTTTAGGTCATTATTTTTAATATTTTGGTTCTATATTGAAATGTGTGGGTTGTTTTAGTGAATTGAAACCATATTACTGATATTTCCCAGCGCGGTGAAAATGCAAATAATAATACCAGATGATTATTTCATCTATTAATTATTTTGCATAAAATAGAATAAAAAAACTGGATAATAACATAGATAACAATAATCTATCTGTATTCGGAAAAAGGTGACCTGTTATTCTGGTGTTTGATTTTAAAAAATATGTCACCCCTGACGGGGTTTACCTCAATCCGGTGGCCGATTTTTCTACCGATATTCCATCCCTACGGGATTATTTTGTGGTTGGCAACTATCAAAACCGCGTAGCGGTTGTATATTGGTAGCATAAGTGTTCCGCATATTCAT
>CAZSBG010000072.1:0-32044 GCA_964605145.1 uncultured Cytophagia bacterium | reverse complement strand
AGTACTTTTTTAACTTTTTTTATGATCAAAATGGGACTGAATAGTTACAAATATATAATAAAAGTCAAGCGAAAAATTGAGAAAAAATTCTATTTGAATTTTACCAAATAAATTCGTATTATTGGAAAAAATCGAAGGGTGCTATGAAAAGAAATTCCATTTATTTTTTGTTCGGATTAATAGGATTGTTATCGATAGGAAAGAGCGCGGCAATTGCTTCGGATGGGTTCTTTGTTGAAATTGTGAATAAACTGTCGCCAGATAAATCAATGAAAATGTTCATCGATTTTGAAAAGATTAAAATGCAGGCGCCGGACTCGGCAATTACAGCGAGCAAAACAAAAGGCCGGGATGTCACCTGGATCGGAACGAATTTGTGCCAATTCCTGCAGAATGAATTGGGAGTGAATTGCACTGACATCAAAAAAATATCTGTTTCCGCGCCGGATGGCTACACGTCTGTGCTGACTGGCGAATTATTGTCAGCGCTCAAAACCGGGATTTTCGCATTCCGAATTCAGGGGGAAAATGACTGGCCGGAAGATTTTGGCTTTATGCGATTGATTTTCCCGGAACTGAGAGGCATGTACTGGGTGAACGGGCCGGATAAAATATCCATCACTGTTGGAGAAACTGCGCAGCCAACAGACAAAACAATCCGTTTCCATTTCCTGAATAATCCCCGGTTCTCGCACATCCTGAAAACGGACTTTAATGGTAATTCCAATTTCGCTGTGACAGATTTATTCGATGCACTGGGGCTGTCCAACAGCAGTTTCAGAATTATGACTTCCGATGGGCTGTTCCGCGAGTATCCAATTCATGAAATCAATCAGCACATTATTTTTCAGCAGGAGAAAGAAGGTACCTGGAATTTAACCGGGGTGAGCGTCCCGAATGGGTTGAAATCCCGGCATATTTTTTTCCTGTTTTCGCAGCATGCGGGAATTTTTCTTTGCGATTTGACAATTGATCAGCAGTCACTGTGGATGAATGAATTTTGGAAGAAAGAAATGGGAATCACACTTGGCCTGAGAATGTCAAAGAAATTAAGTGACGGAACGATTGAGTCGATCCCATTGAACGCTGGCGAAGGGAACGAAATAAATTATTATGAAATGTTTCAATCGGAAATTCGCAAACAGGGCAATATCGATTTTTTCATTGTGAACTAATTTTCTTGAAATTCTATGGAGCTGAATTTGAAATATCGATTTTGGTTATTTTCAATTTCAATAGTTTTGTTATTCAGTGATTCGATGTTCTCGCAGGTTATTAATTTGCCAGCAGAATCGCTCCAACTCGTCATTCAAAAAGTTGATTCCGTGTTCATTTTTGCCGATGGCCTGGCAGCCACTGCCTGGGGAGAAAATTTGAGCCGAATTAAATATGAAAATCAGGCAATAGACGGAGACGGAATTCCTCCGTCGTTGAAACTCAGACAACCAAAGGGTGCCATCATTTATCGAACAGAGTTTTCGTATCCGGAGATTCCGGTTATTCCTGGCCGAACAAATAAAAGGACCAATTCCCCAACCACGTGTTGAAGCAGCTTAAAAAGATTGAATTTTTTGAAGATTGATCATTGATAAATCGGGGAATTCGCTATTCGCCGATCAATTTCCCGCTCGATGATTTTGACGGTGGATTCATCCAGGTGCGCGCCTTCGTAGGTTTGAATGCCCTCCGGCAGCCGATCCACGCGCGGCATAAAATCTGTTTCCGCGGCGACCCGGCTCATTCTGGCCTGAATGGTTCTCGCCTGAAAATCAGAACCGGTGGCGACTTCCGCGAACTTCATCCCGGCGCGATCTGCGGCAAGGTCTGCAAAGCTGAAGCCGCTGCCGCCCTTCGAATCCCCGTATTCTTTGTAAACCCCCAACACATTGGCGATATCCCCACCGCCGGACAACGTTATCGCCGAAGACACCAGAAAATGTTTTGCCAGATCCTCGCGCCCCAGCAGCATCAATTTTACCCGCCTCGGTCGTTGCGCGCCATCGATGGCCAGAAATCTTACCAGCCTGTCCATATTGGAGCCGGTGCCAAACATGGCCAGCGTGAGGATGAGAATTTTGTTCTCTGCAATCGCGTCATTGCCCTTCAGCGTTCTTTCCTGGGCCAGTTGAAAAAGCGGCTTCAAAAATTTGATGAGTGGAATTTTATTGCCTTTCAATGAATTTGAAATGGTGTACAGCTTGTCATTATAAGCAAGCCAGCGTTCCTTTTCCCCGGCTGGAATGAGAAGTTCGCGTCCCCGGGCCTGAATCTGATCCAGAATTTGCGGCTGCCACTGGTAAACAACTGTCACGCTGTTTTTATCGAACTGAACGCCTTTTATCGCTTGTGCGCCATTCCGGGCAATTTGATACTCATTGCTTCTCTCAAACAATCTTGTCGACACCCAAATGAAGGGCTTAAAAAGCAAACCGGGAAATATGAGTTCTCCCACCTTGAGCTTTCTAATTTTGACGTCATTTGCCGCCTGAGTTAAATAAACAGTTACATTGACATATTTTCCAAATCGGTTTTCCGGCAAAAGAAACGTAATGTACACGACCGCACTGCCATTTTCCAGTTGTGTTTTTGCCGCGAAATTCTGAGCCATCTGCGATCGGGAGAGACTATAATCAAAAAACAGATTGACGTCTCTCTGCGAAAAGGTGACAGATTTAATTTCCCCGATTTTCAATTTTCGAGGATCATTGCTGCGAACGAGTCGCTCCACCCGCTCCATGTCCCGTACGTTAAGTTGTTCTTCGCGTTCAACAAGCGGTTTGTCATCAATGCCGAAAATCAAAAAAAGAATCGGGAATCCAACTACCATCATCAGCAGCAGAATAAAATATAATTTAATGAATATTTTCAGTGCCTTCATCCGTGCATCCTTTGAGAAAAGAGACTGTAAAATTTAATTGAAATGCTGTAGCAAATATTGTGCATTTATGATAAGCAGATGATTCAATAATAAATTTCAGTGAAGATGCGCGAATCCGGGAATTGAAGGTCAATGATCAAAATCGCCTCGCGAATCATTTCCGAATTTCCACACAGATAGAAATCGTAATCCCCCTTTTCGAGATGAATTGAAAGATAGTCGGTTACTCTGCCGATGAAAGTGGATTTCGGGAGATCGGCAGTAGTAAAGTTTTTGCTCAAACATGGAATATATCGAAGCGCCCTTGATTGAAAAAGTTCATTGAAACGGAGTCCCTGAATTGACCTGGCTCCTTGAAGCATGATGTACTTGAATTCGAGCGACCTGCACATGGAAACAAACGGTGCGATGCCGGTACCGGTGGCGATAAAAACAGGTATACGATTCGATGGTTTGTACGTGAAATATCCGTGCGGGCCGGTGAATTCAAGTCCGGTTCCCTCATCAATTTTCGACAGAGCGGTCGAAAATGCGCCACCTTCAATTTTACGAATACACAAAGAGAGATCATCGCTTTCCCTGGCTGAGGTAATCGAATAGTCGCGTTCCAGGGATTCATATAAAAAGCGAATGCGCTGGCCCGGCTCAAATCCGAAATTTTTCGGACGATCCAGCATCAATTCAAACGTATCGTCGGAGAGCCAGCGGCGTTGCCTGAGGACCGATGAAAATTTTTTCGACTCGGTCGATGTTGGCGAATGTGATTTCACTTTTTCCATTTCACATCAGAAATTTTGTGAAGAAAGTTGCAATATCGCGCTAACACGAACAGGTGATCCGATAATCGATTGAGATAGGCAATGATGCGAAAAAGTCGCTCGCGAAAATCGCCCTCGTCGACATGCTCCGAAAAAAGGATCACGTGTCGCTCGGCCCGTCGGCAGACTGCCCGCGCCAAATGTGACCAGGCTGAGGAAATGTGTCCCCCCGGCAAAATGAAATGTTGCAACGGTTCCAGCTTTTCTTCCATGCGGTCGATGTTTTCTTCGATAAATTTTATGCTGGATTCATCGATTTCTTGCAACTGGCTGAAAACAGGGGATTCCGGCGTGGTGGCAAGCAGCGCGCCGATGATGAGTAAATCCTGCTGCATGCGCTGAAGCTGTTCATTGAGTTGCGGGTGACTCCCGGCAAGCACGGCAGCAACCATGCCGAGAACCGAATTAAGTTCATCCACATCTCCGTATGCCTCAACCTGGATATGACTTTTCAATATTCGTTCCCCGCTGAAAAGGCTGGTCTTTCCGAGGTCACCGCTGCCTGTGTATATTTTCATTTAAATCCCCGATGTTTTAAAATTTTTGATTTATTTTTTCCTGGCTGGTAAACCAAACAAAATTCTGTCAAATTACCCCAATGAAAAGGTATTTTTCAATCCGAACATATTTTATTTCACATGAAAAATTTATGAATTCTCAATAGCTTACCAAGAATATGAAATATAAAGTTTTGAGCATTAAATGTCAACTCAAAAAATTAGTCGATGTTCGAAAAAAAACACCCGATGAATAATCTTCAACAGGTGTTTGGAATCGAAATTCGAAAGACGAGATTATCGCGCCAAAAGCATCTTGCGGGCCATAATTACTTTCCCGGCTTTCATGCGATAAAAATATACGCCGCTTGCTGCCATTTCTCCGGCATTGGTTTTTCCATCCCAGTTCAACTGATAATTTCCTGCAGATTGAACTGCATTGACCAGCGTTCGTATTTCCTGGCCCAACATATTGTAAATGGAAATTTGCACATCGCTTGCTTCCGGAATGTAGTAATGAAACGATGTGGTTGGATTGAACGGATTGGGATAATTCTGCGAAAGATGAAATTTTTTCTGAACTGCCGCAGGATGATCCCGATCATCCACCGATGTCATGGCAACATCTCGAATACGCTCCGCGCCGGGGACATCAATTGGGGAATGTTTTTTGATGTACTCCCGAACCACCGCATATTCCGAGTTTGCAATTTCCTGGACATTGTAAACCGTGTCGATCCCGGTTAAATCCAGCATGGGAATCAGATCGGAATTGATCGCTACGGTGTATCGTGCATTAACATCCAGCGGTTGTCCGTTTATTTGGATTGACGCATAATCCACTCGTGAACCAGGTTGGAGTGCGGAATTAAACTCGAACGTCAAACCGGAACATTGAAGGAAAAACGTATCAGTGTATTCGATCATCGCAACAGAAAATTCAAGGCCGGCAATAATCGAGATACCATCAATTAGCAGCGTAGAGAGTGTGGAACCATATCCGGTAATGACGTTCAATCCCTCAGGAATAACCTGGAAAATATCAGCTTCGGTCAAATCGCCGGCATAGAGATTTTGCCTGATAAACCCATTGGCAGCAAAGGCAATGTCGGTTTCTGCAGTATCCCGAAGCGCATCAGTGATGAGGTTGCCTACTTTGCTATCCTTGAATTCTCCTTTGCCCAAAGGTTGTTCATGTTCGGCGGCAGCCTGGGCAATCACCTCACTGTAGACCGGGCCATACCGAATATCACTTTCTACCGTATTTTTCAATCCATCGATGATTCCTGCGGTCGTCGGTTCTTCAGGCACTGTGTCGTCAATGGGAATGGTCTGGTAATTTAACAAAGTGAAGTCTGTTCCATTGACTTCAATTGCCATTCTCCCGACGTGAGTGCCGGCCCAGTTTGTCTGGACAACATGTGTTACTTCACCGGTGAAAGCATTTGTAACCGGAATTGGTGTTGGAACGTAGGTGTGGGAATGCCCGCCAACAATAATGTCGATCCCGGGAACCGTGGTGGCCAGTAGTTGATCTTCCAGCACGCCAAGGTGGCTGAGACAAATGATGAGGTCACAGCTCTCAGCCTCTAATTCTGTAACGACACGCGCCGCAGCGGCAGAATCGGAAGTGAATACAATGGGTTCCGGGTGGGCGATGGTGTTGGTCTTTTCTGTTGTCAAACCAAAAATACCCACCTTTGTATTCCCGTATTCTTTGATGATGTAATCCTGCACAAACGGCTCAAAATCCGGGAAGGCCGAATAATCCATGTTGGCGCAGAGCAATGGAAAAAGCCCGGGGAATCCGGCATTGGTAAGGATATTGATAAGTGTGCTGGGATAATAATTGAACTCATGATTCCCGAAAGTCATGGCGTCGAATCCCAGCGATGCCATAATCTGGAATTCCGGCACGCCAAGAAATTTGTTGAACATAAAATCGCCGCCAAACACGTCACCGGCGTGCAACAGGATTGGATTGGGTTCGGTCATCTTCAATGAACCAATGGTGGATGCGATTCGCGCCATGCCGCCCATTGTGCCAACGCCGCTCTCATTTTTCGGTCCCCAGGGCAACAGGTGCGAATGTGTATCATTGACGTGAATAATCGTCAACGTGTCGGGTTGTGCCACCACTGAAGCAGTGAAAACGAAAAACACAAGTGGTAACAAAATTGTGAATTTAAATTTCATAGCCCCTCCTCTGTTAAATGGAAAAATAACCACGTTGCATTTATGCACCGCAGATGAATTTATTTTACCTCTTTTGTAATTAGTACTGCTCCTCATTTAATTACTTCATTTTTACTCCAAATTCCATGTGGGGTATTCGTCCGTACAATCATCTCTGAATGTGACCTGCGTGAGTCCACTGCCATCTTTATTGATCAAATACAAGTGCCGGGTTCGGGAAAAAAGAATTTTGTTTCCATCCGGGGACCATACCGGGTGCCAGTCCGAATGTCCTTCCGTCAATTGGGTTGGTGTATTCGAGTTTAAATCCAATATCCATAATTCTTCGGTGTAATCGAGAAAAGCCTTTACGAACGCCACATATCTGCCATCAGGAGAAATCATGGGATGTTTAAACGCCACCTGACCGGACGTGAGTTCATCCGAATAAAGCGGGGTAGTTTCTCCAGTGGCTAAAGACAACCTGTATAATGTTGGTTTCAGGCTGGAATCAGCACTCACAAAAATAAGTTCATCCTCATTAGGCAACCACGTTGTTCGCGTGTTGTTCACATCTTCAACATCAATTATTTGATATGTCGTATCCTGCATCAGATCAACCATCCAGATTGAATTCATGCCCAACCGATTTGACCAAAATGCTATTCGCTCTCCACTCGGAGACCATGCGCCGTAACTGTCATCGCTGAGTGAAGGCGACACATTGCGAACAATAAAAGATTGAAGGTCCAATGTGTATAATTGCCATAAGAACGATCTGGTTTGTCCTTTGTAAATGAAATATGAAAATAAAACCCTGGCCCCATCAGGTGAAAGCGCCAGATTGGTGGGAACGTAGGCTTCAAAATTTGTAATTTCTTTCAGTGATTGATTTTCAATATCCAATTCGATAAAATAGTAATCATCAGGGAATTCTTTCAGATTACGTCGGAACACAATTTTGCCCGAGCTCAGCTCATCAAAAGGGATTTTGCTCAATTCATCAGATTTTACCGGTTCGGGTTGAGTCGGCGCTCTATCGCATTGCCATGCCATTAACAAAAATATCATCGAAAGCAATGGCAGCAGAATTTTTAAATGATGTTTTTTCATCGTTGTTCTCCGGAGTTTGGTCCGATGACAATTGGTATATCGCCATGGATAACAATTTAAAAATCAATTACTTTGATTTTTATTGAAATAGTAATAGATCGGCAAACCGCTTGCGATTAATACGGCCGCAGCAATAACACCTCCGACAGGGAACGCCCTGTACGTACCATAAATTAAAAAGAATTGTGTCAGAATCGCTAAAATAGCCATCAAACGCCAGGCCGGTGAAAAATAGGTTGGTTTGTAATCCTTGTTGTCCTTCAACCAAAATATTGATGCATACACAAGCGCATTCTGCAAAATATAGGAAAGAGTGAAATACCCCAGCAACGCTTCAATATTTCCTATGAAAAGTAGAACTACCGCAAGTCCGGATTGCAGGAGTATGGAATAGTCCGGTGTTTTGTAAACAGGATGGATGTGCGCAAAGGGTTTGAAAAATAGCCCATCCCGGGCAATTGCATATTCAATTCTGGGTTGAACCATGATGCAGGCGTTGGTGGCGCCAACCATGGAAATAAATGCTGATATAGCCAAAAATGCCGCCGCAATTTTTGCAAAAGCCGGCAGGTAAGCGAACGGATTGGCAAATGAATCCACATAACCCAACAACCTGTCGTGGGGCACAATGGCGCTCGTCGCCAGCGCAATTAGTGTGTAGGCCAGCATAATGCCCAAGGCAGAACCAATGAGAGCCCGCGGCAAGTTTTTCTGCGGCTCTTTGATTTCACCAGCCATGTAAAGGATATTTGGAAAACCGGCATAAGACCAGGTCGTTGCAGCCACACCGGCAATTAGCAACGCCCATAATCCATCCCGCGGATCAACATTAATCGGTTTCACAAAAAGATTGCCTGAATTTAGATAAAACATACCGACAACCACCAATAGTATCAATGGAGAAATTTTGGCAACTGTCAGTATTATTTGCAAATTTCCGCCTTTTCGCACATCCCGGTAATGAACAATTGTCAGGCTGATAATGAGCAGCGCGGCAAACAATTTTCCGATTATTGTACCATCCAGGGGCGGATAGAAAATCGCTAACGCAGAACTGGCGCTGAGCGCGATAATTGTAATCGACGGCGTGTCGCTGGTCCAGAAAACTGTCCAGACATACAGAAACGCCAGTGGTTTGCTGCCGGCTTTTCGCAGGTAGAGATAGCCAAAACCCTCCTGCGGATACGCCGTGCCCATTTCAGCCAGAATAAGTATTTGGGGTATCCAGATGATGCCGCCGATGAGCCATGCAAGTACTGCCAGCATGGGACTTCCGGTGACGCGGGCAACAATTGGGAGCGTGATGAAAACACCGGAACCAATAACAGTACCGACGATGATAGCGAACATGTGACCAAGATTCAGTTTGCGGGTGAGTTCAGCGATGGTTCGGTCCTCCTCGTGAAATGTGAGTTTCCATATCTCGGGAAATAAGCAAGTTCATTTTCAAAATAAATTATTCGGAAAGAATTTCAGAAATCATTTCTAAAATCTTATCAGCAGAACGTTGCCTGACTATTTTTCGTGAGCCTGTAAAAGAACATCGATGAATTACTTTTTTCGTGTTATACGCAACACCGATAAAAACCGTACCGACCGGCTTCTCGTCCGTGCCGCCGCCTGGCCCGGCAATGCCGCTCACTGCAATAGCAATATCAGAACCGGTTTCATTGAGAATTCCATCCAGCATTTCCTCAACCGTGTTTTGGCTCACTGCGCCGTATTGCTCCAAAGTCTCCAATTTCACTTTGAGCCACTTCCTTTTCATTGCATTGCTGTATGAAACGACACCGCCCAAAAAAACTTTTGACGAACCGGGAATATCAGTAATGTAGGCGGCGATTAATCCCCCGGTGCACGATTCTGCTGTGGAAATGGTTAACTCCTTTGCGCGGAGCAACCGGACAAATTGGTCATAGCTTTTCAAATTTATCATGTTCAGGCCAGGGTAATTTGAATCATAAAATAGACGGAGTTGCTGTGCAATTGAATGAAAAGGCAATTCCCATTTTTCAGGGAATTGCCCTGTGTTGCATCATGCAAATCACTTTTTTTTACTTCATCAATAATAATTTTTTAACGGTGTTGAAATTTCGAGCCTGCATTTTTACGAGATAAACGCCGGTGGCCACAGTCTGCCCGAAGTCGTTTTTTCCATCCCACATGATTGTATGATTCCCATAGGGCTGAACTCGGTCAACAAGCGTCCTCACTTCCTGCCCCATAATATTGTATATCTTTAAGGTAATCCGACCTTCCATTGCCGTGGAATAACGAATTCGGGTGATGGCATTGAACGGATTGGGATAGTTCTGGGATAACGAGTATTTCATGGGCAGCCCTGATTCAGGATACGCAACAACGGCAGCGGTGGTATCGCCGGGCTCGCTCAATTTTATTGCATCCGCCCGGATAACCATCGAATCTTCGACTGCGGTTCTCATGGAATCAACATCAAAATTTGAAAGGGTGGTGTCATTGTAAATCTGGATCCAGTTCGTGTTGCCCTGTGCAAAAAGAAAACGACCTGCATAGCGCCAAATATTGCCGGTGGTCAGCCCGTTTTGATTGATATAGACCGTATCCGGCAACGAGCCAAACGGTTGAATGATGTACGGCGCGCGGGAAGTGCTGTTGCTGCTTAACGGCGCGGATGACACGTAAACATCGTATTCACGAGTTTCCGGGACATCAGGATAATACGTGATATATGCGCCGTGGTTGTGGAGCAGATAACAATAAAGACTCGAGCCGTTAATCGTACTTGTCGAAGCAGACACACTCCAATTTTCTTCACTGATCTCCACTTTGGCGCTGTCCGCATCATCCGTAATTACCTGAATACCGATTCCATTGCCCGCCAGAATGACTCGTTGTTCCGGCTCGTCAATATCATCCGAAAGAATTGTGAGTGTATCGCGGTAGGTTGTAATGGACATGGGAGAAAACGAAACCGTGACAATGGCACTGTCCAGACCGGCGATATTCAACGGGAAAGTTGTCGGATTTGCAACTGAGAAATATTCAGAATTCGTGGACAAGTCTGAAAGAATGAGCGGTACCTTACCAAGATTGTAAATTTTAAAATCCCAATTTGCGGTTGTTTCTTTTGTGATGTCTGAAAAATAATAATAATCCGCAGAAAGTTCAATATCAGCAACTGAAGAAACTGTACTGAACCGCATCAAATCGGTTCTGAGGTATCCTCCGCCGGTGCCATCATTGACGACAAATACGGAATTAAAATTTCCCTCGAAAAGATAGTAGGTACCGATGTACCGCCAAATTGCTTCAGTGTAGCCGGAATTATTTTGATCAAGATGGACAGAGTCAGTTGCGCTGCCAAATGGCCAGACCTCATATAGCGCGTTCGTATTAGCATTGGCAGTGCCGGGCAGTGCCATGTAAATGTTATATTCACCCGACTTTGGTATTACGGGTAGAAATTCAGCGCGCGCTTCCGGGTCTGTGGAATATCGACTGGACGCGTTTGGAATACCCTGAAAAATTGCCTTACTATCGCTGGTTGACCATGTACCAAGGTGTTCCATATATCCGGGAGGGCCGTCATCATTATTGACAATCACAGTGGTCGTGGTTCCCAGACCTGTGAGAGGGATACCGATTTCCGGCTCAATCGGATCATCGCTGGAAATAATGAGCGTGTCGTCAAATGTCTTTTCGAAATTTGGTATGAAGTTAACGGAAACCTCAACATAATCGCGTGCCGGAATGGTAAACGGAAAACCGGGTTCTGAAATTGTGTAAATGCCTGTTTGGGAATTGATGTTTTCAACAGTCAAATCAGTTCCGCCGATGTTGTAGATTTTCAGCTTCCAAATTTTTGCTTCGCCCATATTGGTCGGACCAAAATCGTAAAGTCTTCGCCAGGCAGGATCAATTTTTTTCTCAGCAGGACATTTAATCAGTCGCACCGCGTCTGCATAAAATGCGTAACCCACCAGACTTGTTGAATCATTTTCTACTTTAATGTAGCTGTCTGTCCCGGGAACAAAATAATGGATCCCCAGCATATTCCAGGAATATTCATAATAGTCCGGGTCTTCGGCACACTGGTAATAGTTTTGATCAAGATACTTCGAAACCGGTTCTTCAACAGATGAATTGACCGTGTATTTCGCACGATCCCTACCACTGCCAATACGCGGCAGATAAAAATAGACCGCGTAATGGCCTGCATTTTCAACCGTCGGATTCCATTGCGCCCATTGACCCCACGTACCCAAACCCGGTATGCCGGTAATTACACGGCAATCGCCTGCAAATGCCCCGGTGGAGATAGATGCTGCCCATGGATCGGCTGATTCAGAATATCCCTCATCTTTATTGTCCACATACAAAGTGTCCGACGGTGCTCCAAAAACAGCGCCGATGACGAGAAATACGAAAACATGAAATAGTAAAAATTTTTTCATAACCAACCTCCTGATAGTTTGGAATATTATGTCGTTTAATTACGTAAGTTACATAATTTCAATACTTATATTATGGGGATGAAAAATATCTGGCAGACTGGCGAATAAAATATTGATCCGAATTTCATATCCAATATTAGCATATCAACATATATTTTAATATATTGAAACTTAGTTAAAAAATCAAGAAGATAAATCACGGAAGCTATTGTCAATCAACAAAATTCATTTAAAAAAATGAAAGAAAACAGGAGTAAACGTAAGCAGGAATCAGCAGAAACACTTAACATACTGTATATATGATAATTAATAAGGTATGATATTTTTCAAAAAAAATTCTAAGTCAGTTTAGCGGAAAATTTCAGCACCAAATGATTGCAGAAATTGAGGTCCATAATATCATGATGTTTTTTGCATGAGTTTTACAAACGGCAAAATAAAATATTTGGACAATCCTTCATATTGAATCGGGTACGGGAATTCAGAATAGACCTTCGTCACCTCATAGCTGCCAAAAGCCTTTTTAATATCTTTTGAGCTCATTCCCTTCGGCACCTGAATTTGTATGGTATTGGTTGTCTGTGATTTTCTAAGAATAATAATGCGCGAATCGGTTTGCGCTTTTTGAAGATCAGACAAGCTAACTTCCTGCTTTAATTTAATAAATCGTTCCATTATACAATCCCTCATCTTTCATGATGTTTTATTTATAACAATAAGATATGGAATTTTAAGAAACAGATTTTGATTGCTGTCACTTTTAATGAAAATCTCATAAAAATTATGAGATATAATTATGGCCACAGCCCCATTATACTAAATAGAAACCAGAAAAACAAGCACCAAAAGAATTATTAAAAAAAGATAACATCAATTTTCTGCAAAATTCATAATTGTAATAAGGAACAACCCGCGCCTCAAATACAGGTCGAGCTGTCCACGAACATTTCATTTAAAGCACCTGATAGACGCTATCGAGAATTGTTCCATCGACCCATTTGATTACAGCAACGACTTTTTCACCACGCTTTGGTTTTGCAGGTTTGCCACCGCAAATGGTTTCAATTTCTTCTTTCAAATCATGAATGGTTCGAATGGGCAGCGATGAATTTTTTGTCGCCTCAATTAAATCTTTTCGAAGTGGATTGATGGCAATGCCGCGCTCGGTGACGATCACATCGATCAATTCACCGGGACCGCACAGGGTGGTCACTTCATCCACAATGACTGGAATGCGATCACGAAAGGACGGAATCGGCAGGATGGTGCATTTCGAAAATAAACAGTTCTGCCAGCCGCCAATGCCGTGAAGCAATCGTCCGTCGGAATGGGTGACCACGTTGGCGTTGAAATTCACATCCACCTCTGTTGCGCCCAAAACAACCACGTCCACCATGGATGCGAAATTTCCCTTGCCATGATAGTTATAGCTGGTGAATGGACTGGTGTTCACATGGCGAGGATTTTCACGCATGGAACGTACGCCTTCAAGGTCGAAAGTCTGGCCGTCTAAAATGTAATCGGTGAGTCCTTCTTCCAGCATTTGTACGAGATATTGCGTACTCCCGCCACGCACGAACCGCGCTTTTATCCCCATTTCTTTCATCATTTCTTTAAGAAAGATGGCGAATGAAAGCGAGGTTCCGCCGGCGCCGGCCTGAAACGAAAATCCGTCTTTCAGAATGCCTGCTTCTTTGACAAACTGAGCCGTCATTTCCGCGATGAGAAGCCGATCCGGGCTTTTCGTGATCTGCGTCGTGCCGGAAATAATTTTGGACGGTTCCCCGACTTTATCCATTTTCACCACGTAATCAACATAATTTCCCTGAATTTGCCAGGGGAAACATGGGAACTCCACGAGGTTGTCGGTGACAACAATGACTTTATCCGCATACTGGGAATCGGCCAGGGCAAATCCCAACAAACCGCACGCCGATGGACCGGTGAGTCCATTGGCATTCCCAAATGAATCCGCTGCCGGCGCTGCAATTACGGCAATGTCGATATGAACATCGCCATCCTGAACCGCCTGGTAGCGACCACCATGGGAGCGTAGCACCCCCAGCCCGCGCATTTTTCCTGTGGAGCAATAATCACCCAGGGGACCGTTCATGGATCCTTCGATGTGATGCAGCACCCCACTTTCGAGATGGTCGATGATCGGCGCGTGACATGGAAACGATGCACTCGGGAACCACATTAAATCCCTCACACCGATTTCAGCGGCAGCATCGAAAATCTGATTGGCCACCAAATCTCCATTCCTGAAATGATGATGTGTGGAAATTGTCATACCATCTTTTATACCGGCTTTGATGAGCGCCGATTTTATGTCAGGAACGAGTTTGTTCCCATCATCGGGGTAGTCCGAGCATGTTGCAATGGGCGGCGCTGCTTTGCATCCATCCGGTCTGAATTTTCCAACGCCCTGAAAAGGCATCGTTTTTTTTCCATTCACTTCTGTGGGAACCAGACGTCCTGCTGCATTTTTGACCATTTTATTCGCCATTTCACTCTTCTCCTTCTCTCCAGTTTTCGACCAGCGTGCCGGTCTCAATCGCCAACCTAATTGTACGCAGAGCGCGCTTCACCACCGGCGGATCGATCATTTTACTTCCCAAAGAAACCACGCCCAGTCCTTTCTTTTCGGCTTCCTCGAACGCGAGAACAATTTTTTTCGCTTTTTCAATCTCAACGTCAGACGGAGCAAACGCATCATTGATCACCTGAATTTGCCGGGGATGAATGCAGCCCTTGCCGTCAAATCCCAGTGACTTGGCCTCGATGACACTCTGGCGAAGTCCTTCCATATCTGTCACATCGGAAAAGACCGTATCGATGGGCTGAACGCCGGCAGCCCGTGCCGCGTTCACCACCTGGCTTCGCGCCCAAAAACTTTCGCGACCGTCGAGCGTTCGCTGCGTTCCAATGTCCGCTGTGTAATCTTCCAATCCAATGGTGAGAGCAACAATGTTTGGAACAGCCGAGGCGATTTCATACGATTTGATCGCGCCCAATGCACTTTCGATGATTGGCATGTAGAATACCGCTTGAGAAATATTTTCAGATTTGAGTATTTTATTAACCTGGTCATCGACTTTTTTCACCTGGTCAGCGCTTTCGCATTTTGGAATGAGAATGATGTGAACATTGTGCGGGACGATAAACTTCAAATCATCGATACCTTTTGGAATCTGGTTGATACGCACCATGCGTTCTGCGCCATAAAAATCAACCTGTCGAAGCGCATTCCGTACCAGCAACTGCGCAGCATCTTTTTCTGCCGGCGACACGCTGTCTTCCAAATCCAGAATCACGCCATCCGGTTTGTGAAGTCCGGCGTTGAGCATAAATTTCGCCTCATTGCCGGGGAGGTATAATCGCGACCGACGAAACCGTTCCCGCGAAGTTGAATACGTGCAGCACTCACGAAATTCAGGCAGCCATTCCCTGCCGTTATCCCGGTTCAACCTGCGAACCACGCATTCCAGCCGCGCCATAATCACGAAGGGCAGCGCGCCGTTATCTTCAACTTCCACGACTGCATGATTTATGCCGAAAAAATTCAGCCCTTCATTTACAAAATTTTCAATTGAGTCACCATACATGACCTGCACTTTGCTTCGCGATTGCAGTTGAACGCCGCCGGAGTCGTTCACCGTAATTTTTATCCAGCAATCGGACCGCACATCGCTGCCTTTCCTGCCGGCTTCGGCAGACCTGACCATATCACGTCCCTCCATATTCATTTAATTGAGATGATAATTCAATTCCATATTGCTCAAATTATAAGAAATTTTTTTGTGAAATCAAAATGGTTTTTTCGATCTTTGGTGAAAACCAAACAAATCAAAAAGCGACTGCGCGAACTCTGCTCAAAAGAACTAAAAATGTTATGAATCATAACCAAGAACATTTTTATATCACTCGCAGAATGTTAAAAAATATTATCTTTTTCTTGACTTTATGAAATTTGTTATTATATTGAATATCATACACTTTGTCTTTCCTTCAGCGTTGAGCCTCACACGGAACGGTTTCAGGGGAGCTGTTTCTATTTTAATCTAAGCTAATTAATAAGTTGAAGTGAAGTTTCGAATAATGGAATTCATTACGAAATTCTACTTATTTAATTCGGCTAACGATAATATTTTTCAGATAAAAGGTCAATGAGGAAGTGGATAGGTTGACATTTTCGGTCCAACAATTCCAGTATTGATTTTCCTAATACGTCTTCATAGATTTAAAAGTAAAAGTTAGTTTATATTGGTAATCCATTCAACGCAGAAACCACAATTTCCTATCAGGTTCCGAAACCATCCAGGGTGACCATTGAAGTGTACAACCTGTTAGGCCAGCGGCTGCGTCAATTGGTGGACGAGACAAAGGAGCCGGGCGTCTATCAGATTATCTGGAATGGCAAGGACGAAAATGGATTGTACGTGGGCAGCGGCATTTACCTGTGTAAAATGCGCGCTGATAAATTCAGTGCGATTAAAAAGATGGTGCTGGTGCAGTAAATCATAATCAGATGACACCAGACTTTTTATTCATTAATAAAGAAAGGGTAGGAAAAATGGTACATCAAAGAAGTTGCATCCGATTCGTTGTGCTTTTGGTAATTGTCTTTTTGCTTTTCATCAGCCAGTTCGTTTTTTCTCAAAATCTGGAGGTGAGAGTTACTAAAAAGCCAATTCCGGGAGTTCCTTTGTCCAAAGGAAAAGTAGCGCCAATTAGTAAAAATCTAACTTTGGATGATAAGGGCGAAAAGCAAGTTACTCCCAATAAACCGCCAGCGGATCTTTCGGATATAGCAAACCAGCTTGAACAAAAGTATCCGATTGAGAAGCTGGAAATCGAGATTCCGCCTGCGTTGACTGCAAAGGAGATCGGGGATGCTCTTCACTCAGAGGCTCTTCAGGATAAAACCAAAATGCAGGATTCAATGGTTGACCGAGATATGCAGTCAGGCACAGGGGAATTGCCTGTAAATAAAATCGAAAAGGTCGACAAAATACCTTTTGGTCCTGAGCAGGTAAATCCGAGCCCACCTGAGGAGAAGGTTCCACAAAAAGGGAGGATCGCTGTTAATGTTCCAATTTCGAAAGGTAACTTAGAAGGCACCATGGATAGTGGTAACTTCATGGTTTCCAGTGGCACAATAGACCAAGCAATTCCGGACGGCGGTTATTATTGGATCGGAATGGCAACATCTGATGTTTTACCTTCCAACGCGGTTGTCACGGATCTGGAATACAGGTTGAGAATTGAAGGAGTTGGTGGAGATACACTCAATTTTTATTGTGGTGATTATGAATTATACCTTTCTACAACAGCCCATGGTGGCGCCAGCAGATACCTGAATATCTACAATCATTTAGGAGGCAGAACAGATGGCGGGTATGATGATGACACAACTGATGACTACGATATCTATTTAAACTGGCGCTCAACCAGCGCTTTCAATGGTGAAGATGCAAGTCAATATTTTTATCTTTGGGTTGATGATAGCTGGACTGGAGATGTGGGCCAACTCAATTATATCCAGTTTTATGTGTATTGGGAAACACCGGAGCCGAACCTCATTGCAAATTACACGCCGAGCGGTTGGGATTATCCAATCGTGCCCTCATCTGTGTCAGGTACACATACCGTAGGTCCGAATTTGCAGGCCGGGGCAACAACATACATTGATTTCGCATTTATAAATCGTAACGCCGATATCCCATCAAGTAGCAGGTTTTATATTTACCTGTACGATGGCTCTGCATATCTAAATGGCTGGTATTGGGATGGCATCAGTCAAGATTATTATGGGTATGTGACGGATTATCAACATACATTCTCCGCAGGAAACCATACACTCAAAACAGTGGCTGATGCAACGAATGTCGTTGCCGAGTCCAATGAAAGCGATAATGAATACTCGAGAACGTTTAATTGGGCGTCCACAACTCAACCTAATCTTGTTGCTGATTATGCGCCAAGCGGTTGGGATTATCCCATTATTGCATCATCTATACCTGGAACAAATTCCATCGGCCCTGACTTAACTGCGGGTGTAACAACGTATATAGATTTTGCATTCATCAATCGCGATGCAGATATCCCGTCCAGTACGAGGTTTTACGTTTACTTATATGATGGATCGGATTACCTCGCTGGATGGTATATAGATGGGTTGCAGCAAAATTATTATATTACAGTGAGTGATTATGAGCATGTGTTTTCTGCCGGGAATCACACAATAAAAACATTTGTGGATGCGACCGATGCAGTCGCAGAATCCGATGAAAATGACAATGAATACGCTATAACTTTTAGCTGGGCCGGTGCAAGCGGCCCCAATCTTATTGCAGATTATACGCCAAGCGGCTGGGATTATCCAATAGTCCCATCTTCAACTGCTGGTACCAATACCGTCGGGCCAGATCTAAGGGCCGGGGCAACAACGTATATCGACTTTGCATTTATCAACAGGGATGAAGACATAGCTACCGGCACAAATTTCTGGGTTTACTTATATGATGGTTCAAACTATCTAAACGGATGGTACTGGGATGGCTTGGCAGAAGACTGGTACGGTTACGTAAATGATTATGAACACATTTTCACCCAGGGGCATCACTCTTTAGAAACAGTGGTTGACGCCACGAATGTTGTGGAAGAATCCAATGAGGATGACAACCATTACGCGCGCGAATTCCTCTGGGATGCCACAGGAGAACCGGATATCGATGTTCAGCCAACTTCGCTGACGATTGACCAGACCCTGAAAAACACATTATCTAGCAAAAAGCAACCACCAGCAGATTATATAGTAATTGATCCGATAGATAGCAAGTATATCGTTCAAACTTATATTGCTAAAAACGGCAATGAAGTAGTGAGAGTCATTGTGCCGGGAAAACCACCTGAAAATTATCGAGCTCCTGTCGTGCAAATGTCCATGGCTGCTGTAACGTTGCCTACCATGCCCGCTTACGACTGGTCGTTTGGTTGTTCCGCCACAGCAGCGGCAATGATGGCCGGATACTATGACCATATCGGTTATCCGGATATGTACACAGGTCCCACAAACGGTGGGCTGATGCCATTGGATAACTCTTCATGGGGAACTGTGGTCTTAAATGGTGAAACACGAAGCCAATGTCCGTTAAGCGCAACCAGGAATGGTGTCGACGGCCGAACTATTCGCGGACATGTAGATGATTACTGGATTAAGTACGGCGAGGGGGGGCCTGATCCGTTCGTAACAAACGGCTGGACAGAGCATACGCAGGGTGAATGTACCGGCGACTACATGGGAACCAACCAGGATTATTGGGACAATACGGATGGTTCAACAACATTCTATTATAATACAGATGGTTCTCCTCTGTTCGATTTTGCAGAGTGTGAGACGTGGTCTCCCCCTAACAAGGATGGTTGTCATGGCATGCGCCAATTTTTTGAATCCAGAGGGTATAATGTCATTCAGAATTTTACGCAGCTTATTTACGGTTACAACAGCAACACTTTGGGATTCACCTATGAACAATTCAAACAGGAAATCGATGCCGGCAGACCGGTGTTAATTCATGTGGAAGGCCACAGCATGGTCGGCGTCGGTTACGAAGACAACAGCAATACAATCTATATTCATGATACGTGGGATTATCAGACTCATTCCATGAACTGGGGTGAATCCTATTCCGGTTTGCAGCATTGGGGAGTTTCAGTTGTGGAATTGGAACCTACTACAGGCCCGGGCGATTATTTCACAATATATAATTTAGGAAGCGATGTTTTAGCAGTTAATTCAATCTTTAACAGCAAAAGCTGGCTGGCAACGACAGCGTATCCTGCGCCGCCATTCAATATTCAGCCGGGAAATAGCCAATCCGTTGTTGTCAATGTTGATTGGGGTTTGCTGAGCGGGCCGGATCAGGATGTGGTTGAGATCAATTCCAATGATCCGGATGAACCTGTGGTGACAGTCACGATTAACGCGAATCCGACCGGTATCCCGGAATTATCTGTTTCGCCGCTAAGTTATCATGCGCCTGTGACCGGTGGAAACCAGGTTATTAATGTTACTAACATTGGATCCGGTGGTGATTTTGTTTGGACTGCCACTCCTGACCGGGATTGGATTAACGTGGCTCCGAACGAAGGGGTACCCGGCGAAACATTCACCATTACAGTCATGTCCAATCCTGGCCCGCCGAGATCCGGCACGGTAACCGTTACCGCCCCGGGCGCTGTCGGCTCGCCCAAATTCGTTCAGGTGACGCAGGATGGCTCAGGCGATCAGGTGAATATGTGGATTGATACTGATTTAGGCGGACCGGAAAGCGGCGCTATTCTCATTCCGATTTATGTCAGCGATCTCACAGGTAAATCGGTCTACTCAACTGACCTTGCTATCGCCTACGACCAAAACATTCTGGAGGCTGTGGACACAGATATTGCCGGCACGCTTTTAGCGAATGCAGGCTGGGGCGCGCCGACGAAAAATATCACGGCCGGCAAAATTACCATGGCTATGGCCGGGAGCTCGCCTTTATCCGGAAGCGGAACTCTGGTGAAAGTGTTGTTCAACATTTTGGGAACCACGGGAAATACATCTCCACTTCATTTTGAAACATCGTTTTGCAATGAAGGCGAGCCGGCGGTTATCACTTCCGATGGATTTTTCACAGTGATGGAAACGAATTTTGATATCGCCGGTCGAATTGGATATTACTCGGACCAGGGCAAGCCTGTTAGTGACGCAAATGTAGTGGCGACCGGGGCCGAGAGTAAAACAGCAGTGTCTATGGCTTCAGGTGACTATGACTTGTCAGATCTCGCGGCCGGTAATTATACCGTAACGCCGCAAAAAACAGGCGCAACCAACAATGCCATTACTGCCTACGATGCGTCTATAATACTTCGATATTCGGTTGGAAGTTATACTTTGATCCCGCATGCAAAGATCGCGGCGGATGTCTCAGGAAACGGCAGCATCACAGCTTATGACGCGTCGTTCATTTTGCGTTACAGTGTGGGCGATGTCACCGGTTTTCCGGCAGGTTCGGACTGGACATTTGTGCCTCACGATTTCCCGATCGATGATAGCAACTGGTCGACAGCGCCGCGAGATAGAAACTATTCACCGCTTGACTCCGATCAATTGGGACAGAATTATGTGGGCATTCTGTATGGCGATGTGTCAGGCAACTGGTCCGGAGCGAGATTGTCCGGAGAAGGCGCTTATGTTGAAATGGGAATCAATCAAATTGAGAAACAAAGCAACGGGAATATCTTAATTCCATTGGAAATCAATTTCTCGAATGAAGCGTATTCCGGAAGTTTTGATTTGAGGATTAATAATTCCAAATTAAGTTTTGTCTCTGCTTCATTGAGAAATGCGCCGGAAGATGAAGCGTTCTGTTTTGGCAAAGCGATTCCGCAGGGAGCCGCGATTGCGCTGGCTTCGGCTCACCCATTGCATCAGAAAGGGCTGACGCTTGATCTGATTTTCAGAGAAACAAACTCCGTTGATATTTCTTCCCTTGAATTTGATTTCTCGGATATTATTGTCGACGACCGAAATACAAGCCTGACTGTGGTGAAAGATGAATCCAAACATGAAATTCCCAAAGATTGGAAGCTTGGGCAGAATCATCCCAATCCGTTCAATTCCGGAACTGTCATCAATTTCCAAGTACCACAGGCTTCGCACGTGAACATTGAAGTGTACAATCTATTGGGACAACGGCTGCGTATTTTAGTGGATCGGGCAATGGAGCCGGGCAGTCATTATGTGAACTGGAATGGTTTGGATGATACTGGAAGAAAGATAGGAAGCGGAATTTATCTCTATAAGATGCGAGCGGGTAGCTTTATTTCAATGAAGAAGATGGTGTTGGTACAGTAAAATTTATTTGAAAATATCACCGATTTAATGGAAAAGTCCTCCCAAAAATGAATCTTCTTCCGGGAGGACTTTTTTTTGGTTATTTCACCAGCATAATCTTTCGTAATTTCTTTACATCATCGCATTTCATGGAAATAAAGTAAACACCAGAGGTTACATCCTGGCCAAAATCGTTCTTGCCATCCCAAATAGTTTTGTGAAAGCCGGCCCGAATATCCGCATCGATCAATGTTCTCACGCGTTGACCTAACACATTAATCACATACATTTCCATGTGGCTCTGTTCCGGCAGGGAGAACCGTATGGTGGTTTTTGGATTGAATGGATTCGGGTAGTTCTGTTCCAGCTTGTAGACGTGCGGCAGCGCATTGGCCAGATTCCCGGAAACAGGGCCGTGCAAAGCTTTCTGTCCGCGAATGGAAATATCTTCCAGCCAGTAATAGTAGGTGGTGCCAAATTCTGCGGTTCTATCCACAAATCGATAGGGCGATTCACCCCTCACCAGCGACTGGTTCAACTTCACAGCCCTGTGTTCATTGAAAAAATCCACTGTTTGCCGGTAAATATGAAATCCGGCGTGATCCTTTTCGGAAGTGGTCGCCCAGTTCACAATGATACTCTCTTGTTCATAACTGATATCGAAAGAAGAAAGCGCAATTTTGGTTGGCTGCGAAAGCTTGATAGCATCTGCCCGCAAAATGGACATGGTGTCCTGATAGGTGATTGTGGTATCATTCACAAGCCGAACCGAAGAGGGAAATCCTGCTATAAATTGATACGTCCCAAGATAAATCCAGATATTATCCGATGTTGTTGTGCCATTTTGACTGACGATGACCGTATCCGGCATAACACCGGGTAAATTGATGATGTATGGCGCGTTAAACGTTGAATTTGAGCTTGGAACAGACGATGCATAGACATCATAATTCATGGATGTGGAAACATTTAAATCCCATTGCGCCCAGGCATCCGGATTTGCATATTTTCCGGTATAACTGCTGTTTCCATTGTAGCCAAATAAGGACTCAGAGACATGCCATGTTGTATCTTCAGGCCCATTGGAAAAAGAAGTTAACGTATCGCTGTCATCAACAACAAGCTGAACGCCGATGCCATTGCCTTTCACAAAGACACGGGTCGTCGGTTCATCGATGTCATCGCTCTCAATGAATACAGTATCCTGAAATGTATTGATGCCATTTGGGGTGAACTCTATTGTCACTTCAGTTTCGGAGAGGCGCGGTATAATGACAGGGAAACTCACCGGCGTAATCACTGAAAAATTGGATGTTGCTGTCGTGATATTATTGATGGATAGATTTTCATTCCCGATATTTTGCACGACAAAGGTCCATTCTACACTCGTGTTTACGGGCACATCTTTAAATTCATGCGAGGTTTCGATTAATTCAATGTCCGGTACGGTTGGCACATAGGTGAATTTCAGCAAATCCGCCCGAACGACATACCCCTGGCCTGTGCCATCATTCACGATATAGATCGAATTCATGTCCATGCCTTCGAATAAATAATAGGTTCCAATAATTTTCCAGTCATCCGGGTAGGGCGTGTTCTGGTTAATCCACACCGAATCTGTTACAGAGCCAAACGGCATCACTTCAAACAAGGCGTGATTGGAAGCATTGGACGTGGTTGGCCCGCAATAGTAAATCGAATAGTAACCTGATTTCGGGATGTCCGGCACAAACTGGCACCGCGCGCCTGGATTCTGCGACTGAATGGAATACCGGCTGGTTCGATTCGTGAACCATTCACCAATATTTGCCGCATCTGTGCTGTTATTCCATTCTCCAACATGCTCCATGTAATAGGGAAAACCATCATCATTATTCAAAATCACTGTCGTGGTCGTACCCTGGCCCTTCAGTGGAATGTCGATAAACGGTTCGTCCACATCATCACTGGCAATAGTGAGGACATCTTCAAATATTTTTTCAAAATTAGGAGAGAACCTGACGGTCAGTTCAACATAGTCTCTGGCAGGTACGGTTACCGGCATCAGCGGTTCCGGCACTGAAAAAACTCCGGACGCGGTTGTGGCGCTTTGAATTGTCAGCGGCGTTGCGCCCAGGTTGTAAACCTTCAGCTTCCAATCCTTATAATCGGTCATGGCGCATTCACCAAAATTATACTCATTTCTCCTGACTGGCTCGATGTCTTTCGTGGCAGGACAGGTAACCAGCCTGACAGCATCCGCCCGAAACATATATCCTGCCGTACTGACTGAATCGTTGTGAACCCAAATTGCATTCTCCGCCCCGGCCAGAAAGTAATAGATACCCATAAAAATCCACTCACCGCTGTTGGCTCGCTGATCGTAACGCATGGAATCCGGCGAAGCGCCAAATGGCTGAACCACGTATAAAGCAGCGTTTCTGCTGTTCCCGTTTTCGGGAAGGATGAAATACGTCGCATAATATCCGCTTGTTTCTATTGGCAGACGCCATTCTGCGGATTCATCAAAATCAGGATTATCCAGACTGCGCACCTGTCGACTGGTATGGCCCCAACCGGCTAACGCGCTTCCCTGCCAATCATCGCCGTTTTCCCAGGGGCCACCATACTCAAAATAGTAATTCCCCTTATCCAGATCATCCACATAAAGCGTATCTTTTTGCTGAGCATACGCAGATGAAAAGCATAAAAGACTCACTCCAAGTGTCACGAAAATCAGTAACTTTTTTTTCATCGAAAACCTCCAAAAATGATTGATTTTGCAGTGCGCTAAAATTTATTTCAGCAGTAACATTTTTTTGCTTATTGTATAGACCTCGCTCTCCAGCCGATAGATGTATGAACCACTGGAGACCGTTCGGCCCAAATCGTCTGTGCCATACCATTTCAGGGAAAAATTTCCGGCAGAAATCACTTCGTCCTTCAATGTTTTTACTTTTTTGCCCAATACATCGTAAATGACCAACCTGACTCGCTTATTACTTAATGCATAAGGAATTGCAAACTCTATTCTCGTGCTCGCATTAAAGGGATTTGGATAATTCTGCTTAAGCGAAAAACCCAGCGGCAAAGCTGCGATTTCGGTTACCACAGAAGTTGCCCGTTTATATCCGGTTACCGCGCCCTCATTGTCGGCATCGTCGAGAGCCGATATCCAGTAATAGTATTTTTTACTGGAATCCAGGCCGGTATCGACAAACTCAAGGGTGTTCTTCGGTGTAATTTTATGCAGGAACCGCGGATCTTCAATGTCAACGGGAGTTCTGCCCACGCTGCGATATACATTGTAATAATCAGCAATATCGCCATCTTCTGCTTCCATCGGTGGCTGCCAGTTCAGGACAATCGATGTTGGTGAAATCCACCTGGCATCCAAACCCTGCGGACGATTTGGCGGCTCATCATCCTGCCATGGCATGGGCGGCACATTGGCCAACTGCTTATAATGCCACTCCAACAGATCATCCCAAAAATAGGAATTTTTCAAGCTTGTATGCGCGTAAAAAATTTCACCTTCAGCCCGAATTGCGCGAAGGGTATCAATCTGCGCTGCGATTTCAGGGAAATTATCCGTATTTTTATAAGCGCCAATCCCGCCATAAATATGACGGGCATTTGAATTATCATACACCCAGTTTCGAGCCAAAATCTCGAACGGCGCCCACGGGCTCAGGCTGCCTATAGGCCAGTACATCATGGGCGCTAAAAAATCGATCTTTCCTTCGGCGGTCCACTGTTTACCATCCTGATAGCAGGCATTGTATCCATCCCAGCTCACATTTGAATAATTATATTTACCAATCACCGCCGCGGAAATCTTTACATGCGGTTTTATTTGCTTTATTTCATCATACACGTCGCGTACAAAAGTATTCACCTGCTCCCTTTGCCAATCCGCCCGGGATAGGTTATTCGGATTACCATGCACAGGATCGTGAAACAGTGAATCACTGATGGGGTCGTAAGAATACTGAATGCCCGGATAGCGGATATAATCAAAGTGCAAACCATCGATATCGTAATTCATCACAATTTCAAGACAGATGTTTTTCAAATAGTCGCGGACTTCCGGAATGCCGGGACTTAACGTTGCGTACGCATCGCCATCATGAGGCATGGGATTCCCCTGGGGATCGCAGCATATCCATTCCGGATGCTCCAGGTACAGATGCCGCGGCGTGGATTCCGTCGGTGGATTTGCGCCTTTCCAGCATGGAAAAACATTAATCCATGCGTGAAGTTCAATAGCATTTTTATGCGCTGAATCAATGGCGTATTGAAGCGGGTCCCAGCCGGGATCCTGCCCCAATGTCCCGGTTAGCCGATGCGACCAGGGTTCCACGCTGGACTGGTAAAATGCATCCGCCTGGCCGCGTACCTGGAAAATCAGCATATTGAAATTCGCGTTTGTAAGATTTTCCACAGCCTGATCGATATATTGTTTTTGCCGCGTCATGGAATACCCAAGCGTCGTATATTCGAATCGTGACAACCAGACGCCTCGTGCTTCTTTGTGTGCTGCATTCGCTGAAATAGTAATCATCAGTAGGAGGATAGAATAGAGAGTTAAATACCAAAACCACCGCTTCATAGAATTTTCCGAGTCCGTATCAAGTTATGATTTGCGAGGAAGCTTGAAATTAATTCCAAAAATTTCTTGATTAAAATATTCGAATGAATTATATTACACATACTTTATTGAGGGGATTTTATGAAATATTTTTTAACAGCGCTTTTATTGATTTCATTTGTCTTAGGGTGCTCTAAATCTGAAATCGATCGGGCAAATGAAATTTACAAGCGAACTTCATTTCAAAACAAACTGAATAATTCATCCACCGGACTGGATGATGCGATTGCTATTCTGACGAATCTTCTGGAAAAGGAACCCAATAATCTGAATGCAAAGATTTTGCTCTGGAAATGTTATGTGAAAAGCGATAACCCGAAACGGGAAGTTCTTTATTCCGAACTGGTCAAGCTTGATCAGAGATTAATTTCCAAATTAGAATCGCATCTGCAAGACAAAGATGAAATTGTTCGTCAACGCATTGTCGATTTGTTGGGTGATTTGAACAATACTTCTGCTGTGCCGACGCTTATCGACGTTTTGAAAAAGGATGAATATAAAAATGTGCAGCAGGCAGCCGCAGAAGCTTTGGCAAAATCAAGAGATAAACGCGCCATCCCGGCTCTGCTGGAAAAACTCGAATCCTCAAATCCGCTTGTCAGGTACTATGCCGTCTCAGCGCTGGGTAGCTTTAATGACGATAACATCATCGAACAATTGCTTGATATTATGTCCGATCCTGAAGAAGCTTCAGACGTGAAACACCAGGCGGCCCTTTCCCTCAGTCAAATTAAAAACCAGGCTGCAGAACCGACGCTGTTAAAAATATTCAATTCACAAAATCAATCAGCCCAGAATAAATTATTGGCCGCATTGACACTGGGATCACTGGGCAATCCCATCGGATTTCGTCTTGCTCTGGAATCGGCAAAAAGGGACGATGTCTACCTCGTGGGCCTCGCGTTAGAAGCATTGGGTCGAATTCAGGATGAACGGGCGCTTCCGATTTTGATCGAAAATCTCAAATATGGGAATAAAGCACTGCGCGCATTAGCCGCCGAGGCTCTGGGTTATCTGGGCGATCCAAAGGCGATCCCGGCTTTGGAGCAGGCGCTGAATGATCCAATATCCGGCGTTCAAAATTCCGCCAGAGTTGCCCTGTCGAAGCTCAATAACGCGTCTCAAAATCGATAAATTATTTTTTCTCAATCCGAACAGTGTCTTTTGTTTTTATCGGTTCAATTTCTTCTATGATTTCAGCCATCGAAAGGTGATTGTCCTTCACTATTTGCACTTTCACTTTGCCAACATATTTATCCGTATATCCGAGCAGCTCGCCGCTATCCGGATGGAGAATTTTTTCACCCTTCGAGTAAACCGGGTACACCTGACCAACACGCACTTTTTCAGCGACTCCGGCATTTAGGTAAACTTCGTTATCCCGCTTGAATACAATCAGCGCTTCAACAAATTCATTGGCTTCGTGCAATTCATCCCTTTTCTGCTCCACAGGGATTAACTCAATCATTTTTTCATAAAATTTGGCGACGAGATATTGCAACCCGGCTCCCAATATTGTTTTATTGAAATCAGATGAATTGAACGCCATTTTGTCAAGGTCACGAAAACTGATATAATTTTTTGAAGGACGTCCTACAAACGTCACGCCCATATCTTTTTCTTTTACTTCACTTTGAATTGAATAGGCGCCGGAAATGGTCCCGGCGAGTCGATTATATAACGAGAACGAGGCTTCCATGACGACACTGTATGACTCAAATCCCCCCAGCATGGGATCGCCAATATTTGTTCTGCTCAAATCGAAAAGTTTAATCTCACCAAAAATCAGGAAATCTGCTTCCAGCGCTGTACTGACTTTTTGCAGTAGTTCCGGATTTTTGTAATCATTCGACCGAATATTTAGCTCGGAAAGAAGTTCTTCAACGCGGGATAAACTGATAACCTGGAACAATCCGGAGTTGATCAGACTATCGCTGAAAGCCTGGGGAATACCTCGTTCGATTTTCCATTTTTCATTCTTGAAATCAGATGTATTTTGAAATGGTAAAAATGCGCAGACAGGTTTCCGGGATTGTGCGAATATTCCCGACATGCCAGCAAATATAAACCATAATAAAAATGTTGCTTTCAACAAAAATTTCATTTTTTATTTTTCGTTTGGGGTGCTGCCTGCCATTCCCGTTTAAACGGGAACTCAATATCAATTTTTTTTTGGGGCCAATTGTTCGCATCATATTGTGTGACAAACTCGTTCAAAGTTAATGTCACTTCCTTGATGGAAGGATTTAATGGATCAAAAACGAGAAATCCGTCTCTTTTATCGCCCTTAAAAACCTCCCCTTCAGTGTACAGAGTTTTTCGAACCATACCCATGCGTTCTTCAAATCTGTTTCGCTCAACCCCACTCGCGCCTTTTCTTTTCAGGTAATAACTTTCAAAATTCTTTTCACTGCCCGGGTTGTCCTTCTTATCCCTGGCATAGGGAGATAATTTATCACCACGAGCTGATGCGAGCTCTGCTTTCAAAGGATCAAGATTGATTTTGGGCAGTGCATAATTGAACACCTTGACGACAAAAACTGTGAACCGAATTGGTGTATACCCCAATTCAGGATCGACCCAGTTGCCATAGGTGTATGGATTCGTCGATGCATCCTTACGATAAGAGATTTCTGGAAACATTTTGTTCAACTGTTCATCAGTCATTGGCTTCACGACGATTTTCATCCCCTCGGCGACATAAGCCAGGGCGCCATCTTCTTCGACTTTCAGATTTTCATTTAATTCATCAGTTACCGGCGTGAGCTTCGATTCCATTTTAATCGAAGGTGGAATCAGCGACGCGCATTGAAATAAAAAAATCGACACAAACATAAATAAAATGGGGAATAAAAATCTCATTCGTTTCATTTCAGCCTCCCAAGCGCTTAATCGTTTATTTTGTTCAATATATTTTTTTACTCATTAATAATCGACTTTAAAGAGCCGCAAATTATGTCAAAGTGGAAGTAGCTATTTTAATAAAAATGATCTATTTATAATTCATCTGTCGCTGCACAATGCCGCCAGGCTGGGTGAGAGCAAACACAACGATATTCACCCCAAATTGGAGCTGTCGCGTGGGATCGCCCAGTCCATGCGATTTCTCGCCCATGTAGGCGTGATCCCAGAATTTACAATATGCCTTATTGGATATCAGGATCGCAAGTCGACCATCGATATACACGCCTTCCAGGAAATCGTACGGCTCATGCAGCTCTTTGGAAAACCGGAAATCAAAACCTATGGGGGGACCATTAAAATCAAAAAAACAATGATACAGTCTGTGATCGTTTGGCAATTTTTCAAAGACGATGTCTTCACCCAGGGCGTCTTTCATGAGCTGGCGCGCGGTTCTGTCGATGGGACTGCCAATCATGGGAATACCGGAATCATCGAAAAACAGGAAGCCTCCGTTTCTCAAATAGCGCCCCAGATTTTCAGCTTCGGCCTCGCTGTAATCGAACACGGTTTCACCGGTCAATACCACCATGGGCGAGTCGAGCAGCTTTTCAGAATCCATTCGAATGAACTCTGACAGCGTCATTTTGATATCCGTTACTTTTTCAACCATTTTTTTCACATTGGGCAGCGCAGTGGGTTCCGAGTTCCATCCGGGATTTCCATCCCAGTCTCGCACCATGTGACTGTTGACGCGCAATAGGTCCATGTGAAAAAAACCGGAAACTTTTGTTTTATCGTTGGGATCCTGAACAACCATGGCTTTGTAGCGCCCGGTATCCAGGTGTTTCACGTCCATCAAATCATCGGTCAGGCTTTTCATACTCGATTCTTTTCCAACCCTCACGTCTCCGGCAATTAATTCCGGTCCCAGGTCCATTCGTTGATTGAATGACATGGAACGGTCTATCTCGACATCCGGGGGTGAAAGAGAAGCAAGCACTGTACCGCCATGAATTGAAGCTGTTCGCATGGAGCGCGGTGTGGTGCTGCTCATTCTGGATATTTTCCGATTTAGCGTTCGTTGGACGACTGTGGGGCGTTTTGTTAATTCCAGTGGTTTCACAAGCCGCGGCGCTCGCTGAACGAATTTTACGCTCATCGGCTTTCGCTTTACTTCCACTTCTTTTTTCGGAATTTTGAAGCTGCTGATAAAAGGAATGAGATGAAGCGTCAGCGAAATCAGGAATGATATAATCAAAGCCGTTCGAACTATCGGCCAGAGGTTGATCTGAAATTTACTGAAATCCAGTCTATCGGTTTTCACAATTAGTTTTGTCATAAAATCAATTTATCTGTATCGCGCGTTCTGTTGGGTGTAACCACCGGGTTGCGTGAGTGTAAAAACAACAATATTTACTGCAAATTGAAGCTGCCGCATATTCGTGGCGCTAAGCGAATTGCTTGTTCCAGGGCGCCAATGCGGATCAGCATTCCATGCATTATTATAACTTTTATTGGAAATGAGCACCACCATTCTCCCATCGAGAAAGACGGCATCAAGATGATCATAGGTTGTTCGCGCCCCATTCAATCGACTCTCCCATCGGTTCACGACATCATCTCCCACCGGAGGCCCATTGAAATCGAAAAAGCAGTGATACATCCGATGATCGTTCGGTACTTTTTCGAACACCGCCTCATCGCCAAGTGCTTTTTTAACGAGGCTTCTCGCCGAAATGTCAAATGGCCCCCCTTTAAAATAGTAGGAATCATCGATGAGAAGAAATCCCCCATCGCGCAGGTATCGTCCCAGATTTTCCGCTTCCATGGCTGTGTATTCAAACGAATAATGGCCTGTCATGAATAGAAACGGGAGCTTCCTTTGCAATAAATCTTCCGAGTCCAATGTAATAACGCCGGCGAATTTTGCATTCACCCCGGTATGTTCATTTAAATATTCGGCAATATTTGGCAGCGCCCTGGCCGATGTATTCCAGTCCGGTTCATTGCCTGAATCCACCCGGTCTGTTTTGTAGCGTATCAGCGCCAGGTAAATAAATCCATCAACATCCTGTTTATCATTTGGGTTTTGAACAGCAAACGATGAAAACCGGCCATAGTCCATCGCCTCGGCGTTGAGCAAATTTTCGTCCAGCTCTTTGATGGTGGATTCCTTGACATTGCTCACTTCGCTGGCGATAATTTCAGGCCCCAATTCCAGGCGCTGTGGCGTGAAACTTCTCTCCACGCTTGCTGTTGGCGCGGCTAAAGAAGCCAGGGCTGTCCCCCCATGCATGGCTGCGGTCCGAACTGAGCGCAATGTTTTCGCCGCTTTTCGGCTGATACGTTTCGTTAATTTCCGTTGAACAATTGTCGGTCGCTTTGTAAGTTCCAGCGGCTTGACCAATCGCGGCGCCCGCTGGACAAATTTTACGCTCATCGGTTTTCGCTTTACTTCAATTTCTTTCTTTGGCAGCTCAAAATTCGACACAAATGGGATGGCGTGAAGCATTGCAGAAATGACGAAAGCAATTGCCACAGCCTGCCTCATTTTTTTATATCTGAAAATATTGAAATCTATGCGATGAATTTCAGCCAAGTTAATTAACCTTTCGGTTATTTATTTTTATACTGTATATCACCTGAATTATTCACAAATTTCAAACAATAGATATTTAACTTAATGTTATCAATAAAATTAATCAGATAT
>CAZSBG010000071.1:0-32909 GCA_964605145.1 uncultured Cytophagia bacterium | reverse complement strand
CTTTCTAAATCAACCGGTTATTGTTTAAAATTGTTGGACTGAATAGTTACAAAAATCCCAAGCCCATTGGGCGTAATTCCCATAAACCGAAAAACCGTCATGGCCATAATAATGCTGATAATCCAGGCAATGACCATCATCGTAAAACCATACTTGAATGAATCGGACCAGCTATATTGATCGGTGACATAGAGCAGCGCGGCCGGTTTGCTATTGAACGGCAGCGCATACACGTGTTCGATGAGCAGCGCCGCCGGAAACGCCAGGCTCATCACGGAAAAACCAAACTTGTGGGCCACGCCAATGGCAATCGGGATGAAAATGAGCGTGCGCATGGTTTTCGATTGAAAGATAAGAGCGCTGAACAACATGGACCCGGTGATGATGAGATACAAAATCCAGAACGGTGTATTTTCGTTGAAGCCCATGCTGTTGAATGCGCTGTCCACCAGAATGGCAGGCAGGCCGGTCACCTGCAATCCTTCGCCCAGCGTATATGCCCCGGCAGAAAATAACAGCAAATGCCAGGGAATATCCACATCGTTCCATTTAACGGCGCCCACTCCCGGCGTTAATGCAACCACAGCGCCCAGGAACGCCACAGCAGTCGCGCTGATACCATGCCAGCGATCAGTGGCCCACAGCGCTAACACCGCCAAAAAAATCAGCACCGATTTTATTTCATCCACATGAATGGGACCCAGCTTCTTCAACTCCTGCTTCAGCCTGTCCATGCCGCCCTGGATCTGCGGCGATTTTTCTTTGTCCTGCAACGGAAAAACAAATCTGGTTCCAACGGCCCAGCCAATGAGCATCAACGCAATGGCAAGGGGCAGTCCAATGATAAGCCAGTCCGAATAAAATATCTCATGGCCGATCGCGCTGCCAATAAGCGCCGCGGCTAACAAATTCGCCCCGGAACCGGTGACAAATCCGCTGGCGCCCATGTTTATCTGAAACAGATTTTGCAGGACGATATTTCGGCCGAAATTCGTTTTTTTCGAACCACCTGGCGCTCCGTAAATGGCGGCAATAACCATAAAAATTGGGAGCAGAATAGCCGCTTTTGCTGTGGTGGCCGAAATGAACGCAGACAGTACGAGATTAATGGCGATGAAACTTAAGAAGATGGAAGATGCATTTTTCCCGAACCGAACGATGAACCACAGGGCAAACCGTTTCGCGGCGCCGGTTCTTACCAGCATGCTCGCCAGAACGAAAGATAGAATATTCAACCACATGATTTTGTGGCCCAACTGATGGTATGCGTCCACTTCGGTGAGAACGCCGGTAAGCACCAAAGCGATGATGAGCATGAGCGAGGTGAGATAATTGGGCACGGCTTCGGTGACCCACAAGATGAGCGCGGCGACAAATACTGCAAACATGGACACATTTTTCGAATGAAATGCGTCCGCGCCCACAGCGTCAAAAATCGCTCTCGCTTCTTTGCCCAAAATTGTCAGATCGAAATTTCTCAAAAAATTGAAGTCGATGAAGTAATTGAGAATGATGAAAGCAACAATCGCCAAAGGCCCGCCGAATTTCGCCATATAATTTTCAAATGGAGAAGCGATTTTTCGTGGAAGCTGATTCAGGTGATAATTGCTCATATCCAGAGGATCGCGTTCCGGCACAGCCTTCTCCGGCAAATCGCATTTTTCAGGCAATTCCGATTGAAGACTGGATTGGTCAACACTTTTTGGCGGGGTTTCATGCAGAGACATTTCTCGGTCCTTTATTACCACGTGGTGTACGGTTGTTTCGTTAAATTGGAATTGAAATACCTCGGATCGCCGGTCACTTCTTCCCCAATCCATTCCGGTATTCCAAATTTTTCATTTTCATCGGCCAATTCGATTTCAGCGACAATGAGTCCCTGGTTATCGCCTTCGAATTCATCTAATTCCCAGGTAAAGCCTTCATAGTCGATTTTATACCGATATTTCTCGATGAGTGGTTTTTCGCAGAGATTGTCCAGCATGGCGTTTGCGTCCTGTGCCGGAATTTCGTACTCGTATTCGGCTCGGGTCGCTCCAACCGTGATTCCTTTTATGGTCAGAAAACCTTTATCATCAATGGTTCGGACGCGCACGGTGCGTTCTTTCACTGTTGACAAATACCCCTGCCGATAGTGAGTCCCTTTTGCCAGCTTGCGCCAGTCGTCGCCTTTCACCAGGAACTTTCGTTCGATCTCTTTGGCCATTTACTTTCCTCTATTTTAATATTTTGAATTAAAAGCACATATTTATCGTCTGCCACACCTTTCTAACACCCAACGCCTATCCCCTAAGCCAGACATGCTGGAATTCAAAATTATGAATTATAAATTAAAAATGAAAACCCTGCCCCGTACAAGTCAGTACCAAAAGTTTATCTGAAAAATGGCCTTTGTAACAAGCTGAATAGATGGAACTTATGATGGGCACTAAATAATTTCTTGCCAAAAAAGTATAGGATTTTACCTATCAGGTACTAACGACTTATTTGATTTTCGCCCGATACGGAGACGACGCAGCGAGCGGTTCCATGCCAATCACGCGCTTGATCGCCAGCAAGTAATTCACATTTTCGAATGCGTCCAATCCGACCATGGTTTTCGCCTTTAAAATGGCTTCCACATCTACAGATTCCAGGTTGGCAGTTTTAACGCGCGCGCCGTTGATGTATACGTCTGCCAACTCCGCAATGCAATTGTTGATGGTAAAGGCAAATCGACGTTTAAAGACATTCACTGCGGCGAGGCCCGGGTGTGGCGCTATGATTTCATCAATGTATTGCTGCAGTGAATATACTTCGCGGTTCAATTCAGGGATGGTCACGCCAAAAGCAGGAAATACATCGTTTCGAATAACTTCCGCGGACATTGGGAATTGACCTTTCATTCGCGGATTCCACTGCTCCAGTCCTTTGGATTCTGTGACAAACACTTTGATGTCCATCAGGTTGTCCCGGATTTTGGTATTATTTTCATTGTTGCCGGCAGACATGATGTAAATTTCCAGGCCTTCGCGTATCTTTTCCACAGGACTGAGCTGGCGCATTTTTTCTTCGACAATTCCAAAATCCTGGGCAAACGCCCTGAATTCAAAACGTGGTTTAATTTCGGACATATATTCTCCTCTATTCTTAAACCGGTAAAGTGGTGAATATCTCTGACAAGATGATTCATGCGAAAAAGATATTAACCATTCCATAAAAGCGAAATAAATACCTTTTTGCAAAGTCCATGCCACGAAGTTAACTATACTTAAATGCTAATTTTTGTATACTTTTCCAATCACTTGGAATGTTGCGATTACGAAAAACCGACACATTATCGAAATTTCGGTATTTTTATTGCCGATATATCGACATTCCACTTGACTTTCTCTGCTCCATTCTTTAAATTAGGGCGATTTTACAACACCTCATTTTAAGGTATATATTTTACTGAAAGGTCTCCCAAAAAAATGAAACAACCAGAGAAACGCAAGATGAAATACATTCAATTCTTATTCGCTGCAGTCGTGTTGATTTTAATCGCCGCAGTCACCATTTATGGGTATTTCACGATTACGGACATTACAATGGAACCGAAAAATGCGAATTTCCAACCTGAACAAAAGCCGGACTCAGTGACCAAAAAGATCATCTATATTGGCGTCATTTCCAGGTTTTCTCCCAACCTCATTTACGAAGGCTACCAGCCGATCATGAATTATCTCAGCGAAAAAACGAATTATCAATTCGAATTAAAGTTGAGCAATTCCTACGACGAAACAATTCAGCAATTGGCCAGAGGCGAAGTTCAGGCAGCGTTTTTGGGAACGTACATTTACCTCACCGCCAGAAAAAAGTATCCGCTGAAATGCATTCTCAAACCATTGAACAACCAGTTTGAGCCTTATTTTCATTCGGTCATTGTCACGCGCTCTGACAGTCCGTTTCAAACCATCAGCGACATCAAAGGAAAACGATTGGCGCTTCCATCTCCCCTGTCATTTTCCGGCAACTGGCTTCTTCGTTACGAATTCAAAAAATACGGATTGAACATCAGCGACCTGGATTCGGTCTATTATTTCGACCATCACCATACTGTCATTTACCAGGTTTTGCGCGGAAATTTTGATGTCGGCGTTGTGAAAGACCGCGTCGCGTACGAATTCATCGACAAGGGCATTCGCTTTTTAGCTTCTTCGGAACCCATTCCCGGTTCGCCCATTGTCATTAATTCCAACCTGGATCCGGCCGTCGTCGAAGCAATTCAAACGGTTTTGCTCAAAATCGATATTCGGAAACCGGAATTTCAGGACATTGTGAAAAACTGGGACCCGGAATTCGCCTATGGATTCACAGTCGCACAGGATGAAGATTACAACCACGTCGAATCCATCATCGAGTCGCTGGAGGAAAAACCATGAGCAAAATGATCGGCTTGAAGACACGCATTTTAATGCTCATGGGAATCATCATCATCATTTTAATGATGGCAATTTCAATCAGCGTGCTGCTGCAGTGGCGATCCCTCATTTTGAAAAATCAGCGGGAAAGCGCGCTGCTGGTGACCCAGACCTTCTCCGTTTCCATTTTGGACGCGCTCATTTACCAGGAAAGCGGTTTGCTGCAACAGGAAGGATTCCTTGAAAATCATATTCACAATTTTCTGAAAAAAAATGAGCAGGTGAAATTCGTTTATGTGTACGATCCCCATGGACAGATTATTGTCAGGAGTAGTTTTCACTCCACCGATCACTTTCGGGATGAACTGAATATTTCGTCGTTGACAGGTAATTTCGAACCAATTTGCCATATTCACAATATTGAAAATTTCGGTTGGATCACAGAAATAACTATCCCACTCCAAATTTACGGGAAATCGTGGGGCGCCTTGAAGATGGGTTTCGACAGCGAGCAGACGCGCGCAAAAATCATTCAACTTTTCTTCTTTTTGATCGCGCTTACAATTATCGTCGTCGTCATCATTTTGGCGGTCATTTATTTTCTCATCGATCGGCTGACCAAATCACTCAGCCAGCTTGTTTCAGAAATGAACCGCATCGATCTCGAAAATAATGCGCCCATGCAAATGAAAGCCGGCAACGATGAGATCGGGTTTTTGGTGAACAATTTCGAAAAGATGAAGCAGCGCCTGGCCCTGTCGCGGCGACAATTGCTGGAAGCTCAGAAGCAAATTTTTCACGCGGAAAAATTAGCTTCGGTGGGACGGCTGGCTTCCGGCGTGGCGCACGAGATCAACAATCCACTCAACGGAATTAAAAATTGCCTCTATGCCATGGAGCGCGAACCGGAAAATTTAGCCCAGACAAAAACATATCTCGAATTGGCCAACGAAGGGCTCGATCACATCGCGCTGGTTGTGCAAAAATTGTTGGGATTTTCGCGTCAGCAATCCAAACAAATTTCGAAAATAAATTTGAATGAAGACATCGAAAAAGTGATTTCGCTGCTGCAATATCGGCTTGAAAAAAACAACATCGAGATTAGCGCCGATTTGGCCCCGAACCTGCCGCAAATTCAGGCCGACAGTCATCTCATCCAGGAAGTAATCATGAATTTGCTGCTGAACAGTTTCGACAGCATCGAAGATAACGGCAGAATTTCAGTCAGAACCGGCTTCGAAAACAGCGATTCGGTTTATCTCGAAATTTCGGATGACGGGGCCGGCATCGAAGCTGCAAACCTGGACAATATTTTCGATCCGTTTTTCACGACAAAGGACGAAGGCCAGGGAACCGGGCTTGGGCTTTCGGTGAGTCTCGGCATTGTTGAAAATCACGGCGGAACGATTTCCGTCACCAGCACGCAGGGCGAAAATACGACGTTTCGCGTAACATTACCAATTCAGGGCGCCGCATGAAAATTTTACTCATTGAAGATGAAAAAATTTCGCGAATCACATTGACCGATACGCTGCGCAAAGAGGGGTACAGTGTGAGTTCGTGCGAAACAGGCAAAGCAGGCCTCGAATTATTGAACGCAGAAAAGTTCGAAGTGGTGATCACGGATTTGCGGTTGCCGGCGATGAACGGACTCGATATCGTGAAAGCTGCAAAGGAAAAGCACCCGGATTGCACCGTAATCGTCATCACAGCGTACGCCACAGTGGAAACAGCCGTAACTGCGCTGAAGCTTGGTTCGTACGACTATTTGACCAAGCCTTTTTCGCCGGATAAACTGCTGAGCATGCTGAAAAATATTCAGCGTTTCCAGGAGGTGATGCACGAAAACACGCAACTAAAAAACCGAATTCATCGCTATGAAAACAAGTCCATCATCGGGAACACGCCGGTGATGCAGCGACTTCTGGCAACGCTTCAATCCGTGGCGCCGACGGACCACACAGTGCTCATCCAGGGCGAGAGCGGAACCGGCAAAGAATTAGTGGCGCGAACCCTGCATCAATTCAGCGACCGAAGCAGCGGGCCGTTTGTTGCGGTGAATTGCGCCGCTCTGCCGGAGAGTCTGCTTGAAAGCGAATTGTTCGGACACGAAAAAGGCGCGTTCACCGGGGCTGTTCGCCGGCACAAAGGTTATATCGAGCGGGCGCACGAAGGCACGCTTTTCATCGATGACATCGACGATCTGCCGCTGCTGCTCCAGGTGAAGCTGCTCAGAGTGCTGCAGGAACGGGAAGTTCAGCCCATCGGAAGCTCCGAAGCGTTGCGCGTTGATTTTCGCGTGGTGTGCGCGACCAAAGCGAGCCTGCTGGGTCTGGTGCAGGAAGGCAGGTTTCGGGAGGATTTGTACTATCGGCTGAACATCATTCCCATAAACGTGCCGCCGTTGCGGGAGCGCGCAGACGACCTGCCGATTCTGATCGACCATTTCATTGAAAAATATACCAAGGGAAATAAAACGCTCAAAATGACGCCGGCCATGCTCGAAAAAATGAGGAACTATCGCTGGCCTGGCAATGTGCGGGAATTGGAAAACACGGTGCAGCGTTTGCTGGCGGTGCCGCAGGATGTGGACCTGTTCAAATTTCCTGAAGAAGCTGCTGCAACGGGTGAATTGAAAGAAACGAAACACGTGCCGGCAAATCCGATGAAAAATAACCAATCCTTCCATGAGCAAATACGAACACACGAGCGGGAAATCATCGACCGGGCGTTGAAGGTGGCAGGCAACAACATCAGCAACGCGGCCCGCCTGCTTCAGCTTCCGCGCAGCACCCTGCACAGCAAAATGGAGAAGCTGCATTATTTCGATTCAAAGAAGAATTTTAGTTGAGAAGATGATTCTATTTCTAAACCGCGAATTTCGCTAATTACGCGAATTTGCTCTGTCTGCAATTTTCACATCCGAATTTTATACTGCTTAGTCAGATTATCTTTTTTATGTCATTTCCGCTGGACTTCCTTTGGTCGCCTGCGCGTTTTTTGCAGGAATCTCATTCTAAATCATGAGGAGATTCCCTAAAAGCATGCGGGAATGACAATGATTATGAAATACTACCTTGTTTTTCGAGACATTTTTTAATCTGACTATGTAGTATTAATGACGTGGGCTTTTAGCGGATTAATTTTACTTTGCTTTCGTTGGGACTGGTTTTTCCACTGAAATCTTCCTCGAACATCGCTGCGGCTTTATTCAAATAATCATAAAGTTGCATGGATTCATCCTCAGAGAAATTTCCCAGCACCCAGGCAGTGACGTTGCCGTGTTTGGGCCGCGAAATGCCCAGGCGGAATCGATAAAAATCCTTTGTGCCAACCGATGACGCAATGGAACGAAGTCCGTTATGCCCGGCCAGTCCCCCGCCCTTTTTGAATCCTGCCTCCCCGAAATCCATTTCCAGATCGTCGTGAATGACCAGCATTTCCTCCGCTTTTATTTTGAAAAAATGCATCGCCGCCTGCACGCTCTCCCCGCTTCGGTTCATGTATGTGAGCGGTTTCAGAAAATAAATATTTTCGCTGTCCATTCGCTTAGACGCATATTCGCCCTTGAATTTATTCTGCCAATTCAAATCACCGTAAAATGACAATTGCTCGATGAATTGCCAGGCAATGTTGTGCCGCGTTTTTAAATATTGCCGATCCGGGTTTCCCAGCGCGACCATCAATTTAATCATCAATCAGACTCCATTTTTTATTTTATCGAATGTAATGTAATGAATTTTCAAGAAGAATCATAGTTTTTTTTTGCCACGCAGGCGCCAAGACTCGAATAAATAAAAAGAAAGAAAAAAGTAAGGCTTCGGCTCAAATAAACTCGGCGCCTTCGGGACCTCGAGCCAAACAAATTACAAATACCTGTTGATTATTGCCGGATAATTTTTTACATTTTAAAAAATTTGTCCCACAAATATTACAGCCGCTTTACCATTAGAAATAAAACCATTTTTCATCGACCTATATCAAAAGGAAAATTCATGAGAATCCGCTTTTACTTTGCTCTCTTTATTTTGCCTGTTCTATCTTTCCATTGCACACTATTCGAACAAAAGCCCGTCACCTTTTATATTTCACCATCGGGAAACGACGATTGGTCAGGCAAAATCGATTCTCCCAATGCGGAAGGAACCGACGGCCCGTTCGCCACGTTCGGCAAGGCGCGCGACGCTGTGCGCTCGCTCAAAATGGACTATCAAAATAGCAATGCCCTCATTCGCGTGAAAAAAGGCAGTTATCCTTTTGCGGAAACCTTGCAGCTTGACTCCCTCGATTCCGGCTCGGAAAAATTGCCGGTCGTGTGGCAAAGCTTTGGCGATGGAGAGGTTGTTATTTTGGGCGGGAAAAAAATATCGAATTTTGAGAAGGTGAACGATCCAAAAATCCTTCGGCGGTTGACTGCTGCCGCGAGTGAAAATGTTGTGCAGGTCGATTTAAAAGCAAACGGCATTTCCGACTATGGCCACATCACCCAGCGCGGCGGGCCTGGTTTGGAGTTGTTTTTCAAAGGGAAGCGAATGACAAAAGCCCGATACCCCAACGAAGGCTGGCTGAAAATCGCCGACGTGCCCCAATCAGGGGCGAAGCTTTTCCACAAAGGACTGGAGCGTGAAAAGCGGTTCGATGGCGTGCCGGTGGGCCGGCATTACGGGCGAATTCAATTTTCAACAGAGAAAACTTTGAATTGGTCAAAGGAAAATGAAATTTTCCTGCACGGCTACTGGACGTGGGACTGGAGCGATTCATACCAGAAAGTAAAAAAGATCGATTTTCGCAGGAATGAAATCACCTTGGCCGAACCGCATCATAATTACGGCTACACGAAAAATCAGCGGTTCTATTTTCTCAATGTGCTGGAAGAGATTGACTCGCCCGGGGAATGGTATCTCGACCGGGAACGAGGTTTGCTCTACTTCTGGCCGCCGGAAAGCCCCGAAAATGGAGAGGCCTTCGTTTCGGTTCTGGATACGCCGCTGATCACGCTGACCAATTGCAGTCACGTCCGTTTGGAGAATTTTTCGTTCAAATATTCGCGGAACAGCGGAGTTGTTATCAACGGTGGCAGCGATAATTTAATCGCCGGGTGCGATTTCAGCTTTCTCGGCGATAATGCGGTCGTCATCAACGGCGGCCGAAACAACGGAATCACCAGCAGCGATATCCACGATGTAGCCATGAGCGGCATTATTCTTGGCGGCGGCGACAGGCAAACACTCACTCCGGGGCATAATTTTGCCACCAACAATCACATTCATCATTACAGCAAGTGGGTGCGCACGTGGCAGTTGGCGGTCAATCTATCCGGCGTGGGAAATTATGTTGCGCACAACGTGATTCACGATGCCCCGCACGAAGGCATGTACGTTCGCGGCAACGAGCATGTGCTGGAGCTCAACGAGATTTTCAACGTGTGCAACGAAACCGGCGACGCCGGCGCAATTCACACCGGGCGAAACTACACGTGGCGCGGGAATGAGTATCGCTACAATTATTTCCATCATTTGAAAGGCCCCGGCCTGCACGGCGTCACTGCGATTTATCTGGATGATTTCTCCTCCGGCTTCAAAATTTACGGCAATATCTGCTACCAATCCGGTCGCGGCACGCTGATTGGCGGGGGCCGCGATAATCTCATTCAAAATAATGTGTTCATTGATTGCCATCCCTCAATTTTACTGGACGCGCGCGGTTTGAGCTGGGCCAGTTATTATTTCGACGGCACCTATCCGGTGCTGTTCGATTCCCTGAAAGCGATGAACGCCACAGAGCCGCCGTACAGCGAGAAATATCCGGAATTATTGACCCTTGCCGAAGACGAACCGGCTGTGCCCAAAAACAATCGAATATTTAACAATATTTCGTATGGCGGGAGATTTTTAGAATTATATGATTTTTTTGCCTACGATTTTTCCGTCGTGACTTTGAAAAACAATGTCATCGCTGATTCCATTATCTGCAAGCGAATCAAAGAAGCGCCGGACGGCTGGGAACCCTATTATCTCAATCTGGATAATGAAAGCGGATACAACTATTACACGACTGTGGAAGAGGACATTCAGGATATTTTCAAAGACAATGTCGTTTTGAAAGAGAATCCTGGATTTTTGGATATCGAAAAAGAAGATTTTCGGTTGAAGAAGAATTCGCCGGCGTTTGAGGCCGGTTTCAAAGAAATACAGGTGGAGAAGATTGGGCTGTATCGTGATGAATATCGAAAGACGCTTCCGCAGTATCGGAGATAATTATCTAAATTCCAAGTCCGTCCGAAAAAGATTAACTTTTTCACCCGAAGCTGACAGACGATGCAATAATCATGAATTTGTAGATGAATGTCATTCCGATCCCGAAGCATCGGGATCGAAATGACAATTATTTTAATATTTTCACAAAAGCTGTCCGCTTGTTGTGGCAGCGCATATTTTCAATCAGGTACTTAGAGACTGCAAATAAAAATAAATTGGAGCCACAATGTTTATCAACATAAAAAAGCTTTCACTATTGTTTACCCTGCTTTTCCTTTTATTAAATTGCTCAAAATTCACAACCGAGAAAAACAGCTTTTTCGTTTCCCCGGCTGGCAACGATTCCTGGTCAGGACAATTGGCCGAACCAAATAAAGCCAAAACAGACGGCCCTTTTGCCACACCCGAAAAAGCGCGGGAAGCTGTTCGTGATCTGATTAAAACAGAAGGATTGCCAGCAGGCGGAATCACAGTTTATTTCCGCGCCGGCGATTATCCCATCACCGAAACATTTCAACTATACAAACAAGATTCCGGCGCCGAGCTTTCCCCCATTATTTGGCGGGCGTACCCCGATGAAAACGTGCGGTTCCTGGGCGGAAAAGTCGTCAGTGGCTTCGAGGCTGTGGCGGAGCCGGCTATTTTGAATCGGCTACAGAAATCGGCCAGAAAGAACGTGGTTCAACTGGATTTGAAAAAACACGGGATCGCCAATTTCGGAAAATTGAAGCCCAAAGGCTTTGGCCGGCGCCCCATTCAACCGCTGCCATTGGAATTGTATTGCAATCACCGGTCCATGACGCTCGCCCGATATCCCAATGAAGACTGGCTGCGAATCGCTTCGGTGCCGCAGACCGGGCGCGAGTTGAAACACAAAGGCAACGAACGCGAACTGTTCGATGGAATTCCGGCCGGCCGACATTTCGGCAAATTTGAGTACGATGAGAATCGTCCCGGCGGCTGGCAATTTCATGACGATCTCTGGATGCACGGCTACTGGACATGGGACTGGGCCGACACGTACGATAAAATCCAGTCCATTGATACGGTTCGAAAAGAAATTACCATTGCAGAGCCGTACAATAATTACGGCTATCGAAAAGGCCAGCGTTTCTATTTTATCAACATTCTCGAAGAGCTGGATTCTCCCGGCGAGTACTATCTCGATCGCGACACTGGCATGCTGTATTTCTGGCCCCCGGCTACGATGGTTGATGCTGAAATTGCTGTTTCACTTCTCGACAGCGCCATTGTTTCGCTGGAAAACACCACCTTCCTCACGGTGCAGGGAATCACATTTCAGTACGGGCGCGGCAATGGTGTCAAAATCAACGGCGGCTCGCACAATAAAATCGCCGGCTGTGTTTTCCTCAATCTCGGCAACGAAGCGGCCATCATCAACGGCGGGGAGTACAACGGACTGACCAGTTGCGACATTTTCAACACGGCGGCCGGCGGCATCAAAATCGATGGGGGCGTGCGGGAGACTCTCACTCCCGGGAACAACTACGCGGACAACAATCATATTCATCATTTCGGGCGAATTTTCCGAACCAGCCAGCCGGCGGTTCAGGTGACAGGCGTTGGCAATCGCGTTTCCCACAATTACATTCACCATTCGCCGCACATGGGCGTCGGATTTCGCGGCAATGAAAACATTCTTGAATTCAATGAAATGTTTTCCATCGCAGTGGAAACAGGCGATGTGGGCGCGTTTTACATGGGGCGCGACTGGACGTGCCGCGGCAACGTGATTCGATACAATTATTTTCATCATTTGCACGGCCCGGGCCTGCATGGCGTGAACGCGGTTTACCTGGACGATTTTTCCAGCGGAACCACGGTGCATGGTAACATCGTTTATAAATCAGACCGAGGCGCGTTCATTGGCGGTGGCAGGGATAACACCATCGAGAATAATATTTTCATCGACTGCCAGCCTTCGGTGCACATCGACGCGCGCGGATTGGGCTGGGCCAAATTCTATATCGACGGCACATTTCAAACGATGTATGAGCGCATGGACGTCATGAATTACTCGCAGCCGCCCTACAGCGAAAAATACCAGGAACTGCTCACTCTGTACAATGACGATCCGGCTGTGGCCAAAGGGAATGAAATCATTCGCAATGTCTCTTATCGCGGAAGATGGATGGACATTTACGACGGCATGGATTTTGACATTTTGAAAGTGGAAGACAATGTCATCGCCGCGTCCGAACAAAATCGCTGGTCGCCGCTGGACGACCATCTGACCCGCGAGGCTGATTTTGTGCGCTTTGATTTCGGTTCGAGCGACGTTATTGACAGATTGAAAAATGATTCCAATTTCACATCAGATGACGATCCCGGCTTTGAAGATATTGAGAAAGAAAATTTTAAATTGAAAAAGAATTCCCCGGCGTTTAAATTCGGTTTCAAACAAATCCCGGTTGAGAAAATCGGATTGTACAAAAATGAATACAGAAAAACGCTGCCGGAGCGGTAAAATTCGATTCAGGTTGAGCAGTGAATTATGCGAACAGAAAAGGAAGGATTTGATTGAGCGAAAGTCCTCAGATCACCAATGCGATGCACGATGCAAGCCATAAAGGGATTGCACTTCAACACTTTTCTGACGTCATTCAACTGAAAACAACTTCACTTTTATTTTACTCAAACGAAAGGTTAAACATGAACCGCAAATTCAAACAAACACTAATGATTGCTGCGCTGCTGAGCCTGGTTATTCTGACCAACTGCGCCAAAGAATCCGATGAAAAACAAATCCTGATTGGCGCGTCTCTGCTGACCATGCAGGATGATTTTTATATCACACTCAACAACGGACTGCTGGAAACCGCCGCGAAGAGCACGGATTTCAAAATAAAGGTTCTCTCCCGAAACGCAGACCTCAAATTGAACAAACAAATCAGCGACATCGAAGATTTCCTGCAGCAGGGAATCGATGTGCTCATTGTAAGCCCGGTGAGTCCAACTGCCATTGGCCCGACCATCGACGAAGTGACTCGCCAGGGGATTCCTGTCATCACGGTGGACATCAAATCCGAGAAAGGCGACGTGAAAACGCACATCATGTCCGACGATGTGGAAGCCGGCAGAATCTGTGCGCAATTCATCACCGACCAATTGAACGGCAATGGCGAGATTGGCATCATCACTCATCCGGTGCTCACGTCCGGCATCAATCGCGTCAAGGGAATACGCGAAGTGATGAGCAACTACCCCGGCATCACCATTCTGTCCGAGCTGAACGCAGAATCGCGGCGCGAGAAAGCCATGGCCCTGATGGAGGATTTGCTCATCTCCCACCCGGAAGTGGATTACGTCATCGGCATCAACGATGTGATGACTCTCGGCGCCATGGCGTCCATCGAAGGCGCCAACCGAATCGACGACGTCAAAGCGGTGATGATCTGCGGCGGCCAGAAAGAAGCGTTCGATCGGTTCGAAGCCAACGATCCCTGCCTCCGCGGCGCGGCGCTGGTTTTCCCCTATTCCATCGGCAAAACCGCCATCGAATCGGCTGAAAAATTATTGAAAGGCGAAGACGTGCCTTCGGAGATTTTGATCCCGGTGAAATTGCTCAGACACGAGAATGTCAAAGAATTATCCCTGGAATGGCGACGACGGCCGGAATAACGGTTCAATTCAATTACACCGAATCTTGAACGACATCTGAAAGAGGAGTCATTTTTGCGAGCGATTTTAAACAAGTACGGCATCCTGGTTGTGTTAGGCATTATGATTATCATCATGTCCTTTTTATCACCACGATTTCTATCTTTTTCGAATTTACTGAATATCAGCCGGCAAATCTCTGTCATGGCCATTGTGGGCGTGGGCATGACGTTCGTAATTTTGAGCGCTGGCATCGATCTTTCGGTCGGTTCCATTGTCGCGCTGACCGGCATCATCATAAGCTATTTCGCGCAGAAGGTCGGTGCGCCGGTGTATTTGTCCGTCATTATCGGACTGCTGGCCAGTCTCGGCGTGGGCGTGTTTAACGGGATTCTCATTTCGAAGGTAAACATTCCGTTCTTCATTGTGACGCTGGCAACGATGGTCATTGGTCGCGGATTGTGTTTCATCATCACCGGCGGTTATCCCATTTCGGAATTGGGCGAAAGCTTCCAGCAGGTCGGCCGCGGCTATTTCGGGCCGATTCCCGTTCCGGTTGTCATCATGCTGGTTGTCTACGTTCTGGCCTACATTGTTTTGCGGCACACCAGCTTCGGACGCTACGTCTACGCCATCGGCGGCAACGAGGAAGCGGCCAAATATGTCGGGTTGGCTGTGGATAAAATCAAGATTGCCATATACGGAATCTGCGGACTCACATCCGGCATCGGCGCGCTCATTTTAACGTCCCGAATGAACTCCGGCGATCCCAACATGGGCACCGGCATGGAGCTGGACGCCATCGCCGCGGCGGTGATTGGCGGTACGAGCATCACCGGCGGAAAAGGCTGGATTTGGGGCACGCTCATCGGCGCGTACATCATGGGAATTTTGAACAACGGCCTGAACATGCTGGATGTGTCTGCCTACTATCAAATGGCGGTCAAAGGACTGGTTATTTTAATCGCTGTGCGGCTTCAGCGCGGCATGGAAACAGAGTAGGAAATATCATATGCAATTTTTATTAGACATGAAAAACATCACACGGCAGTTTCCCGGAGTCAAAGCGTTGGACAATGTCGATTTCCGAGTTCGCCCCAATGAAATTCATGCGCTCATCGGCGAGAACGGCGCCGGCAAATCCACGCTGGTGAAAATACTGAACGGCATCTTCAAACAAGATGCCGGCGAAATCTTTTTTGCAGAACAGAAAGTCGACATTCGGAATCCGCAGCAGGCGCAGGCTCTGGGGATCAGCACCATTTTTCAGGACTTGCAGCTCATCCCGGATATTTCTGTGGGCGAAAATATCCTGTTAGGGCATGAGCCGAAATTCAAAACAGGATTCATCGACTGGAACACACTGCACGCTCGCGCCAAGGCGATTCTCGTTGAAATGAATTCTTATTTCAACACGCACCAAACTGTTCGAAATTTGAGCATCGCCCAAAAACAATTGGTGATGATCGCCCGCGCGCTCTCGCATAACGCAAGCCTCATTTTTATGGATGAACCGACCGCCACGCTGACGTCCCACGAAATCGACAATCTGTTCAGAGTGATTCGGGAATTGAAAAAGAAGGGCAAAACCATCGTGTTCATCTCCCACAAATTGGAGGAGGTCTTTGAAATCACCGAAAACATTACTGTGTTGCGCGATGGCCAGATGGTGGGAACGATGGAAACGAAATTCACAAACAAGGAAGAAGTCATCAAATTGATGGTGGGACGGTCACTGGAAGAGGAATTCCCGAAACGCACACCATCTATTGGCGAGGAAATGCTGACCATTAAAAATTTGAATACCGCCAGCAAATTGAAAGACATCGATATGACCATCCGAAAGGGCGAAGTGGTCGGGCTGTTCGGACTGGTGGGAGCCGGCAGAACCGAATTGGCCCGGGCGATTTTCGGCATCGATCCCATCGATTCCGGCGAACTCTTGTTAGAAGGCAATTCGCTGAAAATAAGAAATCCCAAAGACGCCATTAATTCAGGGATTGCATTTGCCACGGAAGACCGCAAATCTCAGGGACTGATACTCTCCATGTCCGTCAAAGAAAACATGATGCTGCCCAATATGAAATCGATCAGCCGTTTCAGCTTCATTCGGCACGGCGCTGAAAAGGCGATGGTGAATCGGTTCATAAATGACATGAACATCAAAACGCCGGGAATGGATCAATTCACCGTGAAGCTGAGCGGCGGGAACCAGCAAAAAGTCGTGTTAGCGCGTTGGCTCGCCAGCAATCCCAAAGTGCTCATTCTGGATGAACCGACCCAGGGCATCGACATCGGCGCCAAGCAGGAGATTTACCAGTGGATCAACGATCTCGTGAAAAAAGGCCTGGCCATTTTGCTCATTTCGTCCGAACTTCCGGAGATACTTGGCGTGTGCGACCGTGTGCTCGTTATGTTTCGCGGCCAAAATGTCAAGGAATTCGGCCAGGCCCACGCCACGCCGGAAAACGTAATGGCCTGCGCCACCGGCGTGGATGGAAATGTGAATTGATTTTTTTCTCTGATGTCATTCCCGCACGTTTTTTGTGGGAATCTCCTGCAATAAAAATGAAGTAATGAGAAATAGAAATTAATATGATCAATATAACTAAATCAAGAGGTGTACAATGCAAACATTGGAAGAAACAGACCTGATAAAATTCCTCATTCAACACCCAGTTTATAAAGAGCACGTAGTAGATGAATTAGCGATTCCGCTACCGTATTTTATAGACATAAAAAATGTAAAAGCAATTGTATTGGGAACCGATCCAACTAATTTTCAAAACAAGCTTGACTATGTGTTTGATCTTCACAAAGAAAAAAGCCCTTACTTTGAAATTATATTAGAGAATTTAGAAAAAATAGGCATAAGCAAAGAACAAATCTATGTTCAAAATTTATGTAAAAATTATTTCATTGTTGAAACCAGCAAAAATCCTCATTGGACTGAAATTGCTAAATTATGGGCGCCAATTTTAAAAAAAGAATTAGATTCTAATTTTCCTATAGAAATACCAGTTTTCATCACCGCAGGAAAATTAGTCTTTGCTCTGACCTCTGAACAAGAAACAACAAGATATAAATTCAAAAAATTTTATGATGAACTTCTTTTCATTGATCCCGACGAAAATGCATTGGGTCGATTAATTATTCCGTTATTTCGGCACCAAGATTACAGGTTAGCTCAATGGGAAAAATATAAAGAGCATATCAAAGCGACGTTAAAATAAATATTCTCATATATTAAAATCAAAGGACTGATTCAATGAAATCCAAATTCTTTTTCATCTTTATTCTAATACTTATCTTCTCTTTCTGCCAGTCTTCCAATAAAATGATTAGCGACAAATCTCACATTGTGGAAAATATAACCATCTACGCTTCGCACGACGAATACTGCGCCTGGCCGGCAATGGTTCGCGCGGCAAACGGCGACCTGCTGGTCAGCTTCTGCATCAACGAAGAACACCTCGGCCCGGACGGCGAGATCGTCACGGTTCGTTCCACCGACAACGGCAAAACATGGAGCCAGCCGGAAAAATTGCTCTCCACGCCCATCGATGACCGTCATGCAGGACTCACAGTGCTGAATGATGGGAGCATAATCGCGCATTGCTGGTCCACATATTGGTCGGCAGAGAAATACCGAGACCTGCCCCCGGAAGCGTACGAAAAAGGAATGATCGAACGCTGGATAACACATGTCGAGCAGCCAGATTACATCGCAGCAGCGGATGAGCACGGCAGCCGCGGAATGGTGAGCAACGACAATGGACACACCTGGTCCGATCCGATGCCAGGCAAAGATTCGATTCACGGCGGATTGCAATTGCCTGACGGCACGCTGCTGGTCGCCTCTTATCGGCTCGACAACAACAATGTGGGGGTTTATTCGTGCGAAAAAGTCAGGGAACCGTGGGAAAAAATTGCAACCGTGAAGTCCCCGAAACCGGACAGTATTCGCATCGGCGAGCCGCATATTCTTCGGCTGCCCTCCGGCCGAATTCTCATGATGATTCGCGCCACAGCGATCCCCTATAACGACAGCGATCCCCGCTGCTTTCTGCTTGAAACCTATTCCGATGACAATGGTAAAACATGGGTCGAGCCGTTTTGGACTCCCATGTGGGGATTTCCACCGCACCTTCTTCTGCTGGATGACGGTCGCGTGCTGTGCACTTACGGCCATCGCCGTCCCCCGTTTGGACAGCGCGCCATCATCAGTGACGACGGAATTACATGGGACATCAAAAATGAACTCATCCTGCGCGACGATGCCTATAACAAAGACCTGGGCTATCCGGTGTCCGTGGAGTTGGAGCCGGGGCTTGTGCTCAGCGTTTACTATCAACCGGATCCCAAAGACGGCCCGCAAAAAATGGACCCGCCGGATCCCAATCGTTCGCGGCCGGATATTTTAGGCACAATCTGGCGTGTGCCGGCCCGAACTAAAAATTAGTAAATTGCAATTTGGAATTGGGCGCCGGACATCGGTTCGAAGCCTGCCAAAAAGAATGAACGCAATAAGATTTTATTCAAAGGAGAAATTTCAATGACATCCAAACAACGAATGCTTGCCGCAATTAAAGGCGAAATACCGGATCGTCTGCCGGTCACGACTCATCATGTGATGCAATATTTTTTGGACACGTACATGAATGGCATCGATTATCAGGAATTCTTCGATTATTTTGGACTCGATCCCATTGTATGGACAGTGCCACACAAGCCCGACAAAAGTCGCAATGAATATTACGCGCCGGGTCAGGATGAACCGGCCTTCCTGGCAAGTCAACAAATTTTCGGCGACAACTGGCAAATAACATCCGAGCCAGTTTCGGATCCACAATATAAATCTGAACGTTTCAACGTGAAAACGCCAAAGGGCACATTGACGACTTTGCTGCAATCCAATGTGCAAACCGCCTGGGTTGCCGAGCATTTGATCAAAGAAAAACGCGACATCGATCTCATCGCCGAATTTGTGACGCACCCTATTTGCGATGCGGACGCGGTCAACAAAACCGCGGATGAATTTGGCGAACGCGGTCTCGTGCGTGGCCACATCATCTGTTTTGACATTTACGGTCAGCCCGGCTGCTGGCAGGATGCGTGCTGTCTCTACGGCACCGAGAAAATGATCATGGCCGTTTACGACGACCCGGAATGGGTGCGCGAATTTTTGACCATCCTTCAAAAGCGCAAAATTCATTTCATTCAATCCCTCAAAGGAGCGAAGTACGATATCCTCGAATTGGGCGGCGGCGACGCTTCAACCACGGTCATTTCGCCGAAAATTTTCAACGAATTTGTCGCGCCGTACGACAAAGAGCTCATCGACGAGGCGCACAACGCCGGCCAGCGAATCGTGTATCACACCTGCGGCGGTATGATGCCCATTCTCGAAGATATTGCCGCCATGAATCCGGATGCCATGGAAACGTTCACCCCGCCATCCATGGGTGCGGACGTAGACCTGGCCGAAGCCAAAAAACGCATCGGCGACAAAGTCTGCATGATCGGAGGATTCGATCAGTTCCATTATTTCGAGGGATGCACCCCGGCAGATACGCGAGCTGCGGTGAGAAAATGCTTCGAAGAAGCCGGCGGAAACGGCGGGTACATCATCTGCCCGTCCGACCACTTTTTCGACGCGGAAATCGAACTCATCAAGGCGTTTGCCGATGAAGCGAGGAAATGTGTGTATTGATTTTTGCAATTCATCAACCAGGTGACGATTGTTCACTACGGAGAAGTGATCCCGCAAAACCTTTCACAATTGCTAATTTCATTTTGAAATAGATGCAAAAAATTATTCAACAAAATAAACGTGACTCATGGCACGGTAAAAATTATTGATAATGTGTATATTTTGAAGAAGTTGAAAATCAGTGTCATCTTTCAGAAAAAAGGAGGCAACAAATGAACGCAAAAAATATTTTCTTTCCGGTGATTATCGTCTTTGTCACTCTCCTGGCCCAAAGTGAAATTCACTCCCGGTATGATCAGGAAAAAGCATTCACATACATTCAACAATTGTACAACCAGCAGGACAAAAAAACGTTCGATTTCCTGATCGTAGAACTGGAATCCTACCTGGAAACCTTCCCTCAAAGCCAACACAGGCCAGAAGTCGTGTTGATGCTGGGCAAGCTCCACGAGCAGAAAGGACATGAAAGTGACGCACTGGCGGCCTATCTCAAAAATTTATTTCTTTTTCCTGAGAATGGAAAAGCATCAGAAGCCAGGCAAAACATCCGTCAATTGATTGGCAACGAACGAAAATTCGCGGGTCAGCGAACCTTCATTACAGATGCCGCCAATTCGGAAATCACTTCTGATTCGACTGCAGATCGTTTTTATAGCTATCTCGAAACCTGCGTTCAGATAGATGGAAAGGATTTTAACAAAATCACGTTGAAATCGCTGCGGGACTTCCTGTCTTTTTTTCCATCAGATAACAGGGCTGAGCAAATTCAAATCTGGATAGGCGACGTATACGCCCAAAACAGTGATGAGCACGAAGCCGATTTGAGCTATGCCAAATTCATCGAATTATTCCCGGAGAGTCCGCTTATGCCGCAGCTTCTCTATCGCCGTGGAATATTGCAATACCGGGAATTGAAGCGTTATGACGAAGCTATTGCAACGCTTCAAAAAATTCGTGAAGAATATCCTGAAAGCGAATACGCCGCAGATGGTCTGATGTTATCCGGGGAGATTAGTGAGAAGAAAAAGAGAGATTATCAGGCGGCCATTTCCGATTATCGCATGGTCATCGATGATTATCCACAAAGCCCGAAAATGCTCGACGCTCTCTGGAAAATTGCCGAGATAAACAAGGACAGGCTCAAAGAGTACCCGACTGCTATTTTGGCGTTCAATAAAATCATTGAAATTGACACGACAAACCAGAAATCTGTTCAGGCGCTGGAAGAGATCGGGGAAATTTATGAAAAGAAACTAAAGGATTATGAACAAGCCGCAGCAACATACCTGACCATCGGAGAAACCTACTCCGATTATGCCGATGCGCCGGATCGACTCATGGACGCCGGTGAGATTTATGAGAAGAAATTAGATAATAATGAGAAGGCGATGAATTGCTACCAAATGATAATAGACAAATATAGCGAGCATAAAAAAGCCAGGGACGCGGCCAAAAAAATTGAAAAGCTGAAAAAGAAAATGGGACAGGATGAACCTGGTACGGAAAATTGAAATAAATATTTCGCCGCAAAGTCTCTAACCTGGATTATTCATTGTAATGCATTAAGGAATCCAGGTAGCCTGAATGGTGCTTCATTCCGAATTCATTATATCTAACTTTGTTAAATTTAATATATCTGATTAATTTTATTGATAACATTAAGTTAAATATCTATTGTTTGAAATTTGTGAATAATTCAGGCTAAGTCTCGAAGTTAAAAATACAATTTCATTTATTTATGCTGAACGTTGATTTGTACCAATTGCACGAAATAAATTTATTTTATTCAAATTCTTTGAGATTTTCTTCGTTTTTTTTATCTGTGTGCATCTGCGATGATCTGTGTCCCAGAATGATTAGCTAAGCATCATATAAACCAAAGCCACGAGATCACTCTGCGTGGCTTTGATATTTTCATTTATAAATTCTCTCCATTGGTTTTAATCACGTCCCTGTACCACAATGCCGAGTCTTTCAGCGTTCGTTTCTTTGTCATGTAGTCAGTGAAAATAATTCCGAAACGCTGCTTGTAGCCGAACGCCCATTCGAAATTATCCATGATCGACCAGAGAAAATACCCGCGAGCATCCACCCCATCGTCGATGGCCCGCTTGTAAGCCTTCAAATATTTCGTCAAAAAATCGATGCGCTGATTGTCGTGCACATTGCCGTCCTCGTTCGCCCAATCCGAGATGGAAATCCCGTTCTCCGTAACGACAATGGGAAGCTTGTACCGCTCCTGCAAAAACCGCGGTCCCCAGTACAGCGCCTCAGGCGTGACCGGCCAGTCCATCAATGTGTAGGATTGATTTTCCGAATACGGGATTATTTCAGCGCTGCCATCTTTGCCGGCACGAATGAATTCACAATGGTAAATATTGGCCCCGTAAAAATCGACTGGCTGACCAATGGTTTTCATATCGCCATCGTTAATTTTCGGCAGATGCGCTTCGAACAATTTCAATCCATCTTCCGGGTATGTGCCGAAAATCATGGGATCGGCAAACCAGGTGTTGTTCCAGCAGTCTTTTTTCGTAATGGAAAACATGCTCGCCCGGGCTGCTTCGATGTCTTCCGATGTTTCCGAAAAAGGCGCCATCGTAACACCCACCGGCGCGGCTCCGATTTGCGGCGCTGATTTCGCGCGCGCCCGAATCACCTGCACTGCCTTGCCATGTGCCAGAAGTGAATGGTGGGCCGCTAACAACACCTCGGAAAATCCAAGCTCGACACCCGGGGCATGGTAGCCGTCCTGATGTCCCAAGCCGATGAAGCATTGCGGTTCATTCAGCGTCATCCAGTGGGACACCCGGTCCGAGAGTTTGTCCACAATCACCTGCGCGTATTCAGCAAACCAATCCGGACTGGCAGGGTTGAGCCATCCGCCGCGACAATACAACTCGTAGGGATAATCCCAGTGAAACAGCGTTACCCACGGCTGAACGCCATTCTTCAGCAGCGCATCGATGAGTTGGTCGTAAAACGCCAGCCCTTTTTCATTGACTTTGCCAACTCCTTCAGGGATCACTCGTGGCCACGAGATGGAGAGCCGATACGCGTTGAGGCCAATCTCCCCCATCAGCGCGGCGTCTTCGCGGAATCGATGATAGTGATCGCATGAGACATCGCCGGTGTGCCCGTTCTTTATTTTTCCCGGCATGCGGCACATCATGTCCCACACCGAAAGTCCCTTGCCGTCATCATACGCGCCGCCTTCCACCTGGTAGCTGGCTGCGGCTGCGCCCCACACAAAATCTTTTGGAAAACTCATAGGTTGCTCCTTATTTTAATATTTATTCATCGCTTCAATATGCTTTGTACCCGGCCACATTCATTCTCAATTTGTAAACAGCATTGGTTTCATCTTCAGTGAGAAAAAGAGTTTTTCTGTCTTTTCCACCAAAATCGAGATTGCTCGGTTTTTTGCCGGGAGTTTTTATTTCATTTAGAATTTCTCCCTTTGGAGAGATAATGAAGACGGTTCCTGATCCGAAATGCGCCACATACAGATTGCCATTTACATCAAAATCGATACCGTCCGGGTCGCCGCCGGGCAATTCGGCAAATATCTCCCTATTTTCCAATTGGCCATTTTCAACAACATCGAAGCGCACCACGCGATGCTTCCCTGACTCGCACACGTACAGTTTATTCGCCAATGGCGACAAAGCCAGCCCATTGGGGAAGTCCATATTTTCGGCGACCAGTTCGGTTCGCCCTGTTTGCAAAACATGAAAAAATACCCGGCCATCCGGTTGGTCCGCGCCATAGCTTTTCGGATCAGTGAAATACAAATTTCCATTTCTATCAAAATTAATGTCGTTTGGCCGGTTCAGTTTTTCTCCGTTGAAGCCAGCTACAACAACATTCACTACGCCATCCTGCGTTATTTTCAGAATAGCGCCCCGGCCAAAATCGCAGGCAAAGATGTCGCCGCTCCGGGATACGATCATTCCATTGGTTTTCTCAAATGTATTTTCCGATGCCGTGAGGAACGTATCGACTTTACCATCCTCGATTTTCGCGATCCAGTTGGAATAGCAATTGGACACATACAAAACCGACTCGCCATCCCAGGCAGGGCCTTCGGGAAAACTGAATCCTGAGGCGACCAACTGCCAGTTCGTGTCATCCACTATTTTTTGACTGCATGAAGCAAAGAAAATCGGTGTGGAAAACATAATAAGAACGAATAACATTTTTCTGATAGGTATCATTTTAAGTTCTCCAAAAACATGCTCTCACTTCCTGAAGTTATACTATTTTATTTTGATTTTTAATCATTATGTCTGCGTTATTTTCCAAAGAATGCCCTCGGATTTCACTGGAGATTCCCGCAAAAAACATGTGACCACAGGGAATGCTTGTAGTAAGGGAATGACACAGAAAACGATGTAAATTTTTTAGAAGTACTACAAGCAGTGTCTACCAAAAAATCACATACATCAGCACGGTCCCGGCGATGACCAGCCCGCCCCACAGGTACGTTTTCGGATCGAAGCTGGTTTCAACTTTGTGGGAATCCTGCAACTGGTACGGCTCCGGCATGGGTTGTTTTTTCGTCATGTACGCCATGTATCCGATGAGCAAAACAAAGACGATGGCTTGATGGTGCAATAAAGACCATGAATTAAAACTCTCGACGGCGTTCCGAATTCCGGGAAAAAGATCATCGAGGCCGGGAATTTTGAAAATGGCGTATCCGAACCGGCAGAATCCGTAAAGCAGCAATCCGAGAATCATCGCGCCTTTGGCTGCAATGGCTGGCGCCCGTTTCACGGCAAGTCCGAATAGAAACGCGGCCACAATACCCGGCGAAATAAATCCCCACAATTCCTGAATGTACATGTACACGCCCTGGAACGACGAAATCACCGGCGCCCAGAGACAGGCCACCACCACAAAAACCGCGGTGACGACTCTTCCGAAGAACACCTGCTGCCGCGGCGTGGCATTCTTGTTGATGAACTGCTGGTAAATATCAATCGTAAAAATCGTGGATGCTGAATTCAGCCCGGAATTGAACGTGCTCATCACCGCGCCGGTCAGGGCAGCGAACATGATGCCCCGTAAATGCGCCGGCAGAATTTGACTGATCATGTACGGATACGCTTTGTCCGCAGTAGCAATCTGATCGCCAAAAAGCTGGTAGGCCATGATTCCCGGAAAGACGATGATGAACGGCAAAAACAGCTTGAGGCCGGCGGCTAACATGATGCCCTTCTGTCCATCTGCCAGACTCTTCGCGCCAAGCGTCCGCTGGGTGATGAACTGATTGCAGCCCCAGTAATGCAAATGCCCGATCCACATACCGCCAAAAAAAACCGCCAGGCTGGGCACGTCCGGATCGTTCCAGGGTAGCACCACGTGGAGCTTGTCGCCATTGGTTTCGTAAAACGATTGCATGCCGGACAGAATATTACCGTCCCCCAACACCTTGAATCCAAGCAACGTAACGATTGTTCCGCCAATGAGCAATGCGCCGCCCTGAAGCAGATCGGACCAGACGACAGCCTTGAGTCCGCCATAAATCGTGTATGCGCCAGCAATAATGCCGATGAACCAGATGCCGGACGTGTTGGCCCAAAATTCTGCCCGCTCCGGGCTCATCCCGAATTTTGCCATAAAGATATTCGTGAGATCAAATACCGCGTTGAGCGCAATAGCGCCGCTGTACAGAACCGTGGCTAACAGCGCGAAAATGTAGGCCGTCATCACCAGGGTGGACATGATTGTCCGCGTTGTCGCGTCGTAGCGATATTCGAGGAATTGCGGCATGGTGTAAATGCCGGCCCTCAAAAAACGTGGCAGGAGAAACCATGCCACGAAAACGAGTACAATTGCAGCCGTCCATTCAAAGCTGGCAATGGCCAGGCCGATTCGTCCGAACGCAGAGCCGGCCATACCCACGAAGTGCTCGGTCGATATATTCGACGCAATGAGCGAAAATCCAATGAGGTACCAGGTGAGCTTTCGCCCTGCCAAAAAGTAATCTTCGGACGATTGCTCTTTTCTGCCGGCATAAAGAGACACCGAAATGACAACCACCATAAATCCCAGGAATACAGCCAGATCGATCCAGTTTAAATCCATTTTCCTTTCCCGAATTACTGTGTGAACGGATTTTATTCAAATTACTGACTCAATAACATCATAGCAAATGCCGCGCAGTATAGGAACAATCCAAAACAAAGAATAATACCGCCAATTGAATAGGCTCTGGTTTTTTGGGTTCGCCGCTGAACCACAGTTTCAAGACTGGTTTGCTGGTTCAGCACAACTTCGCCGGTGAGCCATTTCACGCGCATCACCTGCAGGAAAACCCAGACAGCGCTGGACAACACGGTTGCCAGTCCAACAACAACCAAAATTTGTGCGATCAGCGATGTGCCCGCAATCAGCTTTCCGGAAAATCCTGTGATGGTGAGAACAATCCCGGCCAGGCTCATCAAAACCTGGGCGCGCGTGTGCAGCACATTGAGCTGACGTTCCAGGATATCCATTGCGTGCACATAATTGTTGCCGGTCAGCGCAAGTATGTTTTCCACTTCTTGTTTTGTTTCCATCATTGCATGGGCTCCATTTTTTCTTTTGCCTCGAAGACTCGAAGGCGCGAAGATCGATTCAATGATATTTTATTGGTAGAACTCTCTGCTAAAACTTCGGGATTGAATTGACACCTGTTTTTTATTTTACATCAAGACTTTTCAAATTAGAGTGACATTTACGAAAAGTTTTCCAAATATCAATATTACTTCTTCGTTCATATAACTTTGAGTCTTTCAGTCTTGGAGGCAACAAATTATTTTTTCGATAAATCAAGTTTTTTCCACCAGTAAAAATACAGGTATGCACCGCCAATCAATTCCAGCGGAATCAGCCACATCACTCGCGACCAGTTGTGCAACACGATATCCATCATCAGTAAATACAGAAAGATGAAGAAAAAGGTCGCGACAATGGCCACAGGAATATCGTAACGATCCCATTCAAAACGCCGAACATCTTCCCCTGAGGCCCTCATTATTCGCTTCACAGGGCCCCAGAAACCGAAGGGACGAATGGTTCGAAAGTAATTCTTTAGAGCTTCTTCCGGAGCAGGCTTAAACAGGTACGCGGTAGCAAAACACGAAACAAAACTTACTCCGGCTAAAAATGGAAAATACTGCACCTCCCGCCAATCCGTAAATTGGTTCACCCAAAACGCAGCCGCCAGCGTAATGAGCCCGCTGACGCAATGCGTCCAGCCGCTGATGCGCCACCAGTATGGCGCCAGCAGTCCGGGGGCCAGCAACGCCGAACCCAGCGCAAAATTGATGGGGTTCCAGATATCCCTGATTTGCTCGGTTCTCAGGCTGATAATAATTCCCAAAATAATAATGCCCAGCGTGGAAAGGTAACTGACCTTCATAAGCTGTTTGGGCGTGGCTTTTTTCCACAATGGTTTGACAAGATCGTTCACAATGAACGAGACAGTCACGTTGAGTCCTGAATCAAACGTGGACATGAACGCTGCCATCAACCCGGCCAGCACAATCCCTTTCACGCCCACCGGTAAAACCTGATTAAGCACAATGGGCAGAACGCGTTCGCTATCCACAGCCACTCCCTTCTCCGCCAGGATTGAAAGTCCGAAAACCGTGAAGGCCATGACCAAAGCCCAGCGAACACTGAAAACAGCGCCCCAGGCCAGGCCAATTTTGGACGCGTCTCTCTCATTCCGTGCGGCCAGAAAGCGCTGAAATTCAGTCCCGACAGCGCCGCCGCCGGTGGTGAATAAACCAATGACCCCCCTGGTCAGCCATATCATAACCAGTAATCCGAACGCATCCTGGTAGGCTGTGGGCGGATTTGCAAATTCCCAGACCGGCCGAACACTGAACCAGTCATTGCCAACGATTTGCCGAAACATGTCAGGATCGATTTGGACGAACGCAGCGACTGAAATGTAAATCGCACCGAAGCTCAATAAAACGGTTTGAAATAAATCGCTGTACACCACGCTGAAAAATCCGCCCAACAAAACATAGAGGCCGGTAAATGCAAACAGCAATGGCACAAGCAGTGATTTTTTGACGGGTAAGAACTCTTCAAAAAATTTGCCTACGCCGGTGCCTGCATAACCGAGCATCAGCACCATCAAAATCACGGAAATGACAACATGCGTTAACCTCGCAGCCTGGCCGGCTTTTTCTTCGCCATAACGAAAAACGAGCCATTCCATGCTGGTCAGCACGCCGCTTCGATACGACCATTTGGCTTTGTACGCCAGCACAAACCCGGCAAAGGGAAAGCACCACATCCAGTGCTCCCAAAGCCCGCGCACGCCCAGCACGTAAAACACCGAAACCATCCACATGGTGCCGGTGATATCGAAGAATGTGCTGCTTCCACTCATACCGAGCAGCCACCAGGGCATAGTCTTTCCGCCCAAAAAGTAGGATTCAATATTTTTTCCGGCCCGGCGTTCCATATAAATGCCGAGACAAAACACAAAGATCAGGTAAAAGACAACGATGCCAACATCAACAGGACTAATATTCATCAGGATTCCGTTTCGTTAATCTGATTCAACTAATACACAAGTTCGCGAAAATTGTTCACGCGGTGCAGGGTGATCAAATTTCCATTGTGGGGATTGAGCGCATTTTCATCCCCGGAGCGGCTGAGAATGAGCAAATCATTGTCATCGATGGTCATGCTCGCATAATGCCGCGAGGCCTGCTCCACCGGGCCAACCGCAACCAGTCCGGCGAAACACCAGTCCACCATATTTTTCGAGAAATGAAGCACCAAACGCCGGCGTTCGTTGTTGGGCAGGTTGTAGCGATCGGCCGGCATCATACCCGGGCGAATCATGCTGTCTGTCGCCTGGGTGCCGACCATCCAGAACAGCTTCGACTTTTCATCATACAGCACGAAAAATTTCATCTGTCCGCCGGGAAATGGCACGTACAGCATCTTCTTTCCGGAAGGAACCGTTTCTAATTGCGTGACCATCGAACCGTCGCTTTGCTCCACCACTTTGGCTAAATTGGCGTATCCGACGCCGCCGGTGTGCGCCCGCATCCAGAGATGGAATGTGTGGCCGGTACTGTCCGTCCAGATGTGATTTGGATCGGTGAATTGCACCACATTAGTCTCCAGCCAGCCAATGGGCGACATGCCTCGGCCCGGGGCCGGCCAGGTCGCTGTATCAGCTTTGGATTGAAAAAACGGCACACCGAAAAATTCCATATCAGCCGGCGTTACCACGTCTTCGAAGACCAGTGAAGAGGCGAACGTCCAGTTTTCAACCTGCGTCAAATCATCATTGATTTTACCGCGCATGAGGATGGGAGCCATATCGCCAACACGCCAGCATTTACGCAATCCGCGCTCGAACCGCTTTTCCATCACCAGATACACACAATCGTTGGCATACAGAACATTCATCGTTGAGGCGTGCCACGTTTCACCTTCAGTGAGTTTGACCGGCTCCGACCATGTTTCGCCTTCGTCTTCGGATTTCAGAATCATCAAATCGCCGCAATGTCCCAAAATATATATTGCTGAACCGGCAGCAAACGGCCTCGCGTGATAAAACGGGTAATCCAGCCGATGGGTCCACGTTTTCCCGTCATCATCCGAAGTGAATATTTTAGCTTTTACGATATTTTCACTGTTGGGCAGTTGTCCCTTAATTCCGGGTAAATCTTTTACCCCGGGCCCGAAAAAATCAACGGTGGCAATCAATCGACCGCTTTGTAATTTAATGATTCCCGGGGTTCCTAAATAAACGGTCTCCGGATTTGGCGATTCGCAGACGATGATGTAATCGTTTGCCAACGGTTCGATTTTTCCGCGGTGTGTTTTCTCAAATAACGAACAGGATTGAATTAAAATCAGTAGTGCGGTGAGAAAAATAAAATACTTGAATTTCATTAAAAACGACTCCTTGTTAAATCATTTAAATCGAAACGAATACAAATCCGCGTCCTTCATTACGAAGCGCAGGCGAATGGGCTGCCCGGCCAAAGCCGAAAGATCACCACTGCCATTCCAGCAAACTGTTCGGCTTATTTCATTCCCGATCATTTCCGGGCAGTCAGTCAATGAATAACCGGGCAGTGGCGCACCCGCTTCGTTTTGAATTTCTACCAGCAAACCACCTGCCGCGGAAGTTTCAAAATTAATCTCTAATTCACTTCCCTCGAAAGTGAAAGCCTTCGTGACCAATTCTCCCCCATCGTACGATGCCGATACCGAAACGAATCCATCCAGGCGCAGCGTGTATCGCGTAATATGCGAAGTCGTCTGGGCATAGTGACTTCCGCGATAGATGAACAAATCACACTCATTGCCTGGGTGAATTCCCAGCGCCGGCGTATTGTCGCGGGCGACCCAATCATTGGGACTTTGGCCGGGGCGAATGAACGCGTCCATAAATGTGCGGTCGTACGTATTGCCGCCGCGCGTGGACATAAGCACCGCATCGCTTGAGGCAATTCTATATTTTGGATTTTTCACCAGACTTCTTGCTTTATCGTCGACAAGAGCGGCTTTGTTTGGGAAAAACCGTTTTGGCAGTGCGAGATAAATATGCGGCGCGCGGAAATAAGGCGTGGTGGCATTGGTGTAGAGATGTTCCATCGGTGTATCGCCGAATTCCATGGCAACCGGCTCTGTCCAGTTCATAAAATCTTTGGACGTGGTTCGACTAATCGTTCGGAAACCTGTGTACGCATCGCCGGTCCACGTGCGAAAATACAAAATATAGCAATTTTCAGCCTCGGACCAAAACGCGACGTTTTGTGAATCAAACAGGCCTCTTGTAAATATAGGCTCATCCCGTAATTTTTTCCAGTGAATGCCATCGGCAGAAACCAATGCGATCAGTCCTGACTTTTCGGTGCCTCCGATAGCTTTGTATTTCTCCTCTGGCGTAACTCCCTGTCTTGTATCAATGAACGCAGCAAAATTATGTACGATCGGATAAAATGTTCGATCTAAAATCACATTGTTATCCATGGTGCCATTTACATTGAACAAGCCGAGATTCGGCTTTTGCCAGTGGATTCCGTCCTTTGACTCGGCGTAACATGTCACCGCAATGGGATTTTCGTGCGTATCAGTTCCCGGCAATCCGCGGTAGTACATGCGCCAGATGTTTTCATCCTTTATCACTGTAATGTAGCTGCAATAAAGGCCTTCCCACGGCTTGTCGAATTTGAGGGCGATTCCCTCTTCGCGGGGATGATGCAATTCCAACCGTGCATTGATCAGTGTATCGATGATGAAGTGATCCACAAACAACTCGCGCCGGTCGCCGATGTTTATCGGTTCGTTGATTTGTGCGAACAAATTGATTGATGAAATGATAAACAAGAAAATTAATGTGAATAAAATTCTATTCGAATATTTACTCATTGGCATACCTTTTTTATTGGATGAATTGGAATAGTCACAAGTTCACGAAGAAAAAACATAAAAAATATATTTCGTCACCGATTTTTTTATGGTATTTAAAGTTCCAAATTGGATAGAATAATGTAAATCAAACGCATTGATTTTTACTAAATTCGGAGTGCAATGCCTTTATGAATTGCATGTGCATCGCATAAAGGCGATGTACTCCATTTACCAACCGAATATTCAATTATGCTGAAACTCGTTTTAGGAATTTAGATAGTATTGATTTACTTTAAAAAAGAATCCGTCTGATCGATTAAATTCGCGCCATCCGCGTGCCATGGCTTAGCCAACCGATTATTTATGCTTTTCAATGGCCTCCAGGACTTTCGGGACTACGCCGTTGTTCCGAACATCGTGGCCGAAGAGAAGCATTTTATAATTCTGATTGAGTTTTTCATTGATATCATCCGGGTTGGCAAATCCGATGAGCGGCACATTGGCCCGATCGCAGGCAGCTTTCACCACGTCCCAGGTTTTGAGCACATCAGGATGGGTTGTCTCGCCGGGATGGCCGATGCTGAAGCTGTAATCGTATGGCCCGAAAATCACGGCGCCAATGCCCGGCACTTTCAAAATGTCATCAATGTTACGCACGCCTTCCTGGTCTTCAATCATGATAATGGCCAGAATATCGCCTTTGGGATTCAGCGGCCATACGTCGGCTCGTTCTACATATTCGGGCAGCGTGAGTCCCCACAGATAAGCTGCCAGCCAGGGCGAAGCGCCGCGGAGGCCGGCCGGTTCCTTTATTTTCGAATTGACCGGCTGCACGTAGCGGCATGCTTTGACAATCTTTTCCGCCTCGGCAGCATTGCGCACATGGGGAATGACAACGCCGTGCACACCGATATCCAGCGCCTGTTTGATGAGCGCGTGCAGCGGCTCTGCGCCATCGCTGGGAAGCCGAACCAGCGAGGCAATATTGGGCTGTAGGTTGCCCTTTATCATCACTTCCCGCTTCGAATTCAGCGCCAATAAAAAATCCCTGAGCAAGCTCATATCGCACGGCTGATGCTCCATATCGATGAGGATAAAATCGATCAAGGCTTTATTGATGGATTCCTCGTACGTTGGAAAGCCATTCTGCTCCACCAGCCCGATGGCATTGGACGGATGAAGCGCGCTCACCCACGTGCCTGCCGCGATTTTGTTGTTTTCCAGCTTTGCCACAATTTTGTTGAAATGAATGTAGTCTTTTTCCTGGGAAATTCCCAAACCGGTGACGAGCAAAATAAAGCTAAGGACAAAAATTTTCGTTTTCATTTTCTGCTCCATTCTCTCAATTATCATTAATGATTTTGTAAAATTATATTATTTACTCAGCAATGAATTTTTTTAATAATTCCGATCAATTATTTTCTCACGTTTTTGAAAAACAGAAAAATCGCATAAATAAATTTTCGATTCTTTATAATTAATGCTTCAGTTCTAATACTACTTAGTCAGATTGAAAAACGTATCGAGAAACAAGGCAATATTCCC
>CAZSBG010000070.1:0-33182 GCA_964605145.1 uncultured Cytophagia bacterium | reverse complement strand
AGTGAAAAATAAATTATCAAAGAACTTTTTACCATAAATTATTGAGCGGATACAAAGAATAAGTTCGTTCATTTTTCATTTTAAAGTTCTGCAAAATAACATTTCTGAGTTATCATCCTTCGACTCCGCTCAGGATGACGCTTTGCTTAAGTTGTTGAAATTTACAGTCCGAAGGACGTCATGGTGAGTCCGCCTCAGGCGGAAACCATGAAAAATATCAGAATACGGATTTTGCGATGCCCATATTCCCGTTACAAAAGGAAGCCACACCATGAAAACCAAATTAATCTTCGCCGGGTTATTGATTTTGTTATTTTGTTTCAATCCCGCTTTCGGACAGCGCTCGCTGCTTCATGAAGAATTCAGCAATCCTGGTTTTTCGACACCGGACGGTATCAGCAGTCATGTGTTCAACTTTTTCCATCACTCCTGCGGCGGAAACCTGCTCAACGATGGCCTTGCCGATAAACTGACCGAACTCGGATACACGCTGCATTCACGAATAAACACACAGTATCAACATGAAAATTTCCATACCGATTATCGCCACTGGTACAAGCGATTTCAGCGTGAACTGGGAATAAAGGTCGACGACCATTATTATCGATACGAAGGCCCGGACAACGAGTCGAATCCCCTTGTCAGCAGTCAAATTGATGATGACTACAGGGACTTCATGCTCAACTATTACGAGTTCAACGCCGAAACCATGGACATTATCATGTTCAAACCGTGCTATCCCGGCTCGCAAATTTCCAGCTACGATACGCAATACGATCCCACAACCGATAACAACGGCTACGGCAACGTCACTGCCGGAACGCCCCATTCGGACAATGGCGCCAACAATTACACCTATCTCAATTCGAGTTCCTCAGTAGATGACGGCTACAGTTCAACCTACTGGTCTAACGGCGATTGGTGGGGATCCTCATCTTCCCTGGCTCAATTGAAATGCGCCTATCGCGGCATGCTCAATATTTTCGTCCAGCATCCGGATATTTTATTCATTGCCATGCAGGCGCCGCCGATGGTGAGCATAAGCAGCGAAGATGCAGCTAACTGCCGCGAATTTGCCCGATGGCTGCGCGAGGACTGGCTGCACCAATTCGATCCGACGGGCACGGATAATTTTCAGGATTATCCCGGGGTGAATGTGGTTCCGTTCGATTTTCACAATTCCGTGGCCTGGACCGGCGAGGACAGCCGCCTGGACAACGAGTATTTCTGGTTCATCCAGGGCGGATTTCCGGACAATACGCTGGACACAACAGATCCCAACCAGTTAGGCCGAAACGCAGGATCAGACAATCACCCGGAAACCTGGCTCAACCAGCGGACCGCCACCATTTTTTGCGGCGGAACCGACAGCTACAGCAATGCCCACACAGGCCAAACATCTCGTACCTACGATGCCTGGATCAACGCCGTCGTCAATCGCTGGGAAAAAGGCCGATCCTCTGTCGCGGTTCGGTTGAACACGTTCACTGCAGACCTGAACCCGGAGACCAATAGCGTCACGTTGTGGTGGACTGTCAACGGAGATGAATTTTATTTTGCCTATGAATTGCAGCGGAAATCCATTACTGCAAACAGCAGATGGGAAACCATTTATCACATTTTGAGCAGCCAGTGCTCCACCTGCCTGACGTTTTACACCCATGAAGACAAACACCTGCGTCCCGGTATTTACGAATATCGTCTCGCGGTTCAGAAAATCACAGGTGAAACAGAATATTCCAGCGAAGTGAGATTGAGCGTTAATTTGCCGACGGAATTTTCCATCGACCAAAATTATCCAAATCCGTTTAATTCCAGAACACGCATTGAATACGATCTGCCCAATGAGACGTTTGTGAATCTGACAATCTATTCAATTACCGGGCAAGTCGTCAGGAACCTGGTGGCCGAAGAACAGATTCCGGGCCAGCATATCGCTGTATGGGATGGTTTGGACAACGCAGGATCGCCGGTGAGCTCCGGTGTCTATTTTTACAGGATTCAGGTCGACGGGAAGATGTCGCACATCAAAAAATTGACGCTTTTAAAATAGAACGTTCAATCAATTTATCCAAAATTGAAAACAGGCGTGTGTCTTCGTTCCCCGGCCTGTTTTATTTGTTTAATCAGCTTAACGCGCTCCCCTCTTTAGTCGAACATCTCCTTTCAACATGAGAATTTTCTTGACTTCCAATATTATATTTTATATTTTGATATTAGCGATTTTTTCTATCAGAACAATCCTAATTCGATTATCTCGAAGGGAGATTGATGGATGAAAATTCTTCAGGGAAAAAAGAATCATTTTATACAATTTTTAATTTTGAGTTCGGTAATTTTCGTTACGCTGCAAATCCCTGTTTTTGGACAGGGTAATACATGGGTACGAGACGATTTGATGTTCAACAGAGATGGTTTCTCTATCGAGAATGTAACTGAAATTGAATGGGCTGACATGAATAATGACGGTCATCTTGACGTCATTCTTCGCCGCGATGGCAAGCTCGAATATTATAAAGGCGGGAATTCAAACCACGTTCCACGCTGGATAAAAACTGACTCTTTCCTTTCTTCGCTGGAGCAAACTTTTGGTTCAGGTCTTGTGCTTTTTGATATCGATGGCAATGGCAGTATTGAAATCATTACCAACGAAAAAATAAATAATGACTGGAAACTGGCGCTATGGAAATACGCCGAAGCCAATCCTGATCCTGTCTGGCACGTTGATTATACGACATTTGATGAAATTCCTTTAGATTCCGATTCAGAGCAAAATAATCCCGCGTTCTTCGATGCTGATGACGATGGTGATTTTGATATGATCATCGATTTCAATCGCTGGGATAGCTCCAACATGTTGAGATATTTCGAAAATGTTGGGACTCTGGCAAATCCAATGTGGCAGGAAGACACCTCAAAAGTCGCTGAATTGAATGCTGCGAAAAGAGCATCGTATAACTGGATTTCTCCGGTTTGGGCCGATTCAGGCTGCACTGAACATCCGACCTTGTTTCTCATCCAGGAACAGCCCTGGGAGTACCAAAAAATCTGCGCCTTTTCCTATCTTCGAAATTCTCCCGGGAACCAGTGGGAATCCATCGATTTTTCGACCACAGAATTTGAGGCCGATATTTATCCGCTGCTTGAAATTAATGTCATCGATTTGAACAGCGACAATTTTGAAGATATGGCGGTGCTATTTTCAGGACGAGGCCTGCGCGTGTATCAAAACGAATTGTGCGAGAGCGAATGGCAATTCACGAATGATTTCTTACGGATTGGTGGTTTCAAATTAATGCGAAATAGCAGCGCGGTGCTTTTCGACCACAATGAAGATGGCGCGCTGGACATATTGTTTGTCGGGGATTTCAGCGCAGCCCACGACCTTGCGAAAGGGCCGGAGTCCTACATTCGGTCGTCTTCCGGCTGGATTAGCACGAACTGGAGCGGTTTAAACGATTCTGATCCGGGGCTTCGAAATTACCATTTTTCAATACTGGATATGAACGAAGATGGTGTAAATGATTTGGTTTACGGCGGCTCTGCGCACGATCTGTTTTATAATTCTGAAATCAATTTCAGGATTAACATTGGCACGAACCAGCAATTCGAATTAACTTCTGTCCAGAGTTTTGATCGATTCAATTCGATTGATATTCAGTATTACGATCCATGTTTCAGTGATGTGGATGGCGACGGTTTGATCGATATGCTCGTTCGCGTGGAATACCCGATTTATCCATCTCCCAAAATTTTTCGATTTTTCAGTTATGTTGGGCCACCAGACCAGGCGCAATGGATCGAACGATCCGATTTAGGCTGGGGATTATCTGATTCAATGGCTAATTACAGTTGCCTCGTTGATTTCGATACCGATGGTGATCTCGATGTTGTTTTCGGAAGGCTGGATGGGAAGCTGAGCTACTTCGAAAACATTGGAAATCCCCAATCTCCCCAATGGGAATTCGTAGAAGACAAATTCCGGGGAATCGATGTTGGCTGGAATGCTGCGCCGGCTTTCGGAGATATGGATCAGGATGGGGACCTCGATTTGGTCTGTGGTAATGGTGATGGGAATCTGCTTTACTTTCGAAATGATCCGCCAACTGAAATACACCAAAATTCTTTTTCTATAATTCCAACGGACTATTCCCTTTTTTACAATTATCCCAATCCATTTAATTCTTCAACTTTCATTTACTTCCAACTATTAAAATCCGATTTTATCGAACTCGACATTTTCGATATTTTAGGCAGGAAAATTGATACGCTTATTTCTGAAAAAATTGAGAAGGGTCGTCATCGCGTGTTATGGGATGGCATTGATTCCAAAGGATATCTCGTCTCCAGCGGCCTTTATTTTTGCCGATTAAAAGGAACAAATTATATGCGAAACCTTAAAATAACTTATTTACGTTAGGAGCCAAAAACAATGAAAAAAAATTTGATGATGTTTTTATTGTTCATCAGTTTTGCAACAATTCTTTCTGCCCAATCGAAGCAACCAACTTTTATTGACCAACTCTGCGCCGAACTCGAAAGCGAGCTGAGCATTCGCTTCGATAAGTGGAAGTTCAGCCAGTCCATGAGCCCTGATGCGTGGAAGCCGGATTTCGACGATGCAGGATGGAAGACGCTCACTTTGGATGAACGCGTGTTCCCGGATTCGGCATGGATGCGAAAGACCATTGTCATTCCCAAACAAATTTTGGGAACCAACGTGAACGGCGGCACCATGAAACTGCTGGTGACTGTGGACGACGCCGGGTACTGCTGGATCAACGGGAAAAACAAAGGCCTGTTCAAATGGGACGGTGAATATGTGCTCACCGAAAACGCCAGGCCGGGTGAAAAGTTCGCCATTGCCATCAAAGCCATCAACACCGGCGGGCCCATGCGAATCATCGACGCAAAGCTGGAATGGGGAAAAATTGCGCCTCTTTCCCGACAAATCGAGGATTACAAGCTGAGCCTACAGGTTGGCCAAAAGTTGCTGAGCGACGACACGTATTTGAGCATCGGTCAAACCAAACTGGATACCGGCGTGGATCACAGCGAAGTCCCGCAGCAAAAGCGAATTGAGCTTCGCAATCAATTGGAACAGGCGGCTCGACTGCTCGACATGTCCGCTCTGAAAAAGGGCAAGCTGGACGTCTTTCAAAAATCGCTGGAAAAATCGCGGGCAGCGCTGAAGCCCGTCGGCGAGTTTGCCAAACAGTTCACCCTGATTTTCGATTCCAATGCACACATCGACTGCGCCTGGCTGTGGCGCTATCTCGAAACCATAAATGTGGCGAAAAATACGTTCACATCTGTGCTGGACATGATGGAAGCGCGGCCGGACTTCACGTACACGCAAAGCCAGGCTCACCTGTTCTGGTGGATGGAAACCATGTTCCCGGACGTTTTCGACAGAATTCAGGAGCGGGTGAAAGACGGCCGCTGGGAAATGATCGGCGGCATGTGGGTGGAGCCGGACTGCAACCTCATTTCCGGGGAATCATGGGCCAGGCAACTGCTGTACGGCAAGCGCTATTTCAAAGAGAAGTTCGGCGCGGACATCAAAATCGGCTGGAACCCGGACTCGTTCGGCTATAACTGGAACATGCCCCAGTTTTACCGCGACGCCGGCATCGACGCGTTTATCACGCAGAAAATCGGCTGGAACGATACCAACATGTTCCCGTACCGGCTGTTCTGGTGGCAGGGCCCGGACGGCTCGCGCCTTCTCACCTATTTTCCGTTCAATTATGTGAACACGCTTAAAAATCCCTACAGCCTGGTCGACTGGATGCGGCAGTTCGAATCCAACACCGGCTTCAAAAAAATGTTAGTGCTCTACGGCGTGGGCGATCATGGCGGCGGCCCGGATCTGCCCATGCTCGACCGTATCGAACGCCTGAAGCGGCTGGACGTGTATCCCACTGTGGAATATGGTACTGCCACAGATTATTTAGCCTGGATTCGCGGGCACGATTTATCGAAATTGCCGGTGTGGAACGACGAACTTTACCTGGAATACCACCGCGGCACGTACACGACTCAATCCAATACTAAAAAGCACAATCGCGAAAGCGAGAATTTGTTCACCACCGCGGAGCAGGCTGCTACGTTTGCCAATCTCCACGGCAGGCCGTACAACCACAGCGATTTTTTCGAGGGCTGGCGCGGCGTGCTGTTCAACCAGTTTCACGATATTCTTCCCGGTTCCAGCATTTACCCGGTGTACAAAGATTCTGACAGGCTCTACAAAAAAAGCAAAAAAATTGCCCGGCATGAGTTGAATGAGTCGCTGGAATTTTTGGCCGAACACATCGACACACGGGTTGACAAAGACGCCAAACCCATTCTCATTTACAATCCTTTGGCCTGGGAGCGAACCGATGTTGTGGAGCTGAAGCTGCCAAAAACAGGGAATTCGAACTACGCTGTTTTTGATGTCGATGGAAAAGAAATTCCCTCGCAAGTCGCTAAAGCGGATCGCTATCATGTGAATGTTTTTTTTGTGGCTAAAAAAATTCCGGCCATGGGGTATGCGGTGTATCAGCTCAAAAATCGCCCGGCTGCTGAAAAAAGCAAAGCGATTGCTTCGAAAAAAACAGAACTGGAGAATGAATTCTTCACCGTGAAAATCGATCAGGAGACAGGCTGGGTGACCAGCATTTTTGACAAGCGGCTCGATAAAGAAATTTTGTCCGGCAATGGCAACGAACTGCAATTGTTCGAAGACGTGCCATCTGCCTGGGATGCGTGGAACATCGGGCTTGGCGAGCAATACCCGATCACATTTCGCAGCGCCAGGCTGGTCGAGTCCGGCCCGGTTCGTTCCGTGGTTCGCGTGAAACATGACTTTTTAAAACCGGGCGTCACCAAAAGCTATCCCACGCCCAACAATCCCAACAGCTATTTTGTGCAGGACATTATTCTCTACAACGGCGTCGACCGAATTGATTTCTGCACCAAAGCGGACTGGTGGGAAGAGCACGTGATGCTGAAAGTCGCGTTCAACGTGACGGCCGAGGATTCGGTTGCCACATTCGAAATTCCGTTCGGTACGATTGAGCGGCCTACCACGAATCGGAATGATTGGGAAAAGGCGCGGTTCGAAGTGAGCCAGCAGAAATGGTCTGACCTGACCCATGCTGACAAAAAATTCGGAGTCAGTTTGTTGAATCGCTCCAAATACGGCGGCGACATTCACGGCAGCCAAATGCGGCTGAGCCTGCTCCGTTCCCCCAAATGGCCGGACGAAATGGCCGATATGGGAAGCCATCGAATCGAATACGCGCTTTATCCACATGAAAAATGCTGGAAAGGCGGCCTGGCTATGCGCAAGGGCTACGAGTACAACAATCCGCTCATCGCACGAATGGTTGAAGCGCATAAAGGTGCAATGGCCAAAACCAATTCGTTCGTTTCCGTCGAACCGGCCAACGTGGTTTTGAACACGGTCAAAAAGGCCGAACCGAAATTAAGTTTTTCAAAAGTCGAAGATGCGACAAACGAAAATATCTGGATTGTGCGGTTGTTCGAAGCGTTCGGCAAGGAAACCGAAACGAAAATCACGCTTCCTTCGAATGTCAGGCGGGCCGTCCTTTCGAATTTGTTGGAAGAAGATGGCGAAGCGATAAAATTTGAAGGGAAGACAGTCTCATTGAAAATCCCGGCCAATCGGGTTCTGACATTGAAGATTTGGATGTAACTTTTTTGTTGGGTGTTGCGTTTTTGGTGAACATTAATTACACCCAAATCCGTGAAACATTGTGGCGCTGATGTTCGATTTTCGATGGTAGATATTCGATTTAAAAAAAGGTTTTGGCGAACTCCGATTCGCTGAGACCTTTTTTATTTGAACAAAACCAGGCTGTGTGTTCGTCCATTATTTTTTTTTCTGTAAAGTATTCTTCTCCGGGACAGACTTTTACATTTGTTTTACAATCTTTTCGAATAAAAAGTTGTATATTGTTTTACAACTTTTTTTTCATTTAACATGGATACTTATCATGAAAATTCTTTTCATTTATCCGGAAACACCCAAAACATTTTGGAGTTTCCACAACGCGCTAAAATTCATCTCCAAAAAATCCGCTGAACCGCCCCTGGGACTCTTGACAGTCGCAGCCATGCTGCCGGGAGCCTGGGAGAAAAAATTAATCGACATGAACGTGTCCCGCTTGAAGGACGAACATCTTCGGTGGGCTGATTATGTATTTTTAACCGGCATGAATGTGCAACGAGACTCCTTCCAAAATGTTGTAGATCGCTGCAATGGAATCGGCGTAAAAATCGTGGCCGGCGGGCCCATGTGCACGACAGAGACCGGCGAATTCACGGGCATCGATCATTTCATTTTGAACGAGGCGGAAGTAACGCTGCCCATGTTTCTGAATGACCTGGAACGAGGGGCGCCGAAACATATCTATTCTTCCAACACATTTCCGGATATTTCTCGCACGCCCATTCCCATGTGGAGCCTGCTGAATAAACGGAAATACGCCAATATGAGCGTGCAGTATTCGCGGGGCTGCCCTTTCAACTGCGAGTTTTGCAGCATTACCCTGCTCAACGGGCACAAGCCTCGGACTAAAAACAGGGACCAGTTTATCGCCGAACTGGAAGCATTGTACCGGCAAAAATGGCGCGGCAATGTGTTCATCGTGGATGACAACTTCATCGGCAACAAACGGAAACTCAAGAATGAAGTTTTGCCGGCGCTTATTGAATGGTCGAAAAAACGGAAATACCCGTTTTCGTTCAACACGGAAGTCTCGATTAACCTGGCCGATGATGAAGACCTGGTCAAAATGATGGTTGAGGCAGGATTCAACGCAGCGTTCATCGGCATTGAAACGCCCAACGACGACAGCCTGGCGGAATGCGGCAAAGCGCAGAATCAACAGCGCGACATGATTGATTCAGTTAAAAAATTGCAGCGTCACGGACTTATGGTGTCCGGCGGATTCATTGTCGGTTTTGATAACGACCCGCCAAATATTTTCAAGCAGCAGATTAATTTCATTCAAAAGAGCGGCATTGTCACCGCCATGGTAGGATTGTTGAATGCGCCCACCGGGACACAGCTTTTCAATCGATTAAAATCAGAAAACCGCCTGCTCAAATTCATGAGCGGTGATAACATGGATGGTTCTTTGAATTTTATTCCCAAAATGAACTCCCAGAAACTGGTCGACGGGTACAAAGAAATTTTGAACCACATCTATTCCCAGAAAGAATATTATGAACGCGTGAAAACCTTTCTCCGCGAATATCACATGCCCTCTCTCAAACGAGCGACAATTACATTTCGCGATTTCAAAGCGCTGCTTCGATCGCTTTGGGTGCTTGGCGTTTTAGAAAAAGGCAAACGATTTTTCTGGAAGCTGATTCTATTCACACTGTTTCGCTGCCCCCGAAAATTCCCGGTTGCCGTGACTTTGGCAATTTACGGTTTTCATTTCAGGCGTGTTGTGGAAGCGATTTGATCGGGTTGGTCGGTGTTTAAAAAATTACTGCCCGCGGAACACACGAAAAGATGCGAAAGAATTTCACTAACTTCAGTGTGCTCATTTTCGTTTGTTTCGCGTGTTTCATGGTCTATATTTTTTTCTAAATTTATCTTGATTTTTGCTTTTTATTTTACTACCTTAGTTTCGTGTTCATTGTAAATATCGTTTAAAACGGTGCCCGAAAGGGATAATAGGGAAAACGGTGAAAATCCGTTGCAGCCCCGCTACTGTAAGAGCTACGAACGTCACGACTGATTTTTTCAGAGCCACTGTCCGCAATTTATGGACGGGAAGGCGTGACAAGTAGGTTAGAGGCTCCGAGCCAGGAAACCTGCCGATTTAATTTTTTTCCAAAAAACCTTCGAGGGCGAGGTATGGATAGATTTTTCTGGATTTTAACCCCGGCTTGCTGTGAAGGCCGGGGTTTTTTATTCTCCCAATCCGTCCTTGTGGTTGGGATTTTTTTTTGAATTTATCAGAAATTTGATCGATGAAACTTTTTTCTCTATTCTGTTCCATAGCGATTTTTCTTCTGCCTTCAACAATTTACTCTCAATCGACAGTTAAAATTTATGGCAAAATTGTTGACGCGGAGACCAAACAGCCACTATTCGGCGCGAATGTGATGATTGCAGGCACAGGATTCGGTGCGTCCTCAGACCAGCAGGGAGAGTACCAAATAGAAAATCTTTTTGAAGGTGAATATTCAATTTCTGTTAGCTATATCGGATACAAGGATAAGCAGGTTTCAAATATTAAAATAGATAAAGACCAACCGGTTCGTATCAATTTTCAACTCAAACAACGGATTATTCCTTTGAAGGGTGTGCAAATTTCAGCGGAAAAGGAAGGTTCGCATTCCAGGGGTAATTTCTGGACGATTGAAAATGAAGCCATTGCACGATCGAACGCGCAGAATGTCGGGGAATTAATCGACATGGCGCCGGGTGTGGATGTGCAGGATACTGGCGGTCGCTCCGGCAGCAAGAAATTATCCATTCGAGGGAGTCAATCCAATCAGGTGCTGGTTTTACTGGACGGTGTTCCCCTGAACGACGAACTCAGCGGCGATGTTGATTTATCGAAAATACCGGCTAACGTCATTGAAAAAATTGAAATTTATAAGGGCGGATTTTCCCACCGTTTTGGAAGCGGGGCAATCGGTGGGGTCGTAAATATTATTACAAAAAAAAACTTTGCCAGCCAAATCCAGATGAATAGCGGTTACGGCTCATTTCACACCGTTACACTGGAACCGAGCTGTTCAGGTAATTTCAAACGATTCAACTATTATTTTGCGGTTCAATACGCGAAGACGGATGGAGATTTTCCATACGAATACAATGATTCAAAAGGTGAATCCATTCACGAAAATCGAATGAATGCGGATTTATACTCGCAAAATATTTTCGGACGAATGAACTACCAATCGCCCGGCCACATTTTTTCGATTCACGCGCAGCACATGAAATCGGAGCGTGGCATTCCGGGAGTGATTGATGCCTGGACAGCTTATGCACGATCCAAAAACAATCAGCGAATTGCCGGAACAGAATACCGGTTTACCAATGACGATTTCAATGCAGAGCTGAGCTACCGATATTCCGTTTCAGAAACAGAGAACTCCAATCTGTACCCAAATGATGCTGACATTCGTTACCGAAGGTATCCGAAATATCATTATAAATATGGAATTCAGAATCACATTGTTCATGCAAATTTTAATTACGATTTATTTGACTGGTATACTGTTTCAAGCGGCTACGATTATCGCGATTTGAATTATGAAGATGAAAATTTCCGAAGCTATGGAAAACCGCCAATCAACGAAGCTAGCGATGTTGCTCACGGAGTTTTTCTCCACCAGGAATTGCATTTGCAGCTTCTCAGCGGACGCAGTCATCTTTTGATTACGCCGGATCTTCGCTACGATGAAATGAATATTCGAAGCGGTGATTTTCGTCGCCATGAGCACCAGTGGAGCCCGGGCACAAGCTTCCGAATTTCGGCAGGCACCATTCACCAGGCTTTTGTGACAGCCACCCTGTCAAATTCGTTTCGAGTGCCCACGTTCGCTGACCTTTTTTATCAGGATGTACGAATCGAAGGAAAGCCGGATTTATTACCTGAAAAGAGCCAAAACAGGGAGATTGGCTGTGGCTTCAAAATTTCATCGTGGGGAGAACTCAACGCTGAAGTCACTGCATTTCGGAATACGATCGACGATTTGATCGTTTGGCGCCTGGGAAGCTACGAAGTATTCAGGCCTTTTAACAGTGACGCTGAAATTTTCGGTGAAGAATATCTGTTAAAATTTAATTCACCCGGTGATTACATTGGTTTTGAAATTGGCTATGTTCACCTCAAACCGCTGAACAAAAATAAAAATGAAACGACCTATGACAAAATAATCCCGTACCGTCCCCTGTCTTCATTGAAAGGACAATTGAGCCTTGGCGCCAGGAATCTATTCCTGAATCTAAAATACAGGGATATCGGAAAACGGTATATCACGGAAGCAAATACAAAATATTTAGATGGATATCAAGTATTTGATGCTGATTTTTTCTGGAAAATGAATATACGTGACGTTGAACTCACATGGAAGTTATCCGCATATAACATCACAGATGAAAAATATGAAATCATCCGAAACATGCCTTTGCCCGGGCGCGAATGGCGGTTCGGGTTAAACCTAATTTACTAATTTTTCAGGAGGTTTTATGAGTAATTTATGCTACAACAAAAAATTAATTGTTTTATCTATCCTTGTTTTTCTTTTTCTCTCGAATGCAGTTTTTGCGGACACACCGCGAACCATGTATGTGATGAACGGTTCGGCTGAAACACTTTCAAAAATGAACATGGAAAATGGTGCAGTTATTTCGGATATTCTCACTACTGGTATGTGGCCAAACCAGATTTTGATTCACAATGACATGATTTATCTTGTTAATTCTGGCACCGATGATATTTATGTTATTGATCCATCGAATGACCAGCAAACCGAAAAAGTAATTGCCCTGGATACAGGATATAATCCGTATCACATGACATTTGTTGGAAGCAATACTGCCTACGTTACCAATTCACTTGCAAACAACGTTTCTGTAATCGATGTGGAAACAGCTACCGTCTTAAAAAACATTGAGGTTGGAAGTAAACCACAAGGCATTCTTTATTTAGGCGATCCATATTTTGGCGACCAGGTTTATGTCGCAAATACCGCAAATATAGACTGGGGTGTTTATGGACAGGGAACGGTTTCCGTGATCGATGTGTCAACGGATTCTGTCATTCACACTCTCGAAGTACCAACCAATCCGCAAAAATTCGCTGTCGATCCGTACGGTAATGTGCATGTTTTGTGTACCGGTGATTACGCGACTGAAACGGCCAAAATTGTGATTATCTATCGATACGGTGGTATGGATTGGAGCACCCCGGTCGTAACCGATACAATTGAAATTGGTGATTCACCTGGCGATATCGCCATTACGCCGGCAGGAATGGGTTATTGCGTTTCCTGGGGCGATGGAACGAATGGCTTTCTGTACAAATACGATGCGCTTGGAAAAACAGTTATTCATGGCAATGATAATCCAATTTTGGTTGGCCCGAACGTTTCCAGGCTGGTTTACGATGAAAAGGAAAACGTTTTCTGGATTCCATACATGGCTGCCTGGGGCGGCGATGGTTTCGTTCAAAAATTTGATGTTACCAGCGACTCCATCGTTTGGACTTCCAGTGTTCTGGGCAATGGCACGCAGGATATCGCTATACTGGAACCGATTCTGGATACCACGCCTGGCGCGGATGAAGTGCTGAGTTTCACCCCTGGAGCCAACCGCATCGCGTTTGGCGATAATTTCTTTCCGGAAAATGTACTTGGGTTACCTGACCAGGATCCAAATCTTTCACCATTCAATCCCAGTTCCAAACCTCAGGAACTTCTAAGCCTGGGACATGGCGGCGAAATTATACTCCTATTTTCAGACAACAAAATCGTCAATGGCGATGGCCCTGATTTCACCGTTTTTGAAAATCCGTTCATTTCATTTTTTGACAGTTCAGTAAACGTGGAAGCGGCCATGGTTTCTGTCAGTCAGGACGGCGAGCAATGGCTCACTTTTCCGTATGACACCACAACCTTAACCGGCCTGGCAGGCGTAACGCCTACAGGTGATAATTTAAATCCGACGGATCCCAGCGTATCAGGCGGCGATCAATTTGATTTATCTGATGTTGGCCTCGAATGGGCGACCTACGTAAAAATTACAGACATGAACGATCTCCTAATGGATAGCGGCGATTTTGATCTTGATGCCGTAGTTGCCATTCACAGCAGTGAATTAACTTCAATTGCACAAAAAGAAACGGAATTGCCAAAAGAGTTTACGCTCCATCAAAATTATCCCAACCCATTTAATCCGGAAACAGTTATTTCATATTCCATTCAGCACCGAGCCCCGGTAGAGCTCAGGATTTTCAATACGCTGGGACAGGAAGTCGTAAAAATCGTGAACCAGGTTCAGGACGCCGGCACCTATCAGGTCACATGGGACGCCAAAGACACCTTTGGCAACCAGGTTGTGAGCGGTATTTATTTCTATCAATTGCAATTTGGCAAGGAAACTTCAATTCGAAAAATGACACTAATCAGGTAGTCCTCCAAAAAGTTAGGACCTACCGCAATGAAACAGGTGATGACCTTTGATCATCGCCTGTTTCTTTTATTTTTAAAATATTTGGAACTCAAATTAAATGAATGAGTATTCCTTATTAAAACCTTCCTTAAAATATGATAAATCTTTCAATAAAATTTCGATTTTTTAGCTTCTGTGTTTTATTAATCTTCTTTTCTGTTTTTCTTCACTGCCAAAAGACGGAGAGCGAGCAGCAAAAAAATACAGGCACCGATATAAAACAGAAGGACTTCGAGCGAATCATTTCACTTTCTCCGAGCACGACGGAAATATTGTTCGCGCTTGGATTGGGCGACAAGGTTGTCGGCGTGACCAAATTTTGCAACTATCCCTTGGAAGCGCAGGCCAAATCAAAAGTTGGCGGCTACATCGATCCGAATTACGAAGCCATTGCGTCACTCCGGCCGGACATCGTTTTCATTTTGCCGGAGTATGACAACATTCAATCCTATCTGAATGAGTTCGGGATTCATTTCGTTTCGGTCAGCAATAAAACCATAAACGATATTTTAGACGGGATCGAAACCATCGGGAAAGTGTGCAGCGTTGAAGATCAGTCGCGCGAGATGATCGCGAAAATTCATTCGCAAATAGAAGAAATTCGTGTAAAAATTGATGATACGAAAAAACCGCGCGTGCTGTACTCAGTGATGCGTAACATCGGAACCGGTTCGCTGGAAGAAGTGTACGCTGCCGGCGGGAATACCTATTTCAACGAAATTCTGAGCCTGGCCGGGGCAACCAATGTTCTCGAAAATCAAACAGCCGCCTATCCCCTGGTATCAGCCGAGGGAATTATCCACCTCAACCCGGATTTCATCATCGACACCATCACCGGCATGGATCGGAAGAATTTGAACATCGAACAAATTCAAAGCGAATGGAATTGCGTCCCGGACATTCATGCGGTTCGGGCCCGGCGAATCTTTGTTTTGTCGGCAGACTACGCCGTTATTCCCGGGCCGCGGTTCATTCTGCTGCTGAAAGACATCGCCCGGTTCATTCACCCTGAAATAAACTGGGACAAACAATGAGCCCTTTATTCGAAATAAAAAACCTGTCGCTTCACTTTGCCGGCAAACCGATTTTGAACTCAGTTTCGCTGAACATCGAAGCCGGGGATTATCTCACCATCATTGGTCCCAATGGCGCGGGCAAAACATCACTGCTGAAATGCCTCATGCGAATCTACAGCGGCAGCCACGATTCCATCTTTTTTCAACGCCAGTCGATTACTCAGTTCAGCCAGAAAAAGTTGGCCCGGCAAATCAGCTACGTTCCCCAGAGCAACGACCGCGTGTACCCGTTCACCGTGGAAGAGTTCGTGCTATTGGCGCGGTATCCGCATCTCAGTCCGTTTTCGTCCATCTCGAAAGAAGATAAAAGAATTGTCGGAGAAGCGCTTCAACTCACAGGCACGGAAGACCTGGCAGAGCGACAGCTTGGCACACTCAGCGGCGGCGAACGGCAGACGGTGTTCATTGCCGCGGCTATTGCCCAGGGCGCAAAAACCATGCTGTTAGACGAACCGACCACGTTCCTCGATCCCAAACATGAGGCCGAAATTTACCGAATCCTCTCACGGCTCAACCGGGAAATGGGCATGACCATCGTTGCGGTGACGCACGACATCAACAACGCGGTATTGAACAGCAATCGCACCATCATCCTCAAAAATGGATTGGTGGCTTTTGCAGGGCCCTCGGGCGAAATCATGAAAAATAAAATCCTGGAAAAGGCGTTCGAAAAAACATTCACGTTCATCGAGCATCCCCTGTCCGGGCAGCGCATCATTGTGCCGGAGGTTCACGCCTCATGAAAGCGAAGAATCCAATTATGCTCCCGGCCATTATTGTTTTTGCGGGGCTTGTCTTAACGGCAGCGCCCTTTTTGGGCATCGAATCCATTTCGCTCAACGATATTTTCAACGCCGGCGCGGACAGCATTAAGTCGGACATTTTCTGGAAAATCCGTTTTCCCCGCGTGCTGACAGCCTTTTGCGCAGGGGCAGCCCTGGGCATCAGCGGCATGGCATTTCAGGCCATGTTCCGAAATCCATTGGCCACGCCGTTCACATTGGGCGTTTCCAGCGGCGCAGCGTTCGGCGCAGCGCTTTACGTGAAGCTGGGCTTTGTGTTTTCAATCCTGGGAACTTCCGGCCAGACCATCAGTTCTTTTTTTGGAGCCGTCATCTCCATCGCTTTTGTTTACGGCATGACAAAACTCAAGCAGGGCTTTTCGACCGCAACCATGCTCATTGCCGGTGTAGCCATCAATTTCTTTTTCTCCAGCCTGATTCTGTTCATTCAATATTTGAGCGACTTTGCCAATTCATTTCGAATTATTCGCTGGCTCATGGGCGGCGTGGAAATTGTTGGCTACACGCCGGTGCTATCGATTTTGCCCTTTTTCGCTATCGGTTCTGTCATCATTTTTATTTTGACCAATGAGCTGAACCTGCTCATGCTTGGCGAAGATTTGGCAGTGAGTCGCGGCGTTGCCCTGAAGCGGGTGAAGGCGCTGCTGTTTTTTGCCACATCGATTATGGTGGGGGGCGTTGTTTCTGTGTGCGGTCCAATCGGATTTGTGGGCATGATGGCGCCGCATATTTGCCGGCTGCTCATAGGCGTCAATCACCGCTATTTGTCGCCGGCAACGTTCGTGTTCGGCGGTGCGTTCCTTGTGTTTTGCGATACGCTTTCGCGAACCATCATTGCGCCTGCGGAAATTCCGGTGGGCGTCATTACCGCGCTGTTGGGCGGGCCGTTTTTCCTGTGGCTGCTGGTGAGCGGTTCATCGGAGAAGAGCAGTTTATCGTTTTAGATTTTTGCCACTGAGGCGCAGAGACGCGGAGAGACGATTTTAGATGATCGTCCTGGATATTTATCCGTCGCACGAATTCACTCTGCAAAAGAAACTACGCGTTTTCTGTGATATGCTCGGGATAAAAATCCCTTTTATTTTCCGACCAGGACGAATGGCCTGATCGATCCTTGTGTTTTAGTTTTCACTTCGCGGCAATCAAAAATTTTTTGAATAAAAAAATGAAACCACCCATTTACACATTCAAGCAATTCATCAAAGAGCGCTTCCCGTGGCCGGTTCGGAAGCTGCCGGTGCACACCAATCTTGGCTGCCCTCATCGGGAGAATCGCACCGGGGCCGGCGGTTGCGTGTATTGCTACAACCCGGGATTCAGCTCGCTTTCTGCCGCCGTGCCGGAAGTCCGTCGCCAAATTTCCGAGGGAATCGAACGATCGAGGAAGAGCGGTTTCGCAGGAAAATTCATCGCCTATTTTCAGACCGACACCAACACGTACGCCCACATCAAAACGCTGGAGCCCTGGTGGCGGGAAATTGAAAATCACCCGGACGATATTGTGGGCCTGGCTGTGGGCACGCGCCCGGACTGCCTTTCCGGGGAAATTCTCTCTCTGCTATCCGAACTTGGCGAAAAATTTATGGTCTGGCTGGAATTGGGTCTCCAATCGGCGAATGACAAAACGCTGGAGCGCATCAATCGCGGCCACGATTATGCCTGCTTTGCCGATGCGGTTCAGCAAACGAAAAAATTCCCCAACATCCTTGTGTGCGCGCATATTATTTTGGGGCTACCCGGGGAAACGAAATCCGACATGCTGACCACGATTGACGAAATCAATCGGCTCAAATTAGATGGCGTGAAAATGCATCATTTGCAGGTCGTCAAACACACGGTTTTAGCGGACTGGTATGCGGAGGGAAACGTGAAAGTTTTCACTGAGCAGGAATACATCGACCTGCTTGTGGAATTGCTCCCTCAACTCTCCCCGCACATTTCGGTTCACCGATTGGTGGGCGATATTCGGCAGGATTTGCTGATTGCCCCTCAATGGGAAATCCCCAAAACCAGGATTATTCAGCTCGTGGAACAGCGACTGAAAGCGGAGCATAAATTTCAGGGAATGTCAATGCAATAGATTTTCTCACCGGAAATAGCAAAATATAAGAACTAAATACCAAACAAATCACGTAACTATTCAGCCACGAAGACTCAAAGGCACGAAGAAAAAGGCAAAGAAAAAATATTCAAAAATACCACTTACAACAGTGGAAGATTTTGGATCGTAATTAAACAGGCTGTAATGCTTAGCATAAAAACAATAATACTTTTCTTTGTGTAACTTTATGTCTTGGTGACTTCGTGGCAAAAATAAACTAAGCTGAATAGTTACCAAATCACAATACCAAATTCCTAAAAAACAATCTCCCTCATGCTGATTTGTATTTCATTATACCAAGATTGTTTTTTTGTATTTGGAATTTATTTGGTGTTTGAATTTTGTCTTCTGTGATTTTTTTTCAAAACTGGTCAGATATTTTTTGAGAATTAAAGCGAATTTCTCAAACTCAAATCTCCACATCGATGCCAATGGGGCAATGGTCCGATCCCATCACATCCGGCAGAATGTACGCCGCCTTGACATTGTCCCGCAAATCCTCGCTCATATAAAAATAATCGATGCGCCAGCCAATGTTCCTGTCGCGGGCGCGGGTTTTCATGTCCCACCACGTGTATTGGTCCGGCTCGCTGTTGAATAAACGGAACGTGTCAACGTAGCCGTGGCCCAGAAATGTATCGATCCATTCCCGCTCTTCAGGCAAAAAGCCGGACGTTTTTTCATTCTCCTTCGGCCGCGCCAGATCGGTTTCTTTGTGCGCTGTGTTCACATCGCCGCACACGATTATTTTTCGGCCATCATTTTTCAGTCGATCCGCGTATTCCAAAAAGGCGTCGTAGAAATCCATTTTGTACTGCAATCGCTCTTTGGAGCCTTTGCCATTGGGATAATAAATATTGAACAGGACAAACTTTTCATATTCCGCAATCAGAATTCTGCCCTCATTATCAAACCGTTCGATGCCAAATCCATTCTTCACTATCAGTGGTTCTTCCCGGGTATAAATGGCCACGCCGCTGTAGCCTTTTCTTTCTGCAGATGAAAAGTAAACGGAATAACCATCGATTTCCAGCAGATCTTTTACAAGCTGTTCCGGATGTGCTTTCGTCTCCTGCACACAAAAAATATCCGGCTGTTCCTGCAAAAACCAGTCAAATGCGCCCTTTCGATGCACCGCCCGAATGCCATTTACATTCCAAGAAATCATTCTCAGTTTCTTCATTTTTTTCCTTTCCGGATTATATTTTTCAATGCTCGATTGTTAAAGGTTGAAACACCCATTCTAATGTGAGTCAAAAAACCGCTAATTTCCACATTTCTGATCGTGGTGTTAAATATAATAAAATTAATTGATAAACGCAACAAATTATTTTTGGTATATGAATTGCTTTTGCAGGAATGAAATATAGATGACAATATTGCAACACAGGTTACAGCATCTATATTTTCTTGCGGTTGAGCATGAAACGGGTAAAGACAAGAGCGAATGAAAGGGAACGTGATGAAGATGAACGGGATGATGAAAAAATCGATCAAAATAGCTGTTTTTACTGTTGCCATACTATTCGCAATGAAGAGTTATGGTTTTCAGGTTTATTTTCTGCCGGACACACTGCACGTACAATCTCCCGGGAATTTCAATGTAAATATCAATGTGAACCAGGATGATGACGGCTTCAGAGGATTCAAAGTATTTGTAAAATACGATCCTTCTTTGGTTCAATTTGTCGAAGCTCAAAAAGGCGCGATCATTTCAGGTTTCAGCAATTACTGGTGGAAAGTCGTCCAGGAATCTTCTGATAAAATCCGTGTGGAATGCATCGTCCTGGGCGCAGGGCTGTCAATCGATGACTCCGGCACCATCCTCAATCTCACGTTCGAAGATTTGAAAGACGGCGTTGACGCATTCACAATTGATCAACAGGAATTTTACTACGCTCATGATGGCGATTTAATTCCTGATGTCACGTCAAAAGATGGCACTGTGATCGTGAATTGCAGCGCATTGCCGGTGGTGGCTTCGCCATCTGCACATTGCATCACTGCGCAGTCGGCGGTGCTTGGCGGAACCATTCTTTCGGACGGCGGGTCAGCCATAATCGAACGAGGCGTGGTCTGGAGTTTGGATGAGCATCCAACCATCTCCAGTTTTACAGGGAAAAGCACAATCAATGGTACCACAGGATCGTTTTCTGTGAACGCCAATGCTTTACTTCCCAGTAAAACATATTATTTTAGAGCCTATGCGTCATCGTTCAGGGGAACGGCTTATAGCGAAACTTCCAGTTTTGAAACGATTTCTCTCGTATTGCCTGTGGAATTCGCTTCGTTTTCAGCAGTAATTCAAGATGGCGATGTGGTTTTGAACTGGCAAACACAATCTGAATCGAATAACTATGGCTTTGAAATTGAGCGACGGGAAAGAACAATGCCCGGGGATACCTGGGAACGACTTGGATTCGTTGCCGGCCATGGTAATTCCAATTCAACACACAACTACTCTTTTTCAGACAGAAATGCGCCTGCTGGTATGGTTCAATTCAGGCTGAAACAGATTGATTCCGACGGCTCATTTTCATACAGCGAGATCGTTGAAGTTCATGTGACGGTCGGTGTATTTCAGCTTTTTCAAAACTATCCCAACCCTTTTAATGCCTCCACGACTATTCAATATCAACTGCCACAAAACGGTTTTGTGCGCCTTTCACTTTTCAATATTCGCGGTCAATTGATAAAAACAATTTTTGAGGGCGAACAGCAGGCTGGCATTCATCATTCCACATTTACCGCCGACGATATTCCATCCGGAACCTACGTGTATAAAATTCAAGCCGGTGCTTTTTCAGAAATCCGAACGTTGACTTTGCTTAAGTAGAAGACGGCCTCCACGTCAAAGACAGAGGCCATTTTAATACTTTCATAACATGATCGCCCGGGATGTTCATCCCGGGCGGTTTTTTTTACAGCCCAGATCCTTCGGGATATGTACCTGATCGTTCGGGATATTTATCCCGAACGGTTCAAATATTCGGAAACATACGCTTCCATGAATTGTCCGCGCCGGATAAATATCCGGCGCGATCGGAATCACAACATGTAGGGGACGAATATATTCGTCCCCTACGTATTTTTTTGCTGAACCTGATCGCCCGGGATGTTCATCCCGGGCGGTTTTTTTTTACAAACCAGATCATTAATCTCTCGTTCCCATGCTCCGCGTGGGAACGGATCGTTCACAACCCAGATCATTCGGGATATGTATCCCGAACGGTTTAATTATTCGGAAACAGATGTTTCCAGGCATTTCCCGCGCAGGATACATATCCAGCGTGATCAAACTATTTCCCATTTCCTATTTTCTATTTCCCATTCTCTTTATCATCCCCGTAACATCCATCAAATTATTGTCATATCTCTGCAAAAGCCTCATTCTTTCTCAATAGATGACGATATTTCAGAATAAATTCAAGGCCTTCTTCAACATGTTAATATTATAAAACATGAAATTGAATCTACACACAAAACCGAGTTCTTTTGTGGCATCTCATTCACAAATATGTACCCGATAGGAGGTTAAACGCTATGAAACTCTTAAACGATGATTTTACCAGGTTCATTAATATTCCTTTTTATATCGAATATTGGCTGCCACCATGATTCGTCATTTCGATGAGCAAAAAGCTATTAAAAAATGGTTTACGTATGTAACAATTTACCCACACCAAAGGAGAAAATTTGACATGAAAACGCATTTTACAAATAATCAGAAAATTGTTTATTCAGCATTGATTTTAATGCTGCTGTTCATTACACCACTCGCATTATTCGCCCAGTCCGCAAAACAGGAGGCCAACGACTCTCCAAAAAATGTTTCTATTTCAAGTATTCCTACAGGCCCTGAAATCGCGGTTATGTACTCACTAAACAATATTACCTGCACCACAGGTGAATATAATTTTGGCAATAAAAAAATTGGGAGTTATGGCTCGCAAGGGTTCACCATACGCAATTCAGGAAACCAGAACCTGAACTTAACCGGCTCGCCCTATGTAACAATCTCAGGAACGCACGCGTCGGATTTTTCAGTGACCAGCCAGCCGACCAGTCCTGTTGCTCCATCTGGTGCGTCTACTAATTTTACCGTTAAATTTACACCCTCGGCTACAGGACTAAGGCAGGCAACTGTATCCATTTCCAATAACGATTCCGATGAAAATCCGTTCACATTTACAGTGAAGGGAACCGGGGTTGCCTACAGCGGCGGCAGCGGCACTGAAAACGATCCCTGGCAGATTGCCACCAAAGCCGATTTAAAAACCCTGAGCGAAACATCCACGGACTGGGCCTCCCATTTCATTCAGACCGCGGATATTGAATTTGCCCAAAGCGATTTTGAAAGCGGCGGGGATTTTTATAACAGTGGGGCTGGATTCCACCACATAGGAAACGATACTGTACGTTTTACAGGCAGTTATGATGGAAATGAATATACGATTAGTAACTTATTTATCAATCGACCAACCACCGATTTCATTGGTCTATTCGGAATGGTTGGGAAAGCTGAAATAAAAAATCTGGGCGTTGTGGATTCCGATATAAGCGGAAAAAATTATGTAGGGGGGATAATCGGGACTATTGGATATCCATATATTCTATCTGTAGACAGTTGTATTGTTACACGCTGCTACTCATCAGGAACAGTTAATGGATCAGGTACTTATGTCGGGGGTATAGCCGGCATGTCTTATACAAGCACGATTGAAAATGTATATTCATTATGTTCAATAGAGGGAACAGGAAATTTCTTTGGAGGACTAATTGGCCATCCTATGATGGATATAAAAATACAGTACTGCTATGCTGCAGGATCTGTTTACAAGAGTACAACAAGTGGTGGTTTATTCGCACAAAGTTATAGCGGAGCTTCTGATTGTTTCTGGGATACCCAGACATCCAGCCAAACAACCAGCGCCGGCGGCACAGGTAAAACCACGGCCGAGATGAAAATCCTGTCCACATTCACCGATTCCACCTGGGATTTTGTGGGTGAAACGACCAATGGCAGCGATGATTATTGGGGAATAAATTCAGAAGAAAACAGCGGTTATCCTTTCTTAAGCTGGCAAAGTTATACGCATGCACCGATCTCAGCGCCGACCACCCAGGCCACCAGTATTGCTTTCAGTGATATTGGCGCCACCAGCATGACCGTTCGCTGGACGCGCGGCAACGGTGATAGCTGTGCGGTGTTTTTGATACAGGCGTCCACAGGCGCGGCCTCGCCGGTCGATGACGCTTATTACGGAGCAGACAGTGTTTATGCCAGCGGCGATCAGATCGGGACATCCGGCTGGTACGCGGTGTATCGCGGGACTGATACGACGGTGACCATCACCGGGCTCAGCGATAACACAGCGTATCGCGCTCATGTCTGTGAATTTAATACAGGATCAACCTTCTATAATTCAAATTCGTCCACAGGCAATCCGGCTAACCAGACCACGGTGCTTGCAGTTCCGGAAATCGATGTGCAGGGAAATTATGTTTCCATAGCAAATGGAGACGACAGCCCATCCCTGGCCGACCACACCGATTTCGACAGTGTGAGTGTCAGCTTTGGTACGCAGCAACGGACATACACCATTCATAACACAGGGTCTGGTACATTGTATCTGGGACCAGTCAAGTCGGAGAATAATGCTGCGACCTCATCCATCGAGATCCCAAACAATTTTGTCACCATTACCGGTGAAAATTCAGGCGATTTTGAAGTAACTACTCAGCCGGGTTTTTCAGTTACAGCCGGCGATTCCACAACATTTGTCGTCGAGTTCGATCCCTCTGCAATGGGCCAACGCAGCGCAGTTGTGAATATTATGAATAACGACTCAGACGAAAATCCGTTTACGTTCACTATCCAGGGCGTTGGCACTGCCCCGGAAATCGATGTGCGCGGCAATTACATCACCATTGCCGACGGCGACACAACACCCTCAGTCGAGGATTCCACCAGTTTTGGATCCGCTGCCGTGGATGATGGGACGATCGATCGAACGTTCAGGATTTTTAATACAGGCAACGAGGTTTTGAGTATTGCGCCAGATAAATCATCCGATGGAATAAACCAATTGTCACTGCGAGAACCAACCATCGGGAATTTCATTCATATCAATGGCGCTCACGCCGATGATTTTACAGTCACAGATCAACCGGACGATTACTTGATCCAGCCTGGCGATTCGGTCTCGTTCACGGTTCAATTCAATCCATCGGCAGGCGGAACGCGGACAGCCAATGTCTACATCTACAACAACGATGCTGATGAAAATCTCTACAACTATTACGTCTCAGGCGTTGGCATCACACCGCCAACTCTCACCACAGCGGCTCTTGATTCGATCACAGTGATCTCCGCAGTGGGCGGCGGCAATGTGACGGCCGATGGCGGCGATTCGGTGACAGCGCGCGGCGTATGCTGGGGCCTAACCGAAAATCCCACCGTGGATAGCAGCCACACTTCAGATGGAACTGGGACAGGCGAGTTTACCAGCTCATTGACAGGTCTGGCTCACGGCGCCACCTATCACGTGCGGGCCTACGCCACCAACAGCGCCGGAACAGGTTATGGGGCTGATTCCACATTTACAACGGAACAAATCATCATCACAACAAGCCCCTCGGACACGCTGCTCAAAGGCGGCCAGGAAGTGACATACACGGTGAGCGTCGCCAATGTGCTGCCGGCCATGCGGGGATTCAGCGTTCAGGTCGATTTTGACGATGATCATTTTACATCGCCATCGTTCACTGAAGGCACATATCTCAGCAGCGTCGGGACCACGCAATGGGACGCGTCCGGATCTGATGGCAGCTACATCGTCGACTGTGCTATTTTGGGAACTACCGATGGCCAGACCGGCGACGGCGCCCTGTTCACAATTCAACTGACAACGGCTGATGCGGTGGCCGACAGCATCGTCGATCCGGAGAGCGCCAACCTGGCATTGTCCAATGTCACCCTTCGCGATGTGGATAACGCAGCTATCACCTGCGACCAGAGCAATGGCGCAACTATTGTTATCGACACCGCGCCGCCGACCATGGAAACCATTGCCGAAACTGACAGCGTCTGGTATCGCAGCGGGCCCACACTCTCCAATTTCGGGTTCGATGACAATTATGCGCTGGAAACCGTCGGCTACAAAGTCAATGATGGTGACTGGGATGTGATTAGCGACGATATCACAGGAACCGAATACAATAATGACGGCATCAGCCTGCCGACATACAGCACATTGGCGGAGAGAACCGCGGTTCATACCATTTATTTTTGCGCGGTGGACGATGCACTGAACAGGGCTGGTTATGACGATGACAGTTGGCATTTTTCATTCTATAAGGATGAAACAGCGCCTTCAGGCGCCCTGGCGCTTTCATTTTCCGATGTCACCACCACAGGCATGAACGTGGTCAGCGCGGCGTTCGAAGACGCAGTACAGGGCGAGGAATACTATCAGTTCGACTGCACCACCAGCGACACCTACGACCGCGCCCGAACCATTGCTGATTCGATTCACGAATGTTCAGGCATGACGCCGAACACCCAGTACACCTTCAAATACCAGGTGTCCGATGGCGTGGCTGATCCCAATGAGACGCCGGCCTGGAATGCCACTTCGTGGAGTTCGGACTATTCCAAATACACGCTGTCCGTGGCGCCAACCACTTCCACGGTGACATGTGACAAAAGCGGCACCATCAGCACCACCACGCTGACGTTCACCGCTGTGGGCGGATTCGGCGCAGGTAAAGTGGAATATTACCGCTACGTATTAGACGACAGCGCGACGCACACGTGGACCGGCAGCGAAACCCAGTGGAGCTCCGGCACAGTGCAATTGGGCATTCCCACGGCCAATACCAATTATTATCTCCATGTGAAAGGCTACAACGCAGAAGACGTTGCCAATGGCACACTGGCGCTTGGCCCGTACCAGTGGGATGGCACGCCCATCAGCCCGGTGACTTCGCTGAACATGCAAGCCAGAAACAATCATGGCAACGCGATGAATTTCAACTGGACAAATCCCCAGCACGACGCGCATTACATCGAAGTGTGGGTTAAGGGATTCGGCGGCTATCCGCAATACACAGGCGAAGTCCCGGCTTTCCCGACCACGCCGGCCGAAGCTTCCGGTAATAACTGGGTGAAAATTCAGGATTCTTTGGCCACTCAGTGCCGGCATACCGCTCAAGCGCGCGATTTCTACTATTGCGCTGTTTTTGTGGAAGACCTGGCAAATCACTACAGCGCGGCAACCATCGACTCCTCCCTGTCCTACTGGTTAGGCGATATCAATGATACTCCGGATGGCGAAGTGGATGCTTCAGACATCGCAATTTTAGCCAGCGCGTATCAAACCAGTTCCGGGGATGGCAACTGGAGCGCGGTCTGCGACGTTGGCCCCACACTGGATTATGGCCGAATCAGCCGCCCGGTCCCGGACGATCTCGTCAATTTCGAAGACCTGATGGTGTTTGCCATGAATTACGAGAATACTGGTGATGATGAAGAGAAATCGGATAAATCCAATTCCAAGACAATGATCAATCCCATTGCTTTGAAACTGAACATCCAAAAAGTGGGGACCCAGTTTGTGGCCCAGTTGCAACTGGATGAAAACGATGGATTTGTCAAAGGGCTGTATGTGCCCATCACGTTTGGAACGGATTTATCGTTTAATCTGGTGCGCCAGGGAAACCTGGTATCGGGCAGCGATTTCTTTGACGCGCGCCAGGAAGGAAACACGGTCTATATCAGCGCGGCAGCCCTGGAAAATGGCGGCGTGTTTAACGGCAATGGCGTGATTGCAGAAATTCTGTTCACTGTGAGCGGCGTCAACAGCGCCATTCAGTTTGGCGACGCCACCGCACGAACCGCCAGCAACGCTGACATTGAATTGACCTTCAATTACACCGATGTGGCTCTGCTGACCGAAGGACTGATTCCCACGGAATACAAGCTGCATCAGAACTATCCCAATCCGTTCAATCCGTCCACGACAATTATGTACGATTTGAAAGAAAGCGGACGGGTGAAGATTTCGCTGTTCAATATCAACGGCCAGCGCATTGCCACCGTGTTAGATCAGGTGAAAGACGCCGGGTATCACAGCTTTGTGTACGAAGCAGGCAACCTGCCCTCCGGCGTGTACATGTACCAGATCGAAGTCAACGACTTCCGCGACGTGCGCAAGCTGGTGTTGATGAAGTAATAAAAATACATGATCGCCCGGGATGTTCATCCCGGGCGGTTTTTTTTTACAAACCAGATCATTAATCTCTCGTTCCCATGCTCCGCGTGGGAACGGATCGTTCACAACCCAGATCGTTCGGGATATGTATCCCGAACGGTTTAATTATTCGGAAACAGATGTTTCCCTGTATTTCCCGCGCCGGATGCATATCCGGCGCGATCAGAATTTTGCAAAACGATCGTTCGGGATATTCATCCCGAATGGTTTATTTATTTTGGAAACAACTGTTTCAATGTATTTTCCGCGCTGGATGGATATCCAGCGCGATCATAAATTTTTGTCTGGACAAAGGGAGCAGTACAGTAGGAACCTTGCAACAAAATAACCAACCCAAAAACTAGGAGAGAAAAATGAAAAAGAAAAATTTATTAATAGGAGGAAAGACAATGAAAAAAACGAATCTTTTTATTCGAGGCATCATGATAGTAGCGATGCTGATGGTATCGGGAAATCTGTTTGCAACAGATTATGAAGTCAGCGGTGCAGGTACATCCGCTGTAAACGGAACCTATGTGGAAAACGGCACAAATGAGGGAAAGCCCAAATACGAATTTACTGGTGGCAGTACTACATATTATTTGGCTTTTACCGATTTATTAGGTTCTGATTATTGGGTGATTACTTCAGAAAACAATGATTTAGAAGATCCTAGTGATTCTGAATATTATATTTCTTCAAATAGCAACACCCCGCCTTCAAGTGGTTGGGCAACTAATAGCGGAGTTTCTCCTGCACCAACGGTGAATGCATTACCCGAACTTATCCCCTTTTCTGATGGCTTCGAAGACGGCTCATTGCAAGCTTACTGGACAACCGGAGGTAGCGGCACACCCACTGTTTCAACCAGTCAGGTTTACAGTGGTACCTATGCTTTGGCTTTCAATACTACGAATCAAGACAGTTCTTCTGTTGAGGTTGAACTGGAAGCTGCAACCGACCCGGTATTAGCTTTTCAATATTATTTTGATCATTATTATAATAAAGATTTAACTGTTGATATCGACACGGATGGTTCCTGGACAACTATTTGGACAGATGATGTTACATATTCTACTGATGATATGTGGCTGCACGCAGAGGTTGATTTAGCTGCTTATGATACAGAATCGGGTAACTTTAAATTAAAATTTACCCTTACTGACAATGCAAGTTGGGGAAGTAATAATTATTATATGGATGAAATCTCGGTTGGCGGTCCATCCAATCCCAGCCCTAACAATAGCAACAATAATGATATTTCCGGAACCCTTACCTGGTATCATGCTGTCAATGTAAGCACGTATGATGTGAAATTTGGCGAAGCCGGTAATATGGGCACTGTAGAAAGCGGCACTGCGGTAAGCGGTTCCTCAGGCAGTTATTCCTATAGCGGATTAGATTATCAGAAAGAATACGAATGGCAGATTATTTATTACAAAGCGGATGCCACCCAAATTGATGGTCCTGTCTGGAGTTTCCAAACAAAATTGTTGGCTAACGGAGATGGGTCAGAATTAAATCCGTATGAAGTATCTTCAACCGATGATTTGATAGCATTGTCTCAAAACAGCGATTACTGGCAATATCACTATAAACAAACTGCTGATATTGCCTTTGATGCCACTGAAGCCAATGTGGACTGGAATGGCGATGGCAGCACCGGACCTGCAGATGGCTTTTCTCCGATTGGTTTAGCTTATGGCAATCATTTTAGTGGCTCCTATAACGGGCAAAACCATACCATTGACAATCTATTTATCAATCGCTCGGGTACCACTAATATCGGTTTATTTGGTTATACATACAACGCGACCATTGAAAACCTTGGTGTAACAAATGTTGATATTATGGGTAGTTCTTATACAGGAGCATTAATTGGTAATTCAGGGGGGGGGAGTGTAGCGAATTGCTATAGTACAGGAGATGTATCAAGCTCTGCTAGATATATTGGTGGCTTAATCGGTAGTGCAGGTGGTTCGGTTTCCGACTCTTACAGCAGTTGCAAAGTTATTAGTACCAGTTATGGTATTGGCGGTTTAATTGGAGATAATTCAGCTTCAATAGATAACTGTTATAGCACCGGAGATGTAGATGGCGATTCGTATGTTGGAGGATTGGTTGGATATAATAAGGATCCAATTTCACAATCCTATAGTACCGGCAATGTTAGTGGCGATTATGAAGCAGGTGGTTTGATAGGCGTAAATATTGTTAATGCCATTGAAAACTGCTATTCTACCGGCGATGTTGCCGTTGGCTCTCCATCAGGAACAGAGGGTGCATTTATCGGCTCAAATGGTTATGATATTGGGGGGGAGCCAGACCCCGGCGGAGACATATCCTACTGCTATGCTACCGGTAATGTGGTTTATGATGGTGGTACAAACCCAACGAATAAGGGCTTTGTGGGAGTTGATTATGATTCACCAACTTACACCGCCAACTTCTTCGACAGCGATTCTTCCAATCAAACCACTGCAACGGGTGCAACTGCATTAACAACTGCCCAAATGCAGGATTATAATACATTTACGGATGTTACCGGAACAACTGTCGGATTAACTTCTGCCTGGGATATGACAGGAACAGAAAACAATGATGCCGGCACAAATGACTACTGGGATATAGACCAAAAAGAAACAGTAAACAACGGCTATCCTATATTAAGCTGGCAAGACGGTGCAGATAATAAACTTTTTGAATATCCTTATTCCGGCGGCAGCGGTACAGAAGCTGACCCGTATATAATTGCCACAACCGATGATTTAATTGAATTATCCAATACTTCGGGTGATTGGGGAGCTTATTTCATCCAAACTGCTGATATAGCCTTTGATGCAGACGAAACGCAGGTGGATTGGGATGGCGATGGCAGTGTCGGACCTTCTTCAGGCTTTTCACCGATTGGCAATGGTAGCACTTCATTCTCTGGTTCATATGACGGGCAAAACTACACTATCGACAATCTCTACTTCTACAACCACTCTTGGTCAGGTTGTTCTTATATTGGTCTTTTTGGATACGCTTCTGGCAGCACTATTACAAATATCGGCGTTACAAATGTTGTAGTTGATGCTGGAAACTCTTGTGAGGCTGTAGGAGGACTTGTTGGACAAATTGATAATAACAGCACAATTAGTGCTTCCTTTTCCTCAGGAGATGTAAACGGATCGTTTTATGTAGGTGGTTTTGTCGGAGGAGTTAATAATAGCTCAATAAGCACTTCCTATACTGCATGTACTGTAGTCGGAGATAACACTGTCGGCGGATTTGTCGGTGATATAAGAAATAACACTACAATCAGTAATTGTTATTCCACCGGTGATGTTACAACAGATGAAGAAGGTTATGATATTTTTGGTGGATTTTGCGGAAATAGTGTTGATGACAATAGCACCATTGAATACTGTTATTCTACGGGTAGTGTCTTTCAATCTGATGGTGTTACTGCTCTTGGTTCAGATAAAGGATTTCTGGGTAATGGAGAGATTAGTTTCACCGCCAACTTCTTCGACAGCGAAGCTTCCAATCAAACTTCAGCCACCGGTGCTACAGGCAAAACCACAACTGAAATGACGGACTACAATACTTTCACCGATGCCGGCTGGGATTTCATGGATGAAACTACCAACGGAAGCGATGATTATTGGGGAATAAATTCAGAAGAAAACAGCGGTTATCCTTTCTTAAGCTGGCAAAGTTATACGCATGCACCGATCTCAGCGCCGACCACCCAGGCCACCAGTATTGCTTTCAGTGATATTGGCGCCACCAGCATGACCGTTCGCTGGACGCGCGGCAACGGTGATAGCTGTGCGGTGTTTTTGATACAGGCGTCCACAGGCGCGGCCTCGCCGGTCGATGACGCTTATTACGGAGCAGACAGTGTTTATGCCAGCGGCGATCAGATCGGGACATCCGGCTGGTACGCGGTGTATCGCGGGACTGATACGACGGTGACCATCACCGGGCTCAGCGATAACACAGCGTATCGCGCTCATGTCTGTGAATTTAATACAGGATCAACCTTCTATAATTCAAATTCGTCCACAGGCAATCCGGCTAACCAGACCACGGTGCTTGCAGTTCCGGAAATCGATGTGCAGGGAAATTATGTTTCCATAGCAAATGGAGACGACAGCCCATCCCTGGCCGACCACACCGATTTCGACAGTGTGAGTGTCAGCTTTGGTACGCAGCAACAGACATACACCATTCACAACACTGGAACCGCGACGCTCTACATTGGTGCGGATCAGGAAAACAGCAAAGCCAGTCCAAGAGATGAAAAATCACCGCGCATCACCATTGAATCTCCAGTGGTGATCAGCGGTACGCATTCGGCGGATTTTTCAGTGACACAAGATCCTGCCAGTTCTGTTACAGCCGGCGATTCCACCACGTTCAAAGTCCAGTTCGATCCGTCGGCAACAGGCGTGCGCAGCGCCACAGTTACAGTTTACAATAACGACTCCGATGAAGGAACGTATTCGTTCGACATTCAGGGCGTTGGCACTGCCCCTGAAATCGATGTGCGCGGCAATTACATCACCATTGCCGACGGCGACACCACGCCATCGGTCGAGGATTCCACCAGTTTTGGTTCCGCTGCCGTGGATGATGGGACGATCGACCGAACGTTCAGGATTTTTAATACAGGGAATGAATCGTTATATATTGGTGTGGCGAAGTCATCCGCTGATATGAACGCCATGACACTGAATCATTCAGGACCTTCTGAAATTATTTTCATCGACGGCGCTCACGCCGATGATTTTACAGTCACAGATCAACCGGACGATTACTTGATCCAGCCTGGCGATTCGGTCTCGTTCACGGTTCAATTCAATCCATCGGCAGGCGGAACGCGGACAGCCAATGTCTACATCTACAACAACGATGCTGATGAAAATCTCTACAACTATTACGTCTCAGGCGTTGGCATCACACCGCCAACTCTCACCACAGCGGCTCTTGATTCGATCACAGTGATCTCCGCAGTGGGCGGCGGCAATGTGACGGCCGATGGCGGCGATTCGGTGACAGCGCGCGGCGTATGCTGGGGCCTAACCGAAAATCCCACCGTGGATAGCAGCCACACTTCAGATGGAACTGGGACAGGCGAGTTTACCAGCTCATTGACAGGTCTGGCTCACGGCGCCACCTATCACGTGCGGGCCTACGCCACCAACAGCGCCGGAACAGGTTATGGGGCTGATTCCACATTTACAACGGAACAAATCATCATCACAACAAGCCCCTCGGACACGCTGCTCAAAGGCGGCCAGGAAGTGACATACACGGTGAGCATCGCCAATGTGCTGCCGGCCGTGCGCGGGTACACCATGCACTTAGGCTACAATGGCGATCACTTTTCCGACGCGACCATCACCGAGGGCAGCTATCTCAGCAGCGTCGGCACCACCCAGTGGGACGCCGCAGGCTCGGATGGCAGCTATGACATCGACTGCGCCATTCTGGGCACCACCGACGGCAAAACTGGTGACGGGACATTGTTCACCGTGCAGTTGACAACGGCCTCTTCGGTCACCGACAGCCTGGTCAACCCGGAATCTGCCAATCTCACCATCTCGTCCATCACCCTGCGCGATGTGATCAACGACCCCATTGTTTGCGACCAGAGCAACGGCGCAACCATTGTCATTGATACGGCGCCACCGACCATGGAAACCATTGCCGAAACTGACAGCGTCTGGTATCGCAGCGGGCCCA
>CAZSBG010000069.1:0-33440 GCA_964605145.1 uncultured Cytophagia bacterium | reverse complement strand
GGGAATATTGCCTTGTTTCTCGATACGTTTTTCAATCTGACTAAGTCGTATTAGAGATTTCAGAATTTGATAATATAGTTATCCTTACACTAAATTTGTCAGAACACTAACATCAAAAAATATGCCAGTTCAATGTTTTGGTTGAAGGTAAATGTGCTTTCGCAGCGTTTCTCCAACAGAAACATAAAGTTGGTCCCGCGCGTCATTCAAATTCGGGTGGCGCACCAACAGCTCGTGGACTCCCGGCGAGAGCAGCAAAAATCGATTGATCGGACTCACATCAACGGAGTCACCGTCAATCCAAACTTCTCCCCAGGGAACAACGGTTATTTGCAAATACCCCACCTCTCGCCATAAATCAATGTGAATTTTTTGCACAGACTGCGCATTTTTTGGCAGTTGTTTTCGAATCACCGGAAAAGCCGGATGTCGAAATTCCACATCCTCTCTCGTTTCATCGAATGGAATTGAAATTTTCAGCGGCGTCATGCCAAGTGAATCTTCTCCCAAAAAAACAAACGCGCGCGGCGGGTCGCTGCTGATTAATATTTCTGCGATTTTTTTTTCTGAATCATATATAGGTTCGATTTCACTATCTCTTCTTGCAATAGGATCAGACACATCTTTTGGTTCCGGTATTCGCGGTTTTTCAGTGATATCGCTTTCTCGCTGTTCGACCGTATCTTTTTGAAGCTGAGTCGAAGTGAACTGTTCATCCAATGATTTATTCTTCTCGTTTATGCGTAGTGAATCCGGCGCATTGGAAAAGATCGATGAACGAAATTCCGGCATTCCCAGTGCAAACAACACGATAACCACAAGCAATCCCAGCAGCAGTGGAAAAACAATTCGCGGCCGCTTTTTTCTAACTGTTTCTGGCTGACTTGGTTGGCCCTGAAGCATCATCTTTGTCGGCTGATGTTCATCAGGCCTTTCAAGATAATCGAGAAAAATCTGATTGTTTACTGGTTTTTCCAGAGTCTGTAAAAATTGATCCAGCCAAGCGCTTAATTCACGTGCCGTTTGGAATCGCTCTTCCTGATTTTTATTGATTAACCGATCGACCAACTCCGGCACAGGGTGAGGAATTTCACCATTCGTGTGGTGAATGCTCGTCGACGTCAGATTGACGATTCGGTTGAAAACGGTTTGGATATTTTCAGCAAAAAATGGGTTTTCACCGACAAGCAGTTCATAGCCGACCACGCCCAACGAGTAAAGATCGCTGCTGAAACTCAACGGAGCGCCCAAAACAATTTCCGGCGGAAGATAAGCGGGCGTTCCCTGCATGGCTTTTTCTGATTCTTTCAGGAACGTCGAAAATCCGAGATCACCTAATTTTATTTCTCCCCGGGCTGAAATGAAAATATTTTCCGGTTTTATATCCTGATGAATCAGATCCTGTTCATGAATGGCGACCAGCGCTTCAGTCAACTGGTGCAGAATATAAAGCGTCACATCCCAGGGAATGAATCTGTTTTTGGCCAAAACATCGGTTAAAGTTTCACCCTCAATAAATTCCGTGACCAGATAGGGAATGCCATCTTCTTCGCCAAAATCGTAAATTGTGATTACATTGGGCGACTTAATTTTGGCTAAAACAAGGCCTTCCTGTTTGAAACGATTCAGCAGCTCGTCATCCCCGGCCATGTCGGGATTCAACTGCTTGAGCAAAACCACGCGCTGCAACTCAGTTTGGACAGCCTTGTAAACATGGGTTATTGGGCCGCGCTGAATTTCTGAAAAAATCTGATATTTACCGATCCTCTTCATCCTTCCACTCCTTTAACCGGTAATGAAGCCAGCGACGGGATACCCCCAGTTTTTCTGCGGTTCGAGAAATATTATCCTCGTTTTCTGTCAATGTTTTTTGCACGATGTACTTTTCGAAATCCTTCAGCGACATTTCTGCCGGCAATCGAACTTCGCTTTCAGGTAGCTGTAAATGCTCAGGCTGAATCACAGCCTCCTTGGTTAAAATCACTGCTCGTTCAACAGTATTTTCCAGTTCGCGGATATTGCCGGGCCATTGATGCCCGACCAACATTTTCAGTGCCTCCTGACTGAATCCCTTCACATCTTTTCCGGATTTGGATGCATATTTATCAAGAAAATGATTTGCCAGCAGAGGAATATCCTCCTTCCTTTCCCGCAACGGCGGCAGGTGGATTACAATGACATTCAGCCGGTAAAACAAATCCTCGCGAAACTGACCGCCTTTCACCAGTTCAGCCAGGTCCTTGTTGGTTGCCGCGATGATGCGTACATCCACATGCCGCACCTGAATTTCACCAATGCGCTTCACCTCGCCTTCCTGCACCACGCGCAGCAATTCTGTCTGAATTTTATGAGAAAGATCAGCAATTTCATCGAGGAAAAATGAACCACCATCAGCAGCTTCGAACAGGCCTTTTTTATCCGTGCTGGCGCCGGTGAACGCGCCCTTTTTGTGTCCGAACAATTCACTTTCCAGCAAAGTCTCGGATAGTGCGCCGCAGAACAACGCCATGAACGGTTTTTCCTTCCGAACGCTGTTGTAATGCAGTGCCCGTGCAACAAGTTCCTTACCTGTTCCGCTTTCCCCTAAAATCAATACGGTGCTGTCGGAATCGAGCACGCTGTTCATCACATCGAACACTTTTTTCATTGCCGTGCTGCGACCGATAATTCCCTCAAATCCGTGGGCCTGTTGAATTTCTTTCCTGAGATTTCTGTTTTCCTCGCGCAGGCTTTCATACAACCGGGCGTTTTCAATGGCAATGGCAGCCTGGTGCGCAAATGCATTGAGAAACGGAAGCACATCGGCTGTAAATCCGTCCCGCTTGTTCAAGCTATCTAAATAAATGGCGCCAATGGGCCTTGATTTCAGCGTGAGCGGCACGGCTGCGATGGATTGTATCCGCTGAATCCGAATACTCTCCGCCCCCTTAAAGCGGTCATCTGTCAATGCGTCGTAACTGAGCACCGGCTCCCCGGTTTTCATCACTTCTTTTAGAGCGCTGTTGGAAATATCACTCAAATCCGCCGCCTGCCTGTCAGATATTTTTTCCGAGACGCGCAAAACCAGTTTTTGCTGGTCATTCAGCATCAGCACAAATCCGCGCTCAGCGCCTATGACATCCATGGCCAGACTGAGTATTTTTTTCAACAGGGGATCAATTTCCTGCAGTGTGTTAATTTCCTGACTGATAAGTGAAAGCGCCTGTAATGGATTTTTCATATTTTCTGTAAACCTGCCCATAGATTACCCTCCCACATCAAACGTTGCCGGCCTGGATCGATTCCAGTTTCCAAATTCATCAAAAATCGTGATGGTCCAATAATATGAACCTTCTGTAAGCGTTGATTCAACGGTGTATTCTGTTGCTTCGGAAGAAATATTTTCTATCGTCAAAACTTTCGTGTCAAAACCCTGATCAATAATTCTGAAAATTTCAAGCGTAGATGAAAAAGGAAATGGCAGATTTATCGCATTCCAGTTAAAAGTCGGTTGCGGACCAACCAGAATTTCTCCCTGGGGTGAAACAACTGTTGGTTCAGTATCAATAACGCGGACAAGAAAATTTGGCCCAAAATGCTGTGTTGGTGCGACTTTATCCTGAATTTTCATGTAAATTGGATAGCCGATTAATTCGTGTATCGAATTGACCTGCAAATCGTGACGGTAAAACTTGTTCTGAAAAATCCCAACAGTAGCTGTAATCTGAAGCGAATCTGAAAAGCTGATATCCGGAATTTCGGCCAAAACCGACTGAATGTCCGCAAATCCATCCGGGTCGCTCACCTCAGCCTGACACTCTATCAACTGGGAGGGCTCCGGCGGCCACCAGAGATTGATCACGCCGGTATTTAATTTCAGTTGTTCCAATTTCGGCAAACCATCCAGGTTGAATTGCACCTGTTTTGTCTCACCAGTAATTATTTCAATATCAACTGAATCTGTGCTGTAGCCACCTAATTCAGCAATAATCTGATAATTGCCCGGCGAAATTTCAAATAAATTGAACCTTCCATTTTGATCCGAGGTCGTGCTGTGTGAAACGGGCATGAGTGTTATGACAGCGTTGGCTAATGGGCTGTATGGCGCATAATAGGAATAGACGAGCCCGGAAATCTGTCCGGAATTCTCATAGCGCTCAGATTGTGGATCCAGCGGGTTGTCGCGTTCTGCATTACCGAAACATGAACATAAAATTATGGCGAGAATAAAAATATGTAATTTAATTGACCGGCGTGGCATGAAATACTCTGATTCTAATTATTAATTTTAAAATTGAACCTTCAAATCATATATACCGACATACCTATATGATAGCGAAATTATACCTGCTTTTTACACGAGGAAATTCATCAAGTCAGAAATAAAACAAAGGATTCTTAATTTTAATATTTTCATCAAATTGATTCCCCTCAAATTCCAACAGCTTGCGTTTCATGCGTTCACCGCCCTGAAATCCGCCCGGGGACAGGTCGCTTCGTATAGCGCGGTGGCACGGAATAATGATGGGAAATGGATTTTTAGCCAGGGCATTGCCAACAGCCCGCGATGCTGCTGGGTGTCCCAAATAATCCGCGATACGTTTGTAGGTGCTCACCTTGCCATACGGTATCTGGTGCTCAGCGCGGAGCACATGCTGCTGAAAATCTGAGCATAGTTCAAGCTGAATTAATTCCAGGCTGAACGAAATCTTTTCCCCCTCCATAAATGCAGCGATTTTCTCTCCGATTTCCCGCATGGCCGGGATCGAATAGTCACTGGCATCCTTAAATATCATTAGATTTGATAGTTCACATTTCAGTGCAGGATTCGGGAGAACAATTTTTAGTATTTTCGGTTTATCGTTGTGAATGGACCATAGCAGGGCAAAAGAACCAAAACGCGTTTTTTGCTCAATGAAAAACTGTTGTGTTTTTATGTGTTCCATGCATTGAAAATTCAATTCGAATTATTCGTAGATTTCTGTAATATACTCATTGTCTGCCACATTCACAACGAAGAAATATTAGTATTTTAGCCCGACGTCATTCTACCAACTTCACAACAAAGCATTGAAATTTTCTCATTTGTTTTATTTCAATCTGTGATCACACTTCCTGTGGCGCGTTCATCCAGTCTGTTCCGATTTCCATGTCTCAGATTATTACTGATTTTCCCCACCTGAAAAAACGACGAGCTTCACCTCAACGCCCTTGAGCAAATTTAGTTTCCGCGCCATTTCTTCGTGATCTTTATGATCTCCCGCCATTTCCAAAAAAATCAACCCGGTTTCGGTGCAATCATCCAGCGTGCCTTCGTGGAGTCCGAGTCTGGTTTTAATATTGCATCCCCACGCTGTTAGAATTTGCTGCACCTTTGTGGCCGATTCTTTTCGTGCGCTCACATTGATTAACATGACATGTTTTTCCATGATTTCATCCTTTAAAATATTAATTGAAGTTAATTCTATGATTTTCCATTTTATTTTTCATGTTTAAAAATTAAAGCCAAAACCAATATTGGCTGAAAAATGAGTTCTCGCTGCGTTGAACGTGGGTCTCCAGTCATTCTCATTTTTTTCTGAAGTCATAAAATATCCCATGCTGGCGTTTAAATTCAAAAATTGTGCGATTGGGAACTCCAGGCCAATGATCATTGAAAGACCAAGTCGCTGGTTATCGTCGACCTTCGCGTAATTGTCCAGTCCGATATCGAATGTTCGCTTCACAATACCGGCTTTTATGCCGGCAAAGGGCGCCATTTTTCGCTCGCGAAACGATGGTGACGATTTGTAATAAAACGCCAATGCGTAAAACTGGCCGCTCACTTCCGGGGTGAAATAGCCCAGGCCGGTCTCATGGATCCGCGTTTGTTTTTCTTTCTGAAATTTGGTATAATCAAATGATAAACCGGCATAGATTTTTCGACCGAATAATATTTCAAATCCCAGCGCATAAGCTGATTTAAAATGATCCGAATTCGCGTTGGGCAAGTAATAGGGATACCCGACTTTCGCATTTACCTGAAGCTTCGGCTTTACCTTGAAAACTCGAAAACCGATACCCTGCTTCTCATCACCGGAAAATTCCTTTAAGTTTTGATCGCCTGCCAGTTTCGCAGCAATTTTTGGCAAGACTTCGCTGATTAATCCATGAAAATTACCGCGATATTCCTCGCTGGCTACTTTCATCACTCTAAAAGTGGATACTGCAATCATCCGTATACTCAGATGGTACGTTCCACTTATCTGGCTCACGCTGCCGGTTACAATTTGTTCAACGCCAAGCAGATTTCCGATTTTTGACAATCCCTGCTCCGAAGTCATCCCGGATAATTGAAGTTCCACTTCATTCATGATCGGCTCCATCCTGTCACGTTCCAACACATCAAATTTTCCTGTTAAAAAAAGCTCGTCGCGCAATCGTTCACTCAAAATCTTCGATTCGGATGCTGTTACATTATCATATTCGATGGCAGTGACTGCAATTTTGGTGAAATCCTGTGCAGTTAATGGAATGGCTGTCGAAAAAAAAATAAATGAAATGAAAATGAAACGGGTGATCATGGGCAAATCCTCCGGTGCAGCAATTAAATCCTTATTTTAAATTCCTTCAAAAGATGAACTCATTTATCCTGAATTATTCACAAATTCCAACCTAAACATATTTAACTTAATGTTATTAATGAAAATAATCAAATATATGAAATTTAACAGAGTTTGATATAACGAATTCTGAAGTAAGCACCATTCAGGCTATCAGGATTCCTTAATAAATTACAATGAATAATCCAGATTATAAATCAATATGCGTTATCTGAAATAAACTATCATAATCTACACTATTTCTATTAAAAGTCAATATAAAAAATGGAAACATATAATGAACGACTATAAGTAAAAAAAACCACCCGATTCTTATTGTGAAGAATTGGGTGGTTGTGCTATTTTTGGTTTTCGCGCTGATTATTTCACAAGCGTCATTGTTCGGGTGTACACGTGTTGACCGGCATCCATGCGGTAAAGATAGAGACCGCTCGTGACTTTTCGACCTGCATTATCCGTACCATCCCAATGAACCTGGTATTCGCCGGGGCTCACATTCTGTGAAACCAACGACTTGACTTCTTCACCAAGCATATTGTACACTTTAATGGTGATAAAGCTTTCCTTTGGAACGGAATATTTAATGACCGTTGCAGGGTTGAATGGATTGGGATAGTTGTTGTAGAGCAGGTAGGTGCTGGCCAATGTCTGAGGCGCATCTTCATTGACGGCCGTGGCTTCGCCTTCTTCAATAACGTAGAACCAGGGATCGTCCGGAACGATAGTTCTGTCGGTTCCATAATTGGCAATCATAACTTCCTTGTGTCCATCGCCGTCCAGGTCACCCACATCTCCATCCCAAAACCGGGGAGACATGGTTTCCACTGTATCATTCGGCAGATAGGTCCTCCAATGATCCCATACATCGAACGCGACAGTGAATGTCCAGCTATTCGGATCGAGCGGATCGCCGGCGCCTTTGTATTCGACATCGTAAACCTGGCCATTGCCTGATCCCATGATGATAATATCCATATTTCCATCGTTATCGATATCGTCCAAGAGACCGGTTCGCGCAGCCCGACCTGTGCCGTTCAGGGGATGTGTTGGATAGGACATAATATCGACAAATGAAGCAGAGTCTACCTGACTGACATCCGTAATGTTACTGACAGCAAAGACATGTCCCATGCCGGCATCATCTTTATCCGTGGCAATGTAATACATTTCCATAACACCGTCGTTATTCACGTCGCCAAATCGAATTCCCCGCACCGAACCATGATCGGTATCCGGGGTGACATGTCGGACATACGCTTCCCTGGTAAAATTTCCGGGTCCCTGGCACTCGTAAATATTCAGCGTCAATCGATCCCACGGTGGCGCATATATTTCCATTTTGCCATCCTGATCCAAATCGCCTACAGCAACGCAGTACAAACCGCCGCCATCGAAATGGTCCACGTAATTGGGATCGTTGGTATCATTGGTCACATACCATTCGATATTCCAGTTGGGAAAATCCCAGGGATCCGTTTGAGAGACGACATAAACCGATTTGGGTTCACGCATCTGGGCAACCAATTCCATGGTGCCATCATTATCGATGTCCACAATTTCGAATGTGAATGGGACAATGCTGAAATCATCAGCAACGCCAAAATTCCAGATCGCGCTGGGATTCGCGCCATTATCGAACCCGTAAACATTTTCTCCCACGGTGCCTGCCCATTCAAAAACGGCGACTCTCGGTGGATTGTGGTCAATGATATTTCCTGTCATATCCACCGGCATCCCCACGACAATTTCCACAATACCGTTTCCGTTCAAATCGCCAACAGCAATGGCCGACCAATCACGATACAAGCCATTTGGCACAGGAATAATGGGATAATTGTAGACAATCTCATAGGTATCGTTGGCGGTTGCTTCGTAGACCACAAAATGGCAGGAATCGCCATTCGTCGTAATAAACGCGAATTCACCCATACCATCCTGGTCTGTGTCGCCGATGAATTTTATGTTGGTCATATCCCCGTTGTCACCTTCAGGGAGTTCCGGGAAGCTGGCAGCAAAATGGAATTGATTGTCGCCAGGGTCTTGTGCCAGGATGCTCGATGGAACCAACAGACCAATTACCAATAAGCTGAGTAAAGTAACAAATCTTTTCATTTTTCCGCTCCTTCATGTTTTGTTAAAAATTATTATGAATTAGACAACCAAACTAATATAAAAAAATAATCAGCGTTTGTCAACTTAAATAATGAATAAAATCATATCAAAATACTTTTATTCTACATTTTTTATTTATTTCAGTAAATCTACTAACAATATTAGCCTGGAAATGGAATTTTAACAAATTTCATTTTTTAGAAATTTCCCAGCGCGGCAACGCCGCAAATAATAATACTTGATGGTCGATTCATAAATTATTTTGTACAAATTTGCAAAAGGTGCTGGGTTATAACATAAAAGGAAAAACCCCGATCTCTTTAGAAACCAGGGTTTATTTTCACCAAATAATGCGGTGCGTTGTATTGTCATGATAATCGTAAAACGCGATTAAGTTGGCGTCATGAAAGATTCAGACAATTCAATCAGCCATCCAAAATCATGGTCAGCGAAATCCGGCCGGATTCAGGTTTTACGGACAGCACCTTCACCTTCACGTTCTGGCCGACATTTACCACATCGATGGGATGTTTCACGTACCGTTTGGCCAACTGACTTTTATGCACAAGCCCATCGTTTTTCACGCCAATGTCCACGAACGCGCCAAAGTCCACCACGTTGCGAACCGTTCCCTCGAGAATCATGCCTTCGGTCAAATCCTCGATCTTGAGCACGTCGCGCCGGAAGATGGGTTTGGGCAATTCATCGCGGGGATCGAGGTTTGGTTTGGCAAGACTTTCAATGATATCTTCCATGGTGTGAATGCCGGCACCGCAGACTTCGGCCAGTTTCTGAACCGTCAGTTTTTTGGCCCGAATGCGTTTTTCCAGCAACTCGCCATGCCCTTTGACTGTCGTGCTGTCCAACTCCAGTTCGGCCAATAATTTTTCGGCGGCTTCGTAGGATTCCGGGTGAACCGCTGTGAAGTCGAAAAAGTTTTCCGCGCCGGGAATACGCAAGAATCCGGCGCACTGGGTGAAGGCCATGTCGCCCATGCCCTTCACATCTTTCAACTGCGTACGATTGATGAATTTCCCGTGAGCGTCCCGCGCTTCGACGATCTTTTCAGCAACGCGACTGTTGATACCGGCCACGTATTGCAGCAGCGCCCTGGAAGCGGTGTTCAAATTCACGCCCACGTAATTCACGCAGGACTCCACCACCTGATCCAGCATTCTGTTCAACTTTGCCTGGTTCACATCGTGCTGGTACAGGCCCACGCCAATAGATTTGGGGTCGATTTTCACCAATTCGGAAAGCGGGTCCAGCAGCCTTCGCGCAATGGAAATGGCGCCGCGCATGGACACATCCAGTTCCGGGAATTCTTCCCTGGCCAGCGGCGACGCTGAATATACGGACGCGCCGGCCTCGTTCACGATGATGTAGGAAAGATCGTTCTCATACGCCTCGATGATTTCAATGGCCAGGCTTTCGGTTTCGCGCGAAGCTGTGCCGTTGCCGATGGCGATGATTTGTACATTGAATTCTTCGCACAATTCGAGCAGCGTTTCTTTGGCGTCCACCCACATTTTTTGCGGCGCGTGGGGATAAATCGTCACGCCTTTCACAAATTTTCCGGTCGGATCGATGACCGCCACTTTGGAGCCGGTTCGAAATCCCGGATCGATGCCCATAATTGTCGCGCCGTACACCGGGGGCGACAACAACAGGTTCCGTAAATTCTTCGCGAAAATTTCGATGGCGTGCTCGTCCGCTTTTTCCGTGAGCTCGCTTCGAATTTCCCGCTCGATGGATGGCAAAATAAGCCGGTGATAGGAATCGGCGATGGCGGTTTTCAATTCAGAATAAAACGGGGACACATCATTGCTGATATAGGCACGCTCCATTTCACCGATGCACTGGTCTTCCTCGACCTGCACGGCCACCCGCAGGAAGCCCTCTTTTTCGCCCCGATTTATTGCCAGCGTTTGATACGGCTGAATTTTCGAAACCGGCTGATCGAACTCGGCGTACACTTCGTAATTGCCAACATCCTCAGTTTTCTTTTCCGAATGAACCACGCCATGATTTTGAAATATCTCTCGAATCACCTTTCGCATCTCCGCATCGTCGGAAACAGTTTCCGCACAAATATCCCGCGCCCCGGCCAGGGCTTCGTCTGCGTTGGCCACGCCTTTTTCTTCATCAATGAACGAAGCCACAAACGCATCGAAATCCTCGATGTCGCTTTCCAGTTTCATCATTGCGTCTGCCAGCGGCTCCAGGCCTTTCTCTTTGGCGATGGTTGCCCGCGTTCGCTTCTTGGGTTTGTACGGCAGGTAAAGGTCTTCCACTTCCTGCAGCTTGGTGGCGTCCAATATTTTCTGTTTCAGCTCCGGGGTCAGTTTGCCCTGTTTTTCGATTGAATTGAGCACGGTTTCCTTTCGGGCGTCGAGCACGCGCAGGACGCGAATGCGATCTTCCACCGCGCGAATCTGCTCTTCATCGAGATTGCCGGTCGCTTCTTTCCGGTATCGCGCGATGAACGGCACCGTGTTTTCCTCATCAAGCAGTTCAATTGTACGCTGCACCTGGGCAACCCGCAGACCCAGCTCGTCAGCAATTGTTTTAAAATGTTTGTCATCAGCCATAAAAAACACCTGTCTTTTACAATACAAAAAAAAAGCGTTAATAAAAATTACGAAATCTAAATTTAGCACTTTTTTTCAAAGTTGCAAGAATTTTATTTGGATTTTTTGGTGTTCCTTTCAATCCTTTAAGTAGTGAATGCTAATAGCGACCAATTCACATAAATTGCCAACCAGCTATGTTAATTCCAATTTCCTCTTGACTCAATAAAGATAATTGATTATATTTATTTTCTCGTAACTATTCAGCTTAGTTTATTTTTGCCGCGAAGTCACCAAGACATAAAGTTACACAAAGAAAAGTATTGTTTTTTTTATGCTAAGCATTACAGCCAGTTTTATTACGATACAAAATCTTCCACTGTTGTAAGTGGTATTTTTGAATATTTTTACTTTGCTTTTTTCTTCGTGCCTTTGAGTCTTTGTGGCTGAATAGTTACATTTTCTCAACTTCATTAAAATTTTCTATAATTATCGATATTCAAGCGGAGGACCGAATGAAACCAATCCATGTTATTCTATATGTTTTACTTACTTTGATGATACTGGGAATCATCTCATTTCTTGGCTTATTTCTTCTCGTTCGCGGACTTTCCGATACATCGCCGTCTGTTGATGCGAATTCCACGCTGGTCATCACATTGTCCGGCAATATTCCGGAATATATACCTCCTTCAGATTTTCCGTTCGATATAAAAACCGGGACCAGCCTGAAAAGCATACTGGATAACATCGAAAAGGCGAAAACGGATCGTCGCATTAAAGGCATTTTGCTGAAAGTAAACACGAATTTCATGGGCTGGGCCAAGGTGGATGAACTCAAACAAAAGCTGGAAGATTTCAAATCCTCGGGAAAATACGTCATTGCTTACCTGGGTTCGTATGCCTCGGAAAAGGATTATTACACCGCACTGGCGGCGGACAGTATTTTTGCCGTGCCCGGCGGATTCCTGGAAATGAACGGATTGGTGATTCAAACAGTGCATTTACCCGGCATGTTGGAAAAACTTGGCATTACGCTGGAGTATTTTGCCTTCGGAAAATATAAATCACATTCCGGTGAAACAATTGGCAGAAAAAAACACACGGCCCCGGTTTTGGAGATGATGAACGACCTGTTAGATCAGGATTACAACACGCTCGTATCTGCCATTGCCGAACGGTGGGATATTTCAGAATCCGGAGTGAAAGCCATCATCGACAAAGGCGATATTCGGGCTGAGAAATTCAAAGAAATCGGCTGGCTCACTGACATTTTATACGAAGACCAGTTGTTCGACCGATTAAAGAGGTTAAATCACGAAGGGCTGAACCGGAAACTGAATAAAATTTCATCAGAAACGTACGCCGGCATCACGATGGAATCACTCGGACTGAACAAGGGACGCGATCGTATTGCGCTGATTTACTCGCAGGGAGTGGTTCAGGAAGGCGAAGACAGCATCAGTCCGCTCACGCTGGAAGAAACCGCCGGCACCACGCCCATCATCCGCGCCATTCGGCGGGCCACTAAAAGCAAATCGACCAAAGCGATTATCTTCCGCGTGGATTCCCCCGGGGGCAGCGGCCTTGGCTGTGACCTCGTCTGGCGGGAAATTCTCGAAGCCAAAAAGAGCAAGCCGGTCATCGTGTCCATGTCCGATTATGCCGCGTCTGGCGGGTACTGGGTTTCCATGGGCGCCACAGCTATTGTGGCCCAGCCGACAACACTCACCGGCTCCATCGGCATCTGGGGCATTTTCCCCAATCTCAGCGGACTGTACGACAAGCTGGGCCTGATCGAAGAAAATGTGAAACGCGGCGAACATGCGGACATGATGCTATTCTCTAAAAAGATGTCCTCTTATGAAAAAGAATTGTACCGCGATTACATTCAAAGCACGTATGTGGAATTCGTGAGCAAAGCAGCGGAGTCCCGGGGAAAATCCTACGACGAACTGGAAAAATACGCCCAGGGCCGTGCATGGACCGGCATGCAGGCAAAAGAATTCGGCCTCATCGATGAACTGGGCGGCCTGGACAAAGCCATCGAAGTTGCGCGCGAAAAAGCCAATATCGACAGCAGTCAAAGCACAAAAATCGTGGTTTACAAAACCCAGAAAAGCTTCCTGGAAAAGCTGATGTCCGATCCGTTTTCTTCTGTGATCAAAAGTGTTAAGCAGGGCAATATTAAAAGCACGGTGCAGGCTGTCTTGAACAATCAAAGAACTTTTATCTGGCCGATGATGCCGTATCAGTTCAGGATTCAGTAAGCGACATTTGTATTTTTTGGACTGACTGGTTTTTCTTTTTTTCAAATGAATCAAATTATGTCTATGCCAAACAATTATTATAATTTCAGTAACTCAGGGCAACTCTATTTAATTTCAGAAACATATTGACTTTTTATTCAATAAAATTTACCTTATTTTATTGATCCAACCCCAGAAATTACAAGGTAATTAAAAATGCATTCTGCTGACAAAGTTAAATTGGTCACCTCGCAATTTAAAGCCTGTGTCGAGAAAAAGTACAAGGTTCTTGATATGAAATTGTTCGGGTCTTCCGCTCGCGGAGATTCTTCTCAAGGATTTGACATTGATATCATGGTTAAATTGCCAATAGTCAACCGGGAAATTGAAGAAGATTTATTTAATATCGCCTATGATTTGGAACTGGAGCATGATTGCGTAATTGATGTCATTGTTTTTTCAAAAAAAATGGAGAGCAATATTCCTATATACAGAAACATTAAAAAAGAAGGTACACAAGTTTGAACAAGGAAGATAAAAAAACGCTAATACACTATCGTCTCGAAAGAGCGGATGAATCGTTAAAAGCTGCACAACTTATGTTTGAGAACAAACCTTTCATTTCCGCAATGAATCGTATTTACTATTCAATGTTTTACGCGGTGCAGTCATTACTTGTTTTAAATGAAACTACATTTTCTAAACACGGCCAGGTTAAGGGCTTTTTCAATAGGGAATATATTAAAAGCGGGATAGTTCCATAAAAATTTGGCAGACTTTTCAATATTGTTTTTGAATACAGGCAAAAATTTGATTACGTCGATTTAATCGTGCCGGAAGAACAGCTCATATCTGATTATATATTGGAAGCAAGTAAATTCATCGATGAAATCACAAAATATATACAAAAAAAGAACTTCAAAATTTAAGAATTATGATGCAGTAATATTGCACCGAATAATCGTATCTACTGAACAATGTATTCAACCTTGGAGAAGGCACCTTTTTTGAGAGAGGACTACACGATGACATCTCAAACCAGAGAAATCCATTGAAAATAGGGTGTTTAGATCATTTCTTTTTTTCTTATCAGTCCACTTGCGTACCTTTTCCGCCTCCACTGCCAGAGTAATCTGACGATGCTGTAGTCCGCCCTCCGCAAGTGAATCCTGTAGTGCCTTCCTCTACCTGACAGCAGAAGGTGTTGCGATCAATCTCACATCCACCAAGCCATGGGCTGCAATCATAAGTGCTGTATTCTACGCAGTTGCATTCCGCTGACGGATCGCAGTATCCATAGACATTGTTGTCTGGGTCAGAATCCTTGCAGATTGATCCTTCACCTGGATCATTTTGATCATAATCACACCAGTCATAATCATGCAGGCATCAGTTGCCGCCACCTGAATCACTATCCTCACAGCAACCGCCGTCATTGCATTGGAAGCTTAGGTCTATGCAATCGCCTGGATCGTCGCAGCAGTATACATCAGGATATGTCGAGCTTCCGCTGCACCAGGTATCGACCACATACTCTTTGCTGTCGTCTCCGCAGCAGACCTCTGGATCCAGGTTGTCGCCGAAAGGATACTCGCCCACTCCTGACTCTGCTGCATCTGCCCAGGTCAGCCCGCATCCTGTCTCGCAGGGATAGGGGACCCAGTCGCAGTCTGACCATTCTCCTGAGCCGCCGCAGTAAGCAGGCCTTCCCTCTACATCAGGCCTGGTGCCCTGGATGTCTGTGCACTCGCCGTTCCAGACGCAGTCGTTGGCGTCATCGCAAACGAATTCATTTGAACTTCCGCTGGCATTATCTTTTCTTCCCAATGAACATTTAAATGATCCATACCTTTCAGTCAATTAATTTATGACAACAAAATCAAGTATTTTTTATTTTTTTAACATTTTCTTTTTCCGTCCGCAAAAGGAAATTCATTTATCTATGTTTCACTACCGGACACTTTTCAAATTATGTTCAGCAGATCTGTCATTCCCGTACCACAGGCATTCCCTTCGGTCACATGTTTTTGGCGGGAATCTCATAAAATTTTGTCAAATGGATGCCCGATAGAAGCCCAGTCTGTCATCCTTTATAAATTTAATGGAAGCTGGACATGGCATTCGGGCATGACAATTGGATCTAAAATGTAATTTTCGAAAAAGTGTCCGGTAGTGAGATCTATGTTATTAAAAATGATATTTCGCTAACTTTTTTCAGTAAATGTGACGATAAAGTAATAAAGCATCGAATAACTTTTAATACGGAGACAGCCATGCACATCACACGTCGAATATTCATATTTTTTTTATTTCTGCTGCTAATCTGTCCGCTCACCGGGATGGCGTCTGAAAAGATTCTTTTTTACGAGGCAGGTGCTCTCACTCCTGATAAAAGTGAATACACCCACATGTTCGACTACAGGGGCAACCGACATTATACCATTGAAATTGGATTGGTGAATTACTCAGGTTCTGCTTCCAGTTTAAGTTTTCGCGGGAAGAGCAGCGATTTCAAAAAAATCACCATCGACAGTCTGCAAAACTATTCAGAGGCGTTTCGACTTATGCCGGTTCGTGAGGGGAAATTTTTAATTCAAATCAAAGCAGAATTTCTAAATCAACCCATGGAATTTGCCAGTTACGATGTGGTGATAAAAGAAATTTATTAAAAATATCCTGCTCATATTATTACACGCACAAAAAAAAGAGCTCCAATGTGTCATAATTTTTGGAGCTCTTTTTTTATTCACGCATGTGTATATTGATGTTTGCTCAGACATGGTCCAGAGTGGCTACCTCCAATCGATGATGCTTGCCCAGGGATTGCTCAATTCCGATTCGGCATAACTTGATGTAGGCGCGTTTCAATCCATCCGGATAATCCGGCTCTCTCCGTTTCATTTCATCGATAATTTCAAAAAACCACCATTTCTCTTCCAGTGAAAGTTTGGACGTGATATCGTCGAAAGAATCGTAGACTGTTTTTCGAAGCCTGGCCTCTTCTTCCGCGTCTTCAATTATCATATAATTTTCAGACTGTTCCACACGTTTGAGCAATTGATTGTCCGGTATGATGATCTTCTTTTCCGGCTGTTGAGATTCTTCAATCTGTTTTGCCACATCAACCTGATTCGAATTGAAATCAGTGCCGGTGAGGCTGAATTCCACGGCGCAAAAACACTTGTTTTCCTCGCGGGTTGGCTGTAACCGCAGCAATTTTCCTGAACATCGGAAAGGCTGTCGCTGAGGGAAAATTATTTCGATCACCTCGATGCGCTGGTGATCAATTTCCAGGAACTGCTCGATACTCGAAGTGTAGCCTAACAGCCCTCCCTTGCTGATGTTCACGACCTCGATGGAAATTTTTTCTCCATTATTAAAAATGAAACTGACTCTTGGCTGATTTTTCCTGTCAGGATAATATCTCGGGTTTTGCCGTCTTTCAAACAGTTCATTTTCAGGTTTCATTCTTAATCTCTTTTTCCTTTGGTTGCTCTGACCTTCTTGAAATTATGGTATAATTCTTTCGCAGACCGCGGATGGACAAGCAGATAGCGCTGGGTGTAACAGGTTGTCCAGCAGCCGGGGCACTCACGATACTGATTCAGTCGTTTTCGATATTCATCCCCCTTAAATAGTTCTTCGAGCGTATTTTCAAATAAATTACCAATTGGGTCGCCGTAACACAAATGCACTTCACCATTTTCCATGATGGTGGTTCGGGTTGTCAACACCGGCGAATCCACAAACGCACATATCTTTTTCTGCTCGCCGGCAATGAACGGACCAATTCCCTGAATGAACGAATTCAAATTCAGGATTTTGGGATTGTTGTCCAGAAACTTCAGTACTCTATCCAGTCGTTCACCGGGGCGAATTCGTAAATCATCGTCGGAACGGGTGGTTTCGGTCAGCGTGTGGTACAGGCCAATTGTTGTCTTCCAGCCGAGATCGTTGGCACGCTCAATCAATTCCGGCACCTGGTCCAGATTTAAATTATTGAGCACAATGTTAGCGTATAAAAGCGATTTCGAATCCCGCCTGTTTTCAGCGATCCATTTCATGTGCCCCAGAATGGTGTCTGAAAAATCTTTGACCCCGCGCAGCGAATCGCCCAAAGGCCCCAGGCCATCCAGCGATGTTTGAATATTGATATCGTTTTCCAGCGCGACCGAGGCAAAGCGTTGAATCACTTCGGCTTTGTTGAACAGCCCGGTCACGAGCGTGGTGGCGACGGAAAATGTTTTTTTTGCCTCCAGCAAAATCTGATCCAGATCAGGAACCATCGTTGCCTCGCCGCCTGAAATGAACCCGATATACGCCCCGTACTCGCGCAGCCGTTCGGCAATAATTTTGAAGCGATCTGCATCCATGCTGGCCGGAACCGTTTTTCGCTCGTAAACGCTGCATTGCCGACAGCGCTGCGTGCACAACCGCGTCAAACGAATTTCTGTGCTCGAATTAAAAGGCAATTTTTGTATGCTGTGCGAAATGCCTTTGAGTGCCACGTGAATCCTGTTCAATTATCTGTCCTGAATATCGTTAATTCCTGAATATGTTTCCTGTCCTTCCAGATGAAATGCCCCAAACTTCCCAGCAGGCCTGTGAAAATAACGTACGGAATTTGCACGAACGCCCAAACCGGGAAATACTTCAGTAAATCAGTTCGTTCGTATACCTGCCCTCCTTTCATTGCCACCATCATTTCCGCGAATATTTTCACTGCGAGACACATCAACGGTATGGAAACCGAATGATGCAAAAAATAATAAACCGGTGTTCCACCCAATACCGTCAGGTTCAGCAAAAAAACAGTCACGATGAAAAGAAAAAAAAACTTATTCAAATAAAACTGGTACGAACCATTGGACGCCCATCTTTTACGCTGGTTCAAAAATGATTTAACCGTCTTTTCCGGCGGCGTCCAATTGAAGCTTTTCGGCGATGCGGAAAAGCGTATTTTCCAGTCTGTCTTCTTTTTAATGAGCTGTAGCAGCAACACATCGTCCCCGGAAATGCGCTGCTTGATGTTTTCGAATCCGCCCACCTGTTCGAACGCCTGCTTGCGATACGCCAGGTTCTGGCCGGATGCGGCCAGCGGCCAGTTCAAATTCAGCGAGCCCTGGGCAGCAGCCATGAGCGAAAGAAAATCCAGGGCCTGCAAGCGTTCGAAAAATGAATAGCTATAATCGCGATCCCCCAATTGCGAAAAACCGACCACCATGCCCACGTCGTCCGTAAAATTGGACACCATGGTTTCGATCCACGTCGGTTTCACCCGGCAATCGGCGTCTGTCGTGAAAATTAGTTCCCCTTTGCTGCTGCGAATGCCCCGGTTCAGTGCGTTCTTCTTGGCGGTCAAACCATTTGTTTTGTCCGGCACCGCCAGCACATGTCTCACATTCGGGAATTTCCTGGCGAATTCTTCGATGATGTTGCCGGTATCGTCTTCTGAACCATCGTTGGCAATGATTATTTCATACTGTTCGACCGGGTAAGTCTGGTTCACCAAATCCGATAAAATATTCCTGATATTTTTTTCTTCATTTCGGGCCGCAACCACGACCGAGACAAAATATTTATTACAGCTTGTTTTTCTATTTGGAAAAAACAGACCGATAAAAAAAGTTAAAAGGATGATGAAATAAATCGTTGTTAACGTTAAAAAAATAAAATCCAGCAACCAAAACTCCTTGTTCGCTACTCGCGATTGGTTCGTGAGTCGAATGTTTCATCCTTCCACCGAAATTTTCCCAATTGTCCCCATAAACCAAAAATCACCACGTACGGCACATGCAACAGTATCGCCAATGGAAAAACGTTCAATACTTTTTTATAATTAAAAATTGCAGCGACGCGAAAAATCAGTAAAAATTCAGGCGCGCTTTTCATCAAAATCAGCCCTAACCAATATAACAAAAATTTGCTAAAAGTCAATGATAACAGGAATAACAACAATAAATTCAAATTTAAAACGTACACGCCGGCCAAACTCAGCTTCAGCCAGGCTGAATAGTGCCGGCCTTTTGACGCGTGACGAACACGCTGATTGGCAAACTGCCTGAAACCCGACGGCGCTTTGGAGCGGACAATCGCCCCCGGGCTGGCCGCGTATCTCATTGTCCATTTGGTTCGGCTGCTGACCAGATGCAGCAGCAAATCGTCATCCCCGGAAATGAAATGTTGAATTTCCTTGAACCCGCCGACCTCGTGAAAAGTTTCTTTCCGATAGCCCAGATTTCTGCCGCTGCACGTGAGCGGACGTCCCAGTCCGAAACCGCCGGCGGCCACGGCTGCAAGTGAAAGGGAATCCAGCGTGAACAATCTCGCGACGACCGATTTTGATTGTTCATCTTCCAGCGGCGAGAAACCGGCGACCAGACCGACATCCGGTTCAAAATACGAAACCACGGCTTCGATCCAGCCGGGCGCCGGCGCGCAATCAGCGTCCGTTGTCAAAATAATCTCGCCCTGTGCCGAATCGATTCCCTGCGCGACAGCGTGCTTTTTCGGCGCGATTCCGGCCGGGACTTTTTCGATTTTAATCAATTTTACATTGGATGCCTGCTCCCGAAATTTTTCGACGATAGCGGCCGTGCCATCCGATGACCGGTCATCCACAATGATGATTTCGAATGAATCCGCAGGATAAGTTTGACTGGTCAGCGCTTTCAGGCAAAGTCCGATATTCTGTTCCTCATTTCGCGCCGCGACAATCACTGACACGGAATGCTGCTGTCTGTTTTGTCCCTTCTTGAGTTTTCTCACTCCGAAAAACAATCTCAGAACAATCGCCGCATAAGCAGCGGCCAAGACCGTGGTTATTCCAAAAAAAACTATCACGTCTTTACCAGTTCACTGTGAGCTGAAAAATAATCTGATTATCGGTTGAATTATGGTCCGCCACATTTTCCGCGTTATCCATTCGAATGTGATGGTACTGCAAATTCAGGAAAAAATCCCTGAGAATCTGGTCTGTGACCGAAACACCAAACCGCCACGATTTTTCCACCACGCCGGACAAAAACGCCTTTTCGTCTCCCATATCTTTTGTGTGGAAGCTTTCAATGTCCCCTTCTCCGTGACGAACGCGCTCTGCGATCAGGCAAACATTCAAATCGCGATTGAGCAGTAGGCTGGATTCAAAATACAGTTGATCCGAATCCGGGCCCAGCCAGTGACCAATGACCCGGTTGTAGTGTTGATACACATTTATCGGAACATGATGCGTGTAAACAAAGGGTTCAATTCGGGTGTATTCTGCTTTGAAATCGAGATTTGGAAGCCCCAGCGGATTTGCCCAGCGATAGCCGGTCAGAAACGCAAATTTATTTCCGAAATAGGTCAAGGGATTTTCCGCGGATGTGAAATCATCCAAAAACAGCTCGCCGTAAAATTTGTGTCCCGGCTTTGGGAATACCGTAAAATCGACCGACATGGTATTGTTATCCTTATCGCCGAGGTGATGTTCGGCAATGTGATAGGGCATAATCGGGTTCAGGTATTCCCATTCGATTCCGCGTTCGCCGTAAATCACGGATTCCGAGCCGGCTAAAAACAACCACGGCAACACACGGAATTCGATGCGATGCGCTGCCAAATATTTTTGAGCAATGCTGCTGTTGAGTTTTCCGTGAATACTGGTGAATTGGAATCGTTTGAATTGAGCGCGAATTTTCAGCATATCGAACAACGGATTCTGCGCGGACAGCATCAGGCTTCCCTGGTAACCGGGTCCCCACCGGGCCTGGTCGCGGCCAAACTGCACCTGAAACCACGGCAATTTCCACACAAAATAGGCGGTCGCGTCATCCTGGTACACATTCTCCCCGGAAATGGTGATGGGCATGCCAAATTCCGGGTTGAAATTTTCGCTTGCAATTTCCGTCCCTTTTATCAGCGTATTTTTGAAATGCAAATAAAATCCGAGGCTGCCGTTCAAATTCCCCCGAATGATTCCGCCCAAAGTTGTCATGGATGTGCGCGCGGTGGAGTCGTACGCTGACGAGCGATTAATGTCAAACCGCTGACCAAAATCGATGTCCACCTTTATTTTGTTATTCTCCTCGGCCCAGTCGATCAGGTGCCGTTCGCGATAATTATTATTCACCCTTACCGAGAACGCAGCCATTTCTTCGCAGAACTCGCCTTTGAGCTGCTCCAGCATGTCCCGCTCTGCGCGTGATAATTGAATTTTATTTTCGGAATCGGACTCCTCAATTTCATTCAGCAATTCCGCCACTTCAACCCGGGAAATTGGCCGCGCCCGAAGCGTCAGACTGCGGAAGCAACCGCGCATTTCCATTCGGTCGAGATAGGTGTACACCCGGTGGTTCAGCGGAACGTTGACCGATTGCGCGAAAATGACTTCTGTCAAAATGAAGAGTGTAATGAGTATTTGAAAGGGACGTTTCAATCAGGTATCCAGTTTGTTTTAATTATTTTCGATCCACAATGATCGTCCTGGATATTTATCCAGGACGGAATTTTATAGCGGATATTTATCCGCTGGGATTGCCACACGATTTCGAAACCATGGATGAATATCCAAAAACCATTCCCCGAGCAGATCGAATTACCAGTCAATTTGTTTAATCTCATCAATCGTCCGGTCGATTTCTTCCTTTGTGTTGTAAGGCGCCAGCCCGATTCGCACCACGCCACCGCTGTCTGCAAATCCCAAAGATTTGATGATCTGCGCTGCGTAAAAATCACCGTCCCACACAAAAATACCTTTGTCGCCCAACAATTTCGCGACAGTGTTCGGATGAACATCGTTCAATCGAAACGCAATGGTCGATGTGCAGGGAAAATCTTGGGGCGGACCGTAAATTGTCAGTCCATCGATTTTTGCCAATTCGTCTTTGAAATACCGGGCCAGCGGCTGCTCATACGCCTCAACGGCAAGCATGCCGCGAATGATATTTTTTCTGCGTTCAGTGCTGTTCGGGAAATCGTCGCTGAAATTGGCCTGGTGTTTCGCGCCCATGTCCGCGATAAACTCCACGGCTTCGGCTGCCCCGGCAATGCCTTCCTGGTTCAGGGTGCCGGTCTCGAATTTCCAGGGCGGAACCGTTTCCTGGGTGACCACGCGCAGCGTTTTCAATTTATCCATCATTTCGTATTTTCCGAAAAGCGCACCGATATGCGGCCCGAAAAATTTGTAAGCCGAACAAAACAAAAAATCAGCGTCCAGTTCTTTCACATCGATAACGCCGTGCAGCGCGTAATGAACCGCATCCACTACCGTAATCGCGCCAACATCCTTTGACAGCCGAATGATTTCTTTTGCATGGCTGATGGTTCCCACCGCATTGGAGGCGTAATTGAACGCCACCACCTTTGTCCGCGGCGACAGCTTTTTTCGAAAGTCGTCCATGTCCAGCCTGCAATTAACCGTATCCATTTTCACATTTTTGATGAGCATTCCCCGCTCTGCCAGCACCTCCCAGGGACCGCGATTGGCTTCGTGATCCATGTCTGTGATGATGATTTCATCCCCCGATTGCAAATCGCGGGCAATGGCCTGGGCCAGCTTGAAATTAATCGTGGTTGAATTGTGGCAGAACGAAACCTCTTTCCACGAGCAGTTAAAAAAATCGGCGAATGTCTTTTTCGCGTTGAGCAGAATTTCATCGTTTTCCCGGCTGGTGGCAAACTCGCCGTGAATGTTGGCGTTGTGATGGATGAGGTACTCCACCATTTTATCGATGACACGCTGCGGCACCTGGGTTCCGCCCGGGCCATCGAAGTAAACTGCCGGAAAGCCGTTGATGATTCGCTTCATGGCAGGAAATTGTGAGCGGATATAGTCGACATCGAAATGCATGTTCTTCCCTAAATATAAAAAATTCATGAAAGGTCGGGTGGGTTGACACAATTTATTGTGTTACATTTTTTAAACGGCACAACATATTTTAAATATAACAAATTACTGCAAAATGTCAAACAATTTTTTTTATTACATTGGCACTATTTTCAAACTTTTCTCTTTCAAAATTGAGATGACATCATTTAAAATATTTACAGTACGATGACTATTGGCATGTCCATCATGAAATACAATGATATCACCATCGCGGACATCCGATTCCATCAAATTCAGGATTTTCGAATCCGAGATCTGCCGGTTGTAATCATACGTAAAAACTGACCATTGAACCATTTCAAGAATCAGTGAGCGGCAAACGCGGATGAGGCCGGGCCTGAAAATCCCGTATGGCGGTCGGAAGAATTTCGCCGGCTGCTCAATGATATTTTCAACAACGGTTTTGTTAGCCTCTATTTGTTCGAAAAAATATTTTTTTGATTGAAAAAACAGCCTCCGATGTTCGAAGCTGTGAAGCCCAATCGTGTGCCCCCCTTCAAAAGTGGACCGAACAATTGAGGGGTATTGCTGCGCCTTTTGACCCAATATAAAAAACGTGGCTCCAACGTTCTGCCTCTCCAAGATTTCCAATATTTGATTCGTGAAAAACGGATGCGGACCATCATCAAATGTAATGTGAACGCAGGGGGAATTCGGGCAGGGATTGTTCCAAATAATCCCAGGGAAAAGAGAGGTGACGATATGCGGGATTCTGTGAATTTTCATCGGTCCTTCCAGCTAAACTGGCCCAGAATGCCGGCAAATCCAACATAAATGATGTACGGAATTTGAAATACTTCAGCAAGCAGAAAATATTTTCGAAGGTCCTTTCGCCCGGCCAGTGATGTGGCTTTTAATATCAGCAGGAAATCGACGACCAATTTAATGAACAACGCGGCTGCCGGGTACGGAAAACTCAAAACATAAGGCAGCGTGATGGGTACGGAAATGAACAGCAGCAGGTACAACAGGTACACGGACACCAAAAAAAACACCAACGAAAATTTTTTATAAACAAAGCCTTTCGAAGCCCAGCGAATTCGCTGGTTGATGAATGAAAAAAATGTGGTGACCGGGCGGGTGTAAACAAAGGACGCCAGCGCGATAGTCGATTTCACCTTCCAGTCGGTGAGGCGGTCGATTTTTTGGAGCAATAAATCGTCATCGCCGCTGATGATATGCTGCTCTTCCTCGTACCCGTTCACCTGTTGAAACGTGCAGCGCCGGAAGGCGAAATTCGCGCCATTGGCGATGATGGGATCCCCGGCGCTGATGCTCCCGATTCCTGCGACGGTGAGTCCCAAAAATTCGATGGCCTGGACTTTTTGAAACAGTGTCTTTTCATCCCGCGGTTCGAAAAGCACAAGGCCATTCACCACGCCGACATGCGCTTCGAATTGCGCAATAATCTGGCTGATCCATACCTGGAGCGCCCAGCAATCCGCGTCAGTTGTGATGATGATCTCGCCGGTGGACGCTTCAATCCCGATTTGCAATGCGCGTTTTTTGGGGGACAACCCGGACTGAAATTGCCCTGCGCTGATGAGAAAAACATTGGAATATTTTTTTTTGTATCCCTGAACAATTGCGGCTGTTCCATCCGTTGAGTTATCATCGACGATTAAAATTTCCAGTTTATCCCGGGGATAGTCTTGCCGGGTTAACGAATCCAAACATCGGGCAATGTTTTCTTCTTCATTTCGGGCCGGCACAATTACCGTGACTGGATATTTTTTTGTATTCGAGCCGGCTTTCAATCGAAACAATCCCCACAAAAAGAACGAAATTTTCCATGCGTAAAGCATTGTTAAAAATGTGAAAAGGAATAGCAGTAAGTCCAGCAAAATTCTATTGTTCATTCGATAAATCCGAAGTCTGTTTTTTTGTTCGGTTATTTTTCTGAAAAACCAGTCCATGCCTCAATACCAGAAAAAGCCCCACCAGGCTGGGAATGAGCAAATTGATTAAAAAAAGCAAAATGGACGCGTTGAACGCCGTGGAATGCAGGATTCCGATTTTCCCGAAAAAGAAGACAGCCGCGCTTTCGCGAATTCCCAAATCACCCAACGAAATGGGCAGCATTGATTTTACCAGCATCGTCGAAAAAATGGCCAGCGATGATTTTATAATCGGCGATGGTTCGAACGCGCAGACCAGAATGTAAAACTGAATCAGGAAAATGAAATAGAAGCTGAAATTCAGAACCATCAAAATTATCGCCTGCCGCTTGTGAAAATTGTCCAGGCTGCTCATAAGTATTTTTATTTTATCTCGAAACGGGAGGATGATGTTCAGGCTGTACAGAAAGCTTTTGATGATTTCCGGGTGGAATAGAATGTAATAAATCACCAGCAGCGCGATAAGTGTGAAAAGAATCACCGGCACCATGGTGTAAAGATAAAGCTGCCGGCTGATAAAAAACAGCAGCCCAATGGCGCCCCAGAAAATCACCACAGCCATGGCGAACAGTTTATCTAAAAACGCGACGCCTAACAGTTTTACCCATGAGCAATCGGAGATGAAAAACGCGCGGCCAAACTCACCCAGCCGGCCCGGTGTAATGAAGCCGAATGTAAAACCTGCCAACAGCGATTGCATCACTTCGCGGTTTGGCACATCCGGCCGAACGAGCCGAACGAGATAGCGCCATTTGATGTACTGCACGTAAATGTTGGGTATCAGCAGCGCCAGCGCAGTGAAAATACAGAATAGTTTGGCGCTTTCGAACGCCAACAGTATTTCGTTCGTCTGCACCCGCTTGATCAGCACAATCATGACCAGCACGGATACGAGGATTTTCGCTAAAAACACAAGCACGCGTTTAGACGTAACGCGTCTGGTTTTGGGAGCAGTTTTGGCAGATGCTGACGCTTCCGTCTCCGCTGAGTATTCTGTTCCTGAATTCGGTGTATTCATCGGATGTCCAAATCTCTTCAAAATTAGTTAGCTGGGATAAATTTCCAAAGGTGTACTTTCCATTTTTATCAAAACAGCAGGGCGCCATTCTTCCATCGGACAGGAACACGACGCTGTACCACAACCGGTCGCATCCGTGCAATGTGTTTTTGGGCTGAATCCCGGCCCTGCTTGGCTCGTAGCGAGACCATTTCGGATTTTCGGGAAGAAATGAATTGCCGGTCATTTGAAACTCCACCTGAAAAGTTTTGAGCAGCAACCTGTCCGCGCCCAGACTTCGCGCCATTTCGCGCATTTGGCCTATTTGATGTTCATTGTGCTTCATCACCAAAAACTGAATCAGCACTTTGGGCGTTCGGGAATTTTGTGCGTTCCGAATTCGAACGAACCGCCGGATGCCTTCGACCACCTGCTGAAAATCACCGCCAATGCGATATTTTTGATAGGTTTCCGCGTCCGCACCGTCGAGAGAAATGATAATGGAATCCAGGCCGCTGTCCACTAATCTACGGACATCGTCCTCATTCTGCAAAAAATGGCCGTTGGTGCTGGTAGTAACGTAGATTCGTCTCTGCTTCGCCATTTCGATGAACGATAAAAAATCCGGGTTCAAAAATGGTTCGCCCTGGTTGTACAAAAGCAGGTGCCAGACGGAATCCCCCACACTGTCCAATATACGACGAAAGGATTCCAGCGTCATACTTTTTTTTTCGCGAATCGCCCGCCCGGTCCCGGAGATGCATTGCGGGCATTTCAAATTGCACAGAATTGTCGGCTCCACCGTTACAATGAATGGCCTGCCCCACACAATGCTTCGCTTGAGCAATTTCGAAAATCCCAGCGACGTCAGTACTTTCGCGGCGTTGAAAAGCCGTGCAAACGAAACCGACCGAATCACCCGGCTCCAGAAAATTTCTTTCATCGCTTTCTTCCAATCACGTACCAGGTCGAATTCACAAAATTGTTGAAGAATCCCGGCTCATCGTTCACCATTTTAACCAGCCATTTATCGAAGCCATTTCTGCGAAGCCAATTCACAAGCCCCACATGCCAGGCATTGCACACCACCATCTCCGGCGTTCGAAACAGCGCTCGCGCCACAAAATTGTTGACAAACGTTATTTCGAATCCGCAGTCGCTGAGTGTCTGAATTAGTTTTTTGAGTGAAAGCAACGCCGCCCAATCGTGCCTGTCGCGACGGTCACGGCGAAAAACCTTCTTCACCAAAAACTCAACGCCCCATCGCGGAAACAGCGAAACGCCCGGTAAACTCCAGTGGGGATCGCTGAAAAAATTTAAAATCGAGAATCGGTTTGGTGTTGAAATATAAACCAATCCGTTTGGAGAAAGTCCATTACTAATCCACTGCATCGTCTCGCGCGGATCAGGCAGATGCTCCAGCACATCCTGCAAAATTATCACCTCGAACTTTTTCTGTACGAATAATTCTGAGAGATCGCCAGAAAAAAAAGTCACCCCGGTGTCAGCGAAGTTGGATTCTACTTCTTTGCGGATGTCGTACGCAGTCACGTGTGCACCTTTGGTTCGAAGAAACAGAGCTGTCGCGCCATCGCCGCATCCGAAATCGAGAACGCTGCGATTCTTTAGATCAATGAACTGCACCAAAATTTCAAAGACAAGCTGCGCCCGAAAATCGGCAAATATTTTGTAATTTTCCCATACCCGGAGATGATTATTCATAAAAATAAATCGATTTCAACTTATTTTACTCAGCTAACCTAACTTATTCATTGTAATTCATTAAGGAATCCAGATAGCCTGAATGGTGCTTAATTCAGAATTCGTTATATCTAAATTTGTTAAATTTCATATATCTGATTAATTTCATTAATAACATTAAATTAAAAATTTTTAGTTTGAAATTTTTGAATAATTCAGGTTAAAGTGCTTGTGATTTACATTTTTGAAGCATTGAAGCGTAACATTTTTGATGATATTCTACACAAAAAAGTCAAGCAATTTGAATTATGCATTTCAGCGAAGCAGCCATAGGACTCCGTCTTTTCAAAAGGAAAATTCTTTAATTTTTACGTCGTTTCCAGTTATGACGACCGGGGCTTCATTTTGTATTTTCACTTCGACAAAATCAACACAATCAGCAAGCGCCAACTTGAACTTCCCCATTCGAACATAACTTCCATTGGCTAATGCGATTCCTTCGATGCAATTTTCTGTGTTCACACGAGCCAGACAAAAATCACCATCAGTTTCAAAATTAATCTCCTGTAGGGATGCTTTTTTTTCAGTTGAAAACGAGGGCTTCGATTCGAGCGGATTTTCCGCATCCATTGCGAGCACGATGTCTTTGGTTCCATCAGCCAGATCAATCTGCAGCGCGATATTCATATCCGAATACTTTTCGTCCTGGGCACTAAAAATGTCGAGCCTCTCCGCTGAAACGATTCGCGGAGAATTTTCAAATGGTTCGAGCAGGCCAACAAACGCTGTCGCTGCCGGTTCCGTTTCGCTTTGATTTCTGACAACCACTGCCGGCAGCCACGCCTCGTTCGCATTGCTGAACCCGAACGCCACCCAGGTTTCCGCAGTTATGGCCGAGGCGTTCCGCGTGAAGTCCAGATAACGAAGAGAAGCTGATTGCCCTTCAGACAAATAATTGTAAACATCTTTAATTTTCCACATGGCGCTCCAGCCCTCCTTCGGCGCTGAATCGCCCCTGAAATTTTTCATTTGCGCTTCAATTCCGAAATTCTGAATCGGCGAAAGGCTGAGTCCGGTTGTGGTCAAATCCCCGAAATAGCCGTGCAAAAAATTCGCGTGATCGGTTCCGCCCACAACGCGAAATACATCCAGTATGTACGATTCATTTTCTGAAATATCCACCAGCGCAATGGTGCGTTCGTATTGCTTCAAATTTTTATCCCGATACAATTCCGGTCCGCTGGCTCGAATCACCTGCACATTTTTACCAATCGCCCACAATGTCGATTTACCGCGGACAAGCCTTTTTTCCGGATTGAGCTGCTGGGCCAGTGGCTCGGTCTCCCGCTGCCCGATGTTTGGAATTTGATCCGAACCATCAACAACGACCGTGTTGTGCGCCGCGGTTTTTCGGTACCAGATCGCCCGGGGAGAAGTCCAGCCCCCGAATTGCACCGGCGGATAACCGAATCCCGGGAGCAAATCCAGCCCCTCCGCAAACAGACCCATATTCATACCATCTGCATGACAGTGATTACCACCCACGTCGTAATCCAGCCATACAGATCGCTGGTTCTCGCCATCGCCGGAACGCAATAATCCGAGGCACCATGTTTCTTTATTCACCGAAATGACTTTTACTTTTTCACCTGCTGCATCGATCACCTTTTTCACATTGGATTGAAACACCGCTGGATTTTCATGCAGCATATCAAACGGCAGTCCTTCATAACTGTTTTTATTCTCTTTGAAAAGAATTTTCACAAAAGCGCTGTCCCCGGTCAGTTCGTACAATTTCCAGAAAAAGGAATACATGGAGGTGAAAGCAAACATGGACGAGCGCCCATCAAGTGGATGCGTGCGGAAGGTCGCTCCGGCATAGTTTTCATTCTTCCGGGCAATCACGCCAGTGTCTCCCACCCTGGGATAATAGGATTCGTTGACCCAGGTGTCGATATGAAATCGAAATGTTTGATGAATGTCCGGGTGCCGTTTGAGCAGCGCATTCAAAAAATCAGGTTCCAGTTTATTGTACAGCGACAGGAATTCAGCCAATGTGCGGGGGAAAATTGCGGCATACCCGGCAAGTCCCTTTTCGCCGCTCAATCCGTCATTGGCAACGCCGCATTCAATGAATTCACCGATTATGTCCATCACCTCACCGCGTCTTGCCGGCCAGTTCAGAATCGTTTCGATGATGGCAACAGTTGTTTCGGTCTGGGGAAAATTGCTGATAATTTTATGCCTGTTTTCGAGCGCGTCTCTGAATATCCGATCTTCAATATTCTTTTGAATGAGTTGAAATGACGACTTCGAATTTTCCAGTTTGAACTGCACAGCCTTGTTCCCTAAAAATTGAACCAGCGCCTTGTCCTTTTTGAGAGCATCAAAAATTGCATCGTAGGCCAGGGCCATTTCCCGCGTTTCGCGACAGGCGTCGTGCCAGACAGAAATGTAGCCCTGACCCACAATGGGATCCTGGCGCTCATAAGTGTAGCCCTGTTTGTTGTAATCGAATGAAGGATATAAATCCGCCACGCGATCCAACAGAATGCCTGCCTTGTGCGCGTAAACCGAATCGCCGCTCACGAGATACGCCAGCGACAACTTGAGTATGCCATCGAAAATTATTTTTTTCCACTGCGTCTTGACGAGGTACTCCCCAATGAACCGCCAGCGATTTTCTCCATCGACATAGCCCTCACCATCATCCACACCGAATTTATGGAGCGGATCGCTTTTGTCAGGATGCTCGGTGTTGAAAAGCAGCGAACTGTCCCCGCGCGCAGGATCGAACACGCCGTGCTCATCCAGCGCAGATTGATAGTACGTGTAAAAGTCATTTTTCGGGAAATTCTCACCGCAATGGGGGCATTGCACTTTCCACGGATTGTTAAACGGGTCCGATTTCCAATTGTACATGGGAACCGATTCTTTGCATGCCGGACAGTGGCCGTTGGAATAGACCATCCACGAGCGCGAAATCGTGGCGCCAAACATGGCGGACCACAATTCTTCATCCGAACGCTCCAGCCAGGGTTTCGCATTTTCCAGGCATTGAGCCTTGACTTCCTCAGCCCAGGAACTGGAACCGGCATTGGTTTGTATTTTTTTCAACACATCATTCGAAAAGAAAACAGAATGTGTTTTTTGAGGATCAGTGGATTGACAGCTTAGAAAAATAAGCACTGTTATCGAAAAAAGAAAAATCTTTTCTTTGACATATTGATTAAGTATTCTCACTGAATGTATCCTTTTATTTACAATAAAATTATCGATTATACTCAACAACCTCAAATTCAGGCAATCTGTCCACATCGTACACGTTCAATTTTAGCAATGCTGAATTCTTTTTGATGGTTATCTCCCATAATTCATCTTCACCCTGAATTTCAATTTTCGGGGTGTTTTCATTTCGTTTGAGCGAAGAACCTGCGAGCACGATCATTCCATTTTTGGATTTTTCTGCCTGATTCACTTCTATGAATGGAAAGAGGCCCATGTCTTTCGGTAGCGGCAATTTTTCCGTCGTGACTACCACGCCATCAGAACCGGCGCAGACAGCAAAAAATTTCGCGTGTGGCCGGCTAATCGTGAAGCCATTCTCCGATGCTTCGCACGAACCGCTGCCATCGCTGTTTTCAACATGCCAGCGCGCGGTAAACGATGAAGCGTTTTTCTCCGTTTCGAATTTGTCCAACACAATAATGGAGCGAATGTCCGGAAAAACCAGCGTGGTTCGGGTGACTGTTTCCACGTCCTCGTTTACCAATTGATAGGCTTGCGTGGCATCGCTGGCCCAGAAATCATAACCGTCCCGCTGTCCGAACCGCAGAATTTTTGCGAACGATTTGGATTCATTGGTGCCCTCTTCGCCATTGTGATACTGGTGTCCTTTGCCATCAATCACAACCGTATTGTGGGCGATGGATGTTCGAAGCAGCCAGCCTGGATTGTTTCGGTCATACGTGGGATGTTTGTGATCTGCCAACAGAATCTCGCCGTAATCTTTCAGCAAAATGGAATTTCGATCCGCGTGCTCGTGATTGAACGGCGGGCCGCTGCGCATGGCAACGACAAGATCATCCATGTCGTAGCCGGTTCGTGTGACAATCCAGTCCAGATCCATTTTCTTAAAATAGTCCTTGCCGGTCGGCGGTACAGGTTTCACCGTGTGATCGTAATAGACTAACGAAAAAATATCGTGGCTGTGGGGATAATTCATGGCAATATACTGGGACAGTCCATCGCGGGATTTTCGCGCGACCCAAAAACCGATTGCCGAATTCAAACTATTCCCTGCATCGCCAAAATTAACGCTGCCGCCCGGTTCAAGATGATGCGGCAAAAGCAGCGCCAGGTTGCAGTCCATCATGCCAACGAAATTGGCTGCGTCAAAAAGCTCGATCCCCAGCTTTCGCTTCACAACCTCCATGAGATAAATGAGATAGGTGGTTCCGAAATTGCAGTACGACATACCCTCATCGTAGCTGCCATCAGCTTTGTACAAATCCGCGAAACGATAGAAGCTGTCCAAAAGCATTTCCAGCCACATATCCGAACGATTATCCCTGTCCTTCACTGCAAAAAGGCCGAGGGCGAACCCGCCGGAACTGACTGCCCTGAAATTGTTGTGCCCCAGAATATAAGGCCAGCGGCTCATATCCGGCACATCGAAACTCAGGTTTTGCTCGGCATCGAAACCCCATCCTTTCACGGATGAAGGATAGCGCATACCGTACAGCGAGAGATAGCAGGGCGCGCAGCCTTTGTCAGCGATTTGCTCCAAAATTTCCTCGCGCTCCCGGGGAGTGAGCAAATCGTACAGCCAGTCGTAAGAAAGGGACATCCACGAAGTCAGTCGCCCGCCTTTGAGCATGCCAAGCGTATGTTTTTGGTCTTCTACGTAATGATCCCAGCGCTTCATGTCCAGCACCTTGAGCATTTCCTTTTTGGCAGCTTCACCCCGTTTTTTATTGCCGGTCAGGGCATAAATGAATGCTTCCCGCATGAAATTGCCATCCTTTTCCAGCGGTGTTGCCACGGTTTCTTCCCAGAATTGTTTGAACATCGGAAGCTTTGTATTTTCAACGATGCGCGGGACATCTTCCCGGGAAAAAAGCAGATTGAGCGGGAATTCGTTTGTATTCTCCAGTGCATGTGTGGCAGGTATTCCGGTTAAAACCAGAACAAGCAGGATAGAAGCAATGGCACATTTTGAGCGATTCTTGTAACATTTTGTTTTCATTTCAATTTCCTTTTACAATTTTTAATTTGATATGGATGATTTATAAAGTTTTGCCACAAAGTCGCGAAGACACGAAGGAAATATTCAAAACGACTAAATTTTTACTGTTACATATAATTATGAAAATTATTATTTTTCATTTATTTTTAATATTTTGTGTCTTTGAGTCTGGTTTATTAAAGTCAAGTAAAAAGTAGTAGTAAGTATATAAGTTTT
>CAZSBG010000068.1:0-33581 GCA_964605145.1 uncultured Cytophagia bacterium | reverse complement strand
ATAGGAAAAAGAAACTTCAAAAATATAAATTAAAATAAGTGACGTTGTAGGGTTAGTAACTCGATGTTTGTTGTTGGATGTTGGATGTTCGTCATTGGATATTGGATGTTCGATATTCGATATTGGATGTTCGTCATTGGATATTGGATGTTCGTCATTGGATATTGGATGTTCGTCATTGGATATTGGATATTCGATTCGGATGTTGTTATCGAGTATCAAAAATCGAAAATCAAATATCGAATATCAAATATCGAACACAAGCATCAAAAATCAAACATCAAATATCGAATATCAAATATCGAATATCTAATAACGAACACAAGCATTAAAAATCAAACATCAAATATCGAATATCTAATAACGAATATCGAATAACGAACACAAGCATTAAAAATCAAACATCAAATATCGAATATCTAATAACGAATATCAAATTTTGACGATCATCTCCAGTTCCACGGCCGCGCCAAGAGGCAATTCTGCAACTCCCACGGCGCTGCGGGAGTGGGCGCCTTTTTCCCCGAAAATTTTCTGCAGCAATTCCGAGGCTCCGTTAATCACTGCCGGCTGATCGGTAAATCCGTCGGCGCTGGCAACGAAACCGGTTACTTTCACCACCTGCTCGATGCGATCCAGATCCCCAATAACGCCCTTGATGGCGCTCAGCGCGTTCAATGCGCACATAGCGGCTGCATCGTAAGCCTGCTCTTTTGTGAATTCATAGCCCAGTTTTCCCTTGAATTTCAGCTCTCCTTTTTGCACCGGCAATTGCCCGGATGTGTATACAAGATCATTCACCTGAATAGCCGAAATGTACGCCGCCACAGGTTTGGGCGTCTCCGGCAACGCCAGTCCCAGCGATTTGATTTTTTCTTCGATGCTCATGGATTTATCCTTTCCGTTTATGTTTTTGTAGTGGACGCATATATGCGTCCACTACAAATTTATTGTTGCTTCATTTCATTCGAATGAATTCTATTCTGGGCAGATCAAATGCCTGCGAGGCAGACAGGGCTTTAGCCCAAATATTTTAAACGACCATTCAAATGAATTTATTAATAGCAAGAATTTGGGAAAAAAGCAAGGAGTTTTTGGGGAAAGATTAGATGGTCTCCACCTCCGAGGTGGCGACCATCTGGAAACAGGAGCTTTTTAACTGAAAATATTTCATCCAAAAATCAAAATAAAAAATGATTGCCATTCAAGACGATGTTGTATATATTGTATTGTAAATCTTAATATTGAATGAAGGAAACATGAAAAGAATTCGGCTAACGAAACATGCACTTGAACAGTGTCATGAACGAGGGGCAACTGAAACCGAAGTGATAAAAGCGATTAGAAATGGCATTCGTGAACCTGCGAAATATGGGCGAGGAATTTGCCGATTCAATTTTGATCATAACGCGCTGAATCGCACGTGAAACGTAAAACGTGAGACAAGAAAAACTGATTTGATTTCTTTGTTCGACGTTTCATATTGAATAACAGTATTTACGAGACAAGTACTATTGTTTTTTGCACAAAAATGTAAAAGTTATGTAGTACTCCTATGGCCGGAGTATCAACTATGAAAATCAGTTGCGACGCGGAAGTCGATGCGCTCTATATACGCCTTGATGAGGGGAAATATGAGTGCCGCACAATTCGGCACAATGAAGAAATTCCCCTTAACATTGGTATGGGGGAAATGCTGGTAGGTATTGAAATTCTCGACGCAAAGGAAGTACTGGGAAAAGGGCAATTGCCTTTTGTATCCCTTGAAAATATTCAATTGGCAGAAGCGATATAGATGAGGGCCTATTCAACAGTTTAAAATATTTTCTTTCCCGGCTGTTTGCAGTGGACGAATATATTCGTCCACTACATGGTGTCTGCAAAAATTCATACACTTTTGATACAGACCTCTCTACCCCAAAAAAACCCGCCCGACCAGAGAAAATTTTGCTTGACATTGTAAATGTTTCTTCGTATTATTTACAATAATATCGTACCGAAACAACAGGCGCTGCAATGAAAACGAAATAAAAATGAGTACAATCGGAGGCAGGAGAAAATTCTATTTTTTCACTGCCTTTTTTTATTTGGTGAAACAGGGAAGCCGGTTTATGAAAGTATTCACGCATTTTGTCACCTATCTCTTCTTTCTCTCCACAATTCTCTCCCCGTGGACCATCGCCTGGTCCCAGGAAAAACAACTGCCAAAACTAACGCTGGGCGTGATTCCGTTTCAGGGAAAGGGCGTGAAGGATTACGAAGCGGCGAGTCTGTCCGAGCGGTTTCACTCTGAACTGGTGAAGACCAGCCAGTTCCGCGTGGTGGAAACCGAGCGCGTGGCCGAGGTGCTCCGCGAAAAGGCGTACCAGCAGACCGGGGATGTGGACAATGTCGCTGAAGTGGGAAAATCCCTGGGCGCGCAATGGATGGTGACCGGCGCTGTGGGCCGGGTGGGCAACACCTACACCATCGATGTCCGCATGATCGACGTGGCGACGCGGCAGGTGTTTCTCACGGCGGATCGCGATTACTCCGGGCCAATCGACGGGCTGCTGAATTACATCGACGGTATTGCGGGTGAGCTGGCCGTGAAAACATCGGATAAACTGAAAACCGGGTCGCTGGAAATTGAGTGCACGCCACAGGGGGCGTTCGTGTATATCGACGGGGAATTGAAAGGCACGACGCCATTTCGCCTGAACAGCCTGCGCATTGGCGAGCACGAGGTTGAAATAAAAAAGGCAAACTTTCTCGATTGGAAAGAGACCGTCACCATCGAGCCGCTGAAACAGAAAACCATGCAGGCGCGGCTGAAGAAGCTTTTTCAGTTGAAAATTTTGTCCATGCCGCCGTACGCGAAAATTTATCTCAGCGAGACATACCTTGCCGCCACGCCCTGGACCGGCCGGCTGCCGGAGGGCAGTTACAAAATCAAGGTTGAAAAAGACCAGTACCTCGCCGAGGAAAAAGACGTTAAGTTGAACAGGGACGGCCAGGTCTATTTTAAATTGACGATGAAGGAAGCTGTGCCGGACAATTTAGCCGACCTGCGCCAGGACCGCCCCAAAGAAAAACCGGCCATAAAAAAGGGACGGAAAAAATGGCCGTGGATATTGGGCAGCGCTGTGTTGATTGGCGGCGGTGTAACGGCCTGGCTGCTGCTGAAAGGCGATAAAGAGGAAAATGTGGATGTGATTGGTACGCCGCCGGAGCCGCCGGGTTTGTGAAAATATTTTAATAATTATTGAAATTATAGGTAGCATAGAATGAAAAATATTTAATTATCAATTTTTTATAGTAGGATTAACCGATATTAAAAATCATAAGTATTTGTAATTAAAAACTTGTTATTTGCTAAAAAAGTAAAATAAAGAAGATGTCCAGCATGGATATAAAATGAGCTTGAAAAAATATATAAGGGATTTAAATTTTGGCTGGTTAGATGAATTATAATAAATTAGGATTACAACAAATTATCAATAATGGTTTGTTTCGATTGATTTATGATATTTTATTGAATGGTTAAGTTATGAATGGAAATATCTCAAAATATTTGTGCTATGATTGTATCTCTGATTCTTACTTGAAAAGTTATATAAAAAAAAATGGTACATTGAAAGACTGTACTTTTTGTAGTAAGAATAGAGAATGTATAACTCTTGAGTATTTATCAGATTGGATTGATAAAATATTTCATGAGAACTATAGGCCTCTATCGACTTTGGAAATTTTAAATAGTCACACTAAAAATAAAATAATTTATTCAATATCACCACATACGATAATTAAAGATATGATTTTGAAAACAACAAATTCTGCAATAGTAGAAAAAATTGTTACGTATCTTATTCAAAAATATACCTCAAAAGAAAAAGGAAATAAAGGCTTAATTGATTATAAGTTGACATTCGAAGAAATCCCTGTTTTGGACGCAATATATTCAAAATATTGGGCTGATTTTTGTCAAAGTATAAAACATCATCAGCGATTTTTTAACTTTAAATATTATAAAAAATTAGAAGATATATTTGATGTGATAATGAATTATCGTTTCTCTAACAACAAAACAGCAATTTATGAAATTATACCAGATAGCAAAGAAGCTACAATATATCGTGCACGGATTGCGGATGAGAAAATTCAAAAAATACTTAAAAATCCACATAAGGAGTTAGGTGCTCCACACCATAAAAAGTCAAAAGCTGGACGTATGAACCCTAAAGGAATTTCAATTTTTTATGGATCTTTTGAAAAAAATACTTGTATTACTGAAATTCGTCCGCCGTCTGAGGCGATTATAGTACTTGGAGAATTTAAAATTGTTAAACCAATTCGTGTTCTTAATCTTTCTCTATTTGATGATCCTCACTTGTCTGAAAAAGTGTGGCCAAGCATGTTTCATCCAAAATTTTGTCAGGAAATTAAAAATTTAAAATTCATTAATAAATTTCATTATGAAATAAGTAAGCCTATATTACCTGCTGATGAACCACTTGAATATATCCCTACCCAAGCTTTGACAGAATTTCTTGCTAACTATAATAAGTTCAAGATAGATGGAATTATATTCGCATCATCACAAACTGGGAGGGCAGGAAAAAATATTGCTCTTTTTAATCATTCTGTTGAAGATGAAGTTTTAAAAAAATCAGTAAAAAAGAAAATGTTAACATCAGGAGCAGTTTTAAAAATCAATCCTCAACAATTGGAAATATATAAAATTATAGGGCATGAGCTAAAAAAAATACGAATCAATAATCCGGGCTTAGAACCAGTTAATATTTCGTTGATTTCTTAATTTACTAACTAAAATAAAATATAAAATGGAGGCAAAAATGTTTAAGGAAATATCTATTCTTATCTTTTTGATTTTACAGATCTCTTATGTAAATTCTGCATTGGGACAATCGTCCTCTTTTAATTTATCTAATAGCAGTAATGATACATTGCTTTACATCAGCGAAGATGGTAATGTAGGTATCGGAACGACAAGTCCTTTAGGACCAATTCACATTAAGGAGGGATTCGGTGGTATTATGTTATGGTTTTCTGATAGTTTAGACGAAACATTCCAAACAATTATTCCTGACTGTAAAAATGATGTAAAGATAGGAGCTTTTATTGAGGTTATTCTTGCATACAAAAATTCAGTTGGTGCAGAGGGATTCCATCAAAAATCTTGTTATGGTGCAATAGGAACAAGTTATATGATTGATGGACCATATGATGTGCTAATCGAATTTAATATTAACGAAGATGGGAGCGTAACAGTTAAAAAAATAGCAGGAAATTCAACACTTAAAATTGTAGTTAGAGTAATGTGGGTGTAAATGGTAAATTATTTGAAAATATAAGATATTGGCAATAGGATCACAGTCCGGAAAGAGGTAAAAAAATATTAAAAAATAAAGTCTAATGAATTTATGGAATGTCTTATAAATTTTTTAAACGAGAGAGATGTCAATGCAATATTTATTTAAATCATTGCGATTTGCTAGTACTATTTTATTGCCAGTATTACTCTGGCATATAAATTCAACCGCTCAGGTATCTATCAAAATTGGTGAGGGCATGAAAGTATCTGGTGATAATGGCATAATTTCCATTAGTGGCCACTGGATTAATAAAGGCACATTCGTGGCTGGTGATGGTAGTATCATTTTTGACGGTACAAGTATGCCAGAGATAACCAATCCATCTGGCGAAAAATTTAATAATTTAACAGTGAATAAATTAAGCGGAGAGTTAAGAATAAATAATAAAGTAGCTGTCAATGGTACACTTGTTTTCATAAACGGTAATATCAACACTGGATCAGATACACTTATATTAGGCTCATCAGCTATGCTATCAGGAGAAGGCAGTGGTAACTATGTTGTCGGTATTCTTAAAACAAGAAAAACCGTTGGTACAGGCTCATCGATTTTAAACGGTATTGGAGTTGAATTAGATAGTGGTGTTGATGATATTGGAGATGTAATGATAACTCGTGTATCAGGTGCAGTTACAGTTAATGAACATACGAGCATCAATCGTAGTTGGGTAATTACTACCGCCAATCCCCCAAGCAATGGAAGAAATCTTACTTTATCATGGGTTTCAGATGATGATTATGGAGACCTTACAAAAGCTCAGGTTTGGAAAAGTACTGATAGTGGTTTAAAATGGTTTATGGTTGGAGAACCACAAAATGTAATAGAATCGGATCCGCGTCAAATAAGTGTAAATGTCAATTCTTTCTCTAGTTGGACAGTGACTGGTCGAATCGTTCCAGCCAAGCCGACTTTAGTTGACGCTTTACCTCAAGATGATAAAATTATATTGTATTGGCGATCTAATACTGAATCAAATTTGAGTCACTACAAAATCTACCGCAGCCAGACCAACAATTTTGTCCCCTCTCCCGGTGACTCGCTGGCCGTTGTATTCACGCCGGACACGACTTATGAGGACACGGATGTAATTGTCGGGCAAACCTACTATTATCGCATTTCCGCGGTGGACAGCACCGGCAACGAGAGCGAGTTCAGCGACCAGGTGAGCGCCACACCCCGGGCAGGCCCAACGGATTCGGATATATTTTTACCAATTACACAATACGATTTCGGCAGCGTGCTGGTGGATAGTTCAAAAACCTGGAAACTCACGGTCAAAAATTTGGGTTCGGGCGCGCTGGAGATTTACGATATTCAAAACAGTTCATCGGCTTTTTCCGTCAGTCCAAAAACCGCCTCAATCGCCGAGTTGGACAGTTTCAATTTCACGCTGGTATTTTCGCCTGTGACTGAAAGTACATTTCAGGATACATTTCGTATCTCCAGCAACGATCCGGACGAAGCCACGGTTTTATTTCCTGTGACGGGCAAGGCCGTTATCGCGCCGCAGCCTTCCATTTTCATTTCGGAAACATCCCACAATTTCGGCGACGTCCCGGTACTTTCGTCCGCCTCCTGGCAGGTGACTTTCGAAAACAAAGGCGCGGCTGATTTGGTAGTTCAAAACATCGCCAGCAGCAATCCTGTATTTTCCTCTGACCCGAAGCAATTCGCCGTAACGCCTTCGGGCCGGCAGGAGGTTCAGATGCAGTTCACGCCGGACAGCCTGTTAGCCGAAAGCGGTAATTTAACAATCCACAGCAACGATCCGGACAATCCTGAGATGACTGTCAGCCTTTCCGGCGTCGGCATCGATTCAGAGCCACCGTTGATTCCGGATATTTATCTGCCAGTCACACAATACGATTTCGGCAGCGTGCTGGTGGATAGTTCAAAGACCTGGAAACTCACGGTCAAAAACCTGGGTTCGGGCGCGCTGGAGATTTACGATATTCAGAACAGCGTATCGGCTTTTTCCGTCAGTCCAAAAACCGCCTCAATCGCCGAGTTGGACAGTTTCAATTTCACGCTGGTATTTTCGCCTGTGACTGAAAGTACATTTCAGGATACTTTTCGTATCTCCAGCAACGATCCGGACGAAGACACGGTTTTATTTCCTGTGAGGGGCAAGGGCGTTATCGCGCCGCAGCCTGCTATTTTCATTTCGGAAACATCGCACAATTTTGGGAATGTCCCGATACTTTCGTCCTCCTCCTGGCAGGTGACTTTCGAAAATAAGGGCAATGCCGATTTGTTGGTTCAAAACATCGCCAGCAGCAATCCTGTATTTTCCGCGGACCCGAAGCAATTCGCCGTAACGCCTTCGGGCCGGCAGGAGGTTCAGGTGCAGTTCACGCCGGACAGCCTGTTATCCGAAAGCGGAGTTTTGTCCATCCACAGCAACGATCCTGAAAATCCTGAGATGACTGTTAATCTTTCCGGCGTCGGCATCGATTCGGAGTCGCCGCAGATTTCGGTTCAGCCGTTCACAACAACCATGCAAGCCAGCACCGCCTTCTCGATTTCGGCTGAAATTTCAGACAACTGGGAGGTCGCTTCGGCATATCTGTTTTATCGCAAGGGATCGGAGAACAGTTTTCGCCAGATTGAAATGAGCGAGGGAGCGGGTCAGCACTATTCGGCGGCGCTCCCGGCATCGGCGGTTACGTTGCAGGGGCTGGCCTTTTTTATCAGAGCCGAAGACAGCGCCGGCAATATTAGCGCCACCGATACCCTGTCTTCGCCCATTCGATTTTCCGATGGCGCGCTCACGACAGGCATCGATGGCAGTCCGTATGCTTCCGGCTATCCCGGCGGCGAGTGGCGCATGATTTCCGCCCCGGCCAATCTGGACGAAAAGACAGTCGCCGCAATTTTGCTGGATGAGACTGCGCTTGGCAGCTACGGCGAACCCAACTGGCGGCTGTTTTCATTCGAAGATACGGACGGCGATGGCGCCAATGACGGTTACGCGGAATATCAGGCCGCGCTGGAGTCTACGGTGTTTTCGTTTTTTGCCGGCAAAGCGTTCTGGCTCAAAGCCAATCCTGAGGGCGGCGCCATTCACATCGATGCCGGCCCCGGCCAGGTATTGCCGCTGGAAACGAAGTCAATCACGCTCTCGCCCGGCTGGAACCAGGTTGGCAATCCGTTTGCTTTTCCCATTTCGTTTTCGCCAACGAATGAAAATATCGTGGATCAGCTTTATGCGCCGGACGGTGCAGGCGGTTACGAACTGACCACCGTTTTGCAGCCCTGGGCCGGGTATTTTGTTTTTGTCAATGGCAATAGTTCGGTGGAATTGTCTTTCGAGCCGGAAAGCGAGACGCCGCTCAGAAAAATAGCGGAATCGGAAACCGGCTGGAGACTTCGCATCAATGCTGAATGCGGCGGCAGTTCGGATCGGATCAATTACCTGGGCGTCAGTGAGACAGGTTCGGATTCATGGGATAAACAGGATTACCCGGAACCGCCGGTGTTGGGGAATTATGTGTCGCTTTATTTCCCGCACGCGGATTGGCCGGGCCGCTGCAAAGCGTACACTTCGGATTTTCGCCAGTCATTAAAAGAAGGGCAAATTTGGGATTTGCGCGTGAAATCCAACGAAGTCGCAAGCGTCGTCCGTTTGAACTGGGCCGTGGAGAGATTGCCGGAAACGGATATGGAAGTTGTTCTGTACGACAAGAACCGAAACAAAACAATCGACATGAATTCGTATCATGAGTATTCATTCCAGCGCTATCACGATGATGAAGAGGCCGGATTTCAGGTATTTGCCGGCTCCCCCGGATTTATCGGAAAACAGGTGGGAGATCTCCGCGCTCAGTTTCCGCAGGAATTTGGGCTTTCGCAGAATTACCCCAATCCATTCAATGCCACAACGCGCATTGATTTCAAAATCCCGTCGCTGCAGCGGGTGAGCCTGAAAATCTACGACCTGCTGGGCCGCGAGGTGAAAAGCCTGGTGGATGATGTGCGTCCGGCCGGGTATTATCACATAGTGTGGAATGGCAGAAACAATGCCGGCGCTGAAGTGAGCAGCGGGATTTACGTCTGCCTGGTCCGGGCCGGCGAGCAAACCGAGACGAGGAAGGTGATTTTGATGAAGTAGGTTGCGTGGGATTTTTATGTCTCCACCTCGGAGGTGGAGACCATCTGGCAGCTTGTGCTGAAATAAAACCGATTGACATTTTGATATAGATGTTTTATATTTTCTTAGGCGTGGTTAAAACAAAGGAAAAAAACATGGAAACATTTGTTTTAAAAAAACGCCTGGACTCATCAAAACAAATAACGTTAAATTTTTCGCAGTTCAATGAAGGCGATGAGATTGAGTTGGTCGTTGTAATCAATTCTTTATTAAATGATAAAAACGCGACAAAAACTTTTTTTGATTTGAATGAGTGGGCTGATCAATGGGAGTCAGACCTGGGTGAAGATGTCCAGTCAAATGATGTTGAATCTTTTATGGTTTACAGCAGGAACTAAAATGTTAATTTGGACAAGTAACGTCAGGCGTAACCTCAGAGTTGGAGACCATACTCCAGTTCGAATTTAGTTTGTTATAAACGAAAGGACACTCGACATGAGTTTAATAATCCAGGATGAAATTGTAAAATCGACTCGAATGTCGCTTTCTGAGCTATCTCTTGAAATCGCTGTTATGTTATTTCAAAAAGGGAAACTTACATTGGGGCAGGCGAGTCAATTGGCAGATATAAGTCAATATCAATTTCAACATTTACTTTTAAGTCGTAAAATCCCGGTCCATTATGATGAACAGGAATTTGAAGCAGATGTAAAAACACTTAAGGAGCTTAGCTATGAGTCATAGCAATTTATCATAATCCGCGTGAGAGCCAATCCAAAACCATATCATTGAATCCTTTTCTTTTATACCAAGAGCCCGCCAGCCAATGCCTATCCGTACTGAATAAATAGGTTGGTTTTTTCCAACTCGTTTAAAATCAATTCCAGGATGATTTGGATCGTTTTTCCAAATTTTATAGGTTTTTCTCGCCTTCTCCTGAATCCGCTTTGGTAGACTTCGAAAACATCTTAGGAAATCATTTGTCAAAAATGAATTCATTCTTTATCGAACCCACCTTCTTTCCCGAAACCCGCTTTAAAATCAGCTACAGCTTTGAGTCCAAGTTTTTCAAGTTTATCTTGTGATTTTTCAAATTCGGTCTGCCATTTCATTTCATTCTCGATGTCCTCGATGAGCTGTGCTGCAATTTCATTTTGCACGGATTCCGGAAGTTTGGACGCTTTTTCAAATGCCTCTTTTAATAGTGTTCTCATTTGTCAACTCTTAAAGTTAAATAATTGAGCAATTCGATCCAGGGTAGTTTTACTATTTGTCTGTCCGAAAACTGATGATTTCAAAGTTTTGTCATTCTGAGCGATCCCGCCACTGCGGGAGAGTGAAGCACAGTCTGTATTTCCTTATAAAGATTAATGAAACTGTACAGGCATAGCCGGTTTTCATTGAAGAATCTAAAGGTAGCTATACAGGAATCTGTGACCACCAATCCCTAAATTTATTGAGACTTAGTGGTCTTAGATGTTTCGTCGCTCCGTTCCTCAACATGACACTTTTGGAGGTTTTTCGTACAGACTTTATGTAGAGAAAGTTGAATCAAAATTTCGAGAATTTGTATAAATCATTCTAAATTTATCAAAAAAAAATAAGAATGTCAATAACTATTCCAAAAGATGGCCTCATCCCACTTCCAAACCTTTCCCCTTGAAATGTTCCCCGGGATTTCTTATATTCCAGAATTAATTTTTGAATGCTGAATCCACTCTGATGAGGGCTAAAGCCCAAAATTTAGGGTAGATATCTGTTCCCCGACTTAAAAGTCGGGGCTATTCAGACTGACTCAAAAATAAAAGGAAAACCCAAGCCATGTCCCGCCCTCTGTTTCACATGATCGACGACGAGCAGGTCAAAAGAATTCTCGATGAAGCGTACAACGTGCTTGAAAAAGTCGGCGTTTTAATTGTGAACGATAACGCGTTGGAGCTGCTGCACGCTGCCGGCGCGCAGGTAATGAAAGATTCGCGCAAAGCGTTTTTTCCGCGTTCGTTGGTGGAAAAAGGCCTTGGGACTGCTCCGAAATCAATAACGATGTACGACCGGTATGGCGAGCCGGCCATGAAATTGCAGGGCGATTCCATCCATTTCGATCCCGGCTCGTCCGCGCTTACGGTGCTTGACTGGAAAACGCAGCGGCAGCGCAAACCGATTACGCAGGATTTAATCGACTTTAGTCGGGTGACCCATAGCTTGCCAAATCTCGCGGCGCAATCCACCTGCCTCATTTCATCGGATGTGCCCAAAGAGGTGAGCGACCGCTACCGGCTTTTCATTGCGCTATTGCATAGCTCAAAACCGATTGTCACCGGTACGTTTTCATTGGATGGATTCGCGCCCATGCGGGACATGCTTTTGGTTGTTCGCGGAAGTGAAGAAAAACTGCAGGAAAAACCGTTAGCCATTTTCGATTGCTGTCCCACATCGCCTTTGAAATGGAGCAATCTCACCTGCAACGATTTGATGGACTGCGCCCGGGCCGGCATTCCGGCGCAGATTATTTCCATGCCCATGACCGGGGCGACTGCGCCCGGCACCATTACCGGGACGCTGGTTCAGCACGCGGCGGAAATTTTGAGCGGCATTGTGATTCACCAATTGGTGCAGCCGGGCGCGCCGGCAATCTGGGGCGGTTCGGCCACGGCGTTTGACATGCGCTTCGGCGCCACGCCCATGGGCGCCATGGAAACAATGATGATCGACGCGGCCTACGCGCGAATCGCCAAATCGCTGGGGCTGCCCACCCATGCCTACATGGCGCTGAGCGACAGCAAGCTGCTGGATTTTCAGGCCGGGATGGAAACCGGCATGGGCGCGGTCATGGCTGCGCTGAGCGGTGTCAATGTCATTTCCGGGCCGGGCATGCTGGATTTTGAGAGCTGCCAGTCGCTGGAAAAATTAGTGCTGGACAATGAAATCTGCGGCATGGCGCTCAGGTTGGCGCGGGGAATCGAGTTCCGGCAGGGCGCTTTGAGTGAAGACCTTTTTGGCGATATTTACCATGGCGAATATTTTCTCACGTCACCCAACACGATTCGATGGCTGCGGGAAGAATTTATTTTTCCTTCGGATGTGATCGAGCGGGAGAGTTACCCGACATGGCTGAGTCAGGGAGGAACGTCAGCCGGGGAAAGGGCCCATGTGCGCGTCAAAGAAATTCTTTCCCGGGGCCAGAATGAGACTCTCGACGAAAGCGTCGTTCGCGAGTTGAGCAAAATAATGAAAGCCGAATTGCGGAAGTATGGCGCTGATGTCCTTCCCACAGAGAGGCTGTAATTTATATTCAATTGATAATTTCACCATCCATCAGATAATCTCCAAACCAAAAGTTATCTCACCTATCTCTACTTTGCACATATAAAATTAGGGTAAACCAGCGGCCTCTGCCGGTGATGAGGATACTATTTTTCATCGATCAATCAAAAAATTTATCACTAAATATTTCTGGAACAATGAAAATATAACTTTAAGAATGTAAAGTCAGTGGCAGAGGCCACTGAACTACCCTTTGTTTTATTTTAAATTGACGAAGTAGAAGAAATTGTCAACGATCAATTGTCAACTGTTAATGAAAGGAAAGCGTTTCGCTTAAAGCCCTATTTCGTATACAAATGCACCATGATTCGTCGATTCAACTGCCGGCCCAGTGGTGTGCTGTTATCGCCGAGCAGGATTTCCTGCCCGTCCGGGGCGATGAAAATCAGCGGCATGCTTTCTCCGTGTCCTTCCGGTGGAACATCGATTCGGTTCTTTAATTTTTCAAATCTCGCCAGATCATTCGGGTTGGTTTTATCAAATTTTCTGTCTAACAGATCATCCAAAAATTTCTGCTGAAAGGTTCTGGTTCGGCGCCCGGAAACAATTTGATTGGCGCGATCCGAACCAATGGCGCAGCCATGACCATGAAATTTCATCCGCATGTTTTCATTTTCAGTCAGCAGCGTGTACATACTGTCCACCAGACTTTCCCAGTAAAATTCATAAAACGCCTTGGCTTTATTAAATTTTGCGATGATGTAATACATCCGCTCTTTTTTGGCGTACTCATAGTCAAGGGCAACATCGCGGGCTTTGGTGTAAAATGAACGATTCAATGAGTCGGTCAGTGATATGAAATAATTTGTTTCCTGATTGAGCCACGCCGGCGCCCGGTCAGAAAATCGTCCGGCAATATCCCAGGTCACCACATCAGGCAGATGATATTTGTCCAGGGATTCGATGGAGAGTGTATCGGCCAGCGCCATTTTACTTAAGATTAGCATCGTCTTTTCGATGGACACAACGCTGGAAATTGTGGAATTAAACGGGACTTCATGCCAGGTGAATTTATTGTACAGTGTTTTTAGCGGCCCGAAAAGGACTTTTTCATTGGAGACCTCGGTTGAAATATCTGCCCGCCATCTCTCTTCCAGTCGTAATTCAGTGTCGGTTCTGGGCCGATATGATGTGTAAATAACTGTGTCCGCGAGGAATTCTATTTGATCCCTGTTCACGCCAAGCTGCATCAATGAATCCGCAACTGCCCGGGCGCGGGAATTGGCAATGGCTTCGGTTTCCCCGGAATTTTTATCGGCAATACCCTGCACGTAAATCACAATTTCAGGATGGTTTCGAAGCCGTTCCGCGAACAATTGCAGCGGCGGCGTTATTTTCCAACGACGAATGAATTCTTCCTGAACTTCAGCGTCTCCTTTTTCAAAATAAATTTTTCCAATGATGGGCAGTTCAAATTCAGTCTTATGAATCTTTAGAGGATGATCGTTTTCCCCGGTGGCAAACAGCCCCTTGGGAATGGTGTAGAATTTTTCTGCTGCAGCATGCTGCACTTTATCAGCGCTTATCTTTCGAATTTCACCTGTGATTCTATGGCGACCCGGAATCGATGTTCGCCAATCGAATTCAATGACTGTTGAGTCATGCGGCTCAAGGTTGGTAATGACAAAATTGCTAAGCAGCGCCCTGCCATTATCCCCTGGCGCTGAGGAGATCGACCTGCTTGTATCCGGGACATCGTAAAGTGAAAGCGCATATTTATTCGCGGTTCTGCTGCCGCTGTTTTTTATGTGAAATTTCAATTTTCCCTGAATATCATTTTGTGTGATCCAGGGGTGATAATCGAATTCTATTTCAACAATTTCCAGTCGCGGTGAAGTGACAAAAAAGTGCGCGACTTTTCGACCGTTCTTTTCAGCGAACCGGACATGATTGTTTTTATCCAGCGCCAACACAGCCCAGTAGAAATGACCGCCTTCTGTGAAATCTATGGATTGAAGGGTGTTAGTCAGTGGAAGATTCACGAAAAAGGAATCACTCAACGCCGGAAATGGCAATTCTCCCATGGCGTTTTCAGCCATTTGGATGAGATTCGCCATTTTTGCGCTGTCCTGATCCACGAGGAGTCGGTACGAAATATCGTCGTAAAGGTCCGGGTCTGCACTGGATTCCCAGGCAAGGACAACGCTGTCAATATCGACGTAAGCATCCATTTTCGGAGCGATGAATTCGAATTTCTCCGGACCGATTGGATGATGCGTTACGCTGCCGTGATAGGGTACAGAAACAAATGCACTTTTTTGATTGACGGCCAGATCCAACCGAAGCGCATTATTTCGGCCCGGATTAATTTTGCCGGAAAGAATGTCATCTAACTGCACACTGCCGCCAAAACTGAACTGGCCGAGGAGATTGTCTTCGAAACTGTAACCAGCGCGCAGGGATAACAGATCGTGCCAACTCATTTCAGAACCCAGGAGGAAGAATCCCTGCTCATCCCGGGCGTCCCGGTATTCAGCAGCGAAGCTGATCTGGAATTTTCTGTGGCTGCCAAGTTGAACGGCAAGTCCTGAGCGAAACATTCTCGGAAGCGGAGAGCGCTCGTTGACGAATTTTATCCCCTGGCCCAGGTTGGTCACGGCCACTCCGCCGGAAATGATGGCATAGTCCCAAATCCCTCTGCTGCAGTTGCTGAAACCGAATCGGCTCGACCGGGCCATCAACCCAACATCGAAAATCCAGGCGCTGGCCTGCAAATCTCCCAATTCGCTGTTGAAGTATTTAATATTCGCGCCCAATCCTATGTTCGGTGAGATAAAACTCAGTTTCTGTCCCAGACTGGCCGCAGCCAATACATTATTGCCGGATACCGGTACAACGGTTTCCCCGCCACTGTTGAATTCCGGAATTCCGAGGTAATTTGCGCTCAGGGCAAAACTGGTTCGGCGGCTCCAGGGAGTTCTCATTTTCCTGCCATAGAGAAAAGATGTATTGTAAATGTCTGAAATCCAGTTGGTGTAGCTCGCCGACCACTGCCACTCCCGCATGAACGCGGTGGCGCCAGGATTCACCTGGTGCGTGTAGGCGAAGTCCAGCACGCCGGAAATAGCGCCGCCAAATCCCACCTCGCGTGCACCGGGCAGCATTTTCAAATAGGCGGAACCGGCGCGAATTTGACCGTGGGATTCGGACGCAAAAATCATTAATGTTGCTGTTGCCAAAATAAAATATCTTATCAGAAAAGAATTTTTGAAATATTTGAAGTCTTGTGTTCTCATTGTACCACCATCACTTTCTTCATGGCGCGGTAATCGCCAGATTCTATGGTGATAAAATACAATCCGTTTCCAATGAATTGCCCCTCCTCAGTTTTGCCATCCCAATGGTAAGTATTCCATCCGGCTCGGTACGGCCCTTCGGTAATTTTGGTGACTTTTGCGCCGGTCAGGTCGAACAGGTCGAGACGGGCCACGCGATTGGAGCTTAACTTGAAATTGATTGCCAGCGGCTCCGATGCGTTGGCAGTGTACACATTGCGGTCGAGGTTAAAATTGTTGTTGCTCTGCACCAGGATGAATGTTTCTGCCGTCCTCAATTCTCCAAAAACATCGGTAGTGCGCAATTCAAATGTGATTCTTTCAGTTTCCTCCAGTGTGAAAAGCTGAACATCAGTGAATTTTTTGTCGATGTCGAACCATTCGTTCGGAGTGAGCGCCGTCGATTCGATATATTCATCTGCGAAATCGGTGATAATGGTGCCGTCAGCCAGGTAAATCCAGATGTCCCACGATTCGACAGGAAGCAGCACCTGCACCCGGATGGCAACTTCTCCCCCCACCTCCACAAAAGGCGGATCGGCCTGAATGATCGGCGTGTAATCCTGAGAGCCAATCGGCTTCACAATGGAATACACGGTATCGACCGAGACGTTGTCGGAAAGCGCATCAATTTTTTCATTTTCAGCCCGGGCCATCACCCGATTGATGAGCGCATTTTTCCCCATGGGCATGAGCTGCGAAACGGTTGCTTCAAAACGTAATTTAATCGAAGACTTCGGTGGCAAATTCCCCGGCCGCCACACCAGCGAATCGCCTGTAAAAGAAATTTCAGACGGCGAAATACTGCTGACCACGACTGAATCCGGGAATCGGTCCGTAACAGTGACATTTCGGGCGGTCACCATACTGTTGTTGGAAAGCGTGATTTCATAACCATACGTTTCACCTTTTCTTGCATATCGAACCGTATCGTTCCCGGTTACAGAGAAAGAATCTGTGACTGCGGTTTGGCTGACAATAATATCGCAAAAAGCAACCTGCCGTTCTACTGCGTATACCAGGGAAGCCGAAAGATTATTGGCCGGCAGCGGGTCGTTGGCCCCACTCACATACGCCGGATTGAAAACAGGGTAAGGCAAAAATGGCGCATCTTCAATAATTGCCTCAAACGATATTTCAACTGAATTGCCGGATGAGAGAGAATCCAACTGCCATAAAATCAATGAATCCGAAACGAACGATGGTCCCAGGTTAAAATCTGATGGAGTGATTCGCGGTGAAATTGAATCGGCCAATAAAAAATTGTACGCGGTGCCGGGACCTTCATTTCGAATTAAAAGAGAATATTGAAATGGCTCTCCGACAAAAACGGCAGGTACAGTATCACCTTGGACAACAGTAAAAATATGCGGCAGTGCGGTTTGAGCCAGCGTCAGGTCTGCAGAACTCGGTTGGGTTGAGATGACGTAAACTGTATCCGCATCCGCATTGTTGGCAAAAGAGGAATCATTTATCGCTGAAATTTCCGCATCACTGACCAGCGAAGCTAATCCTGCGGGCAGTGTTTCGGACGCCTTCACCGTGACCGTGATGGTTGAAACCACCCCCGGGTTCAATTGGTCGAATTGCCAGGATACTGAATTACCAGAAGAGTTCGCAGGGATATCCGCACCCAGGAAGGAAACGAAATCCGGCAGCTTTTGGATTACATTCACATCCAGCGCTGGAAAAAATCCATGATTCACCACATCAATTTCATATTGAAAAAGTTCATTGGCTCGCACCGCATTCACGGTCCTCCCATCCCGTTCGATGGTCGATGCAGTCGTTGAAAAAAGGTTCACGGACACATCTGTGAATTCATCACCAGTTCCTGTTTTTTGGATGACATAAATTTCCGCCTGAGATGAATTGTTATCCGGCACGGAATCTCTATCCGCGCTGACAAAACTGTGATGGTCGAGTTTGTGAGGGAATGCAGCATACGCGGCCCCGCTCTGCACCTCGAAAGAAATTACCGTCTCCTCATCGACATTCAGTAAATCGAAATGCCAGGTGAGCGTATCTGCCTGTTGTTCATCCGGTAGTCGGTTGAATTCGAACAATGTCACGGACTCAGGGACAACTTCGAGCAGTGAAAAATCTCGGGCTGTGACCGGCCCCAGATTTTGAATGGTTACGTAATAGGCATAAAAATTACCTTGCGTCACCGCCGTCAGAGTATCCCCTTCCACAACAACAGTCGTGTCCGAAATTATGAATTGGATTACCTGCAAATCAATTTTTTTTGTGAAAACCGTATCCGGAAAAACGACATAGGCAGTATCAGTTGCGAAATTATCCACCGGCAGTGAATCATTCTCTGCGGTAACTTCCACCCAACTGACCAGCCTTTCCATTGATCGCGGAATATCCCCGGCTAACTCCACAAAAACAGTCGGGTTGAATTCTGCATTCGGAGCGAAATTCCCGACATTCCAGATAATCGCTTTGCCATCGATTTCCTTCGGCGGCAATGTCGCCCGACGAAACGTCACAGAATCCGGGAGAGTGTGCGTGAATTTCGCGTTCTCTGCCGCGTGCTCCCCGACGTTTTTCATGGTAATTTCATAAACAAATTCATCGCCGGGAAAAACAGCCCGAAGTGTGTCTCCGTCGATAACAGTAAATCTTTCTGTTTGCGACTGAATGGATGCGATCAAATTGGTGCGCTTGAAAGCCGGCCCTGTTTTTTCAATTCCATAGAGCGTGGTAAGGCTTGTGTTGTTCTGGACGAAGGTATCGCGCTCAGCGACCACCTCGGCTGTATTTATTATCTCAAACGGGAATTCAGGCAAAGAATCAGCGGGGAATGCTGTCATGGCTATCAATATCGAGTCCTGCGCTGAAAGTGAATCAAATCTCCAAAAAAGCGTGTCATCGGATGAATAAAAAGGATTCAATGAGAATTCAGTGAAATTGACTGAATCTGCAGCTATATTTTGCAGAAGAATATCAAACGCTGTGGTTGGGCCATAATTCATGATTTTGAGCGAATACAGTATGGAATCGCCGGCCATCACTGCCGGTTTAATTTCTCCATCTATATCAATGGTCGTATCCGTTAATGCGGATTGAAATATCGCGAGATCATAATTATTCAACCGCGGTTTTTGGAGAACAATAACCGTATCTGAGTCAGCATTATTTTGAGCGGTCGAGTCATTGTCAGCGGATAGGCGTACTTCGCTCAAAAGTGGTTTCGAGAGGTCAGAATAATTGGAATCAAGCTGTACAAAGACCGAAAACGTGCTGTCCCGACCCGGCGCCAGCGAGGCAATAGTCCATTCGAGAGAATCCTGATCGCTCATCACCGGCAGGAGTGTTGCGCTCAGGTAGTAGACCGAATCCGGCAACGCCTGATGAATTGAAATTGTATCGGACAGTTCCGGCCCAGCATTGCTCAGCCGAATATCGTAGCGATACGAATCCCCGGGAAAAACTGCATTCCGCTGCCGGCTGTTTTGAGTGATGCTGGTATCGGTTTCCGAAGTTAAATTGACAGCGAGATCAGTTTTGGCCGGCAGTTCGATTCCCGGAACAAAATATTCGCCCTTCCCGATGCCCTCCTTTCCCCAAATTTTCACACTGACTTCAAGGGTACGCCATGTCCCATTTCGCCCGGGATCGGTTGTGGTGTGAGCCAAAACATAGTAATTCAATATCACATTCGATAAATCCTTGAACACCTGGCTCATTTCTGAGGCTGTTGCTGCTTTGAAAAATATTCCGCCGGTTCGTTGGGCGATTTGCTCCAATTCGTCCTCGCGGGTATCGTTACCCAAAGCGATGGTGAAAATAGGGATATTGTAAGCGCGCGCGCTATCGATCACTGCCACGTGTGTTGTGGTTGAGCGGTTGTCCTGACCGTCGGTGTAAACAATAATGCCGCATCGATTCTTTTTAAGCTTTATTTCCTGAACTGCCCGCATCAGGGGATCGAAGATGGCTGTACCGCGACCCAGTTCGGCAGCGTCTATTGCTGCGAGGACAGAATCTTTGTCCGCCGTCAATTTTTGAAAACGCACAATTGAACTATCGAATTGGGCGAGTCCAACTTTGTCTATGGGGCGAAGTAATTCCACATAGGTGCGCACGCCGTTTTTTGCATCTTCCAATTCCTGGGCCATGCTGGAGCTCACGTCCATAATCAGCATGGTATGGGTGGGAATGGGGACATTTTTCCGCACTTCGGTGATACGTGGCAATGGAGACTGGTTGAATACATCGGTATCTGCAGGAAATTCCGGATTATCTGAATGATATTCATTCAGGTGGCGCCAGATTGCATTGATGGGTCTGCCGACCTCGGTTGAATCCTCTGGCCCCAGCCATCGGGCGGTGTCTGCCAGTCCAGTCATGAGTCGCGCCTTGTAATCAATGATAGAAATCGTCGAAAGCACCGGCGCGGGAAAATAGCCGGTCAGGCCCCGAAATGTTCTCGTTTGATCAATTGAAATGTTGCTGACACTAATTCGCAGTGGATTGACCGCAGTGGACTTGGTTTCGGTTTGCCCGCTCACATTGACAAAGAAAAAAAATGCCTGAAATAACATAATCATTATCCAGACATTTGCAGGGATTTTTAACTTTACGGTACTCATTTGAATTACCTTCAAAAAAGTTAAGTTTTGATTATTACAATCAAATCAATCGAAAAATAAATCTTCCATAAATTCGTACCATTTGTTCAGACATCCTTTTCCTTTATCAGTTACAAGACGAGAATGAGATTTACACTATTTCTTCAATAGAATTAAATTTTCCGCGCAGAAGTCGTGATCAGTCAAAAGCAAGCAATACAAAAAATGGCTGAATTAAATGCATGAGAAATAATTTTTGATTCGCTGATGTAAAAACGGAGATAAATGTGCAGAAATCAAATGACATAAATTTACTCTAAATGCAACTCTTATGCCAAAAAAGAAGAATCTGGTGGTAGCTTTTAATTAATTAAAATAAAATAGGTTATAGACAACAATAATAAAAATCAATAAAAATCAATGTCTCAATAACAGCCTTAAATGAAACAGTCTCAATAATTTTGCCGTTTTCGTGAAACAGATATTTCTGCTGATAATCATCCGGGAAACAGGCTTCTCCGTTTCCCGGATGCTGAAATTAGAAAATATGATTATTCGCTCGATGCTTGCATAGATTTTTGAATTATTTCGGAGACGTCGATAACTCTGCTCGGATATTCAAATTTAAAAATGTTTGGTGTTTTACCGGTCGTGTTGTCTCTTTTGAAATAGGTGAGACTATCCGGTATCAGCATTGAATGAATTTTAGACGTATCCACCCATTCCGGATTGAAATAAATCCGGGCCACAGGTCTTTCTGTATAGACCGTTTTGTAGCGTACAATACCGCTATCCGCAGAAATGTGGCTGATGAGATACTGCATTCGCCGCCGAATTTGAGAGTTACCCGCATCCGGCATGCCAATCTCATACACCTTGAGCGTCTGTTCATCCATCTTGCTGTATTTGTTGAATCGTTGATCAATACCAGGAAACATTTGTTTGTTAAAGGTCTCAACGTCCATTGTTCCGGCCATTTCACCTTCATCTTCGCATTCAAACTCCAGCTCAACAACCTGTTCCTTTCCTGCCAGTTTGTATTCAAGCTTATCCACTTCAATGGCGTTCTTGACATCTTCGACTGTAATACTATCCGCATCGTAGAAAATTTTAGCCATCACCGGCTCGCCAAATCTGGTTTCGACCCCAAAAATATTATCATTTTGCTGAAGTGCTCGAACCAGATTCACCTGGTCCACCCTGTCGAACAGTTTTTCAATTCCCACTTCCCACATGGTAAGCTGCGAGGGCGTGTATCTTCGGAATGTTCTTATTTTGTAGCGACTGGGGCTGAAGAGCGCTTGCTTAACCTCTTCCTCTGATACTTCTTCTTTATCATAATAAATGACAACTGTGTGAGATTTGGCATAGGTATCCAGTCCATAAATCCCTTTTCTGCCTTTGAGCGCGTTTGCCAGGGACATGGAACTCCCCCAGCAATTCACGTTCTTGACATCGGATTGCTTATAAATGCCAGGCGATTCCAGTTGATCAAATTTACCCCATCGTTCTTCCAGCGTGGTGAATTCGTAATTGGAAGACAGCACAAATCCCATCAAAATGAGTGCGACAACAAGAACGGGCGGCAGGAATCGCAGCTTGTACGACTTGTTCACACTTACAGCCTTTTCTTCTTTGCACGCTGTTACGCACTCAGTGCACATCATGCAATCCGGATGCGTAACTTTTGTGTACTCCTGAACCTTGATGTCGTAGGGACAGGCTTTGGTGCAAAGCCCGCACTGGGTGCAACTATTCTGGTCCACCGTAATTTTGAAAAATGGCAATACGATGGTTTTAAACAGGCCGGCTTCAATGAGAAAACCCATTAGAGCAAAACCACCCAGCAGCCAGATGAGAGAGAGATGAACGCCAACCAGTTTCAATAGCAGGTAAACGATGACAACGACAGCAGCTCCCCAAATATTCACAAAAACATTACTGGCAGCGCCTAAAAAGCAAAAGTATCTGCACCAGAATTGCTTCACCAAAAGCGCCCCGACGATGGTGACGATGACCGCGCCTACTGACCACAGCAAGACTGTATCGTGACCAAATCCGGTGGCCGCGCCAAAATAGGGATCGAATTTACGGCAAAATAATTCGCTGGCCGTGATGGTTTTATAAAGGACAATGAAGAGTAAAAAATATTTAATGGATCGAAGCAGGCGATCCGCGATTTTCGGAATGGAGAATTGAATTTTAAATTTTTTACCTATCTTGCCAATCCATTCTGAGAGAAAGCCCACCGGGCAAATAAAACTGCAAAACAATTTACCAATGGCTAATGCCCCAATCAGAAGTGCGATCGCCATAAAAACCGACATCGAACTCATATTGCACGGCATGGTGCCCTGGTAAATTTTTGTGCCAAAAGCCAGAATTCCGCCCATGGGGCAGTAAGTTTCTACATCATTTGCATGAACAATTACCCAAATGATAAGCGCGAGAATAATAAGTTGAAACGCAAGTCGAATTTTGCCGTTCATGTCCCTCCTTCGTTACTCAGATAACAGGTGAATGATTCAGTGAAAATAGTTAGATAATGTTTAATAAGTTTTATTTATCCTGCATTATTCACAGTATTTTTATAGGAAGCAGGATAACCTGAATTGACGATAATCTGAAAATTTGTCAACAAAACTGGCTTAGATTTTTAATGAAAGCCTATTTTATTAAAATTATATAAATTAATGTAGTTTAGAAAAAAATTCATGAATAATTCAGGTTATGTTATAAGCTCGGGTCTGTTTGATGTATATTGACCGGACTACGCTACCATACAATATTCGAAACGTCCAAATAAATCGTGAATTCAGGAATTTAATTTTAAGGGTTCTATCAATTAAATTTCAGGCAGGTGATGACGTCGTCCTGTGGGGAAAGTTTTTAACTTTTCGCTCTGATTTTAAATACAATACCTTTTGGATCAGGACAACACAACAAATCAGTTTCTTTAATCCAGTCATCCTGCAGCAACTCATCCTCGTGCTGTTTACTGATTAAAAAAGGAATCAGGCTCTGGAGCGCAAACATACAGGTTCCTTTTTTATTGGGAATGACCAGTTTACCCTGTCCCACGACTTCAAATACGTCTCCCGGTTTCAGATTGGCGCCGCAGCGTTCTTTTACTTCGTGTACTTCCACTGTCAAACTTTTCATCGTATGTCCTCCAGCTATTTAGATGCACCAAGTTTTTATTTCATAACATAACAAAAAATAAGCAAGATAGCAAGTAAAAAATTTTGAATTATTCAAGCAATAAAAAATTCTCAATGATAGAAACAATTCAGCATTTAAGTCACAAATAATCTTTATGATAAAGTAAATTCAAAAACAATATTTTAGTGAGTTGTAAAACATTTTAAAATATTGTATTTTTCTTTCATTTATTACTAAAAATTTAAAGCTTATGTGTCAAAAAAATTCGGTAACTTTTTTGTTGATTTTTAAGTCTTAAAAACTTATATTTAACAACTTAAAAAATAATGAATGACATGAATATTGAAGAAAATCTGAAAAAGGTTCATAACAAAGTCCAAAACGCTTGCGCGAAAGTTGGTCGTAATGAAAATGAGATAATTTTAATCGCTGTAACGAAAACAGTGACGGCAGATGCGGTCCAAACGGCGATTGACTCTGGCGTTACCCACATCGGTGAAAACAGAGTTCAGGAGGCCGAAAAAAAAATCAACACGGTGGGTGGGCGCGCTACATGGCATTTGATTGGTCATCTTCAAACAAATAAAGCAAAAAAAGCCGTGCAGATATTCGACTTCATCCAGTCCGTGGACAGCCTGCATCTTGCAAAGGAAATTAATAAACGCGCGTTACAAATTGAAAAAAGAATGCCATGTTTGGTTGAAGTGAACACGTCTCATGAGGAAAGCAAATTCGGCATAAGTCCGGAGCAAACAATTGATTTTATCAAAGAAATTTCATTATTGCCGGGAATTCACGTGCAGGGATTGATGACGATTGGCGCGTTTCTGCCTGATCCGGAAGATGTGCGCCCCTGCTTCAGGATGCTGAAATCTCTTAGCGATGAAATTAAATCGACCGGGATTGAAGGTGTGGAGATGAAATATCTTTCCATGGGCATGACCAACGATTACGAAGTTGCCATCGAAGAGGGCGCAAACATGGTTCGTGTTGGCCGGGCAATTTTTGGAGAACGAAATTATGAATGATGTATTTATCATAAAAAATAAGGAATGAGCATGCGCAATTTGATCAGTTTTGTTGCCAATGTATACACATTAATTATTATTGCACGCGTCCTGTTGTCATGGGTGAGTCACAATCCAACAAATCCGGTGATCCGATTCCTATACGAAGTGACCGATCCACCGCTCCGGTGGATTCGGCGTTATGTACCCTTGTTCGGTGGAATCGATATTTCGCCTATGATATTAATTCTCGCGATTTACATTTTGGAAAGAATACTTCTTTCCATTTAAATTTTGAATAAACGAAACGGGAGGTAAAACGATTGAAGATTACTCCTCTGGATATAAAAAAGCAGGTTTTCAAAAAAGTGCTCCGCGGATATGATCCCATTGAGGTGGAGACATTTTTGGAAATGGTGGCCGAAGAATTTGAATATCTCATCAAGCAAAAAAATGAACTGTCCGATGATGTCCTTAAATTGAAAACTCAACTACGCGATTACCAGGAAGTTGAGAAAACATTCAAGGAATCTTTGATGAACGCCCAACAGACGATTAATCAGTCCCGGGAAAATTCCAAGCGCGAATCCGACCTGGTCATCAAAGAAGCTGAGGTGAAAGCGGAGAAAATCCTTGAATCAGCCAAACGCCAACTCATCGAGATGAAGAATCAGCTCATGGTGGTGAAAGCCCAGAAAGATTCGTTTGCCAAACGGCTGCGCCATTTGCTGGAATCTCAGGTAGAGCTGCTCACTATTCTTGAAATGGATGATGTCGGCTATGAATCAAAATCGGGTTCACAGAATAAATCGCAGATCAATCCAAAAATATTTGATCAGACTGCCGGCAATTCTGGCCCGAACGCTGAAAAAAAAAAGCATGATATAAAAAAAAATGGTGAAAACGAAAATATAAAGATATCTGACCAGTTCATCATTTAGCCTGAATTATTCATGTAATTATAATAAAATTGATTCAATTACCTGATTATTATCAAATTGAATTATCAATTAATTTAAAAGTCAGTTTTAGACGTAAAAATGTACTCATCTCTTAATTCAGCACCATTCAGGTTATCTCGATACCTTTAGCAATATAATGTGAATAATCGAGGGTAAGTGCAATCGGTAACATCAAATAAACTCATCGAAATAATTCATTCCCGGGTGCGGATTTTCATAAATCCGGACGTGGAAGACAACTTTGAATAAACAGCAGAATCTGGGAGAATAACAATGCAACTCCGATCTTTTTTTATTTCATTATTGCTCGCAGTATTGATCATTACCACAGGATGCGCGAAGAGAGTCCCCATTCGTTACGATCAGGCTCAACCAAATGCCGTGGTTCAGGTGACCACAATTTCAGGCAAAGTCTGCGAGGGACAAATTCACGACGTCAGCCCGACTCATCTCATGATCCGAACGGACAAATCTTCCGAGTCACTCACGAAAATTAACAGGGATGAAATCTCGGCAATTTCAGGCACTGATTTTGTCTATGATGGTCAGGGCGAAATAATTTCTGAATGGGAAATTCAGGAAAAAAAGAAAAACAGGAATTTGTTCTATTACACACTGGGGGGCGCCGGATTAAGTTTCGGAGCAAGTTTTTTCATTGGCTCGCTCATTCACCGCGGCCTGGACGATGAGGACGTTGGCAGAACAGCCATGTGGTCTACCACAGGGGTGGGAACAGCGCTGGGCACGTTTCTTTTTGCCCGAGCCGGAAAAAAGCGAGACCGCATTGCAACGATAGAGCAGATACGCGATGAGCGGTTCAAGCTTGCGAAAAGCAAAGTAAATTCAGAAAGAACCAAGCGACAGCAGGTGCAAGAGGAACTGTCGAAAATTAAAGCAGAACGCGACAAAAAGAATGAAGAGATCCGACGTCTTCAGGAAAAAATTGAAGAACAAAAAAAGAAGAAAAAATAAATAATGAGAGGTTTTTCGTGTCTGAATTAAGGAAACAAATTGAACAAACAATTGAATTCATCCGAACCAAAACAAAAGCCCAACCCGAAATTGGTATAATCCTGGGAACCGGTCTGGGAGCCCTGGTAGATGATATTGACATTGAGGTTTCCATCCCATACGGAGATATTCCAAATTTTCCAATTTCCACGGTTGAGTTTCATGCCGGAAAATTGATCTTTGGCAAGCTCGGCGACAAATCCATTGTTGCCATGCAGGGCCGATTTCATTACTACGAAGGGTATTCCATGAAACAAATTACGTTCCCGGTTCGTGTGATGAAATTTTTAGGCATAAATACACTTTTAATTTCAAATGCATGCGGTGGAATCAACCGGGAGATGAAACCCGGCACGGTCATGCTCATTTCAGACCACATCAACCTGTTGGGCGATAATCCTCTCATCGGTGAAAATGATGACACCCTGGGGCCCCGGTTCCCGGATATGTCCGAGCCCTACTCCCGCGAGTTAATTCAATTGGCAGAGCAGGTGGCCGCAGAAGAAAATATTGAGATTAAAAAAGGCGTTTATGCTGCTATGACCGGCCCCAGCCTTGAGACCGCGGCAGAATACAAATTTCTGAGAATCATCGGCGCCGACGTGGTGGGCATGTCTACTATCCCGGAAGATATCGTAGCGGTGCATTCCGCTATCCGCGTCCTGGGATTTTCTGTCATTACGGATGCCTGCATTCCTGAAGAGCTTAAACCGGCCAATATTCCGGAAATAATCCGTGTTGCAAAAGAGGCCGAACCCAAATTGACGACGCTTATCAAAAAGGTGGTTTCGAAAATATAAAAATTAATTGTGTTCACTCAAAATTCTGGGACCATGAAATTCAGCCCTGAATCAAGGGCAGTACTGAACAACCCGTTGAGTTGACACATTTTTCATTATCATTATTTTAAATCAAGGTATGTCAGACAAGAAACCTGTTGGTATTAGCCGATAGGTTAATTTTTATTATTACAGATGTTGTGGGAGAATAACCGATGTTTAAAGAATTGAGTAACCCGGTAAATTTTCAAGAATTGGAAAAATATATTCTAAAATTCTGGGAAGCTAACGATATTTTCAAAAAAAGTGTGGAGAGCAGATATCCCGAAAAAAAATATGTGTTCTTTGAAGGGCCGCCAACCGCCAATGGCGCTCCGGGAATTCATCATGTTATCAGTCGAACGGTGAAAGATTTTGTGTGCCGCCATAAAACCATGCAGGGCTACCGCGTGAACCGCAAAGCAGGGTGGGATACGCACGGCCTACCGGTGGAAATTGAGGTGGAAAAACAGTTGGGCATCGATGGCAAGGAACAGGTGTTGGAATATGGGGTTGATAAATTCAACAAAAAATGCCGCGAGAGTGTTTGGAAATATAAAAAAGATTGGGATGAATTGACCCGAAAAATTGGCTACTGGGTTGATTTGGAGCATCCCTACATCACGTATGAAAATAACTATATTGAATCTGTCTGGTGGATACTGAAGGAATTCTGGAAAAAAGATCTCATTTACCAGGGATTCAAAATTTTGCCCTATTGTCCGCGCTGTGAAACGCCCCTCTCCAGTCATGAGGTGGCCCAGGGTTATAAAGAAGTTGATGATCCATCCATTTATGTAAAAATGCAGCTCAAGGATGAACCGGATACGTCTTTCCTGGTGTGGACCACCACACCGTGGACCCTTATCTCAAACGTGGCCCTGGCGTTGAATCCTGAAATGACCTATGTCAAAATATTTCATCGCGATGAAAAGCTCATCCTTGCAAGTCAGCGTTTGATGGCCCTGGACGGCGAATACGAAATCCTGGAGCAATATAAAGGCTCAGACCTGGAAGGCATGGAATATGTTCCGTTATTCTCGTTCATCAAACCGGATAAAAAAGCGTATTACACCATACTCGGTGATTTTGTCACATCCGAAGATGGTACCGGCATTGTTCACATTGCGCCGGCTTTTGGTGAAGACGATTACCAGGTCGGGCTGAAAAACGATTTGCCCATCATTCACCCGGTGGATAAAAGCGGCCGGTTCGTGGATGAAATCACCCAGTTTAAAGGTGAATTTGTCAAGAAAGCGGATCCTAACATCATCGACGACCTTAAACAACGGGGCAAGCTTTATCAGACAGAGACAGTGACGCATACGTATCCCCACTGCTGGCGTTGTGATTCGCCTTTGCTCTATTATGCGAGAAAATCCTGGTATATTCGAACAACCGCTATCAAAAACAAGCTGATCGAGAGCAATAACAAAATAAACTGGTATCCCAAAGAAGTGGGATTGGGCAGATTTGGTGAATGGCTCGAAAACAATGTGGACTGGTCACTCTCCCGCGATCGATTCTGGGGAACGCCGCTCAACGTGTGGATCTGCGAAAATTGCGCTCACATGGATTGCGTGGGAAGCGTTAAAGAGCTGAAACAAAAATCCGGTTTAACAGAGGATATCGATCTGCATAAACCCTATATCGACGAAGTGGAATTAACCTGTGAAAAATGCGGCGGCAAAATGAAACGCGTGCCGGAGGTTATCGACTGCTGGTTCGATTCAGGGAGCATGCCCTATGCCCAATGGCACTATCCGTTCGAGCATAAAGACGATTTCGACACACTATTCCCGGCCGAATTTATCGCTGAAGGAGTCGACCAAACTCGTGGATGGTTTTATTCACTGCTTGTTTTGGGCGTGTTTCTCTCAGGCGAATCAAGTTATAAATCGTGTTTATCCATTGAAATGATTCTGGATAAAGACGGATTGAAAATGTCCAAATCACGCGGAAATACAGTCAATCCATTCCAGATCGTTGAAAAATACGGGGCTGATCCACTTCGGTGGTTTTTGCTCACAGTCAGTCCGCCCTGGCTTCCAACAAAGTTCGATGAGCAGGGCATTTTGGAAGTGATCCGGAAATTTTTTGGCACGCTGAACAATGTCTACTCATTCTTCTCGCTTTACGCCAATGTTGACAATTTCACAGGCAGAGAAGAAGCCACTCCGGTTGAAAAGCGTCCCCAGATCGATCGATGGATCATTTCATTGCTGAATAAGCTTGTGAAAGAGACGGAACAGAATTTAACCCGATTCGAGATCACCAAATCAGCGCGAGCTATTTCCCAGTTTGTGATTGATGATTTATCCAACTGGTATGTCAGACGATGCAGGCGTCGTTTTTGGAAACCCAGCGAAAATAGCGGCAAAGGAATGGGCGAAGATAAACTGGCAGCCTATCAGACGCTGCATCATGTTTTGTTCACGGTTACGAAGCTCGTCGCGCCGTTCATCCCGTTCCTTTCTGAAGAACTTTATCAAAATTTGAAAGTTACAGAAGAGGATGCGCCGGAAAGCGTCCACCTGAGCTATTTCCCGGATTCATCGAGCGATCTGTACCAATATCGTGATGAAACTTTGGAAGCAAAAATGTATCTGGTTTTGAGAACAGTGATTATTGGTCGCGCGCTCAGAAACCAATCCGCGATAAAGATCAGGCAGCCGCTCAGCGAAATTATCATTCTGGCAAAAAATGAAAAACGTAAGGAACTGGTTGCCGGCATGGAGGGTTTAATCAAGGATGAATTAAATATCAAAGCTGTTCGGTTCACCACAAACCGCGCTGACCTGTTGAAAAAGAAGGCCGAACCGGTGTACAAATCATTAGGCCCGAAATTTGGAAAACTTGTAAACCAGGCTGCTGAAAAAATACGCAATTTATCCGAGCAGGAAATTGAAAAGATCGAAACATCCGGCAGCACAAAACTCTCGGTGGGTGACAAGAGTGTCGATTTAACCATGGATGATCTTGAACTCAAATCAGAAAACCGGGACGGCTTGGTGGTGGACACTGAAGACGATTTAACGGTCGCCATGAATATTGTTCTCACGGATGAATTGCGGCAAGAGGGACTGGCACGGGATTTCGTTAACAGAATTCAGAACATGCGTAAAGAAGCCAATTTCAATGTCATCGATCGGATTCGCGTTTATTATGATGGTTCTGAAGTTTTGAAAAATGCCATTGAATCTCAGCGGGAATATATAAAAAATGAAACACTGGCAGACGATTTGGTCAACGCAATTGAAAAAAATGACTACGAGAAAGAATGGGCCATTAATGGCGACTCTGTAGTCATTGGAATTACTCGAGTATAATGTTTATTTGTTCTTTGCAAATTTGAATCCTGTTTTTATGTCATTTTTTTAAATTCGAATGTCCTTGTGAACAATTTCGCTATGGATGGTATCGTCCACTAAATTCTTTCATCGAACAGGCATTCGAACTGAATTAAAAAATGATTGAGTCAAACGTATTGTACAACATACCGCAACTCTGCTCAGTCCGACGATGTATTTGTAATAGTGAATAACGTTATTTTTTTAGGGAGGATATCAACGATGGGGCGTCAAGATTTGGAGCATTTAAAGAACATTCTCCTGACACAACAGCGAGAGCTTCTGGAGAAGGTTACCAGCACCAGGTTTACCAAAGAATCGATGAAGGATACATCCGGAGATCATTCGTACTCACTTCACCTCGCCGATCAAGGGTCCGAAAGCATGGAACGAGAGCAGTCATACATGTTCGCTTCTCTCGAAGGGAATACTCTGGCTGAACTAAATGATGCAATCGATAGAATCGAGGAAGGGACATACGGAACTTGCACGATGTGCGGCTCAGAAATTAACAAAGAGAGACTGGAGGCGATTCCACACGCACGCCTTTGTCTCGAATGTAAATCGCAGGAAGAGGGGCAACCGTAATTCAGTTCTTCTTCATCGTTGGTGAGAGAATCCACAGGGATTTTCTTGTATTTTTGAAAATGAAGTGAGCCATTCTGTGAAAGGATATTTCGCTCGTTCAAAGATATGAAGAAGCTTTCGACTGCTCTTTCATCGAATTCAAGATTAAAATTAAACAATATCATAATAAACCGATTCAACATCAATAGCGCTGGAGCGACGTGTTTAAATCAAACCTGAAATTATTGGGCTGGTCACTGTTCATTGTCATCATTGACCAGACCACAAAAATATTGATCAAAAATTCGATGCATTTGAAAGAATCAATTTCGATTCTGGGTGATGTCATCAGATTTACCTATATCAAAAATCCAGGGATGGCATTTGGCATACAAATTGGCGGAAAATTATTCTATACATTTTTTTCAGCGATTGCCTGCATTATCATTCTGGTGTATTTATTCGAAATGAAACCGGAAAATTTCTGGGCGAGATTTGCGCTGACGTCCATCCTGGGCGGCGCACTGGGAAATCTTATTGACAGAATTGCCTACAGTGAAGTCGTTGATTTCATTGACATTCAAATCGTACGATGGCCGGTATTCAATTTGGCTGATATTGCCATTACGATTGGAATGATCATTCTAATTTCTGTTGTTATTTTTGAAAAAAAGAAAGATGAGTCAGAAGAAGAACAACTGGGAACCGGGTAGTTTTGCCAACGTTTTATGAAAAAAGACATGCCCTCTTTCCGAAAGAAAGATAATGGAAGAACAACAGGAACATAGATCAGCCAGTGAAAGCTCCCACGAATTGGATTCCCGCGTGATCATTGTTCCTGAACATCAAAAAAAGGAGAGACTGGATCAGTTTCTTGCCAACCGTCTGGAACGCCCCACCCGTTCACAAATTCAAAAACTCATACGGGACGGATTCATTACGGTGGATGACAAACCGGTAAAATCCAGTTATACGGTTTCGCCCGGCGAAAGAATATTCATTCAATTTCAACATGCCAAACCGCCTGAATTTCTGCCCGAAAAAATCCCCCTCAACATAATATTTGAAGACGAATATTTATTGGTTGTCAATAAACAGGCAGGACTTGTTGTGCATCCGGCTTATGGGAATCTCTCCGGTACACTGGTGAATGGATTGCTTTATCATTGCCGAAGCCTTTCCTCGCTGAGCGGTGAATATCGGCCGGGACTTGTGCATCGGTTGGACAAAGACACCTCAGGTCTGCTGGTCATTGCCAAAACTGACTTTGTCCACAGTCAACTTTCGGCACAATTTTCTGAGCGCACCATTCAACGCGAATACCGGGCGTTTGCCTGGGGCAGCTTCGAGAAAAAGCAGGATCGTATTGAAACGCATCTTCGTCGCAGCGCGAAAGACCGCACGCGCATGACCGTCTCCAAACAGGGCAAGCCGGCTATAACGAATTATAAAGTCATCAGCGAATATCCATTGGTATCATTTCTGAAAGTGAGGCTTGAGACAGGTCGTACCCACCAGATTCGCGTCCATTTAGCGTGGAAAGGCCACCCGGTTTTGGGCGACGAGGTTTACGGTGGGCGGAAACGCAAGTCCATCGGTTTGAACCAGCACAACCAGCAATTAGCCCTAAAACTGTTGGACCGTATGCCGCGACAGGCGCTTCACGCCAAAACACTGGGCTTCATTCACCCTGAAACCAAAAAAGAAATGTGGTTCGATTCGGAATTGCCGGAAGATATGGAAAATTTGAAGAAGTTTTTGGAAGAAAAAAACGCTGCTCCTGAGAATTGAATTGCCTCAAATCTATTCACCTAAAAACTAACACCTAACCCCTAAGCCGGATAAACCGGAAATTGCAAAAATCAAAAACCAAACAACAAACAAATCACAATTACAAAATCCAAAAAAATAAATTTGGGCTTAGCAGTATGTATTTGTATTTTCTAAAAAAGTTTTGATAATTGAGTTTTTATATTTGGGATTTATTTGATATTTGAATTTTGTTTTTTGAGATTTTTTTGCCAAAAATGTACAAAAAATTACTTGTCAGTTACTAA
>CAZSBG010000067.1:0-33755 GCA_964605145.1 uncultured Cytophagia bacterium | reverse complement strand
TTGATTGACATAATTGTGCTTTTTGAGTATGATGGGTGCGGAATGCAAAATATATCATTTCATCGCGTAAATTACCATAAAAAAATAATGTTGATGGGAATAGTCAGATGATTATGGCTTTCTCAGTAAAAATTGTTATATTGTTAACTACATCCAATTTTTCATTCGCTGTTCCTGGTAATTTCGTCGATTTTTTTTCAATATTCGAACTTCTATTTTCTTTCATAGAAAAATTTTGTTATTGACATTTTCCAATTTTTCCTGTATCATAATTGTTGGTAAAACAGGACAATTCAACCAATTTTTAATAATTTCAGGAGGTGTACATGAAGCGATCCAAGTCTGCTTTCATCATTTTAATATTACTCATGCTGACCAGTATCTTGTCAGCCGGTTCAAAATTGGAAATATTAATCAATCTGAAGCTGAATGAGAACGAATACAAAGCATTGCAGCAACTTCAAATTAATTTTGTGACCGGGCTGGAAAATGGAACATCATGGGCGGTGGTAACCAAAGCTGAACTGGCGCTCCTGAAAGAACGCGGTTTTTCAGCGAAAAAAATTATGGAAAGCACGAATCCCATCGATTTGTATAAACGCGCATTACACGGCGAGTCCATGAAACTAGACCCGGTGTATTATACTTATGAAAAAATTCTCAGCGAACTCGATAAATTAATAACTGAACATAACACCATCATTCGAAAAGAAATAATCGGCAGGACAAGCCAGATGAAAAAAGATATCTGGGCGATCAAAATTTCGGATAATGTGCAGCAGCGGGAAGACGAACCGAAGATATTATTCGAAGCAGCCATTCACGCCAACGAACTTGCCGGCGTTCAGATCTGCATGCGATTAATTCATCATCTCGTCACAAAATATGGCGACGATCCCCGCGTTACCGGATGGGTGGATGCAGCAGAAATATGGATCATCCCTGTGGTCAATGTTGACGGTCACCATGCCGTGACGCACAATATCGATCCAACCTGGCGTAAAAACGCCAGGGACAGTAATAACAATGGTGTTTTGTTCGAAAAAGAAGACGGGATTGACCTGAATCGCAATTTCGATTTTAACTGGGCCTTTGGCGGCAGCGGTGACCCAGCCAGCAAACGATATCGTGGGGCAAGTCCGTTCTCAGAAACAGAGTGTCAGGCTGTAGGGAATTTTGTCGCGCGAGAAAAGTTTCTGGCGTCGATCACCTATCACAGCTATGGCGAAGTAATTTTCTATCCCTGGGACTGGCGCGGCCACAAAGCTCCGGATGACAAACTCCTGACGCAACTGGCGCATGGATTGGCGTCTCAAATAAAAACAATCAAAGGCGATACGACGTATATTCCTCATTACGGCGCAGGCACTGTGGGCCAAACCTATCCCTGGTTTTACGGGCGTGTTGGCATACTTGACTTCATCGTGGAGCTGGGCAACCATCGCCATATTTTTAGCCCGGAAATTCTGGAGAATATTGTTCAGAGCAATTTGCCCGGCGCTTTTTTCTGCCTTGATCTGGTTGACGGTCCCGGCCTCACCGGCCATGTTCAGGATGCGAAAACAGGTGAAGCACTCGACGCCACGGTATTTTTCCCGGACATCGACAATGAGAGCGTCGATCATCGAACGGCAAACTCCACATTCGGCAGGTTTTATCGGTTGTTGCTGCCCGGAAAATATCGCGTCATTTTTTCGAAAGAAGGCTACGCGGCAGAAGTCCAGACAGATGTTGAAATTCCGAAAAAGGGCTGGAAAACACTGGATGCAAAGTTGAACCCGCTAAATTAACCAATTCAGGGAGAACCAAGAATGCCATGGTATACACGTGTCGATGGAGTGAATAAACCGGACATTCCTGCCGAGTGGAGTCAGTCAATTGTCACAGGCACTCATGAAATTTGTCAATTTATTCTGGAGTTGATAAAAAGTCATTGGGAAAATCAGAAACGCCCATGCATCATCGCTTTGGACGGGTATATCGGCGCCCGATTGAAACCGATTGCCGAGGGAATCGCAAACATATCAGATTCCGATCATTACCGAATCGAAACTGCGGATTTTAACACAGTCTTCCAATCCCGTGAAAAAATAGAAGAATTCATTCAACCTTTTCTGACCGATGATCCATCTTTTGGCATCGTTTGCAAAAAATACAGCATAAAAGATATGATGAATCCGGAACGAGTTGCCGGGTTAACGCAGAAAATCAGGAAATTCAAACGGGCGAAATCTTCCGGAAACATTCCAACTGCGATGATCTGCTATGGTATGGGTGTAGCAATATCAGAATTAAGGCCATTATTCGATTCCATTTTTTATTTTGACCTGAGCCGGGAATTTATCATCAAACGAATGGAAGAAAAAAGCCTCATCCCCCTGGGAGCAAATCAGCCAGAAGACATTTTCTGGAAACGGCTTTATTACGTCGATTACCCGATTCTGAACAAACATAAGAAATATATTTTCAATCACATGGATTGGTACGTAGATGACAACGAGGCGGATCGGCCCAAACTGATGTCCGGAAAAATCTATCATGGCATCGTGTCCACGCTGGTTTGGTATCCGTTGCGGTTCAAAAGGATATTGATGCCGGGACCCTGGGGTGGCATGAAGTTCAGAGATTTTTTTAATATGCCTGAATTATCCAATTGTGCCTGGAACATCGAGGTGAGTGGCGGAGATTCCAGCCTGGTCGTCGACGCCGGAATCGATGATTATATTGAAATACCGTTTCATAATCTCTACATGCAGTATCCTGTGGAAGTTGTTGGTCTGTATTGTCATAAAAAATATCCCGGTTTGTTTCCCATTCAGGTGGGAATTGATGACGGATATTTCCCCAAACCTGTGCCTCACGAGCGTCGGGCCATGCCGGTTCATCTGCACCCGGATACGGCGTACACCAAAAAGAATTTTGATGAGGCGCTGGGGCGATACGAAGTTTACTACATTGTTGAAGCCTACGACGGTGCAAATACGATGCACGGATTTTATGAAGACGCTGATCCGGAGGAATTCGAGCAAAAAGTCATTGAATCTGAAAAAACAGGTATTTCTTTTGACTGGTCGAAATATGTGAAATGCTGGCCCAGCAAGGCCGGTGAACTGTATCTCATTCCTGCCGGCACGGCTCATGGCACCGGGGGTAATCAAATGGTTTTGGAAATGGATACATGCCCCAGCATCGTTGGCACTGAGTATTCATTTTTTCTGTACGATTTTTGCCGACCGACATGGAATGACCGGGAAAAGGCATTCACCGGGAAAAAGACAAAACTTCACGTTAAGCATGGTTTGAACCAATGCAGAATGAACCGGCGCGAGAAGTGGGTTGCGGAAAATATTCGTCCCAAAGCAGAAGTGATTGAACAGGGTGAGGGTTGGTCGCTGGAGCGTTTTGATTCGTATCGTCCGATGCCTTATCACATTGAACGATTAAATTTCGATCGAAAAATTGAAACAAGCACAGGCGGAAAATTATTTCATTTTCTATGTTTGACTAAAGGTGAAAAAACTTTGATCAAGTCAAAGCAAAATTCGGAAAGGCAGATCGAGCTGGGATATATTCAGACGACAATCATCCCGGCATGTTTTGGAGATTATGAATGCATCAATATTGGTGCCTCGCCCTGCACGTTGACGCGACAGGTATGGAAAAGAGGCTGACCTCCCTCCTTCCGGGCGTACTCCTGCAATCACCTTTTTGAACCAGGCAGACTATCCAAAAAATCACTCATTGGAATGCTGGAATATTGGAAAGAAAAATTATGATTCCAATATTCCAGTATTCCTTATAACCTGAATTATTTATGTAATAATAATAAAATTGATTCAATTACCTGATTATTTCAAATTGAATGATCAATTAATTTCAAACTCAGTTTTAGACGTAAAAAATATACTAATCTCTAAATTAAGCACCATTCAGGTTATCTCGATACCTTTAGCAATATAATGTGAATAATCGAGGATAAATGGTAAATTTTTTATGTAATGGTAAAGCAACCCAATGGTGATTTACTAATCGCCTTTTGTAATGATATCTTTTGGCTCGACAAGAAACACCACGGTTTCATCATCTGATTCGGTTTGATGAATGATGCCTTTTTTCACGACAAAGCCTTCCCCTTCTTCCAAAATAATTTGCCTGTCTTCAAAATTGATTTTTAATTGACCTTTCAAAGTGATGAATAGCTCATCCTGGTTTTGATGCTTATGCCAGTGGTATTTTCCCTTGATCTTGACCAGCCGCACCAGTGTGTCGTTCACATTGAAAACATCCAGCGGAAGCCAGGGTTCTTTGAGCAGATCAATCATTTTATCAATTGAAACTTTGTCCATATACACCTCCTGTTAGTTATTCAGCATCTGTGTCCGTATCTATGAGCAATGGAATCAGCACAGGATTGATATCATACCAGATATCATCGTCTGCGCCATATTCACTGATGCTGAGATGATTCAATAATTTTATGCCTGTTTCACTGCGATCGAATTCTTTCGAATCGCGAATTGCCGCCAATACCCTCAATTCATCAGCATTGTAGACTGTTTTGTAAAATCTTCGAATTTTCTCTTCAGCAAGTATGACGATTTCATCGTCGATATAATTTATTTTTTCGATCAATGATTGTATGCAGCAATGACGAACCAGATTGATGAGTTCAAAAGCAATTCCCCCGCTGAGTTCAACAATTCGGTTGAGCGCCTCATCATAAATCATTCGTTCACGAATACGTTTCGTGATAATTTCGCGCAGCTTACTCTGCCCATCATCGTCCGGCACGCCAAATTGATCGAAGGCAGAAATATTGGGTAAATAATACACCGCATCAAAATTCCGGGCGGTTTTGATGAAATTGGGTTCATATTTCAGGGCGAGGGGAAAAGTGAAAACTGCAAAGCAGTTCAATTTTGTGAGAAATAAAAATTTCTCGATAAAAATGTCTTTGGCATTATTCAGCGAAAGTTTATCCATGTCAGTGACAATCAGCAAAACATCCTTGCCGGTTTTGCCCTCCAGTTCCCAGATGGTGGCGTTAATGTATTCAAGCAGCTCATCCGGCCCCGGCTTTGTGGTTTTTTTGAACAGGTGTTTCAGTGTCCCTTCAAAATCAAGACCTTTCTTCACAAATTTTTCTATAAGCACCGGATCGATTGTCACATCTTGCCCTTTGGCAGCGGTCGTTTGCTCGATATTCATTTCCCAGCCATAGCCGTATTGTAAAAATTTTTCCAGCTTAGCGTTGTATATGGGAAGCTTTTCATCTTTGGCAATATTAGCGATTTTGTTGAAAATAAAGAATAACAGTGCGCCAATATCAATATTGAAATCATTTGTCACATTTTTTGCAGAACAATAAATGATATGAAATTTCTTCTTCAAGTTTTCCCGCAGCTTTGCAAGCTCGGTGCTTTTGCCACACCCGGGAGAGCCAGAAAGCAAAATTTTGGGGAAGTCGGTTGCATGGCCCAAAAAAGTTGTCATTTCTTCCAGGGGACTATTGGTCCGTGAAACGAAAAAATCTTTTACATCTTCTTCATCCAGAAGCGGACGATGAGGGTCAAACAGATTTAATGCTTCCTCGATAGTTTTTGCTTGCATGGCATCCTCCACCGAAACGGGTAATTTTTAGATTTATTGCCCGTGGTTTATTCTTTTTTTGTAACTATTTAGCCTCCAAGACTCAAAAACTCGAAGTTTAATTTATTGCTTTGATTCTGTCTTCAGGCATTGCAAATTCGATGATTCACTTTACCTTCCTTCAGGTTCTATTGAACTCCCTTCTCCCACTGTGAGAAGGGCCGGGGATGAGGGAAAGAATTATTATATTATATCTAATTTTATTGAAGTCAAACTGAATAGTGTCAGAGATTCGGAAATGCATCGAATCTAATTTTATAAGAGAAACGCCTAATTCGTCAGTTGTTGATTTTTCGATATGCATTTCAACATCTATAAAATTAATGGATTCCCGTCCTCCAAAAAGATGGCGGATCTACGACTAAAAGCAAAGTCTGCATTCATTTAAAAATATAATGAAACTTTGCAGGCGTGCGGGAATGACATTGGAGGAAAAATCAAGTTTCTTGAAAGTAACCTTTTTTTATTTCAACCTGGTTTTCAGTTGATGCAATCACTGTTGCGCAGGTCGCATCGCCTGAAATATTGACAATTGTCCTGCACATATCGAGTATTCGATCGACCCCCAGAATAAGCGCAATCCCTTGCAAGGGCACACCGATTGTCTTTAAAACCATGGTCAGCGTGATCATGCCCACGCCCGGCACGCCCGCTGCGCCAACGGAAGCGAGTGTAGCGGTAAGTACAATGGTTAACTGCTGACCGATGTTCAAATCCATTCCAAATACCTGGGCGATGAAAACTGCTGCCACTCCCTGGTATAACGCTGTTCCATCCATATTGATCGTCGCGCCGAGGGGCAGCACAAAACTGGATATCTCCTTGGAGACACCAATATTTTCCTCAACGCATTCCATGGTGACCGGAAGTGTCGCCGAACTGGAACTGGAACTGAATGCGATGAGCTGAGCCTGGCGAATACCCTTATAAAAATTCTTGAGCTTCACTTTGGTGAAAATTTTAATTGCAGCAGAATAGGTAATAATAATATGAAGCGCAAGTCCAAAGATGACGATAACAGAATACTTCAATAGCGGTCCGAGTATCCCCAAACCGAATTCACCAATAATCGCCGCAATTAATGCAAAAACACCGTACGGTGCAAACTCCATGATGATGTGCACCATTTTAATCATGGCGTCGTTTATTCCTACGAAAAACTTTATGACCGGGGAAGCCCTGTCTTTGGCTATCATCGTCAATGCAATTCCCAACATCAGCGCAAAAAAGATAATCTGCAGCATTTCACCGCTGGACAGCGATTCCATTGGATTGTTCGGGATGATATTGATCAACGTTTCGCCAAGTCCCGGTTTTTGTAATGCCGTATCGATTTTGGAAGCCGCTTCGTCCGCATAATTTGCCAGCAGTTGATCCTGTGTTTCCTGCGTTAAACCGGAACCCGGTTTGAAAATATTTGCCATAACCAGTCCGATAACAATTGCGACCGCTGTGGTGCACATATAAAATGCAATGGTTTTCCCACCAATTCTGCCAAGTTTTCGAATATCATCCAAACTCGCGGTACCGACAAGCAGGGAAGCAAACACCAATGGTACGACAATCATGCTGATCAATCGAATAAAAGCGGTTCCAAACGGCTTAATGTATACAGTGAAGAAACCGGTAATACCAAGCCTGTTGGCTATAATTCCAACAACAATGCCAAGAACCAATCCGATAAGAATTTTCGTGTACAGTTCAATCCTGGGTAATTTCATGAATCCCTCCAAACTCCGAAAGCAAACGTATACTTAGTTTTAGGTTAGAAATAGAACTTAATTTACGGTAGAAATCCATTCCATTGGCCATCGCCACAATTTCCCATCCTCTGTTTCCACGACAACGCGCCGCGAATTTTTCCTGAGAGGCCGAACGACCTTGACGATTTTCCCCTGGTAGCGACCTTTTGGGTCATATCGAATGATCAACTTATCCCCGGAAACCAAAGAGCGGTATTTTTTGTATGGATCGATCAGAACACGCGTAGCTAACAATTTTGAAAACTTAGACTTCTTATTGGCGTGTACAACTTTTGCCCCTTGAACATGAAATCCCAGTTCTTCGGTCCTGGCCAACGCCCATTTATTGGCCGAATTCTCTCCCTCCCGCGGATGGAGATTCAAATGGTAGCGCCGAAAGTGATGCAGTTCGTGAGCGAATAGAAACGCGACATGATCCTGAAATGAATGATATTTAAGTTGCCAGCCGTATTGATCGATTTGTTCCAGTGGGTAAGACGCGTTTTTCGAACCGAAATGAAGCCGGATTAATTTGTACGCTTCCGGCAGATCGTTCGGAATGGCAAACCGATTCGTAAATTTCCATCGGCCGCGATGGCTCATGAATCGTTTTTGATTCAGCCAATCGCGCGTATATGCAACGCCGCCGGTCCATTTTCTTGAGGCTGTAAAATAAACAGCCACAATCAGGCCTTTTGTCACAGTTTCGCCGGTAACCTGAAATAAGATATCTGAAAATTGTGATTGTGTAATGTGAAGATGACTTTCCCGGTCTGTATCTGAAAAATAGTATATTTTCATAAAATAATGACGTCAGAATAATGAATTTTTCAGGTCTTTCGTGAAGGTATCGGATAAGATTTTAAGTTAATAAAAATAAATAAGAATTGCAAATATTTTGTTGCAGGGCAGGAAATTTTATGAGAAGAAAAGCGGGTGGGGGGATACCCGCTTTTTAAAATTTAGTAGGATTACCTCACCAATGTCATTTTCTTCATATCGCGAAATGAATTGGTTTGAACCTGGTAAAGATAGACTCCGGAGGGAACTTCGTTGCCGTTTCTGTCCTTGCCATCCCATTCCAGGGAATAGTTTCCGGCTTGATAATAGAGGTTGGTTAATTCCTTGATTTCCTGGCCGGTCGTGTTATAAATCGTAATTCTGACTTTGGCGAATTCCGGGTTTTCGAACTGAATATGGGTTTTTGGATTAAATGGATTAGGATAATTTTGGAATAGTGTAAAACTGGTCGGAGCAACAGTTATTTGCTCTGCTTCCATGTCTTCTTCCGGGAGCGATTCTTTCCTCAATGATAACAAATTTTGAATATCATTGATACTTCCCGGGCCACCATACAATGCCATTTTGATTTTAGCTTGCTGTTTCGGTGCAAAAATATACGGCCCGAAATGTGGCTCCATATCCTTGCCGTGCCCGTTTGATTCAAGCACCCAGGCGGACTGAGGTGTGGGATAGGAGAAATAGCTGCCGAACACTGCATCCTGAGCTTCGTTCTCCAGAGCCATTAAACTAATATTGTCATACACCGCGCCGCCGCCGGTTTGAACGATTAAACCGCCATCCGTCTTGTAAGCAACCCGACCGCCGGGTCCGGTGTTTACATTCGATTCAATGGTGAGCAGAAATGGATTGCCATTATAGGATATTTCCGAATCCAGGGTGTTGGTCAGAACAATTTTTGTCAGCAGATTGTACGAATTTTTCCTGAGGGTGTAGTATTTCTTTACCTTCAGGCCTTTGGCAAAATGATTTTCCGTCAGAACAAGATACTGACAAATAACCGCGTAGTTTTCGGTATTCGCCTGAATTGAATTGGCATGCCGGGCCCTTCCAATTTCTGTGGGCCATTCGCCTACCCATGTTCCGGGATAAAGCCTGAAGCACATGAGCCCTTTGTAATCACCCCCGGCAACAAGTTCCTGGCCGGTCGATTTGATAATCCAGGAACTGATTTGTCCGTATTCGGCGGCAAAAGTAATTCGAACCAAATTATTTTCAAGTACAATATCATCCCCTTCGAATCGGGCAATGTTGGCAGCCGGGCTCTGAGTCGCTGACAGCAATACGAGTAAGGCAGCACAGAATAACGCCATGTTTTTGAAGCTGAGTTTCATCGGTTCATCCTCCTGATGGAATGGTTAAAATTTATCACAAACTTTCCGTATGTTGTGATGTGGCTTGGGCAATTTAACACGTACAAGGAATATGCCATTGAATGATTTAAGCCAGCGGAGATTCGAAGGGTTAAAAAATACAGTGAATTAGAGTCGTATGAATGAAGCCGTGTTCGATCCATTTTTATGGGGAGGTTTCAAAAATAATACATGAAGGTTTACTTTTTGATACCGGGGGAGATGCTGACGAAGCAAACTTCAAAACGATTCATGGAACGGATTACACGAATAAATAATGTGTGGATGCTATATTTTGAGGGACGACGGGGGGAAAGTGAAAAAACGTCAAAGTTTGATTTTTTGGAACTTGGGATTGTTATTTATCTGTAATTTGGCTATTGAATTTTGTAATTTCGATTCATCCAGCTTAGATGAATGAGAATCAATTCCTATTTCAACCCATCTCCCTCTCAATCCCGTACCGTTTCATCTTCTTCCATAAATGACTTCGCTGAATGCCAAGCGCGTCGGCGGTTTCCTGGATTTTGCCGTCGAAAGCAGTCAGGGTATCGAGGATGAATTCACGTTCGAATTTGGCGCGCGCGTCGCGCAAAGTTTGTTGCGGTATGGAGATTGGGGAAGATGAAAAATTTTTTTTGATGGCGTCGGCAATGATGGGGGCTTCGATCAGGTTCTCCATGCTGAGGACTGCGGCGCGTTCCAGAATGTTGCGCAATTCGCGGACATTACCGGGCCAGTCGTAAGATTTCAGAATCGGCCAAATGTTTTGTGCCAATGTCTTTTGTGGAAGACCTTCATTAGCACAAATTTGTTCGAGGAAAAAGGAGGTCAGGGAAGGAATGTCTCGTGTCCTTTCACGCAACGGCGGGAGCGTAATGGGGATAACGTTCAGCCGATAAAACAAATCGCTGCGGAAATTTCCTTCTTCAATTTCAGCTTCGAGATTTTTATTTGTCGCTGCGATTATCCGAACATCCACCTTTTCCTGTTTGTTGCTGCCCACAGGAATGACAGCGCCGTCTTCAATCACGCGCAAAACCTTTGCCTGCATCATCAGGCTCATATCACCAATCTCGTCTAAAAAGAGCGTCCCCTTGTGAGCATGCTGGAATTTCCCCTTGCGGTCGCTGGTTGCGCCGGTGAATGCGCCTCTCACATTGCCGAACAATTCACTTTCAATGAGGGTTTCCGGAATGGCGGAGCAGTTGACCGGCACAAACGGAAATGTGGCTCGGTCGCTATTCGTGTGAATCGCTTTGGCAACCAGTTCCTTGCCGGTGCCCGGTTCTCCGGTAATGAGAACTTTCATCCTAACCCGGGCAGCCCGATCAATGAGATGAAAAACGTTCTGCATTTTAGGCTCGTTTCCGATCATCTGGTAGCGCTTCTTCGATTCGCTCAGCAACTGGTCACGCTGCAATTTTAAATAACCTTTTTCCAATGCATTATTCACTGTCAGCAACGTCCGTTCTGCCTCCAGCGGCTTTTCCAGAAAATCGTAGGCGCCAAGTTTCGTTGCTTCAACAGCGAGTTTTATGGTGCCCTGGCCGCTGATCATGATCACAGGCAGATCAGGCTTTAATTGCAAACTCTTTTTCAGGACTTCCAAACCATCCAGACGCGGCATTTTAATGTCCAGAAGTAATAGGTCAAAATCATGATTTTCGATATTGTACAGCGCTTCTTTGCCGTCCCCGGCTTCGAGGCATAAAAATCCATTATAGGTGAGAATATCCTTGAGGCTTTCACGTAAGAGTGGATCGTCATCGGCGATTAAAATTGTTTTATTTCTCATTTTTTATTCATTGGCTAAACAGTTAAAATTGGATGTTTCATTTATGCAACCGGCAAATATAAGAGAAACGATGTCCCCACGTTTTCTTCGGAATTGATTTCAATGTAGCCTGCGTGATCTTCGATTATTTTTTTAACGATGGTAAGGCCTAAACCCGTGCCAAGATAGGTATTTGTCGTGTATGGCTGAAAAAGATTTTTCTGCAACGAGGAGGAGATGCCAATGCCGGTGTCCATAACTTCAAGGATGATAAAATTCCCGCTTTTATTTGCAGCCTTATTCAAATGCAAATTCAATGCCAGTGAAGTCGCCAGGGTAAGTGTGCCGCCCTCCGGCATGGCGTTGATTGAATTGGAAACCAAATTTTCGATGACGGTTTGCATCTGCTCCTGATCTAAATGGGTTGTGGGAATGTCCCTGGATAATTTCTGTACGAGTTGGATATCCTTTGGTAAAACAATGATCGAATCGTCAAACATTTGTTGGATCAATTTGTTGACATCCGTGGGCTGTTTGTTCATGTTTTCCAGATTGATGAATTTCATGAAGTCGCGGCTCATGCGGCGAAGCGTTTCGATTCGTTCCTGAATTCTGTCCGTGTAGTGGTCATATTGCGCTGAATTTTCAGCGTCCTTATCTCGGTATTCCATTTGCAGTCGCTGAAGCGTGAGTAAAATGCTGGTCAATGGATTTTTAATGTCGTGGGCAATGCGCTGCGCCATGGCCGACCATGTTCGCGCCTGATCCAGTTCCGCTTGTACGCTTGTATCGTCCAAAATAACGAGCCAGTGGGGTCGTTTGTTTTCCGACTCAATAATGGGTTCAGCAATAAATCGATAGTGAGCGCTGTTCAACGTTTGAATATTCAGAGACTTTTCCTGACGGACAGGATCGCATTTTTCCAGTCCAAGCAAATGTTCGATGAACGCTGTTTTTGAATCCGCTAACGAAGAAGTTTTTAAAGGCAGATTCTGCTCATTGATTTTCAATATTTGTCTCGCGCCGGCATTGGCAAAAATGATCCTGTTACCGAATTCAATTAGCAGGATTGGATTCTCATTTACTGCAATGGTTTTTTCGACGATATTCTTGAGGGTTTGTTTTTCTTTGTGAGCCTGAATCAGCGAGAGAACTATGCCCAGGAATAATATGATTCCAAAAAATAACAACGCTGTTGGCCCATAATAAGTGACTATATAGTTATCATTTTTTTCAAGTGATGCGAGAACGCCGGCTGATCCTGTGTAAAAAGCGATCAACGGTTTCTCACCTTTCTTATGATAAATTTGAATTTGATCAAAATAGATAGACTGCATAGAAATAGGGATAAATGCTTTTGGACGTAACCTATTATCTAAAAGAAAATTCCCATCTTCATTCGCGATAAAAATTTCTTCAAGCCCGTCATTGTCAATATCTTCGCAGGTGGAAATATTAAGAATCGGTTTGCTGAATTTCGATGATCGGATTTCATTGAAATTATGATCCAGAAGAATTAAATTGCCCTGTTTATCCGCTATTAAAATTTCTTTGCCGGAAGTTCTTCCGACCTGGACACAAGCAATTGTTAATAGATCGAATATGAATTTTCTATCGTAAGACACTTTTTTTTGAACCGGATCCCAAAATTCAAGTCTTTGAGAGGATTCTTTCTCATTGTCCTGGCTAAAAAATAATACGATATCCTCCGTATTATCTCCATCAAAATCTGATCTTAAAATCTGGGTAGAACTAAATTGGCTGCCATATTTTTGCTTGAAGACTTGCCTGGATTTATAATCGATTTGAATAAAGTATGATTCATTGTCAGACATGTCATTCGCGATGTTTCCATTACACGGGGCGCTTGTTGAGAAAAGAATATCCTTATAGCCATCGTTATTATAATCAAAAATAAATGATTCGTTTTTGGGTGGAGGCCCTGTTTCATAATACCAGATTGGTTGAAAAGTTTGCCCGTTATAGATATATACTCCTCTTGGTCTCAGTGCATGGCCTTCAGAAAAAAACAGAATCAGTTCACTTTTTCCGTCAGAATCTAAATCAGACCAAAATAAATCATTTATTGACCCTACCCATGGATAATTTCCGTGTTCGTTCCAGACAGATTTGCCTGAAATGAGATAAGTTTCGCCAACAAGGCATTCGCCGTTTTCGTCAGCAATTTTTATAAAAAGCGAGTCATTTCTCAAATAAAACAGGGCGATATCGAGTGTGCCATCGCTGTTCCAGTCGAATGTTTGAGGGCGCTGAAGTATGCCATTCACATTGACCTGTTGCCGGAATCCAAATTGGTTGTTATGAATTTTAATATAGCTTCGGCCTGTTTTTTCATAAAAGTTATTATCCATCTCAATGTATTCCTCCTGGCCATCCCGGTCCAGATCAAAAAAATAGCTATTGGGGGAGATGATTTCTTTCTGAATAAATTCATAACGGAATGGCCCGGATAAATGGTCTCGAAGGAAAGGCAATTTTTCGCAGGTAAAAAGGAACGGGGCCAGGGCAACGAACAAAACAATCAAAATGTGAATAGTTGTCCGGATGGGTATATGAGGTTTCATCGATTTAAAATCCTCGCGACTTGATTTCAATAAGATCCCAAAAGCGATTTAGAGATATCTCATTCGATTTGTAATTTCACTATTAATTTGCAATTAAGTGGAAGAATGTATTTAAATATACGAATAATATATAAAATGTCAAGTTGAAAGAGAATCTTGCAAATTATTTTAATTCAATGATTCATAAAAAAAATAATACTTGACATTTTGTAAATAATACATTACATTGAAGCCATGAAAAATAAATTAAAATATTTTCGTTTTATGGCCGGCGAACAAACGCAGCAGCAGCTTGCGCAGAAAGCCGGCGTTACGCGCCAGACAATAATCGCCATTGAAAAAGGCACGTTCAATCCTTCTGTCAAATTGGCGCTGAAGTTGGCGAATATTTTGAACACCAACGTGGAAAGCCTTTTTGCATTGGAAGACGGCGATTAATAGCTCAACCCGGGAGGAAAAGTTTTTATGATTTCCAGTAGTATCTTTAAAAATGTATGGTTGCTTTTGGTGGTGCTGCTCATTATCATGGGAAATTCGATACCCCTGTTTTTGCTCGTTTTTCTTGCGCTTCTCGTGATAAGCGCCCCCCTGTTTCGGGAATTTCAAAAGCATGGCGATCTGGATGAACGCCAGATACAAATCACGCACTACTCCAGCCACATTGCCTATTTTGCATTTTCATCACTATTGGCTCTGGTTCTGTTCAAAGAGTGGAATAGTGAAAATGAGCCACGAATTTTATGGTTTATTTTGCTTGGCATTCCCATGAGCGTAAAATTCACAATTGGTATAGTTCAAAGTTATGGTTCGGTGCCCGGTTTCGTGGGAGTTTTTCATTTATTTTTCCGTGGAATTATTCCTAAAAATGAGCTGGATGAACGCCAAAATCTCATCGGTAATTTTTCGAGCCACATTGCATTTTATCTCTATACCGCAATGACCGTTTTTTACATCATTTTCAAATTTATCGCTGTGAAGCAGCACCCGGGCAATCTGTGGTACATGCTGCTGGTGGTGCCGCTGCTTGTAAAATTCTATGTCAGTCTTTTTAAAAGTTATGGGGCTGCACGGGGCGCGCGGCTGGTTAGTTTTTCCATTGCCGGTTTTCTGCTCCTGTTCATTCTCCTTTCGCATGGATTGAGTCTGGCAATGCTCATCGAAGCGGCGCCCTTTCTCGGATTGATCGGCGTGAGCTTCCTCTCATTCCGTTTCCCGAAAATCGCCGGGCTGATTTTTGTTGGACTGGGCATAGCTTCGTTGATTTTTTTCAGGGGCTGGAATCGCTTCGATATTTATTTAAGGCTGCTGATGTATTCCCTGATTCCACTCCCAGTTTTACTGAGCGGATTTGTATTAATATTTTCGAAATCAAATCAGAGGCAGAAGGCATGAAACGACTTTTTCCAATCATGTTGATGGTAATTTTGATATTCTCTTTCTCACCTGGTTTCGGGCAACAGAGCGATTCAACCCGGATTGAACCTGTGGACGCGCGAAAATTATCAGAGCAAGACCACGATGCTTTTGTTCAATATCTTGAAAAAGCTGGAAAATCTCCTGTTGATTATTTAATTCAAAATTCCCCGTTTGCCTTTTTGCTGGATGAGAGGGTTTTCTATTTTCAACATCCTGCATTCAATAATTTTGCAGACCTGACCCAGGGGTATATTTTCATCAAACCACTGGCGGAACTACGCAAGGTGACATGGACGCCGAATTTCATCAATGAAGAAAATTTGGAACAGGCCAAAGCCGTTGCCCTGAAAGCGAAATGAGTGAAGGAAAACGAGTGCAATAGTCCGGAGGAATTAGACCGAAGTTTGGCCAAATATTTTAACGGGAAACGAAAATAAGGAAAACGAAGATGAATCAAGCAACGGAATTGGATAAAACAAAAATAGCCAAACGAAATTCAACCTGCTTAATATTGTTACTGAACTTGTTCTTCCTTTTTTCCTGCAGTTCATGCGACCTATTATTCAGATGGCAGAAAGATGTGGAGATGGATGGCATCAATTATAAAAAATTACGACATTCCAAATCCAGAACCATCATTGGATACTTGAGCAAAGATTCAGTGGTTCAGGGTTACCCCTGCAAAGCCGGCTGGATTCATTTTTATGAAGATAGCACGCTGCAAAACTTTACGCTGTTAGATTCCATGACAATCAACAATGTCGATATCCCTGCCAAAACCTGGGTCACTTTGAGTGAACAGGGAGTACTGGTTCGTTGCGCGTTTCCTGAAAATATCAAAATCCAGGGATACTGGTGTCGCGGCTCCGGCGGACCAAAGGGAGTGATGGTGTCTTTTCATCCTAACGGAAAAATAAAACGATTCTTTGCCCCCAAATCCGTTGAAATTGACGGTGTTCCCTGCAAGGGAAGCATCTTTCACATCATCGGTTTGCACGACAATGGTCGATTGATGGAATGCAGTCTGGCCCGTTCCGTTGAGCTTCAGGGTGTGAATTACAAAAAAGGCAAAAAGCTTTACTTTGATAAGAAAGGAAATGCATTGCCATCCCCCCAGCGCGGCAAAACCGCACATAAAAATACTTGATGAACGATTCAAATATAATTCTTTTGCACAAATTTTCAAAAGTTGCTGTGTAATAACATAAGGAGGATTGAAAAATGAAACTATCAAAAATTACTTTGATTCCACTTTTAATTCTCGTTAATATCGCGGTCCTGCAACTTCCGTTACTTCACGCCTGTCAGGATGATTCCCACCAGCTAAATGTTTCTTTTACCCTGAGCGGACATGTTTTCTGGGGCATTGGCTATTCCTACGGATTTGATGCGCACAATTTCATTCAGGCGACATTTTTTATCGTGCCCGAAAAAGGCCTGCCGTTTGCGATAAATGCCGGGTATAACTATTTTTTTGATGGGGAAAAATGGCGGCCAAATCTTGGGCTGGAAACGGTCATCATCGGCAGTCCGCCGGATCCGGATGAACGAAAATATCTGCCACTTATTACTTTCTCCCCGGGAATCAGTTATAATTTTGACAATGCGAACACCCTGAACAGCCGCCTCTGGCTGGCCTATTTTCCGATAAATGCCCGAAAGAAGTTTGCCCCAATTGGAATCGAATTCAAGTACCGGAATTCATTTTCGGAGTGAGCAAAATACTCATCAGGTAATTCAAAATTTTATCTTGATCAACGTAAAGACCAGATTTTCTATCTGGTCTTTTTTGTCACTGAATTTCACCTTGATTTTTATCAGGAATTTGGATATATTGTCTTTTCAATTTTTTGACAGCCATTTTGACTTTATAGCGTCGAACGAAACTTTAGATTTCTGACGACATCATGAAAAAAAGAGGTGAAAATGAACGAACGATCTAAATTCCCACAGGTATTCTGGGTAGCGAATCTAATCGAAGTGTTGGAGCGGTTTTCCTATTACGGCATTTATTTTGGATTTGGCATTTACATGGAATATTTGGGATATTCCAAAGCACAATTGGGATTTGTCCAGAGTTTATTCCTGTTCCTGTCCTACACCATTCCGGTCATTTCCGGCACCTTCGCGGATCGATACGGATTTAAAAAAGTGCTGATTATTTCTTACCTTGCTTACCTGCCATCCATTTTATTGCTGATTCTCACGAAATCATTTTCCGGTATTGCGCTGACCATGCTCAGCATCGGCTTGGCGGCCGGCATATTCAAGCCGCTCATTTCCGGCACGGTTCGCACAGTGACCGATAAAACCAACAAGACGCTGGGCTTCGGCATCTTTTACGCGATGGTCAACGTTGGCGCGTCTTTCGGGCCGATCATCGCCGGCAAGCTTCGGGCGATTTCATGGAATTACGCGTTCATTGCCGCAGCCATTTCCATCGGATTCATGCTGCTCATCACCATTCTGTTTTACAAGGAGCCGGAACGGGAAATAGAAGGCCAATCCCTGAATCAGAAATTCAGAGACATTGGCACCGCACTCTCCGATGTGAAGTTTGCCATATTTCTGGTTATCCTCGGTGTGTTTTTCTGGTTTCCATTCTGGTCGTTCTTCAATTTGTTAGCCATTTACATCGATCGAAACCTGGATACAGCGCAACTGTATTTTGCCATAAAAAGCGTGTTCGGCTCATCTTTCGCTAATTTCTTTTCGCATGTCGATGAAACCAACACCCATCGAATTTTGGGAGAAACCATCGCTCACACCGGCTATATCATCATGGTCATTCAGATTTTCGTTTCGAGGATTGCAGAAAAATTCAATGCGATCCCGGTATTCCTTTCCGGGCTGGTGATTGCTGCGGCTGGTTTCACGCTGATCGGCCTTGCCAGCGCAGTGCCTGCGGCGTGGGTATTTCTTGGCATTTTCCTGTTTGCTGTTGGCGAAATGATATCTTCCCCGCGAATTCAGGAATACATCATGTGGTTAGCGCCAAAAGAAAAAGCCGGCCTGTACATGGGCGCCAACTTTCTGGCCATCGGTATTGGCGGCGGACTCAGCGGGCTTTATACCACGCTCTACGGCTACTTCCGAGAATTGAATCATCCTGATTACATCTGGTATGTGCTGGCTGCCAATTTGCTGTTGGGCGCGTTTGTCATTCATTTTTACACGAAAAGCGTGGGACGGTTTGAGGAGTTGGAAGAATAGTAAATCAAGAAATTGTAATGGAATTTTGAAAGACCCTGTCTCGGTGATGGGGTCTTTTTTTGTGTGTGGGCTATATAGTTCCATTAATCATTCTTGTGATGCCATCTTTTAAAAGTGATTCGTTAATTCTACTTTGTCACATTTCTATTTTGTTGAATTGGCGCTGCCACAAAGACATCGTGACTATTCGAAAAAAATAAAATAATGCTTGACATTTTGAAACATTTTTTGTATACTTGGCGTAAATGAGTTTGCAATACAAACCGTTTTTCATTTCAGATTAATTTGTGTGAGGAAAATTGAAACGAATCAAAAAATCAATCTCAGAGAAATTGAAAGGAAAGCCTTCGTTTCTTATCACAGGGACGGACTGATCGATCTGTTCCTGGGCTTCATGATGCTGGTTGCAATTTTAAGCTCGACCCTGGATGCAAGCGGAGTGGCTGATTCCATTCGAATTGCAATTTACATCCCAATCATGGTGATTTTCGGCCCCGGCATGTACAGCCTTGGCAAAAAATATATCACGGTTCCCCGATTGGGATATGTTAAATTTGGGCCGATAAGAAGGAACAAACGCAACATGGTTATCCTCGGACTGGTGCACATCGTTTTGCTTACGCTGGTCATCTGGACAGCTTCGGTCGGTGAAAAATTAGGCCCGCTTGGCGCATTTATGGGGCCCTACGGAATGACGGTTGTTATCGTCATCATCATCATGGGATTTTTCAGCTTTGCCGCGTTTTTGACGGACTACAATCGAATGTACCTGCTGGGCATGATTGTAGCAACCATGGAACCCCTGCATATTCTTGCCGAACAAAATGTGGACGAAAAACTGGTTGGATTAATCTCGTATGGCATACCGGAAATTATTCTGTGGATCATGGGCACGGTAGTGCTCTCAAATTTATTGAAAAAATTTCCACGTCCGGCTGAGGACGAGTTGCAAATCGCTAATCATGCCATCTAAGTGAATAATTGGGAGAGAACGATGCAAAGCAATATCGATATATCAAGTTTGAAGAAGAGAGCCTACACATCATTCCATCAGGATGGTCTCATCGATATTTTTATCGGGATTTCATTTTTATTGTACAGCACAGTTATGATTTTAGAGAAAATTGCTCTCATTGCATTTTGCTGGGTGCCTGCGCTTTTGATCGTGCCTCTTAAAAACAAAATTACTGTTCCACGAATGGGCAATGTGACATTCAAACAAACAAGGAAAAAGAAAAGAACCAAAGCAATGCTGATTTCTTTAGTCATCTGGCATGTTGTTTTTTTGCTTGCCTTTGCAAAATTCAGGTCGTATGGCGTATTCGTGTGGATTGATGAGCACCTGTTCATTCTTCTGGGAATTATGTTCGCTTTTATTCCAATGAACGCGGCGAAAAAGACGGGCTTAAAACGATTTTATTTTTATGCGGTTATCATCTGCGCAACTTTTGTCCTGGAGCATTTTTACAGGGGCAGCGCGCCTTATTCATTTGGTGTTTTGGGAATTGTACTTGCTTTGACCGGTTTAATTGTGCTATTCACTTTTTTGAAAAAATATCCCATTCCGGAATTGGAGGAAGAATATGGAAACTAAATTGAACCTTGCCGATTTGGAACGCAAAGCGTTCCGCGCAACATTCGAAGATGGTTTATTCGACTTGCTGATTACCTGCTTCACCCTGCAATTCGCATTAGCCCCGTTATTGGGCGATTTGGGACTCGGTGATTTCTGGAGTTCGGTTGTGTTTTTACCAGTGTATTTGATTGCCCTCATCGGGCTAAAAATCGCCAAAAAGAAAATTACAGTTCCCAGAATTGGATTAGCGAAATACAGCCCTGCCCGAAAAACAAAAATTCGCAAACTTCATTTCTATTTATCACTGATGCTGTTAGCCGGCATTTTTTCCGGTCTCCTTGCCTTCAAAATTGGCGCTGAAAGCGGGGCAAAGTGGTTTTTCCCGGCTCTGTTCAGTTTTCTCATTCTCTTCATTTTTAGTGTTGCAGGATTTTACCTGGATTTTCCACGGCTGTTTTTTTACGGGATATTCATTTCGGTCTTGATTCCAGTGGGTGAAGTGTTATTCTGGCATGGCAAGGTCTCCCATCACGGGTATCCATTGGTGTTCGGAATCGCTTCGATCATCATTTTTTCCAATGGAATTTTCCACCTGCTGAAATTTTTGAAAAACTATCCGGTTCAGGTAAGGGAGGAGGCTCATGGCGAAATCTGATTTTGAAAATGAACAACTCCAGCAATTGCCGGATATTGATCGGGTGATTCACGAACCGGCGCGGCTGATGCTGATGGCCTATCTCTATGTTGTGGAAAGCGCGGACTTCCTGTTTTTGATGCGCCAGACCGGCCTGACGCGCGGCAATTTATCCTCCCACATGAGCAAGCTGGAAGCCGCCGGTTACGTGGAGGTTGAAAAAGAGTTCGTGGCAAAAATTCCGCGGACCATGCTGAAATTAACAGAATCAGGACGGGACGCGTTTCAAAAATATAGAAAGAGCATGAAGCAATTGTTCGAAGATTTGCCAGAGTGAAATTAATACTACTTAGTCAGATTACCCTTTTTCTGTCATTCCTGTATGTTTTTTACAGGAATCTCATTCTAAATCACGAGGAGATTCCCGCTAAAAGCATGCGGGAATGACAATGATATGGGAATATTGCCTTGTTTCTCGATACGTTTTTCAATCTGACTAAGTAGTATTAATACCAATGTAAAAAAAGGTGCTCCTATGAAAGAGATTTCGCGGCAGGAAATTCAAAAAATACTTGCCAAATATGATGTCGTGAAGACATGCACATTTCAAAAACAGGGGGAGTTGGAGGTTGCATTTTTCCTTTAGGATAATCAGTCTTTCCTTGTTCGTTATGACAGAAAAAAGCAGAGAAAGCGCTATTTTGTCAGGGAAAATTGAAACTCTCACAAAATTAAAACGTGGCAATTATCGAAACGTGTGAGTGCATGTGATAAATTCAATTCTGTTCAGCAATAAGCTTATGATTACAAATCCAAATTTAGCTTAGAATCAAAAACACCAGAGATAATAATGAAAAAAATTAAAATTTTTCTTGTTGTTTCAGCCCTGTTTATTACATCGTTGGCTCAAGTCTTCGCTCAGAACGAATACCGCGACCGCTATCAGCGGCCGGAAGCAATAATGGACACGGTCGGCGTGAAGCCGGGAATGAAAATTGGAGAGGCCGGCGCCGGGGATGGCTACCTGACGTTCTGGCTATCAAAGCGCGTTGGGGAGAACGGGAAAATATACGCCAATGATATTTCCAGTCGGTCGCTCAAGCGACTTGAGGAGCGATGCGAAAAAGAAAAAATCAGAAATATTGAAACTGTTGGGGGCAAAGTGGACGATCCGTTGTTCCCGGTCCGGGATTTGGATCTGATTATTTTGATCCAGGCGTTCCACGATTTTGAAAAACCGGTGAAGTGGCTGGATAATGCGATAAAATATATGAAACCCGGCGCGCGGCTGGTCATCGTGGACAAAGACCCGGATCGCTGGGGACAGGGACACAGTCATTTTATGACAAAAGAAAAATTGCTGGAAACCGTAAAAAAATCAGATTTTGTCCTTGAGCGAATGGAAACGTTTTTGGAGCAGGACAATATTTATATCTTTTCTCAGAAAGAATAATGATTCTTTTTTAGCCACGGAGTTTCACGGATAAAGGAAATTGAATTTTCAGAAACAAAAGCTGTCTCAACAAGCAGTGAACTGATTTGTAATAGCGTTGTGTTGAAATCGCAGATTTTGTCACCCTGAGCGGAGTCGACGGGTGATAAGTTGAAGATTTTTTGTCATACCTCAACTCCGCTCGGTATGACAGCATGAATTCGCGGCCAGCTAATAATGGCTAATATGATGTTAAAAAAAACGTTCATTTTTCTTGAAAATGTGCCGAATGACGCAATCCCAATTGGCACGATTCCTGGCCCTAACTATTTCAACAAAAGAATTTTCTGAGTATAGCTTTTTGAATCGGCGGTTAAACAACAAAAATACACGCCGGAAGCGAGAGCAGCGCCGCCCTCATTCTTACCATCCCATTCGAGCGTATGGCGGCCAGCGGAAAATAAACCCGAGGCAATCGTCCTGACCAATTGGCCCCGGGCATTGTAAATTTTTAAATAGATATGGTTCGGACGTCGCAGAAAAAATGAGAGCGATGTGGAGGCGTTGAAGGGATTCGGATAGTTCGGAAGGAGAAAAGATTCCTGGATTTGCTGGTTCGGTGCGAATTCGATATTTGTGCTGCTGATTTTTAAATCAACCGTATCGCCCTGCTTCAGAAAAAACAGTCGCGCGTTCACGAAGCCCCGGTAATTCGTCGCGCGATTCGCGGTTCGCGTGTAATTCGTGGAGTGATGCGTGATGCTGTTTGTCTTCAGCACATAGGCCACCCCGTTGGTGACCGTCAAAATACCATCGTTTGAAATAGTGACTTCACTGTTGAAATCGCTGTTATCTTTATCCCCGTTGAGATAAATCGCGTTAAAGCCTGGATGTTCGGCAATGCCCCACATAGCGCCGATCCAGCGGTTTTCGAAATAGTATGTTTCGTTGGCAGGATTTTCCCACAAAAGTTTGTGTATGATGACAGAATTGGGGACTGCGTTTGTCCCGGCTGATTTCGATAGACTGCCCTTCCATGCGGCCGTGCTTCTGGAAGTGAGATTCTTCACAACAATGCTGCCCTGTTCCGGCGCGCTGTCATTGATGCCGCTCAGGGTAATGTCCGTGAAATTATTGTCAGCTTCGTAGCTTGTGACCGGCTCCAAATAGGGACCGGGATCGACCAACTCACGATTGATCAAGTCGAACACAGCTCCGCGGGGCAAATGATGAAACACAATATCGGTGAACGTGAGCGGTGTTCCCGGCTGACAATCGATGGTTGAAGTTTCACTTTTGTACAGGATGGAAACCGTGACGTCTCCGAACACCGTCGCGATGCCGGATTCGTCCACGCAGAGCGCCGTGTTATCGCACACGCCGATGCCCATCAGATTTTGCTGGTCGTTGTCTGCAATGCGACGGGCTATCATGGGCACCAACCGGGCCAATCGGCCTCGCGGGAAAAAATGGGAGTCGGTGAGAACATCGGGAAGCACGTGCAAAAAATCATCGGTGAGACGGATGTCCGGCGTGTACGGATTGTAGGCTGCCTCGTCAGGATACAGATACCCGCCGGTGGCATCGTACACAACCTGGCCCAGCACAGCCAGCCCGGCACTGGTGCCACCGATGGCGCCGCCTCGCTGAAAAACAGCGTGAATGGCATCCTCGACGAGCGTGCCCTTCCAGGTCAGGACATAATCGCCCTGATCCCCGCCTTCGATGAAAATCCCATCGGCAGAGATCAATTTGTAATACGTGGCCGAGTCATTGGCGGCTGTTCTGGTGCGAATTCTGAACGCTTCACAGGAATTATCAGCCCCCAGGGAAATAAAATATCCCGGATAGTAATCGCTGACCGGGTCCACGTCGATATTGATGATTTTGCCATTATTAGCTTTCTCGACGAACCATGTATAAGGATCGTCAGCCCAGGAGCTGTACTCACCACCGCCACCGACCAATAGTAACGAGCCCTGGGAAAAGGCTAATGCAGGCAAAAGCAGGAGCATTGATAAGAAGTATAATATTTTCGAGTACATATCTTCAGCTCAAATAATGTGAGAATAATATGAAAATCGATTTATTTCCCTTGTTCGTGTTCTAAAAAAAACGCAGGGAACAGCCGAAACTGTTCCCCACACAGATGTAAAAATTAGTTATTAAGCTGGAGTATTTCCTTATTTGATGAACGTCATTTTACGCGTGAAGTTCTGTTCACCGGCGCTGAGCCTGTAAAGATAAACGCCGGACGGAACGACCTGGCCGTAGGAATTTCGTCCATTCCACGTGATCATGTGAGAACCTGCAGCAAAAAAGCCTGATGATAGCACGTTTACAATTTCTCCTCGAATATTGTACACAGTAAGCTCAATCCGCGTCCCCTTTTTCAAATCGAACCGAATATTGGTGGTTGGATTGAACGGATTGGGATAATTGGCATACAGGGTAAATTCTTCAGGCAACTCCTGAGCCATTGAAAAATCCGTGACCGCAGTAGGTACGAGATTGATCATATCGGTTAGTCGAACAATACCGCTATCAGCCGTTGAGGCCCAGATAACATTATTATTGATTTCCATGTGCGTGAGATTGTCCTGGGGGATTTTCCCGCCGGTGGATTCCATCGTGAACTGATTGTAGCTGCCATCCGGCAGAATCTCCAGCAAACCGCCGCCGCTGAGCGCGCACCAAATGTGTCCGTTGAAATCCGATTCAATATCATTAACCGCGTATTTCAGCGGCTCAATGGTGGTGGAATCGTGAACGACCACAGCATCTTCTGTGATTTCATACAAATCCTGTGTATCATTGATGGGAACCCAGAAATGATCATTCGGATCTTTTGTCATGGCGTAAGTATATGCGCTTTCGACCTCGGAGATGCTGTGCCAGGAACCATCCATTTTTCGATAGAACACGCCGTAATAGGTGCACAGCCAGAGCTGACCTTTTGAATCCTCGCGCAGGTCGTAAATTTCGGGACGGCCGGAAGCCATGCCAATGTCCGCCATTTCCCATTTTGTCCAGTTCGCGCCGTGATCGTCGCTGAACCAGATTCCCACTGCATCGCGGTCGCTGACATAAATATTCCCTTTTGAATCGGTCTGAACGGATCGCGTGTACATATCCCGCGTAAACTCCAGATCACCGGTGGTGCCATCGGCGCGCATGTAGGCTGCACCGTAATGCGTACAGAACCATTTGGTGTTCTGGTCGTCCACAGCCATGTAAAAGACGCGGTCTTCCATGTTACCCAAACCGACATCGGCCTGATTGTAAACCGTCCAGTCCGACAAATCTCTGGACAGCATCGAAACATTGGCAATGCCGGTGGCAGCATCTTTTTGTCCGCCAAACCAGATGTTACCGTTGTTGTCGAAATCAATGCAGTAAACGCTGTTAAAGGGCAGGTCGCTATTGTCGGAAGTAAAAATCATATCCTCGCCCAACGAAATGAGTCCGGTAATTCGCACAATCCCGCTATCTGCAGTCGACGCCCAGATGACGTTATTGTTGATTTCCATGTGGGTGAGATTGTCCTGGGGGATTTTCCCGCCGGTGGATTCCATCGTGAACTGATTGTAGCTGCCATCCGGCAGAATTTCCAGTAACCCGCCGCCGCTGAGCGCGCACCAAATGTGTCCGTTGAAATCCGATTCAATATCGTTAACCGCGTATTTGAGCGGTTCAATGGTGGTGGAATCGTGGACGACCACAGCATCTTCTGTGATTTCGTATAAATCCTGGGTATCGTTGATGGGAACCCAGAAATGATCATTCGGATCTTTTGTCATGGCATACGTCCAGGCGCCTTCAACTTCAGGGATAGCATGCCAGGTCCCGTCCATTTTTCGATAGAACACACCGTAATAGGTGCACAGCCAGAGCTGACCTTTTGAGTCCTCGCGAAGATCGTAAATTTCGGGACGGCCGGAAGCCATGCCAATGTCCGCCATTTCCCATTTTGTCCAGTTCGCGCCGTGATCGTCGCTGAACCAGATTCCCACTGCATCGCGGTCGCTGACATAAATATTCCCTTTTGAATCGGTCTGAACGGATCGCGTGTACATATCCCGCGTAAACTCCAGATCACCGGTGGTGCCATCGGCGCGCATGTAGGCTGCACCGTAATGCGTACAGAACCATTTGGTGTTCTGGTCGTCCACAGCCATGTAAAAGACGCGGTCTTCCATGTTACCCAAACCGACATCGGCCTGATTGTAAACCGTCCAGTCCGACAAATCTCTGGACAGCATCGAAACATTGGCAATGCCGGTGGCAGCATCTTTTTGTCCGCCAAACCAGATGTTACCGTTGTTGTCGAAATCAATGCAGTAAACGCTGTTAAAGGGCAGGTCGCTGTTCGATGAATTGAACACCTGAAAATCCTGTGCCAATAAAGGTACAGAGATGACAAAAATGCAAATTGTCAAAACAACCAGTAGCTTTTTCATCACGATTTCTCCTTTTTCGTTTAATGAACAAACAACTTATTAACGAATTCAATTTTTAAGATATTTGATTAAATGTCAAGAAATCTGATATTTAAAACGATAGACCGAACCCAAATCTGTGCACATCCCCGAGTACGCCCTGGGTTGAATAAGCATAGTCGAGCCGGGCATTGACACCGATGGTGTTCAAGTGAAGTCCCCCACCAAAAGACAGGTCTCCACTATCGTAATTAACCCGATAGCCACCGCGCACGTATGCTATTTTGAAAATCTGGTATTCCGCAGCCAACGCTATTTTTTCTTCGTTATCACTGGGAACCACAGCGTCTGCCAGCAATGTCAAACATCCATTTTCAGTGACGATCGGATCGAAGGCAATCCCCATTTGAAACACCTGGGGCAGACGGAATTCAGGGGTTAACCGTTCAATACGAGGATTTTGCGGCTGATTTCGATCGATCTCTTCCTGGATTCGTTCATCAATATCACTTCCCGAGAACTTCAGTTTCGCAGCGAAATTCCGTATCGCCATGCCGATTCGTAAATTATAAAAACCGGTATTGTACAGCGAACCCACATCAAAAGCGACTTGCGATGCGCTTTCATTCCAGATTTCTTCGCGGACAAATTTTGCTGTTACACCGAACGTGAAGCGATCGGTCAGTGATCGGGCATACGAAACACCGAATGCGAGATCGCCTGCATCATAATATTCGCCGGTTCCTTCGCTTTCATAAACTGTGGTGATTTCCATTTCATCCATGTAAAACGATGTGACAGAAAATCCGAAAACTCCCAAATTGCCGGCATTCTTCACAACAGCTCCGTACATTAATTTTGTGTCCATAAACCAGTCGGTGTGACTCAGATTAATATCCAGGTTTTTCGTGTAAATCATGCCAGCCGGGTTCCAGTAAAGCGCTGGCGCGCCTTCAGCATAGGCGGTTACTGCGCCACCCAATGCGGCTCCCCGGGGATCAACGGCAATTTGCAAAAAATTTGCTCCGGATTGTCCCAGGTTGCCCTGCCCGAAAATTACTGGAGCAGTGAAAAAGCATAAAATGAAAACGATTAAGCTATATTTTAATTTCATGGCCTGAATCCTTTTTCTATTTAATTTGAAAGTTTTTTTAAGACAACTTCTTTTTTGAAACCAAAATGTTCTGTTTATCGGATCACCGCAAATCGTCCGACTTTTTCACCCAGGCTGGATTCCACATGATAAAAATAGATGCCTGAAACAACCGGCCGATTTTCCGATGTCAACAGGTTCCATTCCAGCCTGCCGCTCTGATCGTTATGCGACAGCGTCTGCACGAGATCGCCATCCACAGTGAAGATTTTTATGGTGCATGTCGACGGCAAATGCGTGAACGCCAGATTTCGTATGGGCTCCCCGAAAACTGTATTTCCGATTCGGGATTCGTCCCAGGCCGCAGAGACGACATACGGATTCGGAACAACCTTGATTTTATCCATGTCCGCCTCGGATTCGACGGATTGTGTTTGCGGAATTACCACGACGGCGTTAAGTTGATTGTCGATATTATTCAAATCAGATAGGATAACTGATTCCTCAATTTTACCGCTAAGCGCTGTTCTGTAGGCTGATAGATTGTAGAAATATTTAAATCCATTATTCACATCAGGATCAATAAACTCATACGCGCGTTGACGGGCCATCGACTCATCTTTAAATTGCATGGGCACTGTTTCAATCAGATTCCAATTTGATAATGTCGGATCAGTTGTACGGTAAATATGATATCCCTCCAGGTCGTTCACGGAATCAGGCGTTACGGGATTAAAATACTCAACGTCCAGTTTATTGCTCCAATATAATTTCACTGACCTGTCATCCGCTTCAGCTTCAAGATCTGGGACTGGCACAGTAGCAATTTGAAAATCATTTTCATAATATTCCCAGATTTTATCCGTGACTGCGACAATATCTTCCGCATCATCGCCCACCATCACCCCAATTAAAATCTCTGCCCGTTCCCCCGGTTGTACAGTAAACGGTCCGTTGCAGATATACGCCACCATTGCGCCGCCAACCAGCGTATTGGAAGCGTCCGTAATTCGCGTGGTTGCAGGATCGTCGTAATGCGTGCCATTGATGGGGTTGTCACCTAAATGGAAAAAATCCGAAACCTGCAAATCCGAATGTTCATGAAAATAGGTAGTGTCGCTGGACATCAAATTATAGCTGACAGAATCCCAATGAGCGCTGTTGACCGCCACTTCATCAATAGTCACATCAATCCAGTGCCAATCGGTGATGCCGCCATCATTGGGTGTTTTCAGAAATGTGACGCCGGAAAGAAACGGATCAGGTTCGCCCCAATCGTCGCTGTAATCATCTGAATCATAAAAATAAATGAGTTCGCGGTCCTTGTCGAATTCGATGCAATCATCTGCCCATTCATTGGCAGCATTGGCGATTCCTCCGATATCGAGATCAGAATAGAAATTGAAATACATGTTTTCATAGGGCAAATTGCTCAAATTTTCAATCTCGAATTTCAGAATAACAAATTTATCCGCATCTGGCACGCCCCAGGAATAAATTGTCTGGTGCACTCTCAGATCTAACAGCATGTCTGCTTCAGCATTATTATAGTAACGCCAGTTCGTCGAATCGCTATAGACGCAGTAACTATCCTGTTGCGAAAGAATGATGGGATTGTTATCCGCATCGACCACCGGCCAGTAGGGATTTCCACTTAAATCAAGCGGCCAGGTGTTGATGTTATCGCTCATGGCAATTTCTGCATTCCCGGCGTTGTACCCGCCAACAGCATCGAATTCCTCGAATCGGCCATCAGCGGCGCTGATAACATTCACCGGCACCCCAAGCATGATGCACTGCCGATACATGCAGATGTGACCTGAATTGATGGGATATTCCAACGTCTTTTCAAATTGTCCACCATAAGGATAAAATTGCCCGATGTTGGTCGTAAAATAGCCAACCTTGCCCACATTATGGGTGGCAAATGCGCGATCCTCCAATCCTGCGTTAATCTGCGATGTGGGGATCATCATTAACATGATTATGCCAAAAGTAAGGATAATCATATTTTTATTTATCTTTATCATTAAAAACTCCTTATTTTTTATGCTGATATATTATTGAGCGAACAATCCATTTACAGATTTACCATCAAACCCAAATAAATAATTCGGGGTGAACCCCAGTTCAGTGGATTGGCAGCCCACTCATAGGTTCGACCGAAAATATAATCCGGCTTGCCTGTGTATGGATCCACATACACAATATTTTTTCTGTTCGTTAAGTTATACACTTCAAAATAAGCAGCAACGCGAAATGGATTTGACAGTAATTTTCTATCAACTTTAAGATCGATAGTCCAGTTTTCAGGTAATCGCATATTGTTGACCTCATAAGGCTCAGTCGCTCCTCTCGTGCCTGAAGTGTATGGCAATCCGCTGCCGTATTGAAACAACGCCGTGGCTCTCAGGTGTTCCAGAAAATGGACTCCGCCCAAAACCGGTCCCTCGTTTTTTTCATATTGAACAGTAAGGCTGGCATTGATGGAGTGGCGCTGATCAAAATCAAGCGGGAAGAATTTCAGGGTCTGGCGATTTGCTTCTTCCAGTCCCACGCGTTCCAGCGGTCCTGAGCTGCTTCCCTCTGCAACCGCATAGGTGTAATTCAATTCGGCGAAAAAATTGCGACCGCGTATTTTGCGTAACTGGATTTCCAAACCATTGTTGTAGGCAAAATCTTCATTGATGTGCAGCGTATACGTTTCCCAGATTTCAGCGCGGCTGCCGGCAAAATACGTTCGGGTGCCCACCATATTTGTATATTTTTTACTGTACACTGAAACATTCAGAAGATAATCTTCAAATAATTGATGGCTCAGCCCGAACTCATACTGTATCGACTTTTCCGGTTTGAGATTGGGATTCCCGAATCGTCCGTTACCACTGCGCAAATTCAGGATCATATTGTCCTGGTAATTCTCATCGCTGATGCTTTTGTAAATGAATTGATATTCAGGTCTCTGAAAATAGTGACCATAACCAAAGTGAAATACAGTTTTTTCGGTAACCGGGTATGAGATACCCAGGCGGGGACTGAGTTGTGTGTGAACATCTGACGATTCGTAGCCCTCATCGCGATTATTGAATGCATCGTACGGATCAACCCAGTAATTAGAACTGGGATATGTAAGGTCAAACCGCAGACCGGCGCTGAGAATAATGCTCGAGAAGTTAATTTTATCCTGAATATATGCGGCCGCCTCCCGAGGTTCTTTGGTGTAATCATCCAAAATATGATCATCGTAGTAAGGCGAACTGATATAGAATCGGTCGATTTTATGCTGCTTCAATTCAAACCCTGCTTTAACTTCATTGTAATTATTCATTTGCCACAGAAAATCGGTTTTGAAGCCGAACGTCTGCTGATCATCTTCTTCGTAGCTGGTAACATAATTCAATCGGTAGAATTCTTTGTTTTCATCCCGTTGATAAGCAGGGCTCAGGTCGTTATAATCAAAATCGCCAGAGTCGTAGTGGTAGTTGCTGTAATACAGCATTGCGGTATAGTACAAATTTCGGCTCAATGTATGCGTGACCGAAAATTGAGCCATTTGGGAGTTTGTGTTAGGCTCATACCAGTATTGATCCGGGATATATTTGTAAGAATGGGAATAGCTTTTGCGCTTGCCTTTCGAGTAATTATACACAAGATTGAATTTGAAATTACTCAAATGGCGATCTGTAATTTTCGCGTAAATATTTCGCTCCGTCCGATAGCCCCAGGGCAAATAATTGTCGCGATCATCATAATTACCGGAAATGAAAAAATTTGTCTTTTCGAAAAGAAGAGGTCCGCTGATTGAACCCCGAATGATATTTCGATTGTAATTCTTGCTGTCAGTTTCAACACCGGCAGCCGATGATTTGAAATTCAAATCGGAATGAAAAGACTGGCTTCCCTCTTTCGTGGTGATGTTGATGATACCGCTCATGGAGTTGCCGTATTCCGCACTGTAGGTGCCGCTGATAACCTGCATCTCTGCAATGGCATCGCGATTGATGACTTCTGACGTGCTGATTTCAGAAAAAAGTGGATTCACCATTGGCACACCATCGACAAAATAGGTGACCTCACCTGACCTCCCGCCGCGGAAGTGAAGCCCGCCGGAACTCACCACGCCCGGCTGCGTCCGGATTACATCGTTCACAGTTGTGGATGGCAGTTTGTCGATGTCACTGGCGTTTACACTTCTCAGCGTAGCGGTGATGTCTTTCTCAACAACAGGTCTTTCAGCGACAATGACGACCTCTGACATATCAATCGTGGTTTGTGGCAGTTGAAAATCGGCATAAGCAATTCTGTTCACGCGTACTTTTACATTTTCGAGTTGAACCGTTTTATAACCGATTGCCATGGCTTTCAGTGTGTAATCCCCCGGAGGAACCTGTAAGATGATAAACTGCCCGTTCAGATCCGAAGCTGCGCCAAGGTACGTCCCCTCGATGATGATATTGACACCAGCCAGCGGATCGCCTGTTTTTTCGTCGATCACTTCTCCTGAAATCTTACCATAATTTGAGGCGAATACCAATATGGGGAATATCAGTATCATACCCAAAATTAAAAGTTTTCTGCACATTAAACCCTCCTGTAAGGTTGTGATAAAAATTTTATATTTTTCTGTCAGTTTTTTGAAATCAAGATTGAAAAAATTCACACTATGCTATTGTCCAGCGATTCATACACAAAAGTGCAAGAGTTGAAACTTATCCGGATTATATTAGCCATTTTTCTTTTGCGGTTTGACCGCGCTGGGATATTCCTGCAAGACGACTTATTAATCTTGCGGAATTGACAAGGTCTTCCACTGCAATGTGCTCATTTTTGGAATGAGGATTTGTCACACCGATTCCAATATTTACAGCGTGCAAGTTTTGCCTGTTGACAACATTTGCATCACTGCCGCCATAATAGGTCAGGGATTCTGGCGAAAGGTTGAGCGCCTGAATTTCCTTTTCGAGATTTCGAATGACAGGCAGGGATTTATCCAAATCAAAACCCTGAAAACTCAATTCGAAATGAGTGATAATTTTCCCGCCGTATTTATTTCCAATCTCACCTGCACGATCTTTAATTTCCGTGATGATTTTGGTTATTATGTTCGCATCAAAGGAACGGATTTCTCCCTCCATGCTCACTTGTTCAGGGACTACATTGGTGGCTTCTCCGCCATGAATCATGCCAATATTTGTGACCGTGCTTTCATCGATTCGGCCAACTTCAATCTGCTTTGCCAGATCGATTGCCATGGAAATTGCATTAATCCCTTTTTCCGGGGCGACTCCTGCGTGGGCAGCTTTTCCGTTAAATTCAATTTTAAAAATATAGGACGTGGGTGTCTTGGTGACATAACTGCCGGGTGCAGCAGAGCAGTCCAGAATGAATCCGTATTTTGATTTCAGCTTTGAAAAATCGAACTCATTTGCACCGAACATGCCAATTTCTTCAGCAACTGAAAAAATGATCTCCAAATTTCGGTGCTTCAGTTTATTCGTCACAATTTCTTCAACAAGATAGAGGATAATGGCTACGCCTGCGCGGTCATCTGCGCCCAAAATGGCGCTGCCGTCAGTTTTGATGTAGCCATTCTCATGAACTGGCGTGAGCAACGATGTTGAACTGACGGTGTCTAAATGCGCCATCAACATCATGGGATCGCCGGCGTCAGGACTGTTGGAAAGTCTTGCAAACAAATTTCCACAATTACCGTCGATCTTTTTAGCGGCGTCATCTTCGCTTATGGGCAGCCGCCACTGACTAAATTTGGATTTAATGTATTCGGCAACAGGCTTTTCCTTCAGTGATGCCGCATCGATTTTCACCAGTTCAAGGAATAATTGAATTAACCGCTGTTCATTGATTTCCATAATAATTGATATGATTTTGGATTAGCCCAACACGACAAAGCCGCACATAATAATGCTTGATGACTGATTCATATATAATTCTTTTGCACAAATTTGCAAAAGTTTCTGGGTAATAACATAGAATTTGCATTCCGCACCCATCATACTCAAAAAGCACAATTATGTCAATCAACCAT
>CAZSBG010000066.1:0-34516 GCA_964605145.1 uncultured Cytophagia bacterium | reverse complement strand
TATGCATACCCTGTGATCGGTTACTTTTATTCTGTTTTGTGCAAAATAATTATAGATGAAATAATCATCTGGTATTATTATTTGCGTTTTCACCGCGTTGGAAAATATCAGTAATATGGATTCAATTCACTAAAACAACCCACACATTTCAACATAGAACCAAAATTAGTTTTCGCTCAGGCACTTATTAGCTACAGTATTTCTGAATCATATACCTGATGCTTTGATAAAATAATAAATTTCCTTCAATTTATCAATTTAAATTTAATGGATTTCATTATTTATTTAAAAAATTTTACTTGCATTCGAAAAATAATTTTAATACTTTGTTTATACAAAATCATTTTTGGGATTGGTAATAATCATACTATCCCCAAACCTGCTCACCTTAAACGTGCGATAATGAAAAGAATTTTAGCGATGATTTTGGCCGGCGGCCGGGTTGACGAGCTTTCTGTGCTCACTCTGAATCGACCAAAGTCTGCCGTGCCATTCGGAGGTATGTACCGAATTATTGATTTCTCTCTCAGCAATCTCATGCATTCCGGGATTGAAAAAGTCGGTGTTCTTTCTCAATATCACTCCTCATCCCTGGTCCGCCATATTGGCGTCGGAAGTTCGTGGGATATGGTTGGGCGCGACAGGGGTGTGATGGTGCTTCCGCCATTCAAATCGGCCGGAAACTCAGATTGGTACAAGGGCACAGCCGACGCTGTTTTTCAGAATCTCGATTTTATTGAAGAGTTTGAGCCTGACCTGGTGTTAGTTTTGTCAGGAGATCATGTCTATCATCTAAATTACAATGCGGTAATTGATTATCACTTAACCAAAAAAGCTGATGTAACGGCGGTCTTTAAACAAGTTCCTTTGCAAACAGCACACCGGTTCGGGATTGCCAGGATAGATGAAGAAGACAATGAAACCGGGGGTAGGATAACTGCATATCATGAAAAACCATCACAGCCAAATTCAACGTGGGCATCACTCACAATTTATTTGTTCAACGCAGATGTGCTCAAAAAAGGTTTGATGCAATTCACCAAAAATTCCAAATGGTCTGAATTTGGAAAACACATTCTCCCACAACTGGTAAATACGCACCGCTTGTATGGTTACAAATATTACGATTACTGGGGTTATACACGAACCATTCCGGAATACTGGCGCACGAATATGGATTTGTTGGCCGAATACCCTGTAATCGATCTTGAGAAATGGCAGGTTCGCACCAATCTGGATCACCGAAATTTGCGCGATCGGACGCCAACCATCATCTCAGATTCTGCTACAATCGAAGATAGTATCGTATATACCGGCGCGATGATTGAAGGAGATGTCTCCCGTTCTGTTATTTTTCCCGGGGTACGAATTCAAAAGGGGGCAAAGGTTTCAAATTCTGTAGTTATGTTTGACACAACTGTTAAAAAAGGTTCAATTCTTAATAAAACAATTTTGGATACCGATATTTGCGTGGGCCAAAATTGTCGAATTGGAGAATTAAACGGCGCTCAGAAAAAACAGACTTCTGAGCAGGTTAAAATAAATGGGATTACGGTGGTCGGGCAGTACGTAAATATACCAAACAATGTGGTCATAGGGGAAAACTGCATTGTAAATCCGTATAAAAAAGAAGAAGATTTTAAGGAGCAAAAAATTCCTTCAGGAAAATTAATATGATGAGAAATACACTGGCCATGCTTTTAGCTGGAGGTGTGGGAAGTCGTTTAAATGTATTAGCCCGACTCAGAGCCAAACCGGCTGTCCCGTTTGGTGGTATTTATCGCATCATAGATTTTACACTCAGCAACATCATGAATTCGGGGATCAACCATGTCGGCATATTGACGCAATACAAGCCGTATTCACTGATGAAACACATCGGTATCGGCGGACCGTGGGATTTGGTTGGACGCAAGCGAAGCGTAAAAATTTTGCCGCCTCAACAGGGCGAAAAAAATTCTGACTGGTACCAGGGAACTGCTGACGCCATTGCACAAAATCTGAATTATATCGAACGGCATTCACCGCACCATACTTTAATTCTTTCTGGTGATCATATTTATCATATGAATTATCATTCTCTTGTTGAGTTTCACCAGCAGACCAATGCCGATATCACCATCGCAGTGCGCGAGGTGCCCATTGAAACAGCTCATCAATTTGGCATCGCCATTTTGAATGATGAAGATCAGGTCGTTGCCTGGGAAGAAAAACCGCCCAAACCGAAAAGTAATCTTGTTTCAATGGGAATTTACGTGTTCAATACAGATTTTCTGATTCAGGCCCTGAAGTATAGAGGCAGACACGATTTCGGTAAAAACATCATCCCGGACAGTATTCGTACCCATCGGGTTATGGGGTATCGATTCCGCGGCTACTGGCAGGATGTGGGTACGCTTCAATCTTACTGGGAAGCCAATATGGATTTGTTAAACCCACAGCCCGAACTGAAACTTAATGAATGGAAATGCCGAACCAATCTGGAAGAAGAAGGTTATCTGGGAGACTGGCCCCCCAGTCGTATCGGGAGCTCCAGTACGATCAAGAATTCGTTAATTTCGCCTCACTGTAAAATTGAAGGTGATGTGTACCACTCGGTTTTGTCTCCTGATGTTACAGTAAAAAAGGGCGCGGTCATCAAAGATTCTGTCATTATGCACCATTGTACGATTGGCGAAAATTGCCATGTGGAAGGGGTAATCATGGATAAAATGGTTGAAGTGGCGGTGGAAAGCAAAATCGGTGCAGGTGAAAACGAGCGGCCAAATGAAGAGTATCCGTCTCACCTGAGCAGCGGTCTTACAGTGATTGGCAAGAACAGTCAAATTCCAGCCGGCATGGAAATTGGAAAAAATTGCATCATCACTCCGTTGAGTGGGGTAGAAAAATTTTCATCAAAAATAATTTCGTGCGGCAGTACGATATAAATTAAACTCGAAAGAGGTACAAATAAAATTTGGAGGCGCATGCCAGAAATTAAGGTTCGGATAATTTACGGTGCAATTGAAGCCGAGAGTTTTCCATGAATTGCACCTAAATAAAGCCTATTTGATTAATCATTAACGAGGGAGGGAAAAAAGCTTAATTAACCTGCGTTATTTTTAATCTTAACAGGAGTGTATCACGTGATAGGCGTAATCATGGCTGGTGGATTCGGCACCCGGCTTAAACCCCTGACCTGCAACATACCTAAACCAATGGTTCCCATGGTTAACCGCCCAATAATGGAACACATTGTTAATTTACTGAAACTTCATGGTATCACGGAGTCGATTTCTCTCCTTTTTCATCAACCTGAAAAAATTACCGGATACTTTGGCGACGGCTCTAAATTGGGCGTCGATATGATGTACATTCAGGCAGTGGAAGATTATGGAACTGCCGGAAGCGTAAAAAAAGCATCAAAATTTTTAACAGATCGATTCGTCGTTATTTCCGGTGATGTACTGACGGACATCGACCTTACCTCTGCCATTAAATTCCACGAAGAAAAGAAATCATTCGCCACGCTCATTCTTACCCGGGTGAAAAATCCTTTATCTTTCGGAATCGTTTTTAGCGACAGCGATCAAAAAATTGTTCGTTTTCTGGAAAAACCCACCTGGGGGCAGGTGTTCAGCGACACCATAAATACAGGCATTTATATTCTGGAACCCGAAGTACTAAATTATATCCCTGATAAAAAATCATTCGATTTTAGCAAGGATTTGTTTCCGTTATTGCTGAAAGAAAACAAACCGCTGTACGGGTATATATCCGACCGCTACTGGAGAGATGTCGGTGATTTAAATGAGTACCGTCAGGCGCATCTGGACTGTCTAAAGGGTAAAATTTCGATCCATTCGTCAGGAAATGAGATTCAACCCAATGTATGGGTCGGGCACAATTGTACTCTGTCCGATAATATTCAGTACGAGGGTAAAGTTGTCATTGGAGATGATTGTGAAATTTCCGGTGAAGTTAAGCTTTCCAATACAGTTATTGGTCCGGGATCGAAAATCGATACAGCCAGCGATGTCAGTGATTCGGTATTGTGGGACAATGTAAACCTGGGCAAAAAAGTGAAGCTCCAACATGATGTCGTCGCGTCCGGAAGTCACTTGATGGATGATACGTATGTCCTTGAAAATGTCGTCATCAGTGAAAACTGTTCAATTGGGAAAAAGGCTTCCATCCGCTCCAATGTCAAAATCTGGCCGGATAAAATAGTGGATGATGGCTCTGTACTTACCACCAGTTTAGTCTGGGGAGATCGATGGTTTCGAGAGCTCTTTACCTATTCCCGAATCACCGGCATTGCCAATTCTGAAATTTCCCCGGAATTTGCCGCCAAAGTCGGCGCCGCCTACGGCGCTTTCATCGGCTCGAACAACAGCGTGGTCAGCAGCCGCGACGCCTCGGATGCAGCAAAAATGATAAGTCGAGCGCTGAACAGTGGATTCATGTCCGTTGGCGTGCATATCAAAGATTTCCGCGTGATGCCTATTCCCATTGTGCGGTATGGCCTGCGCTCCGGCATTGAAAAGGGTGGCGTGCACGTTCGCAAATCGCCGTTTGATGACAAACTTATCGACATTATCTTTTTTGATGACGATGGCAGAGATTTACAAATTGGGAAAGCGAAAGCGATTGAGCGGCTGTTCTTCCGCGAAGATTTCCGCCGGGCAGCGTACAACCAGATCGGAAAAAGCGACTATTCCGTGAGTGTGATTGAACCGTACTCTGAAGATTATCTTTCGCATCTGGATATAACCGCTATTGAAAAAACGAATTATAAAATTGTAGTGGACTATTCTCACGGAGCGGCTGCCACAGCTCTACCCAAAATTCTCGGTTCCCTGAATTGTGAGGTCGTTTCTCTCAATGCGTTCCTGGAAGAACGCCAGTTGAGCCGCGATAAAATCAAATTCGATAAAAGCATGAGCCGCCTGTCAACTATCGTAACATCGCTGGAAGCAGACATTGGTTTTTTGGTGGATGCCGGCGTTGAAAAACTGTTTCTTGTGGATGAAAAAGGTCGGATCATCACATCAGACAGATTGCTGGTGCTGCTCACCAAACTGTTGATTGAAGCCAATTGTCCCCGGAAAATTGCCGTGCCGGTGACTGCTTCACGTCAGATAGAGGAACTCTGTGAACCACTGAAAATACAGGTTGTGCGTACTGCCAATCGCGCCCGCGCCATTGTGGATGCGGATTTCAAACATGATGTTCAATACGCCGGCGACACCCAGGGCGGATTTATTTTCACCAACTTTCTGTTCGCGTTCGATGCCATGTTCACCATGGGCAAAATACTTGAACTCATGGCGCGCGGTAATATCCGATTTGGCGAACTGCACGACTCTGTCCCGGAACTTGCGCTTCGAAAAACCAATGTGCCCTGTCCATGGGATGCCAAAGGTAAAGTCATGCGCCGCCTGATGGAAGACACTGAAAAATACAAGCGGCAACTCATCGACGGCATAAAAATCTTTCACGATAAAGACTGGGTGCTTGTGCTGCCGGATACTGAGCGTCCCATATTTCATGTGAATGCCGAAGCCAGCGATGAAGCAACTGCCGAAGCCATGGTCAGGGAATATTGTGATAAGATTGATACATGGATTAATGATTAATCCTGTTCAATCAGACTTCAACATTCATTTTTTCAAATCTGTTTCGATTCTCCTATTTCCTCAATTTAGAGAGAAGTATAAGGAACATTACCATTTGCGAAATAAAAATGGGCAGGACGATGTTACTCCTGCCCAAAATATAAATTTGATGTAAACGAGTCTATGTTAATCTTTTCTGATTTGCTGTTTTTTCAATAATTGTTCTGCTTGCTCTCCTGTTAACACCCGATACGCCGGCTGATTCGCCTCACGATATGCCTGAGAATGATGTACAGCAGGAAAGTCGGCGCGCTTCACTTCTTCATCAAATTCATGCAACTGCTGCACATCGAATTTTAATTTGCCTTTTTCAACCGCCTGTTTAAATTTTTTCCACTGCTTCAAAAAATCCGCTTTTGTACCCTGGATGGTTTCCGCGGAGCGCAGCATCGCTGCAAAAAGCGAATCAACATCGCCGTAGTGAAATTTATAAGGACGCAAATTCAATCGCACCACGTCGCCGGAAATGGAAATGTTTTCAATGAGTGGTTCGGAATCGATTGAATCGATATCTGCGATTTCCCGCTGCAAATAATTTTTAGCTTTTTCCCGGTCATCCAAAATGTGCGCCACCCCCAAAATGCTCTGATAAATCAATTTGTACGCGTCTCTGATTTCAAACTGTTTTTTTTCTTTCTGATGACGTTCAATCAACTGGTTCAAATCCATTTTTTCTCCGGAAGAACAATTCAAAAATAGTAGTAAAATTATAATTAAGCATTTGTGCATGATTCGTGTCCAATGAAAATGAATCGCATGAAATTAATTGGTCGTCGCAGCCATATTGGAGAGAAAAAATTTTACAGGGATTCTCGACAATTCAATTTTATTGCCCCCGGCTAAATTCAGCGGGATCAGTTTTGTCAGCAGTTTCCCCTTCACCAGATGAATGGTGGGATAGAGATTGTCGTGTTTAATTTCAAAAGAAATCAATTTCGGCTTGTAACCCCAGTTCAGCAGCGTGCGGGTATCCTGAATGCTTTTATCAATTCCTTTGGGATCGAGAGATTGCAGCACATTGTCTGTGAATTGCGGACCAATTTTCGTCACATAAAAATACCCCCCCACATCCAACCGGCTTGCCGGATCGACCCCCTGTCCCTGAAGTTCCAAATTCAAATTCAGGTCCGAATCTTTCTCAGCTCCCCTGCCGGAAGGCAGCAGCTTGGCCGAATTGAGTCGGGACAGATCCGCTTTTATTTTCCATTCGATGTCATCCGGCAGGCCTGTATGCGCATTGACACTGATCATCCCGGCCATGTTTCCGTCATATAATTTCAGTGAAAATCTTGGAATTTCGATCCGTTGATTTTGAATGAATATATCAATAGTCATGTCGTTGGCAAAATAGTCCAACGCCTTAATTTGTTTAATACTCAACCGTGAAAATTTTTCATTGGCGTCCCGAAAATAATATGGCCGCAGCAAATCATAATACGATGAACTGGTCGACGCCATGAATGAATGCAGGTTTTGCTTTTCTATTATTTCACCTTTTTCAATATCGAATTGCTGCGTAAACAGGATTTTGCCTGCAATGGTGTCCAAATGTGCAAGGGTATCGTATTGCAGACTGAAATTATCGAATTGAAGCCAGCCGTCGACATCAGCCATCTGTTCCGTCAAATTTATTGCGGTTCGCTGAGTGATCTTTCCATCGACCGAAATATTGCCAGGGAATGTGACGCGTTTATCCGTCGCGTTAACAATCACCTGACTTTTCAGATTTGCCCGCATTGTCCCGGCCAGGCTGTCGGCGCTTCCGGTGACAAGCGCTTCGGCACTAAAGGCGGGAATTTGAATTCTGGCGCTGTCCAGATTGACTGTTTCGAAATCCGGGGCATTGCCTGTCAGGTTTAATGAAATATCGAAAAGCGGATTTTCCAGAACACCGGCGAGGAACAGGCTGTCCAGTTCTGATTGCAATTGAATTTTTCCTGATTTTGCATCCGTCTCAAAATCAATTTTATTTTTCATTGAACCGAGATAGAAAAATTGCCCAGGGAAATGGATGCCCGCATCCATGACCACGCTGCCGGCAGCGAATATTTTTGGTTCTGCTTTCTCATCAATCTGCACGGAGACTTTTGAATTCAACGTTGTGTTTCCACTCAATTCAAGGCTCTCGAGCCCGACCAGAAATTGCTCCGGCACAATCATGAGCGCGTTCTGGTGATTCAGCTCGATATTTTCAATCTCAGCTTCAACAGACTGCGTCTCGCCCAAACGCGCTCGGCCATGCATCGCCAGTGACAGAAAATCACTTACCTGCAAGTCAAACATCTTTACATCGAATTGCTGAAATGTGGTGTCTGTTCCCAAAACAGCATCGCACATGAAATCCATGGGATACACAATAATCGGTTCTTCTCCGAATGGAATTTCAAGAATGTCTGAGGCGATATTCAACGCCAGGCGGATGCTGTCGGTTGATTGGGATGAAATTTTCAAATCAAGCCCGACATCGCCTTCCATTTGCGATTGCGTCACCGCTGCCAGCGACACCTCATCAAATGAAAGATGAATATTTGCGAGGTATTTATGGAGCCTGTCGAATGAAGCAAAATTTGCTGCCAGGCTAAGTTTGGTTTTGAAAAAATCCTCAATAGTAATGGTAGATTTCACTGAGTCAGGAAAAAACTTAGAATCGAGATGGGCATACGCGTTCGCAGCCAAACCTTCGAAGGCGTAAGAAAGCGTGTCCACACTCAGGCCCAGGCTGTCCACTCCGAAATTGAAATTCACTTCGGCTCCATGAAAACCGACCGCATTGAACATGCCACGTGCGGTTGAGGTGACGTTCAGATTTTTCACAGTTGCCTCAGGTTCAGCATAGCCGGCAGAGATGTTTTTCATGGCAAAGTTCAGCGCGTAGTCCAATCCTTCGCTGCTGCTCTCGCTCATTGGATGTCCCCGGAAATGCGTACCCTTCAGCGATACCGCGCCGGCCAGTTTTATTTTTAGAAATTCTTGCGCGATGGAATCCGGCAACATTGGCAAAAATGAATCCAGCACCTGCTCCAATCGAATTTCACTTTCAATCACTTCAGCGAAAATTTCCGGTGCTTCCAAAAAATGCGCTGCATTTCCCTTCACACTGAAAAGCGTTTCATTGCACAGCTTGGCTGTCAAATCGTTCAGATCGATATTCTGTGTTTCAGTATTGGCCTGCACGGATAGCGAAATTCCGATCAATTCTGGCAACGGGAATTCACGAACCGCTGATCTCCCGGACTCATCTGACGGGAATTGCACATTCGTGTTTGTCAGGGCAATATTACCTTTAGCGACGATATTTTCGGTTCCGCTCACTTCTGTATTCAGGTTCAATTCAAGAATACTGCTTAACCTGAACGATCCCTCGCTTGAATCAGACTGAATTTCTACTTCCCAGGGCTGATCGTTGGAAAAAAGCGACAACGAAGCCTTCATATCGCGCATCAGTTCATCCATGGATTTCAGAGACGCGGAAACATCATTGAGATGAACAGAAAGTCCACCGGTTTTTACATCAATGGCAGCTTGTGGTTGATAAATACGCACATGTGCGGCCACATCATTCACCGCCAGTTTTTTCAATTTTACAGAAAAGGGCAGACTAAATTCAGCGGTTGTATCCTTTGAAACAGGCGCGGGCGCCTCCACTGAAACTTTTGTATCGATAGGAACGAGCGATTCAAAATTCCAGACCTGTTTTTCATTTTGGCTCAGGTAAACTTCCGGTCGGTCAACAATAATTTCCTGAATTTGAATGCGTTTTCGCAACAGTGAAAGTAAACGATAGCGGAGTTGAAGATGCGCTGCGGTCATCAGGTACGCGGACTCACCATGAATCGAATCTGCTGCCGGGCTATCGTAAATTCGGACATCGTTGATTGTGAAGCCCTTCAACGGATGAAGCCACAGATCACCGATGGTTACACGGCGGTCAAGGGCGCTTTCTGTTTGGTGGATAAGTATATTTTTGATTTCATCCGGCGGATATTTTATTCGAACAAAAATATACGCTGCAATAATCAAGATTGCCAGTATTCCGCCGGCCCATAACATTATTTTAAAAAACTTTTTGAGCATTAAAATTTATTCTTCCTCGTGCTGATGCTGAAAAATTTTGTTCTTATCATCCTGTGGCAGAGATTCAACAAAAAGCTGGCGATGTGGAAACGGAATCTCGATTCCGGCTTCATCCAGCGCCATTTTCACTTTCTTTCGCAGGTCATACGAAATGGGAACTTCCTTCCGGGCGTTTTTAATCCACACAATGAGATGGAGATTGATGCTGGAGTCGGCGATTTCATCCACCACAACCTCCGGCGCCGGTTTCAACAATATTCTGTCATCATTTTTGATCACGTCCAACAATACTTCCTGGGCTGCCGGGATCGATTCCTTATAGGCAATTCCCACACCGATTCGCAATCGGATAAACCGATTGTAGGTGTGATTGATTACCTTGGATTCCACGATTCTGCGATTCGGGATATCAACCATCAAATTGTCCAGCGTCATTATTTTTGTAGACCGCAGTGTGATATCTTCGACCCGGCCAAAAACACCTTCCAGCTCCACGAAATCTCGCTCCTTGAATGGTTTGCTCACAAGGATGATAATGCCGGAAATAAAGTTCGCCAGCGTTTGTTGCGCAGCTAAACCCAGCGCGATACCGGCCACGCCCAGCGTTGAAATGAGCGTGATAATTTTAATTCCAATCTGGTCGGCAACCAGAATAAGCGCAAATCCCAGACAGATATATTTCACGATCTTGGTAATTAAATTGATCAGACTTGCCGTAATATCTGCTTTTTTTTAAGGAGCGCACAATGATAAAACGAATGATTCGGTAGAAAAGATAAAAAACAATCAGAACCAGCAATCCGGCAAGCAGTTTGGGCAAAAAATGAATCATATCGACGAGCAATCCCGCGAACACATCCTGCAAGAATAAAAATTCTTCCATGGTTTTTCTTAAAGTTTCCAGCATAGAATACTCCAATTCAGAAAAAGTGACAGGTCAGGCTGTGGTGCAGGATGTCTTGGATTCTATTCCTCCATTTCACTAATTGATTTTACTGGCACATGAATATTCCAAACGAAAGTGATATTGATTGTGCGATTCAATTTACTTCTCATTGATCTGGATTTTCCGATGACGTTTGAACATAGCGATAAATAAAACACTGGCTACGAAGGCGCTACTCACTTACGAAGATACAAAGGAAATACCACGTTGAGTTGCGTCAGATCAAGTTTTCGTTTCAAATCGTCAGCGTCCAGCGCTAATTCTGCATCGATTTCAATCGGACCGCACTCATCCGGAATGTCAACTCCAGCCTGCCGAAGCATATCAGCATGATAATTGATCAAATCCTGCCGGGCTGTTTCTGCGGAGTCGGCGCCGTCTTTATTTTTGACAGGACTGAATTCCTTTTTGCGATCAACCTCCATGATAACCGCATCTTCCGCATCCTGGAGCGCATCAAAAATGAACATCTCGAACTTGTACCCGTTGGGTTCGGACGGTTCGATAAGATTCCCATTCTCATCCACATAGCTAATCTTTTTGTGAGCCAGATGATATGGCAATTTTGCCTGAGAAATTTCATTTTCAATAAATTTTAGATTGAAAACATGAATCGCAATGCTTCCGCCGCGGTACTTGAGGGAGCCATCTGTGGTTCGGGCTTCTTTATCGGCATCCAGCATATCACTGTACTCGATGACTGTGAGTTTACCATTCATCCTTCCGACCACCCCCACCTTCTCCTGCGGATCTCGTTTCGAAACCACCTTCGCGGACATATCCGCTTTTTTCCTGCGATGATAGCCCAAAAACACCGGGTCGCAAATATGAATCAACACATTATCAATTTGAAAATAGAATATCTCTTCAATGCCGCGTTTTTTCATTTCATCGATGCAGCCATTGTCCCGCAGCGCATTGAGTGTACCGCCGTGTCCATTTGGATTGGTGAAAACATGGTCTTTCGCATCCAGGAAAACCTTTCCATCCTCATCAAGAGCCGGGATCATGCCCTGTTTGAAGAAATAAATATCCTTTTCATCCAATCCAAAAAAATTATGTTGCTGAAAAAAATCCACGGTCTCTTCATGATTTGTCTCGCTCGTCATGATGAACCAGGGCATGATCGAACCGTATTTTTTCTGTAACGCGGATATCTTTTCCGCGTGTAACTGAAACAGCGATTTCTGACTGATCGGCCCAATTTTGAACAGACCTTTCGGACCGTCAAATCCCAATCGACTGCCCTGTCCGCCGGCGACGAGCAACGCTGCCACCTTTCCGCTCGAGACAAGAGAATCACCGGTTTTTTTAGCTTCTTCGGCATCACGTTTTTGTTCTTCAGTGACCGGAATGGGAATGATTTCCGGGGGCTCCAGTTCTCCCTGAAATTCATTATTCTGTTTATTCAATAAATACTTCTTTTTCAAATTATTCAATAACTTGAAATCAATTTTTTGCACCTGCTCAGCAAGCTTTTCCTGACGCTGCAGGGAGAGTTCATCCCAAAACCGGAAAATATGTCCCTGACCATATCTGTTCGCCTTCTCTCTGAGCTGCTTGGTCATGTTATCATTCACCTTTTTTTCTCCAGTTTAATGATTGAAAATCCACCGAAATTATGAATATAAAATATTCATTTTATTATTAAATGCAACTTTTTTTTTGTTTAATTTGTTTAACACACAGCTTCCGATAATATTATGCTTGACTACCGGACACTTTGTAAATTATATTCGGTAGTACTGTCATTCCCGTACCACAGGCACTCCTTTCAGTCGCATGTTTTTAGCGGGAATCTCATAAAATTTTGTCAAATGGATGCCCGACAAATGCCAGGTCTGTCATCCTTTATAAATTTAATGGAAGCTGGACATGTCATTCGGGCATGACAATTCCATCAAAAATGTCATTTTGTAAGAAGTGTCCGGTAGCAAGTATTATGCTAACTGTATTTTCATAAACAAGCTTATATTGCAAAAAATTTTTATTAAATCTATTGCCCGTGATAAAAATTTTTGTTAACTTAAATCACACACAATACCCGATTAAATTCACTCAAATTTCATCTCGAAAAAGTGGAGGTACCTGATATGAAGGAAACAATCAAAAAAGGATTATTTTTCGGCGTTGGACTTTTTGAAGAAACGCGTGAAAAAGCAGCAGAGCTTGTGGACGAAATGATAAAAAAAGGCGAACTTGTGAAAGAAGAGCGCAGCAAAACTATTGATAAATATGTTGAGAAAATCAAAGAACAGGAAAAAGTTGTCGTTGGCAAAATCAATGAAGAAATAAAAAACACGATTGACAGATTGGGAATTCCCACCAAAGAAGAATTTGAAAAATTATCCAAAGAAGTGGAAACACTGAAGAAAAAAGTGCAGTCAACTTCAACACGTAAAAAAAGCAAATAGCGCATGCAAGTTCCACGGGTACGAAAAACATATCGAAATATTAAACGCTACCGGCAAATTTTCGCGGTGTTGCTGAAATATGGATTTGAAGATATTGTCGAGCGATTGAAACTCGATACCTTTGTCAAATTTGGACGAAAGTTTCTCCGGAAATCCAGGGCTGCGACTAAAATCGAAAACCTTACCACAGCCCAACGCCTGCGCATGGCGCTGGCAGAGCTGGGACCGACATTCATCAAATTGGGGCAGGTACTCAGCACCCGCCCCGATCTCGTTCCCTATCAATATGTCAAAGAATTGGAAAAGCTTCAGGACAAGGTGCCGCCATTTTCCTGGGATGAAGTGCAAAAAAGTTTCAAATCGGAACTGGAGAATTCCATTTCCGATCTGTTCCTTGATTTCGAAAAGAAACCCATCGCTGCAGCTTCCATTGCCCAGGTGCACAAAGCCACGTTACACAGCGGCCAAAAAGTTGCCGTAAAAATTCGTCGTCCAAATATCCGAAGGACCATTGAAACGGATATCAGCATCCTGTTCGACATTGCCGGCATATTGGAAAAATATTTCCCTGAAAGTGAATTATACAATCCCCGGGGCATCGTGAAAGAATTCGCGAAAACGATTCGGGCCGAACTGGATTTTATTCGTGAGGGGCGAAATATCGATCGATTCAGGAATAATTTTAAAAAAGATTCCACGCTCTATTTTCCTGAAGTTTTTTGGGACGCCACTACCCATAATATCTTAACGATGGAATACATCGACGGGGTAAAAGTTTCAGAGATAGATTTTTCCCGGCGCCATGATCTGGATCCAAAAGTCATCGCCCGCAACGGGGCACTGGCGACATTGACGATGATTTTTGAACACGGCCTGTTTCATGCTGATCCGCACCCGGGGAACATATTTGTACTGCGCGATAACATTCTCGCCCCAATCGATTTTGGTATGGTCGGCCGCCTGGATGAACAGACGAAAACCTATCTCCGTAACTTGTTGCAGGCACTTGTCGAAAAGGACATCGATAAAATCATCAAAATTTTCATCGATGCCGAAGTGCTGGACGAGATGCGGGACACGCGCGCCCTGCGTCTCGATTTGTATGATTTCATCGAATCATATTATGGCGTGCCCCTCTATCAACTGGAAATTGAAAAATTGCTCAATGACCTGATCGAAGTGCTGCGCCAACATCGAATCGGCCTGCTCACAGATGTTGTGCTTATGGCCAAAGCGCTGGCCACGGTTGAGAGCATCGGGAGAAATCTCGATCCTGAGTTCAATCTCATGACCCTCGTCGAACCCTATGTGCAACAATTGATGATTCAGCCGATTCTGCCGAAAAAACAATTGAAAGAAATCAAGCAGGCGATCCAGGATATGGACGCACTGCTGAAAGTGCTTCCGGGGGAATTGAGGTACATACTGCGCCGGGTAAAAAAAGGAAAGATCAGTTTCATTTTTGAGCACAAGGGGCTTGATCATTTGATTACCGAATTGGATAAATCCAGCAATCGACTCGCCTTCAGTTTAATTATCGCCGCGTTGATTATCGGTTCATCGATTATGGTGTTTTCCGACAAAGGCCCCTATCTTTTTGGCATATCGATTTTCGGGATACTCGGGTATGTCATTGCCGCCATTTTGGGCTTATGGCTGGTGGTTGCGATTTTGCGGTCAGGAAAGATGTAAATTTCAGAAAATAGCGATTTGCTCTCCCATCTTTCCCTCATTTCCTCAAATATCTTCAATTCATTTGATTTACATATTTCACAAATTTCAAATGATTTTTACCTTTCTGTGTGGCATACTGAACTTCATCCATTATCGTATTGAAAATATAAATTCCCATGCCGCCCTCCGGCAAATTTTCCAGATCGGTCGGATCGAAGTCAAATGCTTTGGCGTTCGAAGGATCGAACTGTCGGCCTTCATCAATAATCGTAAAAATCAGACTGTTTGAGCTGAGCTCTATTTTGACCTCAATATTTTTATCGGGCTGAAACTGATACGCATGCTCCACCACATTTGTGCATCCTTCGACAATTGCGGTTTCGATCAATTGACTGTCCTCAGGGGAATCGAAATGAAATGAGGAAATTGTTTTCGCCACTGAACCAACCAGGCGAACGTTCTCAAGCGTGCTTGCGACTCTGAGCTTCACGTGTGCTTTCATTTTTTTGTCCAATTTTTTTGGAATATTTATACTTTTTTATGAGACTCGCACTAATTAAAGCTCCGCAAGGCTTCATCAAAATCATCAAATATATTGAAAACGAGATTCAGGCGCGTCAGATCGAACATATTTTTCACCTGATCCCGCGGCTGGGTAATTTTCAGCTCGCCGTTTTTCCCGATCACCTTCAATACAGACACCATTGCACCAAGCCCTGAACTGTCGATAAAATCGATGGCATCCAGATCAATTAAAATTCTCCGCTGGCCTTCTTCATTCACTTTTTTCAGCAAATTCTCCTTGAAATCAAGTGCGACTTTGGCGTCAAGTCGTTTTTCTTTTGGGGAGATAACCAAAACATCATTTTTCTTTTCAGAAGTAATATCCATTGTTGCATCCTTTCGCTTTTCATTTTAACAATTGATTCTTGCAGCAGTATCGCTCATTTTATATCCAATAAAATTAATGCAATATCATCCTGTGGTTCTGAACTCGTCGAAAATGCCAATGCATCTTTAACAAGATTTTCTAATACTTCATTCCCATTCGAGCCGGTATTCTGCTTCAAAAAATTCTTCAATCGATTCATACCAAACAGTTCATTATTTTCATTGGCCATTTCTATGATCCCATCCGTGTGAAGAAAAATTCTCTGATTATGATCCAGTTTTATCTCACTATTTTCATACTCGAAATCATCCATGAAACCGATGGCCACGCCAAGATCATCAAGTTCTGTTATGTTTCCGTTAGATTCAATAATTAATGGCAGTGCATGATGCCCTGCAGACGCATAGTAAAGCTGATAGTTATTCAGATCGATGAATCCACAAAATATGGTCAGGTAAATCCCGTTTTCCATGAAGAAATCTTCCTTATTGAAATTTTTATTCAACTGACGGAGAATTTTGGCCGGCGTTAATTTCGTGCTATCAAGTTTTTTCAAGATATTATTAATTTGCTCGCGAATAAAAACCGTCACCAACGCCGAAGTGACGCCGTGGCCTGAGACATCCGCAATATAAAACCCAACTCTGTTTCCATCGATCTTAAAAATATTAATGAAATCGCCGCCCACGGTATTCGATGCCTGATAATAAAACTGAACATCCAGGTTTTTACATTGGCTGAATTCTTTTGGCAGCAGTGCCTCCTGAATTTTTTTCGCGGATTGCAGGTCAGCCTGAATCTGGTCATTTTTTCTCTGTAATTCTTTGTTCAGCGATTCCAGTTTCTTATTCGTTTCCCGAACCTTTTTCTGTAAAAAATAATTTCGAGCGTGCGCATGCACCCGTGCCAGCAGTTCTGCCCGGTCAAAAGGTTTTGTGATATAATCGGTCGCACCGGCATTCAACGCCTCGATCAATTTCGATTTATCATCAACAGCAGTCAGAAAAACAATGGGAATATGTTTGAATTTTGGATTTTTACGGATCTCTTCCAATACCTGAAATCCGTTTTTACGCGGCATCATATAATCGAGAATCAACAGTTCAGGCGTTTTTTCAGCAAATTGATCCATCACCTGCTGTCCATCCACAGCCAACCGAAGATTGGTGTAGCCGCTTTTCTTCAGAAGGGATTCCACCATCCGCCGCGAGATAATATCATCCTCGGCCACCAAAATATCAATATCATTGCCTGCTTCCATCCCATTATTTTCCAAGCTATCAACTCGCTTCAAACATGCCAGAAAGCTGTCCAGCTTCACAGGTTTCTGCAAAATTTCGGTCGCGCCGTTTGATCCCAGTTGCGCTCTGACTGCTTCGGGTTCTTTTTCAGTGAAATAAACAACAGGGATGCGCTCAGTTTCGAAGTTCGATTTCAAGTCTGAAAAGGTCTCCACCCCATTGGAGTCTGCCATCTTTTCATCCAGGAAAATCATGTCAGGATGATATTTTTTTGCAGCTTCAAATCCCTGTTTTCCATTCTCCTCATTGAAGAGGCGATAATTCGCGCCATCCGGAACAGTTTGAAACAGTGCATTTAAACCTGACCCTGACTCAATAATTAAAACTGATTTTTTCATAAAACGACCTTCAAAATAAATAAATTTCTGATGTAATGAAAACCCAGCGCGGCAAAGGTGCACATAATAACACTCGATGACCGATTCATATATAATTCTTTTGCACAAATTTGTAAAAGTTGCTGGGTAATAACATAAAGACGATCTGATACAATGTTTATATCGGCAGAAAAAGGTATATATTTTATGAAAATTTTTGGAGGGATAAGTTTTTTCAAGTAGAATGGCTTAATGTGCAGCGTTTATGTACAATTCAGTTATCGTGAAAAGGGTGAAGAACAAACAATTATCGTTTCCTGGAAACAATTAATTTCGCGCGAACCAGGCGAATTTCATCACGGGAATAGCCTTCACCGAGACGCTTGTGCACTTTGTCCATGTCCTCCAGGCCAATTTGGAGCAGTATTTTTCGGATGATGCGCTGCTTTTCCACCGGAATGAATTTATTCAGAATGATATTTTCTCCGGACAGTATGAGCGTTTCTATGTGCCTGTAAATGGTTTTCAGCGAAGTGTCCCTGGCTTTTGCAGCGCTTTGTATGGAAAGTCCCTGCTGCAACAGCTCGAGAGTTTTGTGCTCGGTTTTCACTTTTGCTTTCTTTTCGGAGAATGAACCACCCCTATCGCCTTCAAATTCCAGTCCATGCTGCTGGGCATAAGCGACAATCGCCTTGAGAAACCGGGGCCCGTATCGCTTCAGCTTGGTCTGGCCCATACCAATAATTGAGCTCATGGCATTCCACGTCGTCGGCATTCGGGAGGACATTTCTTTCAGCGTTGTGTCATGAAAAATCACGTAGGGCGGAACATTTCGTTCATCCGCGATTCGTTTTCGAAGCTGGCGCAGTTCTTCAAATAAATTTTCATCGTAGGGCGTATCTCCGACTTTTACGGTTCGCGATTTCGGAATCTTCACGGTGGTGAGCGTCACCTTCTCGTCGTTGAACAGCACAGGCCGACTTTTTTCCGTGAGTTTCAACACCGGGAATTCACCGCCGCCAATGTAAAGATACCCCTGCTGAATGAGTTCGCGTCCATAGCCTTCCCACTGTTTTTTCGTGAATTCTGAACCGATGCCGTACGTGGATAACCGCTGATGTCTGTTATGAAAAATCCGCTCGCTTTTCGATCCCTTGAGCACATCGATCACATAACCCATGCCGAATCGTTGATTGAGCCGATACACACAGGACAAAAATTTCTGTGCAATGACGGTGCCATCGAAGGTTTCGCTCTCTTTGAGGCAGTTATCGCATGTGTTGCAGCTTTCGAATGAGTGATCTTCGCCGAAATATTCCAGCAAAATTTTTCGGCGGCATACATGGCTTTCACAATATTGAATGATCTGGTGCAGCTTGTTGTAAGCGACTTCCCGCTCCCGGGAATTTTCGGTTTGTTCGATGAAATATTCAATTTTGGACTTATCGCCGTAGCTGAAAAACAGAATGCAATCGCTCTTCAACCCATCCCGGCCGGCGCGACCGGTTTCCTGGTAATAGCGCTCCAGGTTTTTGGGCAGATCGTAATGAACGACGAACCGCACATTGGGCTTGTCGATGCCCATGCCAAAGGCGATGGTGGCGACGATTATTTCCACATTGTCTTTGATGAACTGTTCCTGATTTTTCGTCCGATCCGCGCTCTCCATGCCGGCGTGATAAGGCAGCGCCCGAAAGCCGTCACGCTGCAGAGCCGCTGTCAGTGAATCCACCGTATTTCGGCTCTGGCAGTAAATAATGCCGGAATCTTTTGCGTGCGCGTGAAGATAATCGGTCAATTGCCGGTAGGTTTCTCCTTTATTCAGCACCTTGTAAAACAAGTTGGGCCGATTGAAGCTGGCTTTGAAGATTTGCGGTTCCCTCATAGCCAGATGCTGCACAATATCCTGCTGCACGATGGGTGTGGCAGTGGCTGTGAGCGCGGCCATGGGAATGTCCGGATATTTTTCCTTGAGCACGACAAGCTTTCGATAATCCGGCCGAAAGTCGTGCCCCCATTCGGAAATGCAATGCGCTTCATCGATGGCGAACAGGTTAATATCCAGCATGCTCAGAAATTCAAGAAATTCAGGCAATGCCAGCCGCTCCGGGGCCACGTAAAGCAATTTAATTTCATTGGCCAGCAGTTTCTTCTTGATCACAGAAATCTGCTCGTAAGTCAATGAACTGTTGATGTACGCCGCCGGAATGCCGTAATCCAGCAGCGAATCGACCTGATCTTTCATGAGTGCGATGAGAGGAGACACCACAATGGTCAAACCATCATTCAAAATCGACGGCATTTGATAACAGAGAGATTTGCCTCCGCCGGTGGGCATGAGCACAAATACATCCTTTTTATCCAGAATGACGCTGATGATATCTTCCTGCAGCGGCCGGAATTCGGTGTAGCCAAAATATTTCTTCAGAGTTTCGAGCATGGTCCCCGTTTTATTTCATAGAAATCATTTTCCTGGTTAGTCGCTTTATTTCATCAACAAAAATTTCCTTACATCAGATAATTGTCCAGCCTGAAAACGCGCCAAATACAACCCGCTGGGCAAATTGCCGGCATTGAACTCCACTTCATGAATTCCACTTTGCCTGATTTCATCCAAAACCGTGACCACCTTCTGACCGATGGCATTGAAAATTTCAAGCTTCACGCGGCCTTGTTTCAGAGGTGCAAAGCGAAAATGCGTCGCCGAATTCAATGGATTGGGATAGTTCCCATGGAATTCAAAATTTTGTGGAATCTGACGATCGGTCATAGCCACAGCCGTAACATCCTCCATTATAATTTTCATCGAATCAGCAGCGGAAGCGCCGCTGTCATCCGTGACATGGACAAAGAGATATTCACTCTTGAAATGCTCAGCCGAAAACAACGACACATCAGCGGGCCCCTCTCCCCGGTAATCGTCAAATCATCCGTAACCACAATCGACTCAACTGCCAGTTCTGAGGTTCGGCTTTGTTTTTCAAAATAGACTTTCTGCGCGATGGATTTTGCCTGTTCAATGGGCACTTCCCCGGCAAAAAAGATTGATGGAATAAAAAGGATGAGGAAGAGAATTGCTGATTTAGTTTTCATGCGTTGGCCTTTGGGATTATTTTTATTTTTGGTATCACTTTTAAACATCGCCCCTTCGAAAGGGGGATTCAATTCCTGTGTAAATCTGCAAATTCAACTTTATTTTTACTCTGCGAAAATCGAAGAACGAATATCGCCCATTGAAAAATATCTATAACCTAAGCCGGATAAACCGGAATTTTCAAAAATCAACAAGCAAATTACAAAACCAAATTCCAAAAAAAACGAACTCGGACAGCGTTGTTCGGTTATACATTTTCGAATAAAGTTTGAGAGTTGATATTTTGAATTTAGAATTTATTTGGCATCAGCGAAAGGCTTGTGCGTTTTCTCGCGCATTGAATTTTGTTTTTTTATGATTTTCTGCCAATAATGTTCAGAATATTATTCTTAAGGTACGAACACCTATTCCCTAACACCTGCTCCTAAATCGCATTTTGCAGACTGAACACCCAGCGAAACTTGGTTTCCTTTTCACCCGGCAGCGGCTCGTTCACCCAGAACGGGAAATCGAACCGAAGCGTGAATCGCTGGTAAAACACGCGGGCGTTCAGCTTCAATCCCACTCCGGCGTCCATCAGATCGCTGGAGGTGTCGTCGAAATTCCGGACATGGGCGACATCGTAAAACGCAGTTAACTGAACATTCCACCGGCGCGGCATAATCTTTCTCGCCAGGGGCATCAGGATGCCGGAAGAGATTTCGGCATTGGCCGCGGCAATTTTTTCCGTTCCCATGGGCTGGTCGATGTAGCCTCGCAAATTTCCGCCCCCGGGAAAATGGTAATTCAATTCTGGCGGAAGCGCAGCCACGCTTCGCACGTAATATTGTTGAAATCGTTCCCGCGGATTGGCGCCATCCGTGAAGAATAATTCCTGAACCGGCGGATCATCCCCGGAAAAGGTGCCGCCGAACATCCGGCAGGAAAAGTTATTCAACCCTCTCCCATAAGTGAAATCCGTTTCACCGTAAAATTTTAAATAATCAAACTCACTGCCGAAAATACCCTGGGAGGATTCCACATCAACGCCAAAATTGGAGTACCACGACCGGCCGCGCAAATTCACCCCATAGCTTCCGATAATTTTATTGACCCGGCCTCGTTGCCACTCCTGAATTTTGACGGTTTCCCCGGCAGCGCGAATTTTTCGAACCGCGTAATCTTCTTCATCTTTCAATAGTTGTGCTGCATTGAATGCAAATTTGAACCGATGAAACGGGGGTTGATACTGCTCCGGGCTGGTTCGATAGGTGAATCCCAGCTCGCCCACAACGCGCCCTTCCCTATTCACCCCGGAAATATTCATTTGTAATTTATCACTGCCGGGAATCAGCGGATGGCCGTACGAAAAATTGTAGCCGATATAATTGGAGCGCAGACCATACGTCAGACCCAATTCAGCCCGATTGAATTTGCCCATGTAATCGCCGCGAAAGCGCAATCCGAGCCAGGGTCCATCCACGTCATTGTACCAGAATTTGGGGATGTATTTCACGAGATACACATTTCTCGGTGAATAGCCCCACAACGTTGGCAGATCCGGTAAAAACTGAAATTTCCAGTCGCCGTTATTGAGCCGGTTCCTGTCCATCACATCATCTCCCGGATCCAGCACAACTTTTCCCGGTTTCGCGGACGTCAAAAACGTTACCGTGCCGGATTCTGCTTTGCCATCCCATCTCTTCAGGAGAGTATCTCCTGCCGCTGTTGTCAACTGCACATCCACCGGCATTATGCCTTTATCTTTACGCTTGATTCCCACCTCGGTGCGCCAGCGACCATCTCCCTGCCTGGATTTGGAGATGTCACCCAGCGCATAATCGATATTCACCGTATTGTACAGCCACTGGTCGAAATACCATTTCAAATCCATGCCGCTCACATCTTCGCAGACTTTTCGGAACCGTTCCTCGTTCACATGCTTGAATGCCCATCGATCGAAATAGGCGTGGTTGATTTCGTCCCAGAGACTGTCGCCGACAATGTAATGCAGCATGGCATAGAACGCTGCGCCTTTGGAATACGCATTGATCCCGTATCCGCCTTTGAACTCGTGCGCCGGCATGGAAATGGGTTCGTTGTACCCGCTGGTCACGTAATCAACCAGTCGCGACGCTTCCCGTTCTTTTCGGGTGAGACGGGGACGCAATTTTTCCATCCAGGAACGCTCACGGTTATCCGCTTCATAGCCGTAGGGACCGTAATTGGTCACCTGGTACCAGTACTCCTGATACGATGTCCCGCCCTCGTCCATCCAGGCTTCGGCCAATTCATCGCTCGCAAAAAGCCCGTAAAAATAAATGTGCCCCACTTCGTGCGAAATCAGTCCCTCCCACGGACCGGAGTTCATCACGATCATGGGATATTCCATGCCGCCGCCAAGCAGGCCGTGCGTGATGCTCAACTGGGGATACGGGTACATGCCGTATTTTTCGGACAGCCACTTCAGCACCTTCTCGCCGCGATGCGCGACCACTTTGGTCCAGTCATGTTTGGCGTAAGAGCGATACAGCACATGCACCGGAATGCCATTCCACTCGCCGCGCTCATAGAGAAAATCAGAACTGGCCAGCCAGGCAAAATCGTGAACCTTTTCAGCGTGAAACTTGACGGTTCGTTCATCGCCTTCCTCGCCCCGCGCATCGATTGAATCTATCTGAGCCTCGTAGACTTTTTCCCATTCCTCGTCCGAGAGACTGGTATCCACCTGGACCCACGACCAGCCGGGATCGCCTTCAACCGGCACGCCGGTCGCGCCAACGATGTAATTATACGGCAGGGTGATTTCCACATCGAACGTGCCGAATTCGCCGTAAAATTCCCCGGACGCGTGATACTTGTCCGGGTGCCAGCCGTTCTGGTCGTACACCACCAGCTTGGGGTACCACTGGGAAAGGTCGTATTGATTCCCGCGCCAGCCACCGCGGCGCACCAGTGAAGAAATCTTCTCATAAAATTTGATGTAGAGCTGCAACTCCCCGCCCGGGGGCAGTGGTTCCGGCAGCATGGATTCCAGAATCGTATCGTCCACGCGATATGCAACAACCGGCGCTTCCGAGGCATCGATGTCCGAATTTTTGCGCGTGATCCGAAATTCCAGAATATCGATGTACCCGTTATTCTCCGGCGTGATGGAACCGGGATAGTAGCGCCGTTTCGCCTCCTGCGCCATGGTGGAATTTTCGTTTTTGAACGCGTTGGGGTACAGATGCATATAAATCCGATCCAGCGTATCCGGCGAGTTGTTTTGATAGGTGATCACCGCATCCCCGCTGAGTGAGTGACTCTCCACATCCAGCCTTACCTTGAAATCGCAATGCACATATTGCTGCCAGTAGTTTTCATCAGCGATTGAGAAAGAAGAAAGTGAAAGCAGAAAAACAAACAATAAAAGAGGATTGACAAAACAGTTCATTTTTTTCCCTCCATGTTGGAATTATAAAAGAATATAATTAAGAAGGTATAAATAGTCAAGGAATAATAATATGAAATGAACAACAAATGAAAGGGCATCGCACACGAAAAAATGATTTCAAACGATAAAAAGAAACCAAGGTTTAAATTACGATAAGAATATTTATTCGTTTCATATTTATCCGCAAGGTTTTCCTCCTAGATCTCCTCGGTATTGCATCCAACGCTTGAATGCTTTATTTTTATTGAATTATCCGCAAAAATATTCTTGACAACGTAAAGAGATTATTGTATATTATTTGAAATGGAATTTACATGTGACTGACATTTTTCCCGAATATTTTTATTCAGGGACAATAAAAAGGGAGCTGTAAATGCCCGCACGCATATCAGCTGCTATTACTAATTTCAGAATGTTTTATCCGAGCAAATCAGGTTCAAAATTCAAACAGCAAATTTGTTTGCAGTTTAAATAGTCAATTTCCGATTGTAAATAGTTTAAAAACTTAACAAAAAACATGCAAAAATTATCAAAAAAAAAAATTGAAATCTATAGAAATCTTTTCCAAGGTAGAAATGATGTTTTTGCTATTCGTTGGGAGAAATCTGATAAATCAAAAAGTGGTTTTAGTCCTGTTTGTTCTAATGAATGGAAAAATACTTTATGCCTTAAGTTGAACAGAGGGAAATGTAAAGATTGCAAAAATGCGAAATATATCCCTTTGAGCGATTATTTTCTGGAACAACATTTAAGAGGTTTAAAAATTCTTGGGATATACCCTTTACTTACTGATAATTCTTCGTACCTTGTTGTAGCAGATTTTGATGGAAAAAATTGGATGCATGACTCACTAAATTTTATTCAAAAATGTGATACATATAATTTACCAGCGTATTTAGAAAGATCAAGATCTGGAAATGGGGCGCATGTTTGATTGTTTTTTGCAGATAAATATCCTTCTTATAAAAGCAGAAGAATTTTATTTTCAATACTTAAAGAAGCTGGAATAATTGATCAATTTGAAAAAGATGATAGCTTTGATAGACTTTTTCCCAATCAAGATTTCTTAAATGATAAAGGTTTTGGTAATTTAATAGCGCTTCCTCTTCAAGCGAAGGCTGTAATAAATGGTAATTCAGTATTTCTTAATTACGATTTAAAACCTGTTCCATATACAAACCAATGGGAATTTTTAAAACAAATTGAAAAGATAAAGCTTGATAAATTAGACAAATTGTATATAACTTTAGTTCAAGAAAAACAATTCGATGAGAATAAATATCAAAAAAAATTACAAATCATATTGAAAGATCAGTTATATTTGAACAAATCCAATTTACCAAAAATTTTGATTAACTATTTGAGAGATAATTTAAACTTTGTAAATTCAGAATATTTTCTTAAAAAGAAACTTGGGTTAAGTGTTCATACTGTAGAAAAGTATTTTAAACTGATTCGAATACATGAGGATTTTATTGCTATTCCACGTGGTTTTTTAAAGCAACTCAGTAATTTTTTAAAGGAAAATAAAATTAAGTATAATATCGAGGACAAACGAAATTGCTTAGACCCGATAAAAATTGAATCTACAGTCACTCTCTATAACTACCAAAAGAAGGCAATAGATAGTTTATTATTATCAAATGATGGAATTTTAGTTGCTCCTCCTGGCTCAGGAAAAACAATAATAGGAATCGAATTAATAAATAGAATTAAACAACCAACTTTAATATTAGTGCATAAAAAACAAATTTTCAATCAGTGGTTGGAGAGAATTGAGAATTTTTTATCTATTCCAAAAAGAGAAATTGGACAATATGGAGGAGGAAAGAAAGTTATAGGTAAAAAAATAACAATCGCCATGGTCCAAACTTTGAATCGATTAAAGGACTTACATGAGTTTCAAAGTAATTTTGGGATGTTAATTGTGGATGAATGCCATCATATGCCAGCTCGAATGTTTCGTAGTGTTATTACTCAATTTTCAACATACTATTTATATGGATTAACTGCGACCCCAGAAAGAAAAAACAATGATGTTAAATTGATTTTTATATATCTTGGTAATATTTTACATACTATTTCAAATGACTATAATAAATCAATCATTAAACATAAAGGAATATCAGGATGCAATGATGTAAAGCATGAAATCATTATTCGTGATACAGATATCTTTATTCCTTTCAAAATTATGACGGATAAATTACAAATTTTATCCAAGATAATAGTATTTGATACAAATAGAAACAGAAAAATCGTAGAAGATATTAAAAGTTGCGTTGATAAAAAATTGAAATGTTTAGTTTTAACAGAACGAAAAGAACATGTCGATGTCTTGAATTATTACCTCAAAAAAGAATATGAAACGACAATGTTGACTGGTGATTTTACAGAATCTCAGCGAAAAATCACAATTAAACAAATCAAATCAGGAAATTTTCAAATATTATTAGCAACCGGGCAGTTAATTGGTGAAGGCGCAGATTTTGATAGCTTAGATTGTTTGTTCTTAGCATATCCATTTTCATTTTCAGGTAAATTAACTCAATATATCGGAAGAATCCAAAGAGGAGAAAATAATAATAAATATATTTATGATTATCGTGATATAAAAATTGAATACTTAGAAAAATTGTTTAAAAAAAGATTAAGATATTACAAAAAATATTTCTATCAAATTCCAAATCATTAACCAGCGAAATATCAAGGCAACTGAAAGATAAGTTTTGAATAATAGCACTCTCGGTACTATAAGTTTTTTTAAAACATGATTATTATGAGCCAAAATCTTCAGCGTCCTTCCAAAAAACACAAGCTAATAATAAATTATTTTAGTTGCATAAAATTATTAAAATTGCTAAATTTTAATAAACAACCTATCAAATTTTAGTACTTTAACGGAACGTATTTTTATGAAAACTAATCATAAGTGCATAATTGGTGATTCTAGAAAAATGGATGATGTCAAAGATTCATCTGTCCATTTGGTTGTAACTTCGCCCCCTTATTGGCAATTAAAGGACTATGGCACAAAAGATCAAATCGGTTTTAATGATTCATATGAAAGTTACATAAATAATTTAAATTTAGTTTGGGGAGAATGTTATCGAGTACTTAATCCAGGCTGTCGAATGCTCATTAATATTGGCGATCAATTTGCACGAGCTGTGTACTATGGAAGATATAAAGTAATTCCCATAAGAGCTGAAATAATTAAATATTGTGAGTCAATTGGATTTGATTATATGGGAGCGATAATATGGCAAAAACGTACAACCATGAATACAACTGGTGGAGCGACTATTATGGGTTCATACCCATTTCCTAGAAATGGTATTGTTGAAATTGATTATGAATTCATATTGATATTTAAGAAACCTGGTAAAACGCCCCCTTTCGACAAAACTGTAAAAGAACAATCTAAAATCTCAAAAGATAAATGGAAAGAATATTTTTCTGGACATTGGTATTTTAACGGAGCAAGACAAGATAATCATATTGCAATGTTTCCTGTTGAATTGCCAAAAAGAGCAATTGAAATGTTTACTTTTGTTGGTGAAACAGTTCTTGATCCATTCTTGGGAAGCGGAACAACATCCCTGGCAGCTTCTATATCAAATCGTAATTCAATTGGATATGAAATCAACAAAGCATTTTTACCTTCGATTAAAGAAAAACTAGAGATAAATAAAAATGCGCTCTTCATGGATTTTGAAATAATTGAGCAACAACTGAACAATATTAACTGGAATAATGAAATTGAAAAATCGAAATATATTTTCTCTGATCCAGTAAAATTTGATAAAAAGATTGATCCCAATAAACTCAAGTTCGGTTCTAAAATCAGTGTGCAAGATAATAAAAATGGGACAAAACGAGAAAACTATTATATCGTGAAGGAAATCATATCACCAAATTTAATTAAATTATCGAATGATCTTACTATACGCTTAATTGGTGTTAAACCAAATGATAAAAAAATTAAGGAAGCAATTAATTTCCTTAATAATAAAATTTTGAAACGGCAAATATATCTAAAATACGGTGAAATTAAATATGATGATAATAATCAACTTTTAGCTTATGTTTACATGAAGAATAAGACATTTATTAATGCTCACCTTTTAAAACATGGTTTTGTTGAACTAGATTCCGAAATACCATTTAAATATAGTAATAAATTTAAGAACCTTATAAAAAATAACACATTTTATGAAAAAACAATTTAAAATATCAAACGCCGAAATTAAAGAACTTATAGGTGCAGAATCTTTTGAATTTCCAAAATATTCAACTCAAATCATCAATTTAGCAAATCAAAATGCACAAGGGACGAGACCAGCAGTTGTAGGTCAAATGAGTGAATTAATCCAAGAATTTTCTGGCAAATCAATTAAAGAATGGGAAAAATGGTATTTGGAAACTCATCCTGATGCTATACAAAAAGCGACTACAAAAATTCGAGCAATGGTCAAAAATTTTAAAGCTGTTATTAATCAAATCGATGAAGAAATGATATCCGAATGGGTAAAGGATTTGGTAATCATCAAAACACTTATCGGTTTAAAATTTCAGGAAGCCATATTGAGTAAAGTAGCAAGTATTTTAATAACAACATATAAGCTATCTACTCCAGCCGATGAATCCAAAGGTATCGATGGGTATATTGGCGATTCTCCAATCAGTATAAAACCTGTCACATATAAAACCAAGAAAAGTTTGAACGAAAAAATCGATGTCAAATTCATCTATTATGAAAAAGTAAAAGATGGTGTAAAAGTAGATCTAAGTGGAATGCTATAAACTCCATGCTGAACTATCCACTGACTTTCAATTAATCTCATTTTCAAAATCTAACTTATTCTAAATAAAAAATGCGACACCTGCCATACGTCAGGCCAGATCGGCCTTATAATTTTAAAACTTATGAAGAGAAAATAGTCTTGTTAAAATTTTCAAAATTAACAGCAAATCAAATAGAGGGCTTTGCCGGCAGTGTCATATTCAACCGAGGTTTAGGTTATTATGAAAATGGACTCGTTGAAGATTTTGAATATGATCCTCAGGCCCAGATAGTTTCTGCAAATATTCATGGAGGTGTTGGGTGTTACACAATAAAAGTATGAAATCAGAATGATGATTTAATAGCAAATTGCGATTGTCCATACGAAGGATATCCATGTAAACATATTGTTGCTGTGTTATTATACTTTTTGAATCACAAAGATGAATATTTAAACAATTTGAGATCCCAAAAAAAAGCTTTGAATGTTGTGAAAAATAAATTATCTAATCTTTCGAAGATAGAAATGATTCTATCATTTTCAGAAAAATCTCCATCAATAAAACGAGAGTTGGAATTGAAACTCTCTGATGATAGTCAATCAATTATAAAACAATTCTTCAGAGAAATTAATAAAATTTTTAGAAAATTTGACTATCATAGTTTTTCCACTTATGAAATTAGTAAACAACTCAAAGAAATCCTGAAACAAATAGAAACAGCGGATGATGCTATAAAAATTGCAATTATATGGAAAATAACAGATGGTGTGCTCTATCAATTAAATGAATATGGAATGCAAGATTTACCGTTGGAAAATTTAGCAATTAATACGATGGGGATGCTGGTTGAAATATTAAATAGTGCATCTGGACTCGACAAACATCGTGAAGAAATACAAAATAAATTAGAGCAATATTGTAAAATTGGGAATTGCGGAATTGTTGATGACATTTGTGAAGCTGCATATGAAATAACAGATGAAAATGATTGGTAACCAATCTTTAAATTTCTAAAATGATATAGGATAATTCTTCTTCTTTTAATGTAATGAGTCCACTCTAAAAACTAAAGTCAGTTAGTATTGTCATTGCGAGCGGAACGAATTGGAGCGTGGCAATCCCCTTTCTAACAAAGAGATTGCTTCGGTAAAAAACACCTCGCAATGACAGCCTTAACAAAATTATTATACAAAGTAACCTTTTAGAGTGCACTCATGTAATACAATCCACAGTTATTAAAATGGCCATTAATAGCATTGCATTTTTAATGTTGTCACATTGTTTGAAATCCGATGCATTTCATTGGATTTCAGAATGACAATTCTAACCTGAATTATTCACAAACTTAATCCGAATTAATTTATTTAAAATAAAATTAATCGATTAAACATGTATGAACTTTTTAACTCGATTTTTGATTCAAATTTTAAAATACCCGCCATTCAGGTTATCCTGCATTCTTTCAGGAATACTATGAATAATGCAGGCTAAGAATGAAATACCATTAATTTTCGTTTTAATAGTCAATTGAGAAAAACTATGAACAAGCATTTAAACATTGATAGAAACGCAATTAGAAAAATGAACATCATACTAATTCAAGAAAACATGAAAAATCTAATCTCCCCATCAAACCCGGAATGGCAGGAAATCCTCAGTTTACGCCAGGAAGTCCAACGCGATTTTCACGATCATGAATCACTGTCCATTCCAACGTATCACAAAATTCTGGAATGGCAGCTCCGCGGGCAAAAGTCGCAGATAAGAAAAATAATCACTTTCAGCCCGGATGCATTGGTCAAAACAATCACGCACTGCTACTATAAAATCCACCATCCGGATGAAGAAATGAAAACCCGAATTAAAGTGCAGGTTCTCCTCAGCATTCCATGGATTGGCATCGGTATTTCGTCTGCGATTATGGCGCTGCACGAACCTCAACTTTACGGCACTATCGATTCGCGGTCATGGTCGGTTTTGTTTCAAAAAGACAAGAAGACATTTTCCGGGAATGATTATTTGAAATATCTTAAAGCCATTCGTAATATCGCTGATCAGGTTGAATGCGACGTTCAGGAAATCGATCACATTCTCTGGAAAGAATACGAGGTCTGATTTGAATATGAAGAGATCAAGTCCTATCTCGGCGGAACTAATAGCGCCGTGCGGAATGAATTGCGCCATCTGCAGCCGGTATCTCGCTTATGTTAATAATATGAAACGAAGTCAATGCATCGGCTGTCGCCCGCGAAATGAAAAATTCTCCTATTTATTTGAAAAATGTACCGGCATCAATCACACTGCGAAAGCCGAAGCTGCGTTCTGTTTTGAATGTCCCCAATATCCCTGCAAGCAAATCAAGCGGATGGATAAGCGGTACCGCAATAATTACAACATGAGTGTAAAGGAAAATTTGGAAACCATTCAAAAAATTGGGATCGACAAATTTATTGAAGAGCAATATGAGAAATATTATTGTTCTACCTGCGGTGGCCTGATATCAACTCATAACAGCAAATGCTTTCATTGCGACACCGTGACAAGGCTAATTGAAAAATACAATTAAAATAACCTGAGCCGGGTAAATCGGAAATTTCAAAAAATCAAACTCTGACAGGATCGTTTGGTTGTAAACTTTCGAATAAAGTTTGAGAATTGATATTTTGTCTTTCGAATTTATTTGGCATCAGCTAAAGGCTTGTGCGTCCTCTGGCGCGTTGAATTTTGTTTATTGTGATTTTCTGCCAAAAACGTTCAGAATTTTATTTTTAAGGTACTATGCAAAAAAAATTTCCAAAGATACAATTCTCACGGGGTTATGTGCACGTTTACACAGGCAATGGCAAGGGAAAAACCAGCGCTGCACTGGGACTTGCGTTTCGTGCAGCAGGACGTGGGCTGAGAACTTATATCGCTCAATTTATGAAAGGGCAGGCCTACGGTGAACTCGCCAGTGCGCAGCTTATCCCGGAAATTACCATTGAACAATTTGGCAAGGATACCTTCATTCACGTGGATGAAGCCACCGATGAAGACATTCTTCTGGCACAAAACGGGCTGAATGCGGCAAAAACAGCGATGCATTCAGGAGAGTTTGAGATCATTGTTCTGGATGAAATCAATGTTGCCTTGCACTTCAAGCTGGTGACGATTCAGTCCATTATTGATTTCGTGAAGTCAAAACCGAAAAATATCGAATTGGTTCTGACCGGACGCTACGCACCGCCTGAAATTCTCGATATTGCCGATCTGGTGACAGAAATGGTGCCGGTCAAGCATTACTACACCGCCGGTGTTATGGCCAGGGACGGAATTGAGCGATAATAGCGTAAAAATAATTTTCTCAATTTTTGAACCATATTTTGACCTTCCGGCCATTTTCTTTTCACAAACTTCTTCCAATCAACTTTCTCCTGAATTGTGACCGGATTTCTCCAAATTTTTTACTTGATTTTTTTATAAAAAATAAGTATATAGTAAGTATACCATAAAAAAATATTTATTCTTTTTTTCGTCCCTTGAAATTCGTTGAATTTTACTAATAGATGAATTTTTATTCATCATTATCAGCATCTCCTGCCTTTTGGCTGAATTTTGTTGACGGAAAATAGATTTGTTTTTGTACCGAATTGTCTGGTAACAACTAAAATCACTTTGCTGAATTCTACGACACTGATAATCTTTACGTTATGCCATTTTTAGATACATCATCAACACGAATCGTTCTTGCATCGCAATCGCCCCGAAGGATTGAGTTATTAAAAAAAGTTGTCACCCATTTTGATGTTTTTTCCAGCAATATCGACGAAAATAATGGCAGCGGACTTCCTCCGCACGAACTTGTTGAGGTGCTCTCAACAAAAAAGGCGGAAGCTGTTGCCACTCAAATTTCCAATGGCTTTGTGATCGGTGCCGATTCTGTTGTTGTTTTAAAAAATAAAATTTTGGGCAAACCGGCCAGCCCTGAAGATAGCGCCGGAATGCTGAAACTGCTCAGCGGAAAACTGCACCAGGTGTACACGGGCTTCTCCATTATCAAAACGCCGGAACATAAAATAGTCTCTGATTATGAGAAAACCGATGTTCAATTCCGCCAACTGGATTCCCGGGAAATTGAAAAATACATCGCATCCGGACAGCCTTGTGACAAAGCCGGCTCGTACGGAATCCAGGATGATGGCGCTGTGTTTGTGAAGTCGATTTCAGGATGCTACTATAACGTGGTGGGTTTGCCAATCACAAAATTATATCTCGCATTAAAATCTTCTCTTGAAGAATGGAGGTGATGGCCGTTTTCGAATAGTCAGCGTGTTCACACGGGTATAAAATCATTTTTAAACTGTTGCATGTTTTAAACTATCCTTTTTGAGGAGGAAGGAAAAAATTGGAGGAAAAGGAAAAAGACTTAGTGCAACTGGGAGAGAATCTAAGGGAGGCAAGAGAATCTAAAAAGCAATCGCTGGAAAAAATTGCAAATCGTACCAAAATAAACATCAATTTTCTCAGGAATATGGAAGCCGGTAAATTTGATTTTTTACCGGAGCTGTTTGTCAGAAATTTTTTGAAAATGTATATCAAAGAGCTGGGCAGGGACGTCGAAAAATTTTTAAACACTTACGATGCTATTGTTTCCAGCAAAAAACCGGATCACGAAACAATCACGGATGATGCCCTGAAACAATTCGAGGCTGAACAATCGCAGCCCGATTTATTTTCGAAAATCAAGGACTTCGTTCAGCCTTACCTGCGCCGGAAAAAATTCATTTGGCTTGGTGTGGGCTTTGTTTGCGTGATTTTGATTGTGTTTTCCCTGATCAACGGCGATAATAATCATTCCGCGTATTTAGCGGATTCTACCAGCGCCGGAATTGGGAGCACCAATTCGGTTCACAAGAATACTCTGGACACATCTGCCCTGTCCGTGGCCAGCAAGCTGTTCAACCACGGGAAAAAGTTGTCCCTGGAATTAGAAACATTGGAGAAGACATGGCTGCAAATTGCCATTGATGACAGCGCAGCCAAAGATTATATTTTCGATACAGGCAAAGAAGCGCGCTGGGAAGCCAAGGAAAAATATCTGATCCGCATAGGCAATGGCGGCGGAATTCGATTGTATTTAAACGGCGTTGATCTTGGACAGTTAGGCGAACAGGGGGAAGTCGTTACGCTTTTACTGAACAAGGATGGAATTCAGGATAGTTCCCTCTGATTTCAATGAATCATGCCCACGAATATTGCCTGAAGAGCCACTGAGAAATTTGAAGGTTGACAGGTACATCGTGGGCCAATCTGATTTGCAATGACGAATAAAATAAAGGCAGGGAAAATTGAATATACTCCGATTGTTTTATTTCACAATTCTTGCGATTCTTGTTGTCGCATGCTCGAAACAGGAAACGAAATCCGAAAACGGTGAAAATCATCCATCGAAGAATGGGAAAATCCTTACCGGCAAGCTGACTGCGGCTCATCTTTACGAGCAAATGCCCGAATACAAATCAGTCGGCGAAGAGTATCAGCCGGATGAAGGGATTGTTATAAAACTGGCGTCTTTCTCTTTCCCTGTCAGCATCGACGTATTTTTGGGGACATGGTGCCCGGATTCAAGGCGCCAGGTTCCCCGGTTTCTAAAAATTATGGATTTGGCAGATAATGCAAATTTCCAATATCAGCTTTATGGCCTGGATCGCAGCAAACGCGACTCAGAAGGATCGGCTGAAAAGTCCCAAATTGAATATGTGCCAACATTTATCATCTCCCACAATCAAAAGGAAATCGGTCGAATTGTTGAAAATCCGATGGTGAGCATAGAACACGATCTGCTCGAAATAGTATTAGCGATTGGGAATTAAGCCTTAGCCTGAATTATTCACAAATTTCAAACAATAAATATTTAACTTAATGTTATTAATGAAATTAATCAGATATTTGAAATTTAACAAAG
>CAZSBG010000065.1:0-35705 GCA_964605145.1 uncultured Cytophagia bacterium | reverse complement strand
TGGCTGATTTTTCTACCGATATTCCATCCCTACGGGATTATTTTGTGATTGACAATTATCAAAACCGCGTAGCGGTTGTATATTGGTAGCATAAGTGTTCACCATATTCATAAAACCACGGAGTGGTGAAATATGATAAACACAAGCGTTATTGTTTATGATTGCGATCATTTATTTAATCGTTGCGTTCCTTGCGTTGAATCTATTTACCCACACAAAACAGGATAGAACCATTATTTGTAAGTTACACCTAATTTCCTTTCGTTCTGAGAATTTTTTAATTTTTTGTGCAGTGTAAATTTCTATCATCAATAAGGTCAAAATAATTTTATGAATATCATCAGGTTTATTATACGAAGAAAAACCTTTGTCAGTATGCTTTTCATCGCGCTTTGCTTGATGGGCTATGTTTCATATACGCAATTACCGGTAGAGCTATTTCCAAGCGCTGAATTGCCATTTTTGATTGTCCAGGTGAACGGCTCCAGTGAAATGGACCCGGATTACATGGAGAAACAGGCCATTATTCCCCTCGAAGGCGCCATTTCAACGCTGGAGGGAATTGATGAAATTGAGTCAACTGTCAATTCCCGAAACGGGACAATCACCGTCTATTACAATCAAAATGTAAAAATCAAATATGCCTATCTCCGTTTGCAGGAGAAAGTGAACTCGGTGAAGAGTTCGCTGGGCGATGATTTTTTTGTCAACGTGGTAAAAATAGACACTGAGCTGCTGGCCAACATGTTCATGTCGCTGCAGGTTCGGGGAGAAGGCGGGACTGACCGGGTGAGACAGATAGCTGATAAAGAGATCGTCGACGAATTGGAAAACATCGACGGAATCGCCAATGTGGAATTATTCGGCGGCCGCGAAAAGTCCGTTGAAATTATTCTGAACGAGGAAGCCGCCCGCGCGCATCACATTACGGCCTCGCAAATTCGGTCGCTGATTGCCAGCAACACCAGCAGCAAGACATTTCTAGGCCAGGCCTATGATAGAAATAAATATTATTTCGTAAATCTGGTTGCCGACTACACCGATGTGCATGACCTGCAAAACATCGTTATTGACCGCAACGGCCCGGTTCTCTTGAAAGATGTGGCAGATGTTTACGTGGGTGCGAAAGAAGAAGAATCATTGAGCCGGGTCAATGGAAAAGATGCCATCACCATTCAACTGGTGCGGGATACCCAGGTGAACCTTATTGACCTCTCGCACACCACCCGAAGCGTCATTGACCGCTTGAACAAAGAACTCACGCCACAGGGAATCGAAATTGTCATCCAGAGCGACACGGCTGAGGACATGGAACGCAACATCGACCTGATAAAACAACTGGCTCTGGTGGGCAGCATTCTCGCGATATTTATTCTCTACTTTTTCCTGCGCCATCTCCAACTGGTTCTGGTGATTGCCCTGGCAATTCCCATTTCTGTGCTCACGGCGTTCAATTTCTTTTATGCATTCGACATTTCGCTCAACAGCCTGACGCTGGTTGGCATTGCCCTTGCCGTAGGAATGCTGCTCGATAACAGCGTGGTGGTGCTGGAAAACATTTATCGGCTCACGGCCGCGAATAAAGATGCGGACACAGCCGTTATTTACGGCACAAAAGAAGTGTGGCGCTCGATTTTTGCAGCCACGCTCACCACCATCACTGTTTTTCTTCCGTTTGTTTTCTCCAATGAATTTATCATCAAAACCATTGGGCGGCATGTCGGCGTATCCATTATATCCACGCTTTTGGTTTCGCTTTTTGTCGCGCTTTTGCTCATTCCCATGGTCACACATTTTTTCTTAAAAAGAAGAAAAAATATCGACGCCCGGAATTTAAATTTTAATGTGGTTTCTTCCAAAAACAGGTTGATCCAAATTTACCGCGTGTTTTTAAAATCGACCATTCGTTTTCCGGCGCGGACAATTTTGGGCGCATGGATTATCTTTTTCGCCAGCATCATCCTCTGTTTTGCGCTGAGCCTGAACGTGTCCCGCGAGGCAGAATTAAAGGATTTTGATCTGTACGTAACCATGCCCACAGGTTCCACGCTGGATGCCACGGACATTGTCACAGCAGAGCTGGAAGAGCGATTGGCGGACATCAAAGAAAAAGAGGACATTGTCAGCCAGATTTATGAAGAAGAAGCCATCATCAATATTAAACTGAAAGATGACTATCAAAAAATCGACGACCGCAGCATCGCGCAGATTAAAAGCGATATTCAGGAACGAATTGATGATTTCCGCGCCGCTGAAGTGAGCTTTGAACAGCCAACATCCAGCCGGCGGTTCAGCGGTGGTATGGGAAGACGAAATCCCGGCATGCGAATGGAGAGAATGCTGGGAATTGGCAGCCAGACCGAGTCTATCGTGATAAAAGGCGAAAATTTTGCCTCCATGCGAAATGTGGCGGAAGACATTCGATACTACCTTGAAGACCTGTCTTCCATGCGGCGCGTTTCATTGAATATTTCTGATAACCGGCCGGAAATCCACCTGCTGTTCGACACGCAATTGATGAGTCATTACGATGTCCCGCTATCTTCGGTCACCTCCGAATTGGCCGGATTCCAGAATGAATTCTCTTCAGGACTGACCTACAAACAGGGCACGGAAGAATATGACATCGTTATACGAAATGAAGACCTCGAAGAAAAAACCATCGATGATCTGAAAACGCTTCGCATCCGATCTCAGGCCGGCGGGCTGTATGAACTGGATCAGCTCAGCCGCATTGTCTATTCATTCGGGATGTCCGGCATCAATCGCGTCAATCAGGAAAAACAGATTGAAGTCACTTACCAGTTCCTGGGCGAGGTGAATGACTCCAAATCATTGCTGGAAGCATCGCGGATGGAAGTGGACCAGGTCATTGCCAACATGCAAATTCCGCCCGGCATCGCCGTTGAAATCATTCACGAGGACACCTCGGAACTGCAGGAATTCTATTTCCTCATCGCCGCCGCATTCATTTTAATTTATATGATCCTGGCGTCAGTTTTCGAATCTCTCGCTACACCGGTGGTGATGATGTTCACCATCCCCCTGGCGGCAATCGGATCGTTCTGGGCGCTCATCCTCACCGGAAATTCGCTCATCAACGTGAACTCGCTGATTGGTTTTCTCATTTTGCTGGGATTGGTGGTGAACAACGGCATCATCCTTATCGATTACACACGAATTCTGAGGAGTCAGGGATACAACCGTTCGCGCGCGCTGATTATGGCCGGCCAGGCGCGTGTCCGCCCGATTTTGATCACAACCATCACCACCATCATTGCCATGCTTCCACTGGCCATGGGTAAAGCCGAATACGTAACACAAATCGGCGCGCCGTTCGCCATCACGGTCATCGGCGGACTTTCGCTCAGCACACTTTTCACGCTGGTGTTCATCCCGACATTCTATTCCGGCCTTGAAAGCGCATTGCAGTGGATCAACCAGTTGAACTGGAAAATCAAATCAATTCAGCTCATTCTTCTTGTTATCGGGGCAGTGCTGGTCTACACCAACATTGACAGCCTCATCTGGAAATTTATCACTTTTTTCGCGCTGATTCTTTTGATCCCCGGCACGACATATTTTATCATGACCAGTCTGCGCCAGGCCAAAGCTGATTACATTAAGCCGAATGAATCGCTTCACATTACTGTGAAACACGTGGTGAAAATTTATGAAGACAGCGCGCGCTTCGTCAAGGAATGGAAAAAGGGGCAAGTCATTCAGGAACGTGCCGGGCTGAGTAAAAAATATTCGACCTGGCGAGACCTGGATTCTCTTCTCTGGCAGATTCCGCTCATTGGTTTTCTCATTTATTTCATTTATTTTTATCTTGAAAATTTCTTTTGGGTATTCGTTTTTTCACACGCCATTTATTTTCTTGGTCTTGTCACCTGGGAACCTGTCAAATCTTATTTGAAAAACAAACAGGCGACCAGCCGAAAATCATTTCTGCCGAAAATTTTGAATCAAATTTATCCCGCTTTCTTTTGGGGTTTCCCGGCGTTGAACCTGGTCATTTTTTATTTGAAGTGGGAAGTCATCGCTGTAGTCATTTTCATTGGTATTGTGTGGTATCTGGCGCTGGCCATTTACACCACATCGAACCGGCTTCACAAGGACAAAGTGAATATTTCCCGACTCACCGGCCGGTTCAGTGGAATGCGGGCCAGCTTTTATCGGTTCGTGCAGATTATACCGGTGATCGGGAAAAAGAAGAATCCGTTCCGCGCGCTGGATGGCGTTTCGCTGGAAATTGGCAGCGGCATGTTTGGGTTGCTGGGACCCAACGGTGCCGGCAAAACCACGCTCATGCGAATCATCTGCGGTATTCTCGAACAGAGCCGCGGCACCATTCGAATCAACGATATTGATTTGAAAGACAAACGGGAAGAATTGCAGGGGTTGATCGGCTATCTGCCCCAGGAATTTGGCACCTACGAAAACATGACGGCATACGAATTCCTCAACTACCAGGCCATGCTTAAAAATATTTACGACAAAGACGAACGCGAAGAGCGTGTCGATTTTTGTATAAAATCCGTGCATCTGGAGAAAAACAAAGACCAGAAGATCGGCTCATTCTCCGGCGGCATGAAACAGCGCATCGGAATCGCGCAGACACTGCTGCACCTGCCGCGCATTCTGGTCGTGGATGAACCGACCGCCGGGCTCGATCCCCGCGAGCGAATTCGTTTCCGAAACCTGCTTGTGGATTTAAGCCGCGAGCGGATTGTGATATTCTCCACGCACATCATCGAAGACATTTCCAGCTCGTGTAACAAAGTCGCAGTGCTGAACCAGGGGAAACTCTGCTATTTGGGTGACCCGCAAAAAATGACAAAGATCGCCGAGGGATTTGTCTGGCAGTTTCATATCGATGTCAAAGAATTTGAAAAACGACAGAAGGAAATGTGGATTGTCCACCACATGCGCGACGGCGAAAAAATCCGCGTGCGCGTTCTGTCCAACATTCAGCCGGACCCGGAAGCCCAGGAAGTGCGCCCAACCCTGGAAGACGCGTACCTGTGGCTGCTGCGAAAATCAGGATGCTGATTCGATATTGGATATTGGATATTGGATATTGGATATGCGATATTGGATTTTCGATGAATCGAATATCTAACATCGAAAATCTGTATCAAATCGCTGTCAGGTAAATCAAAAATTATTAATAAAGAATTGCACATTTTTAAAATAACAAAACCCGAGCGTAACTATGAGTCTCAAAGCTAAAATATCCAATATTTCCGATCTGCTGTACAAGCTGATCCGCTACAACTTGAAAATTATTTTTGCCAATAAATTCATTTACATGCTGTTGTCCGCGCTGGCCATATTTTTACTGGTCACCACCATCATGCTGTTCGATTCCGACTCCAATCCAAACGAAGCCAGCGTGTATTACCTGCTGCTCGTGCCGGGCCTGCTGCTAATTTTTTATCCGACCACGTTCGGCATTCAAAACGATGTGGATGCGCGGATGATCGAAATTCTGTTCGGCATACCCAACTACCGCTATAAAATATGGCTTGTTCGGGTGATTATTATTTACATCGGTGTGTTTTTCATCTTGTTGCTGCTCAGCTTATTGAGCTCCCTTGCGCTCACAGCCGTGTCTGTTTTTACCATGACGATACAGCTCATGTTTCCCATTTTCTTTTTAGGCAGCCTGGCGTTCATGTTTTCCACGCTCATCCGGAACGGCTACGGCACCGCCGTGGTGATAATTGTCATTGGTCTCGGCTTCTGGATCGCCGGCGGCATTTTATCCGAAACCAAATGGAACATCTTTCTCAACCCGTTCGATATTCCGTCTGATATGAATGAAGTGATCTGGCAGGACATTACAACCAACAATCGAATCATCCTGTTCGTGGGTACAGTCGTAGCTGTGTTGTGGGGATTACTGAATTTGCAGAAGCGGGAGAAGTTTGTGTAATTATGAGTAACCGCCTGAACATCGAAAAATTCGATGTCCAAATATAGGAAAAAATGTCTACATACAGGAAAAATTTCAAATTTTCCTTATCCTGCAAATTCATCAAATTTATTAAGGAAGCAGGATAGTTCATTTGAATTAAAATAATATACAACAATCCTCAAACGTTGTTAAGAAATTTTTTGCGGATAATACGATAAAATTAAAGCGTGTCATTGAAAAATTATTTTTTAAAATTCCAACCACTCCCCCTCCACCCAAAAAAATCCAAATGGCTTGAAATCTTCATAAGTAAAGCGCTATCACAGCAGATTATTGAAGAAGAGCCCATATAAAGAACCTGTTTTTTTACTTTACTTTTAGCAAAATTATTGTTATACTTATGGTTAATCTATTCAGAATGAAGCACGTTCAAACCTGAATCTGGAGGAAAATCGATGCCAAAGTCCGGGGAAAAAACAGCGCCTCGAATGCCCACACTGGTAGAATCACTTATTCCTGTTGCCCTGATGATGTTATTTTTGGGGGTGTCCATAGTGAAATATGGCTCAAGCCCGCATATTCCGTTGATCGGTGGAACGGCCGTCGCCGCCATTGTCGCGATGCGCCTTGGCTACTCCTGGAATGAGCTTGAGGATGGCTTGATTCACGGCATCACGCTGGCATTGAAGGCCTGCCTCATTTTGATGATAATCGGCACATTGATTGGCACATGGATTTTGAGCGGCATTGTCCCCACCATGATTTTCTGGGGTTTGAAATTGCTGTCGCCGAGCATTTTTCTTGTGGCCACGTGTCTTATCTGTTCGCTGGTGTCTTTATCCACCGGCAGTTCGTGGTCAACCGCTGGAACGGTCGGGATTGCTCTCATCGGCGTGGGCCAGGGATTGGGCGTACCGCTGCCCATGGTGGCCGGCGCCATCATTTCCGGGGCTTATTTTGGTGACAAAATGTCTCCGCTTTCAGATACGACAAATCTTGCCCCTGCCATGGCCGGCACGGACTTGTTCACGCATATTCGTCACATGGTGTATACCACGGTTCCCAGTCTTGTGCTGGCACTGATCATTTATGCTTTTCTTGGCATCCGGTACAGCGGCGCTGAAATGCATACGGAGAATGTCGAAAAAATATTGACGACATTGCAGGCAAGTTTCAATCTGAATATTCTGCTCCTGTTGCCTCCGCTGCTGGTGATTGTTATGGTGGTGAAGAAAATACCGGCGCTGCCGGCGCTGGTTGGGGGAGCGCTCATCGGTGGAATATTCGCGGCGATTTTTCAGGGCACGGATGCCGGTACAATTATCAATGTCGCGTTCAGCGGCTTCGTATCCGAGACCGGCTTTGAAATGGTGGACACGCTTCTGTCACGTGGCGGCATGGAGAGTATGCTCAATACCGTTGCACTCATTATTTGCGCGCTCTCGTTTGGTGGCGTCATGGAAAAAGGGCGTATGCTGGAAAGCATTGCCAGCGCAATCCTGAAAGTCGCAAAGAGCACAGGTTCTCTCGTTTTGGCTACAATTTCAACGTGCATCAGTATGAACTTTATTGCGCCGGATCAGTTTTTGTCCATTGTGGTGCCGGGAAGAATGTACAAAGATGCGTTCGATAAACGTGGTTTGCATCCAAAAAATCTTTCCCGCTGTCTTGAAGATTCCGGCACATTGAGCTCGCCCCTGATTCCCTGGAATACGTGCGGTGCATTCATGGGAGCAACACTCGGGGTGAGTCCATTCCTGTATTTACCATTTGCGTTCCTGAATTTATTCAATCCAATGATCTCTATTTTTTATGGATTTACCGGAATCACCATGCACAAAATTGATGAAAATGCGAATAAAGAGGATTGATCATCTTTATGAAACTTCCGAACCTAATAAAAGTTTAATCCTATTGGCTTGATTGAAATTGTTAATTTTCTTTGACGTTGAGAGTCTTTGAACATATATTTATTCATCTTTTTGGAGATATTAATGAAGAGGATTTACTTTCCCATTTTTGTGATAATCGTGTTATTAATTGCCGGCTGTGCCGGACAGAATCAATTGCAGAAAAATTCCAATCCGGGAGACTCGATACAGGATCCTGGCAACCCAAAAGCTGTGCAGCATTTTATCAGGGGGTCTATCAGTGAAATGCGCAATGACTTTAAAACAGCATTATTGGAATATTCAGAGGCGTTGCTGTATGATTCAACTTCTGTGACCATTTACAATAAAGTCGCTGAACAGTACATCAAACTGAAAAAGTTCGATAGCGCGGAACGGCTGCTGCAGCAGTCCACACAACGGTTCCCTGATAATTTGGAATCCTATCGAATGCTGGCTGCTATTTATTATTCGCGCCATGATATGGAAAGAGCAGAAAATGTGTTCAAAAAAATAATTGCGATGGATCCGGATGATATCGATTCCAGGTATACGCTCATCACGATTTATATGGCGCGGGGTAAGCAATTGCAGGTGGCAGAAGAATACAAAAAAATGATAGCCCTCGGCTATGGCACCCCGGAAATGAAAATTCAAATTGGAAACATCTACATAAAAAATAATATGTTTGAGCAAGCAGAAGAAATTTTTCAGCAATTTTTAGAAGATAACCCGGATGATGAGCGGTCGTACCTGGGCATGGCAAAAGTATTTCTGGCTCAGCAAGATACTTCAGGAGCTATTCAGTGGTATTTGAACGGCATAGAAAATGACCCGGGGTTTACCACCTGCCTCGAGGAACTGCGCGATCTTTACATTCAGAAAAAAGAATGGAGTCAAGCGATCGCACTTTTGGAGCGGAGTGTAAATTTTGATAAAAGCAATATTGAAAATTACCTCAGACTGGGGGAACTCTATTATCAGAAAGGCGATACCACTGAAGCGTTACAGGAATTCTCAAAAACGATTGAAAATTTTCCGAAAGATTTCCGCGCGTATTACAGCCTCGGATATTTATATTATCAACAGATGGATTGGGATTCTGCCGAACCCTATTTCAAAAAATCGCTGGAACTGAATGAAAATTTCAAAAATGGATGGATGCTGCTTGGCTTCATTTACCTGAGAGATCAACGGTTGGAAGAGGGAGAGGCGCATTTTCGCAAAGCCGTGGAGATTTTTCCCGATGATATTAACATCAACTTTTTCCTGGGCTCAATTCTCAATCAGCAGAAAAAATCAGAAGAAGCGTTGCCGTATCTGGAACGTTGCTTGCGAATCGACCCGGATTATGTCGACGCCATTGGCACTCTGGCCATGATATACGACGAAAAGGGTGTGTACACCAGGTCCGACAGCCTTTACCAAAAAGCATTGTCGTTAAAGCCAAATGACGCATTATTGATGAATAATTACAGCTATAGTTTGTCCAATCGCGGCGAAAATTTAGAAATCGCGTTGGATTTGGCTCAAAAAGCAGTGGCGGCAGATTCGACCAACGGCGCGTATTTGGATACCCTCGGTTGGATATATTTCAAAAAGGGGAATGCGGAAAAAGCATTGGAGTACATCTCCAGAGCGGTTCAATACAGGGACGAGTCTGCAGAAGTACTGGAACACATCGGGGATGTCTATGAAGCGCTGAATGATCTGGAGAAAGCAAAAATTTACTGGAGAAAGGCACTGGAACTGGATTCAGAGCGAGCCGGTCTTCTTAACAAAATAAATGAGAATTAGCACCTGACGCTGGAGTTCAATCAGGTAACCGTGTAGTTAATGACGATGCATTTTTGTTTTACCTGAAGATGCAAAAATATTGATAGAGGGAATATTGAAACGTTCGGCGTTCCTGTTTTTTATTTTAATGTTCATATTAGTAGCAAGTTGTGCAAGAATAACCGGCACAAGGCGCTTAACGCTCGATAAAGTCACAATTGCCGGAATCAGTCATCGAGTGGAAAAAAATTATTTAAAACTGCGGTCATTGAAGGCCAGAGCGCAGTTTATGGTTGAATCGCCCGCCATAAGTTTTCAGGCGAATTCCCGGATTTTAATTCAGAAACCTGATTCATTATTTCTTCAATTGAGAGCGCCGTTTGGAATAAAAGTCGGTTCTGTTTTTTTGGACAGACATCAGTTCATTCTTCAAAATTCCTGGGAAAATACTGTTTATACCGGCGCGCCGGACAGTTTAGACCTGGCGTCATTTTTTCCGATTCAAATTGAGTTGGAAAATATCATTCATATTTTTTCAGGTATTCATCTGATTGAGATGACGTCGCAGGATTCGCTCACGATCGACGGAGGCAAGTATCTGATCGTCGGGAATCTCGGCAATTATGGAGTCAAATACTGGATTGATCCTGACAAATTTGTGGTCACAGAATGTCAACTGTTAACGAATGGCGACGAGCCGTGGATTCAATTTGAATACAGTCAGATTGAAAAGAAGAATCGAATGTATATTCCCAAAGTTATACAAATTACACAACCTGAACAAAAGAAACGGCTGACCATACTGTTTTCCAGGCGTGAGTTGAACAAACAGTTGAATCCGGCAGATTTTACGATTCAGATACCGGCCCAGGCCGAGGTGATTAAGTTATAAAATTCAGTTAACCTGAATTATTCATGTAATTATAATAAAAGTTATTCAATTACCTGATTATTATCAAATTGAATTATCAATTAATTTAAAACTCAGTTTTCGACGTAAAATTGTACTAATCTCTAAATTCAGCAACATTCAGGTTATCTCGATACCTTTAGCAATATAATGTGAATTATCAAGATTAAAATCCACGGAGAGACAGTGGCACAAATTAATCAAATTAGAAAAAAAGATGAAAATGAACAGCCTGAAATTTCAGTGTTGATTCCACTCTATAACGAGGAGGAGTCGTTAACGGAATTGCACCAGAAGCTGACCGATGTGTGCTCTAAATTGAAAAAGAGTTATGAAATTGTATTCATAGATGACGGTTCTTCGGATAACTCGTACCACGTGCTCGAAAATATTTATCGTAAAGACAGAAATATTCGTATTTATCAGTTCAGGAAAAATTATGGGAAATCCGCTGCATTGACCTATGGCTTCAAAAAGGCAGCCGGCAAAATCGTCATCACCATGGACGCGGATTTGCAGGATGATCCGGAAGAGATTCCCAACCTGGTCGAAAAAATAGAAAATGGCTATGATTTAATTTCCGGCTGGAAGAAAAAACGCCACGATCCGTTTGTTAAGCGGACGACTTCGAAATTTTATAATTGGGTCACGGGCAAACTGTCCGGCATAAAAATTCATGACTTCAATTGCGGGCTCAAGGCGTATCGTTGTGAGATTGTAAAAGAAATTCAAATTTATGGTCAGTTGCACCGATTTATTCCGGTACTGGCTCACTGGAATGGCTACAAAGTCGGTGAAATCCCGGTCAGGCATCATGCCCGAAAATATGGCATAACGAAATTTGGTCCCTGGCGCTTTGCTGCCGGCCTTTTCGACCTGGTCACAGTGATTTTTCTCAATAAATTCAAGAGACGGCCTCTACACCTGTTTGGCAGCTTTGGATTGATTTCCCTGTTGACAGGCACGGTGATCAATTTTGTGCTGGCCATACAGAGAATTTTTGCTCATCAGTATCTCAGCAACCGACCGCTTCTTTTTCTGGGAGTTTTACTCGTAATTATTGGAATTCAGTTTATTTCCATCGGATTGTTGGGCGAAATGATTACAGAGACGCAGAAGCAAAATTATGATTATTCGATAAAAAAATCATTAGAATAAAAATAATTTTTCGAACGAAAATTGGTTTGGGAATTTCATGAAAGTAAATTACGACTGCCGATTTTTCAAAGGCGATATGCCGTGCTATTATCACAAGAAAGAAGGTGTGGTATGTGAGGATTGCCATTTTTATTCGCCTATAAAAGAAAGGATTTTGATTATCAAGCTTGGCGCTGCCGGCGATGTCATTCGCACTACACCCATTCTGCGTAAGCTCAAGCAGGAATATCCTGAGGCGGAAATAACCTGGCTCACCGAATCACCTGACCTGGTTCCGGTTAACTGGGTGGATAGGATCTGGAAATTTGACTACAGAAAAGCGCTCGCTTTGCAATCATCGCGATTCGATATGCTCATCAATCTGGATAAAGATTTGGAAGCCTGTGCCCTGGCTGAACAGATACCGGCAAAGGTTAAAAAGGGATATGGAATGAGTCATTTCAACCGGTGCCGACCGTTCAATGCAGCGAGTGAAGAAAAATATCTCACCGGTATTTTCGATACCCTGAACAAAGCTAACACCAAAAGTTATCCCCAGGAGATTTTTGAGATGATTGGCTATCAGTTCGACGGCGAGAAATATATTTTGGATAATTTCGCCAGTGAAAATTATCAATGGCGTATCGATGAACTGCGGCCGGTGGTTGGGTTGAATACCGGCTGTGGAAAACGCTGGACATCCCGATTGTGGCCAACGAAAAATTGGATTCAATTAGCCGGCGAATTAAAAAAACGAGGGTACGGCGTCCTTGTATTGGGCGGCCCGGACGAGCATGAAAAAAATCAACACATAGCCAAAGTGAGTAACAGTACCTATGCCGGGGTTTTTCCATTTCGCCAATTCATTAATCTGGTCGATCAGTGCGATTTGGTGGTAACTGCCGTGACCATGGCCATGCATATCGCCATTGGATTGGAGAAAAAAATCGTGCTATTTAACAATATTTTCAACCGTCACGAATTTGAGCTGTACGGTTTGGGTGAAATTCTGGAGCCTGCCATTGAATGCGATTGCTTTTTCTCCCCTGAATGTTCTGATAATTGTATGGAGCACATTTACGTGGATACTGTGTTAGAAACCTGTGAAAAATTGTTGAAAAAATAAAATGAAAATTGTTATTATTGGAACTTCTTTCCCAATGCGTGGTGGTATTGCGCATTATGTGGCTCTGCTTTATAAGAAATTTATAGAAAGAGGGCATGAAGTAAAAATAGTCTCGTTCAAGCGTCAGTATCCTTCGATTTTTTTCCCGGGAAAAACGCAACAGGATACCAGCAAAGAAGTCGTGTCGCTGCCCAGCGAACCCATTTTAGACTCAATTGGCCCTTTGAGCTGGGTGCGAACGTTTCTGGCCATTTATCGATATCAGCCGGATTTAGTGATATTCAAATACTGGATGCCATTTTTTGCCCCGAGTTATGCCGCGGTATCTTTTCTGACACGGCTTTTTACCAAAACAAAATTGATGTACATTTGCGATAATATTATTCCGCATGAGCATCGTATTGAAGATCGTGTATTGACGCATATCGGGCTGTGGAACATTCATTACTTCATTGTGCAATCGGAATCCGTGAAAAAGGATCTGCTGAAATTTAAGCCGGCGGCGAAATACCGGGAAGTGCCGCATCCTGTGTATGAAATATTTAGTGATCAGTACACACAGGAGCAGGCCCGAAAAAAACTCAAACTCGGGAAAGAGGAAAGAGTGATTCTTTTCTTCGGATTTATTCGGGAATATAAGGGGCTGCATATTTTACTGGAGGCCATGCCGTTAGTGCTTGAAAAATTAGATGTGAAATTGCTCGTGGCCGGTGAGTTTTATGATGACAGTAAAAAATATTTTGATCTTATCAAAAACATGAATATTGAGAACTCTGTTTTCGTTTTTGATGAATATATCCCGAATGAAGATGTGGGATTGTATTACAGCGCTTCAGATGTTGTGGTGTTGCCTTATATTTCAGCCACGCAAAGCGGCATCGTCCAAATTGCGTACAATTACGATAAACCCGTCATCACAACCAACGTTGGGGGATTGCCCGAGGTTGTAGAAGAAAAAATGACTGGTTACATTGTACCAGCGGAAAATCCTGAACTGCTGGCGCAGGCCATCATTGAATTTTATCGAAGAAAAGATCAAATTAATTTTAAAGAAAATATCAGGGAATTCAAAAAGCAATTTTCGTGGGACCGAATGGCCCGGGAAATCGAAGGATTTATAAATAAAAAGTAACAGCCAAATGAGACAGGCGCCATTCGGCTGAATATCGTTTTAGGTAATGAACTACATTAATGCATAGAGGATGACAGCTAAATGTTTTTTAATTCAGATGTTTTAAAGCAAATTATTCGTTTCAATATATCATTTATAATATTGTGTGGTTTCCTGGGCGGAGATGTTTTTTCCATTGATATTACCTCCGCGGAAGCGGCTCGGATCGATATGAGAAAAAAGGCAGTTCGGATATTTTTAGATGGTTCGAGACGCGATCATGATTTCATTAAAACAGAAATATCATTTGTCAATTATGTGCGAGATAGAAAACAAGCCCAGGCCCATGTGCTAATCACGAACCAGGAAACTGGCAGTGGTGGCAGGGAATATACCATAAGCTTTATTGGACAGAATGAGTTTGAAAATATTTGTGATACATTGAAGTACGTATCCAGACAAACGGACACCCGGGATATTATTCGAAAAGGTCTGGTTCGAACACTGAAAATGGGTTTATTGCCTTTTGTAGCCAAAACTCCTTTTGCCGATTATATATCAATCCGATATAACGATGAGGAGCAACCGGTCGTTGTGGTGGACAAATGGAATAACTGGGTATTTGGAATCGATTTTGAAACAGACATGCGGGGACAGGAGTCGACCAAGCGAACCCAATTCGAAGGATCACTTTCGGCTGACAGAGTGACACCCAACTGGAAAATTAGTCTGTATTTGAATTCAGAATACCGGGAGAATAAGTATAATTACGAAGATTACAACTATACCAGCGTTTCGCGATCGAAGCGGTTTCGCGGGCTGGTTGTCAAAAGTTTGACAGACCACTGGTCTGCCGGCATTCATGGGTCTTTCAGTTCGTCAACTTTCAATAATAATAAAATGACGCTTTATGCAGCGCCGGCCATTGAATATAATATTTTTCCCTATTCAGAATCGACCCACAGAGAATTTCGTTTCAATTATCGGGTGGGCGTCAAACATGCAGAATACAGTGAAATGACAATCTATAACAAAAACGAAGAAATGTTGTTGAACGAGAATCTCTCTGCCACTTTCGAAATTAAAGATGAATGGGGATCCGTGAGCACCACCCTGGCAGGATCCCACTATTTTCATGATTTTTCCAAGAACCGTATCGAGATGTATAGCTGGTTATCGCTCCGCATTTTTGAGGGATTTTCATTGAGATTGCATGGCCGGGCATCAATGATTCACGACCAATTGTCACTTGAAAAAGAAGGCGTAACAGAAGAGGAAGTATTGCTGCAACGAAAACAGTTGGCGACCCAATACAATTATTCGTTTTCCATTGGCCTGCGTTATGCATTTGGTACAATTTACAGCAACGTAGTAAATCCGCGATTTGGGAATTAATCCTGAATTAAAATAGACCTGTCATAGGCATTTCTATTGTCGCACAAATTAAAAAAAATGAAAATATTTTTAGTCCTGTCATGCATATTAAGCGCATTGCATGCTCAGGAAATTCCCGCCTTCAAAGTAGAACCGATTCCTGCCTACAACGAACTCATTTACAATGAATCAGGCTGGACCGGCGCTGACGGTTCCTTCTCTGTAGCTATTTCCGACAGTGTTATTCTCTGGCTTTACAGCGACACCTGGATCGGCGATATCGCCAATGGCAAACACGAAAATGCAACCATCGTCAATAATTCAGTCGGAATTCAAATTGGGAAAAATGCTTCTCAGGCAAAAATTGATTTTTTCTGGAAGAGGAAGCCGGATTGGAGTCACGCAGCATTCGTTACGCCCCGGGATAGCATTGGCTATTTTTGGCTTTATGATGGGATTATGCTCAGCGATAAGCTGTATTTCGCGATGATGCAGATCGTCAGCAGAAGAGGGAGCGGGGTTTTTGGGTTCGAGCTTATCGGCACCTGGCTGGCAGAAGTGGATAATCCCCACAACCCGCCATTGAATTGGCACATAAAACAATCAAAAATACTTTTTGGAAAATATTCTCGTAACGGAAATATATTTTTCGGCGCATCGTTTTTGAAAGAAGACGATTTTGTTTATATTTATGGCTGTCATGAAGATTGGTCAAAAGGCAGAAGCGGGCGCAGTATGATTGTGGCACGAGTTGAGGCCAATGAATTGACGGATTTTGACTCGTGGCAGTTTTACGCGAATGATCGGTGGGTAAGTGATTTTACGAAAAGTGAAATGCTGTTCAACGGCATTGCGACGGAATATTCGGTGACTTATCAGTCAGGAATTGATAAATATGTAACCGTTTTTACACAGAACGGCATGTCCGACAGCATTATGGTGCGGTTCTCCAATTCGCCGGTGGGTCCGTGGAGCAAGCCGGCGCTTGTGTATAGTTGCCCGGAGGAAAACTGGCACCCAACCTATTTTTGCTACGCAGCCAAGGCGCATCCGGAGCTTTCAATATCTCAGGATGAGTTGATAGTCACCTATGTTTGCAATTCACTGGATTTCTGGCAATTGGCCAAAGATGCGCGAATTTACTGGCCCCGATTTTTGCGGATGACGTTTCCCTCCGAGTAATATTTAATTCAGTTTATAAATGGAATGCCGGGAGATTCTCAAATCCCGAATTTCAACTTGAACTGACTTTACCCTGAATTATTCACAGATTTCTACTTAAACATATATAATTAGTTGTTATTAATGAGATTAACGAGATGTGTGAAATTTAACAGAGTTTGATATAACGAATTCTGAATTAAGCACCATTCAGGCTATCTGGATTCCTTAATGAATTACAATGACTAATCCAGGTTAAATAAGTCAGAGGTAATGATAAAATCAAGAAGACGAACGTTAAAGATGTCGGATTCAGAAATTTCTTTCAAAAGCTCACTTCGTTCGAATGTAAATGTTTCCATCATCGGTGTAAATTTCGAGAATGTTCCCTCCTGTACCGAGCTCCTGTCGGCATTGCTGACGATTATTTTTCCGTTTGATATTTAAATCAAAATCACTTCGAATCCGTCCATCTTCAGTTTCCAGGTCCAGGGACACGTTGGGTTGAGACGGCAAATAAAAGGAAATATCGCCTTCATCGGCAGTAATGTAATAGCGATCGTTGTCTCCGAGAATCGGTTCGATATCGACATCCCCTTCATCGGTGCGAATGTTGCACGTTTTGCATTGCAACGTGCGCAGGCTTACATTGCCTTCGTCGCAGTCCAGTTTAAAACGCTGCACAGATAGTTTTTCCACCATGACGTCTCCTTCATCCACATCAATGGTGAGTCTGCCGCCTGAATTAGTCAAATTATGCCCATTGATTTCACCTTCATCCGCGTGCAGTTTCATCGTTTTAAAGACAATATCTTTCAGAAGAATATCGCCTTCATCCACATCGATGTCCACATCCCCATTTATGGATTCGACTTCCACATCACCTTCGTCGTTGATCAGGCTCAAATTAATTTCATTGGGAACATATAATTCGAAATCGACACGCGCAGAACGAATGCTCCGACCCCATGTATCCGGATCCAGTAAATCCCAGAGACTGTGGTTTCGATCTTCTCTGAGCGGAATTACCTTGATGACTAATCGATCATTAAATGATTCAATATCGACCTGCATGTGTTCGAGTATTTGTTCCGATTCCTTATCCGTTCGACCTCGGGCTCTTTTGGTCATTGTCAGTTGGACTTCAGATTTATCCCATGATTTTATTTTGATGAAGCCTTCGTCGCCCTTAATGGAAATTTGACCTCCGAATTCCATCGGAAAGGTTTTTACAGTTGTTTTTTTCATTTCACCCCCAAAAGCATTCAAAATTGATGATGTGAATACAATTCCAATTAAAATGATTAAACGAAAAGCAGCAAACATGATTGCCTCCCAATTTATCGATATTTGACTTTTAACTCTCCAATTCCTGTACTGATTGAAACATAGAGCGTCTTCGCTGCAGAATCATAGTTGTTGCTGAAATAGTATTTTCCACTTTTTCGAAATTCCGAATCCAGATTTGTATCGGAAAGGAATCCAAATGTTGAGCTTTTTAACCGCACTCCGGTATTTTCTGGGAGATAAACTGTAGTCGCGCCGATGTCCAGATCGATATTTACTTCAGATGATTTTAAATTCTCGCCAGACAGATCGATGTGCAACTCTCCGATACCACTATTGATGTCAGCATCCCGGAATCGCGCGTTTCCCAAACGCCTGAGCGTGGTTTCGCCAACTTTAATGTTAATGTCCAGAGATTCCATCTCTATTGGATTGGGTGCTGGAAAATCCACTTCAACTTCGCCGGCAAAGTTACGCAATTCAAAATTTCTGATTTTTAATGACTCCATGTCGAAATTAATTTTCCCTGCTTTAATTTTGCTATTGATCTCAATCTCTGCATCCAATGGGAGTCTGATTTTGAGCGCTGATATTTCCTCATCATTGAATGATTTCAGCCATTTTTTTCTGTCTAATGAAATGGAAAACTCATTGCGTCGATTGTCGAATCCCATGTTTAAATCATCCTGTTTTTCATTGACCTCAGCGACAATCTCAATCTGGTCTTTTTGTTTGCTGCGCGATACTTCAATAATGCCTGCATCAGCATCTACTAATAAAATCAATAGTTTGTTGGTCTGAATTGAGTAATGTTTCTGAATGTTTTGAAAATCAGAAGCGATTGAAACAGATGTCAAAAATAAAAGAGACAAGAAAATCAATGAGAGAAATCTCAAATGTTTTGTCATTTTTAAATTCATAATGGACTTCCTGAAATAATGATTCATAAAGTTTGGGTTGCAGTGTTTAAAGGTGTAAATTGAAAATGGATTAGATTTCAAACTAAGCAAAAGATTACTCATGAACATTGAAACGCGAACAAAAGAATGAGAAGATACCGGAAAATTGAATGGTGTCGAGCACATAATTAAATCAGCATTCCACGTTCCAAAAGTTCATGGCGAACACGGTCGTTTGTTTCTGCCATTTCCTGCTCCCATACCGAGATGAAAACATCTTCCAAATCGTAACTAATAAATTCGAACTCCCCGGTCGGGTTGAACGGCGACACTTTTTTGCTGTAGTTGTCCGGCCAATTTTCGATGCTTTTACGAAGTCCCTCCTTAATGTTCACTTCCGGCTGATACCCCAATTCCGTCTTTGTTTTGGATATATCAATGATGAACGAATGCTTGTTGCAGAACGGAAAAAAATATTTTGTGGGAACCAGTTCTTTGAATGTTTGATAGGGTATATTCACGATTTTTACCCGTTCGGCTAAAACCTCAGCGACAGTTTTGATGAAATCGTTGAGACTGATAATTTCTTCACCGCTCAAATTATAGCATTCGCCAACGGCATTATCTTTGACGATGGCTAATAAATAAGCCTGGATGATGTCGTCTATGTAGCCGGGTTGAAACAGGTTCTCGCCTGTTCCGGGAATGAGAATTTTCTGACGACCGTTTTTAATGCGATCAATATAATACCACTCCCGAATTTCACCCGGACCGTTAATTTCGGCCGGCCTGAGACTGATAAAGGGGAAGCCAGTTTTGTCGAACTGGTCAACGAGATATTCTTCAATGACGGATTTATTGTACGCGTAGGTATTGTATGATGAGGTATCAAATAATCGTCGGTTGGGAATGGGTTGAACCAAACGCTCATCCGGTTCTTTGGTGATTGCGACGGCCATACTGCTGGTGAAAATATATTTTCCCACTTTACCCCGCAAAAGGTTCACCGTCAAATCCACGTCTTCGGGAAAATAGGCGCAATTATCGATCACCACGTCAAATTTACGCTTTTCCAATAATGAACTGAATTTCTCTTCGTTGTGTCGGTCGCATATAAGCCACTCAACATCTTCGTAAAAGGGGAACTGATTTCGCCTTGAACCTCGATTGAGGAGTGTTACACTTTGATTGCCTTTTAACAAAGCCTCTGTTAAATATAAACCGAGAAACCGGGTGCCGCCAATGATCAATACATCCATTGCTCACTCATTCCCTTCTAATGTTGCTGTTCAATTGAGCTTCGATTATGAATTTTATCCGAATGCCAGGTTCAAATTGAGTGGTTAGTTTGTAATTCAACGATAATAAATAAACGCGAGACTGTTGAATAGTCAATTCGGGTTAATTAATAAAATAATTTTTTTAGTGGATGTCAAGTAAAATTTAATTTTAGGAATGATTTTTCATTTTTGGCCCCACAATTTTGAAAACAATTTGGAAATATGTCAAAGAACATGTAATTTTGAAGACTCGGATACATAAAACGCTACCGAATCCATTTACGATGGATTGATGGTGAAAGTTGCTTGAAAACAGTTGATTGATAAAATGAAAGTCAGAGCAGAGACTCTGACTTTCATTTATTCACAAGATGGCTATTTTTGGAAATTTGAATCAGAATGGACGATTGATCCTGAATGTGATGACCACCGGTTTGTCCTTTTCGTCAAGCCGTTTGGCAATATTCAGGCGTACATTTCCTTCCCTGTTGCAAAGTGCGATACCAACAGACGTATACAAATCGTCCCAGTCCAGATTGTCGAATCCGTTTGTTGCTTTATCTGTGTTCTCCACGGACCATAAGTACCCTGCATCGCCAAAGATTATCAGATTGAGATCGTCAATGACTGGATTCCTGTTTTCATTGATTTGATATTCAAGGTTTCCTAATACCATTCGATTGTGATTTTCAAATTCCTTGAACTTGTAGCCGCGCAGGGTCGAAATTCCTCCAAGATCAAATTTATACTGCTGCGGCAGTTCGCCGCGCGAGGAGCCTGCCCTCAATCGAAAATTCAGGTTCTCTCCGAATCCCAGCGGTTGAAAGCGCCGGATATCCAGGATGAATCGATCAAAATTAACGCCATTGTCGTTGAAGTCTTTTCCTGCATACTCGCCAGTCAGGCTAATCAACCAGCCCTGATCCGGGTATTTGTAGTCGTTTCTGGAGTCCAGCGTAATTTTGGCAACGAGGCCGGTGAATTCAATTTCATCGATCTTTGGATTTTCCCGGAATTTTTTCTTTCCGCCGAAAATCGACCAGTTGGTATTTTTTTCCAGACTGTAGTGACTATCCTTCCGATATTCTGCCGATATCCTTAAATGATGAGTGATGTTTTGCGATGCATAGGCAGAATAACCTTCGCGACGATAGAAGTCGTGAAAATCCTCCTTAAGCAGAATGGCGGCCAGCGAATTTTCGAATTCCGGCATAATCCATGTATCGTCGGTTTCGGTCATATCGTGCGCTTCCACGCCAATGGAGAATCCAAAACTGTCGAAAAAACCGCGACCAAATCCAATTTGGTAACTTCCCTTTTTATTGGCGAATCCGTACCCGGCATGTCCGAACAAATGAAATCCGCCCTGGTCCCCGTATTCCCATGATTGCCGCGGAATACGAAGTCCCAAAAACAGTCCTTCAACACGGTTGTAACGGAACATAAATGAATCTTCATCCATATCCCGGTTCCGTCTCCTAAGTTTTTTACGATCCCAGTCATCCCGTTTCTTGGGACCAACCTGCACTCCTTTTAACCCGACTGAAACGTGTTGATCCCCATCGTCGACTTTCACTCCGGACAAAGAACTTTGGACAATGTCTCCGCTGACAAAAGCGCCTTCTTCCCTGTAAATTTTTCCTCCGACGCTGACTACCTCACCATCGACGTATGCAGTGGAATCCAATTCGACATTGCCAAAGATTGCGACGACATCACCTTCCACTTCGCCCTGAACAGTGACTGTCCCGCGCAGTGCAACAACAGCGCCGCGAATTAATTCGTCAGGTTCGATGGTCACATCACCCATGAATCGGAAAATATCCTCATCTGATCGACGCGATCGTTTCAAATATTTTTTCTCGATATTTTCCCGGATTCGTTCATCCTCAACGCTTTCCTGGTCCGATTGTGCGAGCCACTTTCCGATACCAAATTTGAGCGTTTTTCCGGTAACCAGCGCGTCGGGTTCTTTCTCGATTCGCCCCTTGTAGGTGATAACATGGCCATCGACAGCCCCGGATTCCTTTATAATAATGTCACCCAAAATATTGATGATATCCCCATCGACTTTTCCATACACCACAATTGCGTTATCCAGGGTAATAACATCTCCTGAAATCGTCTCATCATCATCGATTTCCAGGTCATCTTCAACTGCATTCATTTGAAATTCAAAGCTGGGAAAGTTCCGGCATTCAACGATTTCCATTTCATCTTCAAGATATACAATATCGCCCGCAATTCGTGCTGCATCGTCCTTGGAAACATGACCTTTAAAATTAATCACATGACCATAAATACTTGCAGAGGCTGCCAGATTCACATCTGAATAAATCGCCACAACGTCGCCGTAAATATCGCCGGCAATGGAGATTGTGCCGTCTTTAATAACAATATCACCTTCAATGACTTCATCTTCATCGATGGTGACATCTGCATCTGCATACTGGATCAGTTTCTTTTTCGCAAAAAATGTTTCTTCGCTGACCTCGGCTCTGGCAGTACTGGAGTAAATGATTATTCCAAAAATAATTAAAAATCCGATGAGAAGAAGAACAAGAAATAAAAATTGTTTTAGCTGCATCGATTGCATGGTTGACCTCCACATGGTATTACATTTTAAAATTATGTGCATTCGTTTTTTCAGAAATACTGAAATCATGTTTCAATTATGGAATATGCAACTACTATACCATGTATTGATGAGATGTTTAAGTTATAATAAAATAAAAAGATAGAGAGAGTGATAAGCCAGAGTATCAAATTGAGTGTGGCGAATTGACACATGACGCTTTGCGACGGTTGTTGTAAAAATACACAGCAACATTTTCTTCAACAGAGGGGAGAAAAATGGAACTGCTTGGAGGAGATTCTGGGGCAAGAATTTTGGAAGGAAAAATACTCTATACAGGCATCGTTATCTCAGAACGTTTTCGAATGTAACGATGCTTCAAAAAATCGAATAACAGGCCGGAGAATAGAACGAAAACAGCCACGGCTGTCGCAGCCTGGAAAAGTTTGAAATCCAGGGAATGATTGAAATGCAAAGTTTTGATGAGCGATGAAAATATAAGTGGTACAAACACGGCAATGCTGGAGGAAAGAAGTTTGAATCTGGGGCGATATGTCAAACCTCGGGCAATCCAGCCGAGCGGGAAAAGGAGCATGAAGCAAAATAGTATTTTTCCGAACCGATCCTGCCTGAGACCGATTAATATCGGAAGGTATGGGCTGGTATCATAAATTTTTCGAGGCAGCATTTCCCCGTTGAAATAGAGTTGCATTTCACCGCGGTTATAAGTGGCGACGACGAATTGAGGCTCATCTGTTTTCAAAACCGGGGATGATTGGTAGCTCACGCGACTGCCGTTGTTGCCGGTTAGAGGGGTTCTGACTCTGAAGTTCAACATGGCGCCGCTTTGTCCCAGGGTGAAATTTCGGTTGTCGGTATCGGACGAAAGTGTAATAATCCGCGCCGGACCTGATTGGTGCAAGGAGAGCGGCTTGATCCACAGAGCGATGCTAAAGTTGTTGGCATCCTTCAAATATTGAATGAAGCGGCCGGTGCCATTTGTTGTCGCAAATAAATTGTTATTTTCAATGATGGAACCGATGTCCTTTTCCATGTTGGTGGGATTGAGGGGATACATGTCCATCTCTTCACCCAAATAGCCCCGATTGACGACCGGCAATGTGTTGAAAATGTATTCAGCAATGAGACCACCGGCACAATTTTTCGGGGAATTTCGGTCGTATGGACTTTTGTAGAGAGTTTCGATTTTATCCTGGGTTAAATCTTTGTTGAAAATTGAAGCCTTGTAAATCGTGCCCTGCCAGGGACGATTTCGAGTCAATTCGTTCCCGATTAAAAGCTGATAATTCTTGTCCCAATTTCCAAAATGGTTGAGATAGGTTGGGATGAGTAAAATAATCGTCGCAAAAATGGAATAAATGAAAACGATCCACAGATAAAAACTTTTTTCTTTTACATATAAATTTTGAAGCACGGTTTTCATTTTCTGGCGTTCAATTAAAAACGCGATAAATGTACCGGCGCTGCATCCCAGCGTGTTTGTAATAATATCGAGGATTGAACTGGTCCGGGGCAGAAAAATCTGAGTAATTTCGATAGAAGCGCTCAAAACAAATCCGGCCGCAGTTCCGAAGAAAAAGGCTCTTTTTATCACCAAATCAGATATTCTCCAGTACACCCCCAAAATAAATCCCACCGGCAAGAGCATGATCAAATTCAACAAAACATCGTAAAAATGAACTTTTCCGATTAGAGATTGAATAAGCCCATTTCTGAATTCAGAATATTGATGAAAATAAGTCAAAGAAAAACGGAAGGGATTCAGCGTCAAGATATAGACAAAAATGACATATATGGCTAATGAAAACAGCAGAATTTGCAGGAACGGTTGATTATGTATATTCGGATTCCATCTGAATTTCATAAGATTTCTCAAAAAAGGAAAAGTCTTCCCGGGAAGAAATGAAAGTTGAAAAAAATTATGCGGTCATCCCCCAATATCGATAGGTTGGATTATCCGGCACTTATTTCGGTTTCGATACAAACCTGAACAGTCGTGCCCTGACCGATTTTGCTTTGGAAATCAATCGTGCCGTTGTAAAGGTTTACAATGGACTGAACAATTGTCAAACCGAGACCGGCGCCCTGTTGTTCCATTTTTTCCCGATTATATTGGTAAAATTTGGTAAAAAGTCTGGGAATTTCAGACTCGGGCACACCAATTCCGCTATCTATAATTTCCAGCGTCAAGCCGGTGGTATCGTTGTTCAGCGTTAACCGGACTTCATTGCCCTCAACCGAGAATTTGATAGCATTTTCCAGCAGTTCAGAAATAATGGATTTGAGATGTGAGTGGTAAATTGGGTAAAGGTTTCGCCTGGTATCTTTCCAGTTGATCTTCAAATCAATATTATAATTCATCAACATACTGTCGAACGATACGCGAATGCTTTCTTCCAGCGCCGAAGAAATCTGGAAAAGCTGTGATTGGTAAAGCGCCTTTTTTTCCGGATTTTGAAGTATTTCCGCCAGATGCTTGACAGTCAGGAACTTGTCGATCAGCCGTTCGAGACGTCGAGAGCCATGATTCAATAATTGGGCCATTTGGTGCAAATCTTCGATCCTGAGGTTTTTGGAGGAAGTGATCAATTCGCTCACACCTTTGACGACCGCAATAGGCGTTCTGATTTCATGGGAGAGTTTGAATAGAATTTCCTGCTTCAAATCCTCAACTTCCTTGCGAATGTTTTCCCTGATAGATTTAAATTTATCCAATCGGGAGCGGACGGTGATTAACACATCCTCACCGTCATAGGGCTTAACGAGATAATCGTCTGCCCCCATTCGTTTTGCAAGACGAATGTCTTTTTGCTCATTTTTTGAAGTCAAGAAAATAAACGGCGTGTTCTTGAGATAATAATCCTGCTGGATGTGTTGAAAGAGTTTGTAGCCGTCCATGACCGGCATCATGATATCAGAAATGATCAAATCCGGCTTGAAGCTCTGCAATAAATTCAACGCAATCGCTCCATTTTCAGCGACAGCAACATTATAATTTTCTTTTTTGAGCAAACGAACCAAATTTTTTTGGACAAATTCATTGTCCTCGACAATGAGAATATTTTCGTTCAAAGGCATAACCTCATCGACAATAGAAAATTTAACTCAAATTCATTGAGAGGATAATACCTGAATATCGGACATCGATTTACAGAGGCGTAATATTATCATGAAATCGATCTGATTTCTTTCGCCCTGTATATTTGAAAAAATTCAGGTTATATTAATTTTTCGGCATAAATATAAATAAAGTTAATTTTTATGGTGTGAATTTTCAGGGAGTGAAATTGAAGGATTGGTATTATCGTTGCAGTGAAATCATCTTTTTAAAAATTCGGACCATCTATCCAGCAAAACTTTTGCAAAATCAGCGCAAATATTCGCTACGATGAAATGACGTAATTTGACATTTTCATCTGCCAGTTTGAGGAGGCGGGAAATCTGGTCGAGATAAAAAAGCTGTTCTGTTTTGCCAGGGGATTCCACATTGTTCCGAACCGATGCAAGTTCAGTTTGCATAGCCTGAATTTTTTGCAATACATCAATTTCAGACAAGGAATCAGTGTATTCACTGCGTAAAAGTCTTTCAACAGCGGATACAAAATAATTGGCCGAAAAAACACCTCCTCTTGCCAGGGCTACATTCCCGTTTCGAAGAAATCTATCTCCCCGCTGTTTTGAGGTGTTTGCATACCTCAGCAGAATCAAAGCTTCTGTGTTTTCAACACGTTTTGCGTTCATCTTCAATTCCGCGATCTCCACGCCCAGTTGATTCAATTCCGTGATGAGCATTTCATCTGCGCCGCCGCGTCGATTGTTTTGATTCTTGAGGATACGCTGAATCAAATCCCGGGCAAGCTGGGCGTGCATGAGACTCAGTTTATAATTTTTGTTTTCGAGGGCTTCATGAGCATCTCGCTGCAATTGAATAATGCGCGTTCCCCAAAAGGTAACGGTCTCATTGTCATCTCTTCGACCAAATCTGGATTGTAAATTTTCAATGACCTCGTCCAGCGCAGCCACTTCTTCATGCGCTCGCAACGCTGTTCGATCTGCATTCCCTGATGCGAGGTCAATCGCTCGCAGCAATACCCGGGTGGCCTGGTGATAGTACTGAATGGCCTGCTGAAATTCCACATTATTAGCTGCAAGCTCTGCCTTGCCGGTCAATTTAATAGCTTGTCGATAATTGTCTCTGACTGTTGAATTTCCACTGGCAGCAATTTTCGGCTCTGCTTCGCTGAGTAATTGATTGAATCTGGTTTTTTCATCGGCGACTTGTTCTTTGGTTGCCTGATCACTATTTTTTACAAGATCGATAGCGCGTTGAATTTGAAATGACGCCTGACTGAACAATTTCAGCGCGCGTTGAAACTCGTTTTCACGAAATAGCTGGTGTGCCATATTTTTGTTTTCGATCCCTGATTTCAGCAAATTTCTGGCTCGGGTATTTCCACTGCCGGGGACGAGTTTTTTCGCGGATTCAATCAGTGCGTTCAGGTCCTCGCGCTGTTTTTGTAATGGGCCTTTCAGCAATTTACGCAAGGCTTTATTGATAGCGTCATTTGCCTCGTTCAACGATCGGTTGGCAATAATGGCTCTCTTGTTTCCGAATTGACGTCGCGCCCGCCTGAGAAATACTTCAGCGTCATTGATTTCCGAAACAGCAACTTTTTCAGTGAAAGAAGCCTGGAGATTTTTTGTGAATTCAAGACGGTTATAGGTGTGATCCCATTTTCTTGAAAACGGATCCTTCCTCTGTGCGTTGCTCATGGAAATGGTGCAGAGCAGAAAAAGCAAAAGGGAAAAATGTATTTTGAAGACGTGTTTCATCGTTGATAACCTTTTTAAAATAATGTTTCAAATGTTGAGAGAAACAAAAAGTGTTCCAGATCACACAGGCGTTTCACTTAAAATCATTACACCAACAATATTAATATGTTAAGATAAATAAAATAAAATTCAGATTCAAGGATTTTGATTGAAATATCATAGAATGTACATTGGGGGACAATACTAATGTACGTCTTCGGTCAGATGTTAACGTACCGAATTAAACAGGAAATCCATGAAGGTCAAGAAATACCAGTGCAGCCAGACAGAGTTGCGTTGCCTTTTTAAAGTTAATCAGATCGACATACTCGGGTTTGTCACCCACGGTGTGGTAATGTATTTCCTCATAAGGGAATGAACCAATATTCAACACGGAATTGGGAAAACCGGCGTTTATGAATGAACCATCGTCGTCATTTGGGTCAGGGGAAAAATACAGGCTTTGCTTTAAATTAATGCGATAGCCCTCGTTTAATTTCGTCATCATATCGGCTAATTTTTTCCCTTCGAGTGTGGAATATCGAGTTACGTTGGTCATTCGTCCATTTGCTTTTTCCATTTCAGATTTTCCACCAATGCCATCGACATTGATCACAGCGATAATGTGATGATTGGCATTTGCGATTTGCTGCGCCGCGAAAACGCTTGTCCAGGGCCAGTGTTCTTCATTGGGAAAGAGAAAAATGACCGAGCGCTGCATTTCATAATCGTGCAGGACTCGTGCCATCTCCAGGAGCGCGGAGACGCCCACAGCGTTGTCGTGGGCTCCCGGGGCGCAGGGCAGCCAGCTCTGCGAGTCTTTATGCGCAATGAGTACGATTGTTTCCTCAGGATGAATTTTCCCGCATTTTTTGCCGTAAATATCAACAGCATCGAACCAGGGCTCTGATTGAACCGGTTTGCGGAATCCGTGAGGCACGCTTGGGTCTGGTTGAAGCGACTGGACCGGCGCTGTTTCCGTTTTCAGGGCATAGCCCCATTGCATCAGATGTTTGATGATAAAATCATCGGCTTCGTAAAGCGTGCATTTGTCCGATCCCAATCTCGTGTAATTCAAGGTGCGACAGGGAAGCGGATCGCTTGAAAGATAGAATAAAATATCCCGTAAATTGGATGCATCCACTTTTTCAAGAATGGCTGAGATAATGTCCATATTTTTCAATCAATTGAATTAGCTTTTTGCTTTGTCTTTTCTCTGCGTCTCCGCGAGATCATGCTTTCTCAACCGGGCTATCAGATGATAACCTCCCTGCGAGAAATATTCTCAATGGGTTCTACATTGGGACAACTGTCACCAAAACGATTGTCAGATTTTGCCCAGCGCACAGCATTGGAAATCACCCGCTGGATTTGCTCATTATAAAAAATCGGGTAGGTTTCGTGGCCGGGCCGAAAGTAGAAAATCTTTCCGTGTCCCCGTTCCCAACAGCAACCGCTGCGAAATACTTCCCCGCCTTCGAACCAGGAAATGAAAATCACTTTATCCGGCGCCGGAATGTCGAACCGCTCGCCGTACATTTCCGCGTTGGCCAGTTCGATGTAGTCTCCAATGCCGGCAGTAATGGGATGATTCGGCTCGATATTCCAGAGCCTCTCTTTTTCAGCGAATTCCCGCCACTTCAACGAGCAATTGGTCCCCATTAGCGCCCTGAAGATCTTTGCATGGTGCCCGGAGTGAAGCACGATCAGGCCCATTCCTTCCAGCACATGCTTTTGAACGCGGACTACAATTTCATCGGCCACGTCCTCATGCGCGGCATGCCCCCACCAGATCAGGACGTCTGTCTGCTTCAGCACATCCTCGCTGAGTCCATGCTCCGGCTGTTCCAGCGTTGCCGTTCGCAATGTCATATCGCTATTTTCCGACAAAAAATCAGCGATGAATTTATGAATTCCATCCGGGTAAAGCGTTTTTACCTTCTCGTCCTTTTTCTCATGGAGAAATTCATTCCAGACAGTGACGTTTATTTTTTTCATGTTTTTAACCTGATTGGTTTATTCTTCGGTCCATTTAGTGAGTGTCTCAATTATTTTATGTGCCTGTTTTTTATTGGAAATGTTAAACTTGCTTTGCTGCATGTATTGGCCGCGAATTTTTCTATAGCGGCGGATGGAAAATAAATCGTCCGTGTACGCTTCGGTTTTTCTGTCCCAGTTCTGGTATCTAAACATAATGGTCGACCAGGCGCCTTTGGTGAGCACTTCTTTATCCAATTCCTTCACCAAAAGAATTCCGTCTTCTTCGTAATCGATGGTGATTTGGTCAACTGTTTCTGCCATGGTGTCTTCCTTTCTCAGTTACGTTTGAGTTATTGAGCATTTTGCAAATCTTATCAATTCAGATTTCCGCCGTCACTTTTTTCAACCAGTCTTTTTCTTCCTCATTCAAATACGGACTCAGCTTCTCGTACACCTCAGCATGATACTGATTCAGCCAATCCGTTTCCTCTCGATTCAGCATGGAAACGTCTGTCAAATTCCTGTCAATCGGGCAGAGCGTTATTGTTTCGAATTCAAGAAAACTGCCGAATTCATTCTCCAGCTTTTTTCGTGTTATCAAAATATTTTCGATGCGGATGCCGAACCTGCCTTCGAAATAAATGCCCGGCTCGTTGGTGGTCACCATGCCCGGCTGAATGGGCGTGTGATTCGTCGCCCGAAACTGCTGGGGACCTTCGTGCACGTTCAGAAAATGTCCCACACCGTGACCGGTGCCGTGTCCATAGTTTAAGCCATTTCGCCACAAATAGTTCCGCGTCAGCGTGTCCAATTGAGCGCCGGTGGTGCCTTCCGGAAAAACAGCCCGGCTCAGGGCAATGTGGCCTTTCAATACCAGGGTGAAATAGAACTTCTCTTCGGCTGTTGGATTGCCCAGCGAAATGGTCCGCGTGATATCGGTCGTGCCATCGAGATAGTGACCGCCGGAATCCACCAACAACAGCCCCTCCGGTTTTAACACTGCGGCGGTTTCCGGTTTGGCCGAATAGTGAACAATAGCGCCGTTGCCTCGGTAGCCAATGATCGATGGAAAACTGAGACCCTGAAAATACGGTTGCTCTCTCCTGAACTGTTCCAGCTTGTCAGCCACGGTGACTTCGGTGTGATTTTCTTGGACAGCCTTTTCCAGCCAGTGAAGCCATTTCACCAAAGCAACCCCATCGCGAATGTGCGCGCTGCGAAAGCCGTTCAATTCCGTTTCATTCTTGCAGGCTTTCATGCCGATGGAGATGTTCGGCGCTTCGGTCACGCGGCAGTGTTTGGGAATCGCTTCTTTTAAGAGCTGATTTGTTTTATCCGGATCGATGAGAACAGAAGTGCGCTTTGGCAACTTTCTCAAATATTCAAATATCTCTTCGTATTCGGAAAATGAAATCTCTTCGGATAAAAGCCCGGCCCGAAGCTGATCCCCGATTTTTCGGCTATCTATGAACAGGCGCGCTTCATTCATCGAAATAATCGCATAACAAATCACCACCGGGTTGAATGCAATATCCGTCCCCCGAATATTGAAAATCCACGCGATATCATCGAGGCTGGAAATGACATGCACGCTGTATTTTTGCCTGCGCATCTTTTCACGGATACGGTCGATTTTTACGCTGCGCGTTTCTCCCGCAAAACTGACCGGGAAATCGCTCACAGGATTTGTCGGTAGCGCCGGCCGATCTTCCCACAGCGGCCCTATCAAATCAGCGCTATATTCTATTTTGATCTTTTTTCTTCTCAGTGCTTTTCGAATATTTGCCACATGCTTCACGGAAAACAAGCTTCCGTCAAAACCGACGACCGCGCCGGGTCTGAGTTCCGCGCGCAGCCAGTCCTGGTATGTGGGCATATCCGGCAACCCCATTTTGAAAAGCTGAATTTCTGTTCCGGCCAATTCTTTTTCAGCCTGAATGAAATAGCGGGAATCCGTCCACAGCCCGGATTTGTTTCCGGTGATTATCAAAATTCCGGCTGAGCCGCTAAAACCGGACAGCCATTCACGGGCTTTCCAATGCGCCGCCACATATTCGCTCTGGTGGGGATCGGAACCGGGCACAATCCAGGCGTCCAGATTGTTTTCTTTGAGCGCAATCCTCAGCGCGTTAATTCTGTCGTTTATCATTGTTCTCCCCGCCACGATTTTTTCATAGTGACAACTCCTTCGCAGGTACGGCGCGCTGCCGAAGGATATCGGCCGTGGACTGGCCAAATCCCACCGTATCGCGAAACCGGGACTGGAAGCGCTTCCTCGGATTCGGATTGACCAGCGCGCCCCATTTATTGATGGACGCGGAAATTGAACCGGCTGCGTCATCCATTTTTTCCAGCGAAGTTTGAATGGCCTGAGCTTTTTCGCTGCTGTCGGTCAATGCGTTCGCTTCCATGTGGCGGATGATGGGCACAACCTTCACACCGATCTTTTTGGCCTGCTCCAGCGTTTCCAGATTTATGGACGCTCTGGGCGAGCCATCTGAATTGAAGCCCAGATCCGAATGAAACTCGATGTGGTTCATTTTCAGCTCGGCAATGGACTCCTTGTCATTGGGCAAATTCCAGCCCCATTCGCCGCGTTCGGCCAGGTACGGCCAGTCCACAATGCTGACTTTGGGGATTTCAAATTTGTTTTCGTCGGAAGGCGTCCCGAGTAACTGTGCGAGGGTTCGCGCGCCATAGAGCAATCCGACCGGGCTGTTGCCGATAACCGTCAAGCCGGTGAAAGCGCCATCCTCCAAATGCATTTCAATGGAATATGCCTGATCGCTGTTTGGCAGTTCCTCCAAAACCTTTCTGAGCGGTCCCGGGCATTCGTCCGAAGAAGCGTAGATGAAACTGATCGCAAAATTCGAGCCTTCGCCCCCGCCTGGAACCGGCGCCAGAATTTCGTTGATCGTGGTGAAAACAGGATGGTCGGTTTCCGGCAATTTTAGCTGAATTTGGCCTGCCGGAATAAGGGCAGAACCATTGATGCTGATTTTCTGCGGAAGCGGAATGAGCCGATTGGACCATTTTTTATCGACGTGTTTTTTTGAACACGATTGAAAACTAAAAATGATGATTGAAATGAAGAAAAGCATCAAAACCGGGATTTTAAACGTGATTTGTGAAAAAGTGAGAAAAGAAAGCTCTGGAGTTTTTTTGGGGCGAATCATTGAAATTGCTCCTCAGTAAATGAAAATTGAATATCGCAAACTGTCTAACAACTAAAAACTATCCCCTAAGCAGGATAAACCTGAAATTACAAAACTCAATAATCAAATCACAAAACCAAATTCCAAAATATTAAACTCAAACAGGGAGGTTTGGTACTACATTTTCGAATAAAGTTTGAAAATTGAATTTTTGTTTTTGGAATTTATTTGTCATTTGAATTTTATTTTTTTGTGATTTTCTGCTAAAAAATTCAGCATTTTCTTCTTTAAGTACTAACAACTGCCTTTCATCGCTACCCAAATAGCGCCCACCAGCCCGGTGTCGTATCCTGCCAGCGAGAGCCGAACCTCCGGAACCGGCACAATGCGAAGCGTTTGTTTCAGAAAATCCGAAATATCACGAATGAGTTTCTCGCCGCGACCGTGGGCAATACCGCCGCCCAAAACAATCACGTCCGGCAGGTAAATGGTCGCCAGATTGCGAATGCCCTGGCCCAAATTATACGTCACTTCCGCCCATTCAACTTCGGACAACTCCTCAGCCGGCTTTTGATAAATGCGGCGAATGCCATTTCCGGAAATTAGAGCCTCCAAACAATCCGGCGCGCCGCACTCGCAGATGATCCGTTCCGGAAAAGCGCACTTGAAATGAACGCTCTGATGCGCGATTTCCGGGTGCTTTTCGTTCTTCCCGCGGTAAATTTTGCCATCGATCAAAAATCCGCCGCCCATGCCGGTGCTGAGCGTGATGTACAAAAACCGTCCCTGCTTTTGCGGCGACAATGAATGCTCGCCCATCGCAGCCACGTTCGTATCCACATCCACGTAAAAAGGACAATGGAACCGCTCCTCGAAAATTTGTTTGAGCGGAACCTCGCGCCATTGCGGCTGATGCAGGGGAGAGACGATGCCGCGCTTCCAGTCCAGGGGCCCGCCAATGGCAGCGCCGATGCTTTCGATGTACCCCCCGGCAGAAACGTGGTCCACCATCTCGAACAGCAGATCCAGTCCCCCCTGCAAATCCGTCGGCGTGGACCTCCTGATTTTATTGATTATCCGCGCGTCCCCATTAGCTGAAGCTGCCAAAATTTTTGTGCCGCCAATATCGAGTCCAACGAACAGGCCCATGGTTTGCCCTCCTGGATTGTGATGTCTAATGTATAAAAATTAAATAAAAATGTCAATGGAAAAGGGGAGTGGAGCAAATCTGTTTGTGGAATATTAAAAAAATCACACGCAGAGGCGCGAAGACGCGGAGGAAAAACTTAATTGCTGGAATTGGAAGTTGAGCGGAAGCAACTATTAAATTTTGAATTATCCGCAACATTTTTCTTGACAACGCCAGGCGATTGTTGTATATTGTTTTATCCGAATTTTACATGTTACTTAGAATTTCCCGATGAATTGCTTATTCGGCTATAAATTGAAAGGAACTGTAAATGCCCACAAAATTATCTCCTTCCTCAACCAATTTCAGGTTGTTTTACCCGGGAAGTTCAACTTCACAAATAAAACGCAGTGCTCATAAAAAAAGTGGTAGAATGAAACGATTGAACCGGAAGAATAATTTATGCCCATAAACAGAAACAAGCGCAGTTTCGTTGGAGACCGATATTATTGTTTCAGGATTGACAAAACGTATCGTGGATTAAGAAATGAAAATCTGTTATTGTAGAAGCCCTGCCATCCATATTTCTAATATTAGAAATGTATTTTGTTTCTAATATTAGAACTTTGTTTCTATATTTAGAAATTTATTTCTAATATAAGAAACATTTTTTGGACAAATCTAAGCTATATAAACTATGTTAGGCTAAATATTATAGGAGAAGAAAAAAATGAGTTTAATTAGAGTAAAATATTTCATTAAATCACTAAAAAAAATTGCTCTTTTTATTTTTTCTATTCTATTTATAATCTCTTGTGGTTCAAAAGAAGTAAGAAAATCTAAAGAATTTATCCAAGCAGGCATGTATTCCGAAGCAGTAGATCTTTTAAATATTGAAATTCAACAAAATCCAAAAAATGCAGAAGCCCAATATCTTCTTGGCTATGTTCATTTATTAATAGATCAAGAGAATCGATCAGATGAATTTTTTCATCGTGCTGAACTTTTAGATAAAAATTATTTACAGAAAAGACCAAAAGCATATTTTGATGCTGCCCGTCAACTACTTCCTCAAAAAATTAGTTTATCAATTTATTATTTCGATAAGTCTATTGAAAAAAAACATGATTTTAAAAATGATGCCGCTAAAATTTGTTATGATCATGCTAAGGAAATATTAAATAATGGAGAAAAATTTTATGATGGTCTAGGCTTACTCAAAAAAGCGATACAATTTAATCCTACACTTCTATCTTCAGTAAGTTCTTATTGTATCAAAATTGCTAATAAAGAATTTGAAAGTGGTAATTTAGAAAGATCTTTTTCTTTACTTGAATTAGCAATTGATCCATTAAGTACCTCAGAAAAAAATTCCCTTTTAATAAAAATTGGATTTAAACAATGGAAAGATGGTAATCGTTCATTTTCAAAAAAATGTTTGCAAGAAGCAATAGAAAACGGTGCTAATTTTGAAAATAATGACTCTTTATTTTATGCATTTCATATTGACTTTGAAAGTTCAAGCATAAACGATAATACTTTCTTAAAATTTTTAAATCTATTCCCTGAAAGTTCTTTTTATCCAGAGATATTATATAAAAGAGCTGAACTATATTTTATAGAGACAAATCTCTCTAAATCAAAAGAAATATTTACTGAGCTTATAAATAAATACCAAAACAATGATTTTGCACGTCTTGCCAAAAAGAGATTAGATATTTGGCCTTATTCATCAGTTATCGATACTGTCTTTATTGGCAGATTAAGAGTAAATTGGAAAATAGATATTGGTGATATTATTAATTTTAAAAACAACTCAAATGATGGTGTGGATATGTCAAAAGGATATTATTTTGGGTCTAAGCAAGGATTTACTTTTATTCCTGCTACCAGTGTTGTATCCCCTATTTATTTTGACTCTGTTAAAAAAATTAGATTAATTGCGAAGGTGAAAAAAGATAAACATAATCAATTTGAGTTTTATATATCTAATCCTTGATTGATTAAATGTGTTTACATAAAGCTCGTTAACATAATCCTGATAGCGGTTAAAATTTGTTAATTTTTTTATTATTCAAAGAGATTCTTATCACTATCAATAATTATTATTGTATCCACTCAATAATTAATGGTAGCCGAATCATTTAATCTATGCCAAGG
>CAZSBG010000064.1:0-35715 GCA_964605145.1 uncultured Cytophagia bacterium | reverse complement strand
GAAAAATAAATTATCAAAGAACTTTTTACCATAAATTATTGAGCGGATACCTTTTTTTTAAATTGAATCGTACAGCAAAAACCTAACCGGACGATGCTGGGTTAGAATAGCAAAAATAAAATTCATTGTCAAGAGAAAATATCGAGAAATCACGAGTTATTGGATATATGAAACTTATGTAAGAATTTAAATGATTGGGCAATTTGTACCGATTTATGTATCGGAATTATATTTGGAAAAGGGGGCATAGCTCGAAAAATGAAGAATATTGCGGAGGAAAAAATGAAACAACTGTTTACGATGTTGATCGCAGTTGCCTTTTTTACAATTTCAGATGGATTGTGCCAGCGCGCAATCACAGTGGATTTTCAAAATGAAATCGCGCCCATTAAAGACCTGCTGGGCGTGAATCGCGGTCCGAATGACAAGCTGCTGGGTTACATGGATGGCGGCGTCACAGCCATTCGGCCGCATGATGAGAGGGCCAGCGACTACTATTTCTACTCAGATTTTTGGAATGCCGATCCGGTTTCCGGTGCATTTACCTCCATCAATGCGAATTTCGACCCGACTGATTCCACACATTACGAATGGAATGATCTTGATGAAAAAATCAATGTCATAGTGGAAAACGGCATGGACGTTTATTTTCGTCTCGGCGTCAGTTGGCCGGAGAATGCGAATTACCCCCGCGCGCCAATCGATCCGCCGCTGGATGGGGATGGAACAAGTTTCAGCAATTTTGCTGAAATGTGCAAACGAACAGCCATGCACCTGAACGGAGGCTGGGACAATGGTTTTTATCACAATATTGAATACTGGGAAGTCTGGAACGAGCCTGGCGGAATATTCTGGGGTGGTTCGCCGGTACAGTTTTACCGAATGTACGAGGCAGTGAGCCGCGCGCTGAAAGCCTACGATCCGAATCTGAAGGTCGGCGCCCCGGGAGCGGTGCCTTCCACAATCATCGTGCCGAGGGATGAGTATTTTTATAGCTTTTTAGCCTATGTGGCGGATTACAATATTCCGCTGGATTTTTATTCTTGGCATCTTTATGGCGCCAAAAATCCGTATGGCGTGAAATATTGGTCCGATTTTGTCCGCCAGCAACTGGATTCGCTGGGATTCACCGATGCGGAAAGCCACATTACAGAGATCAATTATCAACTGGGCGATGCCATGAAGCTCCTTGAAAACAACGCGGCCGGGGCAGCATACCTGCTTTCCAACCTGATCTCGTTGCAGGAATCACCTGTGGACCAAATATACTGGTACCCCGGTCTGGCCCTGTTTGATGATGATGATGGAAACGCGCCGCAATATAAATGGAACGGCTACGGCCTAAAATCCTACAGCCTGATGCTAAACAACACGCCGGTCCAGGTGCATAGCTCCGGCAGTCAGGTGATCGAGGGCAACTGGCAGACCGACACGACCAATTTTATGGTCTTCGCCGGCAAATCGGAAAACGGGGACAAGGTGTACGCTGCCGTTTCAAATTACAACAGTGATTACGAGGATTACACCATCGAGTTCACCAACCTGCCCTGGAGCGTTTCGGATGAAATAAAAGTGACCATCAATTTGGTGAAAGAGCCGTCGGATGAATTCAGCGAATTTGTGTCATTTCAGCCCGGCGATGGTTCGATGAGCATCCCGGTCAACGACATGGCCGCTCCATCGATTACGCTGGTGCGGCTTGAAAAACAGTCCGGCGCCGGTGTGGCGAGCCGGGGAGCGCTGTCGAAACAGTTTCAACTGTATCAGAATTATCCCAATCCGTTCAATGCATCGACGACCATTCAGTATCGACTTGCGGAAGAGTGCCAGGTTGAGCTGGCGATTTTCGATCTCCGTGGGAAGGAAGTTCGGATTCTCATTCGAAACAAAGAAACTGCAGGGGAACACGCGGTTCACTGGGATGGAAAAAATAATGTGGGATATCCGGTGAGCACCGGCGTGTATTTTTTTCGCCTGAAAACTGATGAAGACTTTTCACAGGTAAAGAAGGTTGTGTATTTGAAGTGATTTTGGGGACTGCGAATTACGCGAATGGCGCGAATTAAATGGAGCAAGTATCATGATTGAATGGATACTCCATTACCAGGTCACTATCCTTTTTTCGGATCGCGGCACGCTCAAAGGAATTCCGTTCATGAATGGCTACGGGAGTCACACCTATAGTTTTATCAATGCCAAGAATGATCGATTCTGGGTAAAATTTCAATTCAAAACAAAACAGGGCATTCAGAATATGACACCGCAAGAGGCAGGCGAAATAGCCGGCACGGATCCGGATTATCATACCCGCCAGTTCTTCTGCGTCAATCCCGAAATAATCGTGAACGATAATATTTCTTAAGCCTTTTATTTTGAACCAGTCAATTTGGCTATACGCTTCTTTGATTTCATCAGCTTATTTAGTGACCATTTCTCCGATAGCAATAAAATTCATCATTGCAGCATCAAAATTTATTGTCTGTTCAAAAAACTCATCAGCATTTGGAAATAGTTCTGAATATCTTTCTATTTTTTCAATAGCTTCAAGAATCGATAACAGTGTATTTCGATCTGTATTCGATATATTCGGTATCACTTAGAATTTCTTCCTTTATGAGCGGTACGAGATGGTGAAGGCGGGTGAGCCGGGAAAAAGGTACAGTTTAAACTGATAGGCAGTAACTTTTTTAGAAATTTGTGTTGACTTTTTAAAAAGAATACTGTATGTTTATCCTACGTCCAAAATCAAAATTCCAGGAGAAAAAATGGCGGATCATTCCGAGAACGATGTCGCAACAAAAAAAGATCTTGAAAATCTTAAACAGGAACTTAAACAAGATTTTAGAAATGAATTGAGCAAATATGCGACAAAAGAAGCCCTGGATGTTGTCGCCCGTCAGGTGCTGAAGAATAGCCACGACATTGCTGAACTGAAAGTGGAAATGAAAAATGGATTTCAGCGGGTAGATGAAAGATTAGATAAAGTTGATTATCGACTGGGTAACATGGATAATCGGTTGGATAACGTGGACAATCGGCTGGATTCTCTCGACAACAAATTTGATGTTATGATGACGGCTATTGATGGTATTGCCAAAGGACTTCAAAATGGAAAGACGGAAAAATCAGCAGCAGATCATGCACTTACTCGCCATGAAAAGAAAATCGATAACCACGAAACACGAATAAAAAATCTGGAGACGAAGATCGTTTAAATCGATTCATCAAAATCCCATCTGTAACCTACCAATCATATCCATTCCTCATTCTGCAAAAAAAAACATGACAATTTTGAACGCGATGAAAATAAGTATTTTTCCGCTACGATTCCCACTGATACAATTGGTTCTACCCATGTAAAAACGTGCGAAAAACTTTCCTCATCTAAAAAAGAGGTGAATCGATTGCGCTTCGTCGAGCAGAGCCCCGGGGTAGCCATTTGATTGACTTGTACCAAACGCACATCAGTGGCTGGCGAATATCAGTGTAATTTGGTATCCAGAACTCTTTATTTCACGAACCCCCACATAAATTTCCCGGTGATTATTGCCATCATCACAACCAAAACGGCGTATGTCAGCGTTTTCTTCGTTCCCATCACGCTGCGGATGACGAGCATGTTGGGCTGGCTTGCCCCAGGCTGCAAAAATCAGAATGAAGACCAGCGTGAGGAAGTAGAGTCCGTTTTTCCACAGGGGCCGTGTCGTCTCTTCAGCGCCCAGCGTAAAATCGACGGCTTTTTCATTGCGTTGTTTTTCGTCCTTGCGGTAGATGAACGCCATGAACAGTCCAGTGACCACGGAAAAAATAATCGCGCCAACCACCCGGGCAATGCCTGATTTCGGTCCCAATATGCCGGCAATGACAATGTCAGATTAAATTTCCTATAGCCTGAATTATTCACCAATTTCAAACAAAAGATGTTTAGATTAATGTTATTCATAAAATTAATCAGATATATGAAATTTAACAAAGTTAGATATACTGAATTCGGAATTAAGCACCATTCAGGCTATCTGGATTCCTTAATGCATTACAATGAATAATCCAGGATAGAAACAAGTTTCTGCAAACTGAAATTTTATAAAGAAAGAAATGAAAAATATTTGAATTTTATTGGAACAAAATTTATAATTACAATGTTTAAAACGTTTAAACTATTTTGGTTTTCATGCTATTCTGAGTAAAGCCTTTCCTGAAAGCTTTTAAAAATGAAGATAATAATACTAACACACATTTGATTCTCCGCGAACCAGCATTGTCCGCTTGATAATCATTTCATTTTTCACAAATCAGACTCTATTAAACATAAAATTAAGGTATATGGTAAATGTCAATTATTTCCGAAATTGACAAACGGAAAACGTTTGCAATTATAAGCCATCCGGATGCGGGTAAAACAACATTAACAGAAAAAATGCTGCTCTACAGCGGCGCAATCCAGATTGCCGGCGCAGTGAAATCGAATAAAATTAAAAGAACGGCAGTATCGGATTTTTTGGAAATTGAAAAGCAACGGGGCATTTCCATTGCAACTTCCGTGCTTTCGTTCGATTACAATGATTGTAAAATTACTCTGCTGGATACGCCGGGGCATAAAGATTTTGCTGAAGACACATACCGGACGTTAACGGCTGTCGACAGTGTTATTCTCGTTATCGATTGTGTAAAAGGTGTTGAGCAGCAAACCGAAAAATTAATGCAGGTCTGCCGGATGCGAAATACCCCGGTAATTATTTTTATCAACAAAATGGATCGCGAAGGAAAGGATCCGATTGAACTGCTGGATGAACTGGAGTTAAAACTTTCGATCAAAGTCCGTCCGTTGAGCTATCCGCTTGGCATGGGATCGACGTTTCGTGGAGTCTATAATATTTACAATAATTCATTTGCTTTTTACAACGAAAATAAGATGAAAGTAGCCCAAAATATTCAGGTTTTCAATGGGCTGACGGATTCCGGATTGGACGAAACATTTGGCGCCGATGCGCAAAAACTCCGCCACGATGTTACGCTTATCGATGGGATTTACGAAAAATTTACCAGGGAATCATATTTGAACGGCGATCTGGCGCCGTTATTTTTTGGCAGCGCGCTCAATAATTTTGGCGTGAAAGAATTGCTCGATACATTTATTGAAATTGCGCCACCGCCCCAAAAAAGGGAAACAACCAACGGCAGCGTTGCGCCGGGTGACAAAAATTTCAGCGGTTTTGTTTTTAAAATTCATGCCAACCTGAATCCGAAACACCGGGATAGAATTGCTTTCTTAAGGGTCTGTTCCGGAAAATTTGAACGAAACAAATTTTATCATCATGTGCGGTTAAACCGACAGCTCAAGTTTTCCAATCCGGCTTCGTTTATGGCGAAAAAAAAATCGCTTCTGGAGCAAGCGTTTCCAGGCGATGTCATCGGATTGTACGATTCCGGAATTTTTAAAATTGGGGATACGCTGACTGAAGGGAATGATTTTATGTTCAAAGGCATTCCCCGGTTCTCACCGGAAGTGTTTCGAATTGTGCATAATGCAGACCCTTCCAAATCAAAACAACTGCGAAAAGGCATACAATATTTAACGGATGAAGGACTGGCTCAGTTATTTACACAGAATTCAGGAAACAAAAAAGTCGTGGGTGTCGTGGGCGAACTTCAGTTTGATGTATTAAAATACCGACTGCTTCATGAATACAGCGCACGGGTTGAGTTCATTCCGATCGATTCATTCAAGGCGTTTTGGCTAAAATATTCCACGGAAGCCGATATCGATTATCTGGTGAAATTTTACGCCGAAAAGCTTTATTATGATAAAAATCATAATCTGGTGTTTATACCGGAAACCCGGTTTGCTTACAACATGGCACAGGAAAAATGCCCGGATGTGAAATTTCTTACATCAATTGAACACAATACTCAAACATTCATGATGGATAACGATATACAAGGGTGAGATGATGAACAAAACTGATAAGATGCCGATCAAAGAAATAATTCTGGAGCAGATAGCAGAGCTGGAAAAGGAAGTGTCGCGTCTTGAAGAAGCAACAAAACCAATTTCTCCGGATAATGCGTACGGACGGGTGTCACGAATGGACGCCATAAATAATAAGGCGATTTTCGACGCTGCATTAATTGACGCTCAAATGCAGTTGCAGAGCTGCAAAAATGCCTTAATCAAAATTGATTCGGATGAATATGGCAAGTGCGCTAAATGTGGCAACGATATCGCAATGGAAAGATTGAAAAGCATTCCTTACGCTGAATTATGTTTTGCATGTGCGGCCAACCAGGTGTTTTAAATGGATTGCAGATTGTGTTTGGGTCGTCAGGTAAAAAAAATTAACGGCGCCGATAACAGGGATTATTATTTATGTTTGCATTGCAAACTGGTGACGGTCAGCCCTGAATATTTTTTAACACCCGGCAAAGAAAAAGAACAATACTTAACTCACAACAACGGCATTCAGTACCAGGGATACGTGGATTTCCTTAACAGAGCAGTTGCACCGGCGCTAAAATTCCTGAAAAAGGGTATGGACGGTTTGGATTACGGGTGCGGGCATACGCCCACTTTATCGAAAATGCTCGAAATGCACGGCTATTACTGTGAAGACTACGATCCATATTTTATAAAAAATGATTTGAACAAAAAATATGATTTCATCTTTTCAACCGAAGTTTTTGAACATTTTTGCAATCCGCGAACTGAAATTGAAAAAATTGATAATTTATTAAAACCGAACGGAATGCTGATTATCATGACGGAAAGATGGGAATCCATCGATGCTTTTGCTGCGTGGTATTATACCACCGATCCTTCCCACGTGGCTTTTTATCACACGAATACGATTGATTATATGTGCACTGAATTCGGTTTTCAAAAAATTTTTGATGACAAACACAGCGTAACGCTGCTGAGAAAGGTTTAATCTTGTAAAATGACAGAGTATTTCAGGTTTTTTTTAAATAATAGAAAGTTGATTTCATTTGGTTTTCTGCTGACATTCTTTTCCAGTTTCGGGCAGACATTTCTGCTTTCCCTGTACGTCCCGTTCATAATCACGGAATTTAAAATGTCGAATTCCGGTTTTGGCGGCTTGTACGCCCTGGCGACCATCGGAAGTTCATTTATACTGGTGTATGTTGGAAAGCTTATCGACAAAGCTGATCTGAAAAAATATACGTTGTCGGCGGTTGTTTTATTAATGCTTTCCTGTCTGGTCATGGCGTTCTCAATGAATATTTTCATGATCTTTATTGGGCTTTTGGGTTTACGATTTGCCGGACAGGGGTTGTTAAGTCATATTTCAAATACGACGATTTCCCGGTATTATAACAAAACCCGCGGGAAAGCATTGAGCATAACATCGCTCGGGTATTCCAGCGGCGAAGGCTTGTTTCCACTGTTGGTGAGCATGATCATCGGTTATCTTGGCTGGCGCTATTCATTAATTACTAATTCTGCTGCGGTTATGGCGCTGTTAATTCCATTTGTGCTGTTCGCTGTTCCAAAAAACAGCGGGGATTTTTCTGAATCCGACAATCAAAACGCGGTTGATGATTTTTCCAGAAGACGGCTGTTCAACGATAAACGATTTTATCTGCTGGCGCTTAATGCGGTTACTGTTCCGTTTCTGGCAACCGGACTGTTTTTTTATCAAACGTCGCTCGCTGATTATAAGAATTGGGATATTGAATGGCTCTCGTTTTGCTTTTTGGGCTTTGCCATCGGCAGAACAGTCTTCTCGTTGCTAAGTGGACTCTTCATTGATAAATATTCCGCCGTGCGACTGCTTCCGCTGTATTTACTACCATTTTTATCGGGTTTGTTGTTATTGTTGTTTGTTGATCACAGCTATGTGGGGTTCATTTATTTGTTGCTCACAGGCGTCACCGTTGGCATGGGCGGGACAATTAACACAGCCGTACTTGCCGAAATTTATGGCCGTAAGCATTTGGGCGGCGTTCGCAGCGTGTTCGCCACGCTGATGGTGCTGGGGACGGCGCTTAGCCCGCTGCTGTTCGGCTATCTGATGGATCATGGGTTTGATTTTTCAATAATAATAATTATTGGAATAGTTTTTTTTAGCGGGCAGTTTTTTTTAAGCGCCCAGTTGATAACTCAATTCGATTATGCTTTTGAAGTTGATTCCTGACGGAGCGCGATATATCAACACATGGCTCGAATTTGTTCCTGTTTAGGCAGGACTTCATATTCAACGGAACATAATCTGCATATCTTTTGGCAAAGCCAAGCTCGCAGCTACCTGCATGGCTTTGAAAATGCCCGCAGGCACGATACATCCAGCGCAGCAGCCAGTTAATATTTCGGCGGCAGACTTTAAAATCTGGCTCTGCGCCGTCGGTAAGATTTCCTGATAAGCATCCACAGGATTAAATTGGTGAATCGCTTCTGCCAGCAATTTTATTTTATCGCAGTTTGACTCAATCTGCAAAACCACATGCTGGTCATCATTGCATTCTGCTTTCACCATAGTCTGAAAGCCGCAGATGCCCGCATCAATTTGGACGTTGGCAGTCATTTTTATTTGGCAGCTCCTGTCAATTTTTGATGCAGCGCCGTTAAAAAGCTCTCAAAGAATCCCAAAATTTCAGATTCCTTCTCCTTCGGCGGATACACAGGGATCAAATCCATCACCTTGCAAATTTACTTATTCTCAAGTATTAGTCATTATTTCATCAATGACTCACTTTTTCCGGCTATGAATTGAATAACTATGCAGTGACCATCCAAGAATTAGCCCCATCAGGAAAAGCAAGAACATGAGCAACGAGCGAGATATTGCCAGCGTCCAGAATAAGAAGCGAATATCGATAACAGCAAAATTTTGAATGATAAAAATAAGCGCAAGACTTGCCAGTATCACACTTAGAATTATTTTAAATCTCATTACAGCCTCCACAGCTCTGTTGAATTAAAAAATTTACGCAGAATTTTGCCCTACCAGCAGCCATTAAGCAGCACACCATTTTCAAAATAATGCCTATTCGCTCCACAACTGATTCCAACTCCAAAGCTCAAGTTAAAGCGTACCGTTACCGCGGGCGGGCCACGATCACAAGCGATGCACTTCGCGAACATAGTCGTCCTGGGCCTCTTTCCCGGCAGTAAGATTGAAAACTACAAAGGCTTTCTGGCCAGAATTGGCCATACTTTCGTTATCAGCGGCCATAGTACGTAATGCCAGCGCCCACATAGTTAGACGAGTAGTCGTTGATCCCGATGCCGAACTCGGCAACCAGGTCCAATGTGTCGGACAGGCGGTACTCGATTCCGGGCACGAGGTGCAATCTTGTGTACGAATCGTCAACTCCCGACGGAGCATCCTGGATCGACATAAACGAGGCATTCAGAGCCCCGCACAGCTCCAGGTTATCAGTCACGTGCGCGCTCAACTGCGGCGTGACATCCAATCCCATGGTGTCGAAACCATTATCGCTTCCGAACATCCAGTGGATGCCTCCTGTCAACGAAAAATCAATGCTGGAATTCTTTTCCGTACCCCTGAAAATCCAGTACTCGCCATCCGCGCCGACGAAGGTACCATTCTCGAAGAAACCCAGCTTGGCTTCGGCGTCGAATTTATCGGTAAATGCATACCCCCCGCGAGCAGTGACCCCGAACTCGTTATCTGCTCCGTCTTTGCCGAATACCATGATCGGGGCAACCACAAGCTTGAAGGTGCCGCGGTCCATCGTCTCGGCGGACTTCAGGACGCCGAAGTACTGTGCCGTAGCCGGCAGCGCGAAACACAGGCAGAAAGCTGCAACAAAAACGATTCGAATGATTCTAGAAATTTTCATGTTATATCCTCCTAAAATGAATAAACCTTGTTTTGTTATTTGAGTAAGATTGAATTAATTATATCCAACCATAAAAACAATCGCCCAACGGGATGAAAAAGGATTAAATTCTTTTCGATGAGAAAAGACTAATTCTTGTTGGTGAGAGGAATATCCTCAACAGGTGCAATAATAAACCCTGTTCCACTCCACACCAAATTTCAAGTTACAGCATATAGCAGCCGATAGGCGACGCTGGTACAAACTACGACTTTTTGCGCCCAATGATGACCAATACAATTCCGCCGATAAGCGACAATCCGCCTAAAAGTGGTGACAACGGGATGGTCTTCTGGGTGTCGGCGCTGGCTTCGAGGGGGCCAAGGTCGATGATCTTCTCGCGCGAGGTGTACGTGATGCCCTGGTAGGCAAGAGCCACAACGCCGAGGATGATGAGAATGAGTCCGATAAGCATTATTGGTTTCATACGTTTAATTGTTCCTTTCCTGATCAGTCTTGTTTGTAAACGCCTTCACTGCGTTGCGTTTTTTATAGATTCTGACCAGCATCACAACAATGGCGATCACCAGCAGAATGTGAATATATCCGCCCAGTATGTGGCCGCTGAACATTGCCATCAGCCACACCACTAAAAGAATCACAAAAATTGTCCAAAGCATGTTTGACTCCTTTCCGGCGACGATATCGCCTGATGTTTATGAATTATAAGCAAAACAACCTCGACCTTTGGTCTTAGTGGATTTACTATCCTCTAAGTTGACTTAGGGACGTGAATTAAATAACTCCGCCCTTGTCGGATCTCTACTATATATAATAAAGATCCGCCGAAGGAGGATTTCCCATTTGCAAATGATCCTTGCCCATAGAAAGGCAAGATTGCTTTATCAAATGAGTAACTTAATTAATTCACAGTCCTTAAACCGTTTTCTTAGCAGTGACAGCGGAGTGAGTATCTGTTTCCTCATCGGTTTTGGTCTGAGGTACGGGTCCTTTCTTAATCGCCTCGATCTCCAGTTCCTCGTCCTTGATGGATTGTTTGAACTGGTTGACCTCCTCGATCAAGCTTTTCACCTTCGGTTTATGCTGGATATCCCCTTTCCCTTCGCTGATCAGGTTGTAGACTTCGATGCCCAGTTCCTGAAATGTATCGTTCAGGGAGTGATTAATGTTCATCATGTCGAGCTTGCCCCTCCCGATTTTTAAATATTTCTTGGTCGTGTCTGCCGCGTCGGACAGTTCGTCCTTCACGGTCTTCTTGATATTCTCCCAATTCGATGGCATTCGTGCTTACTCCTTATTAAAATGGGTTCTATTTATTGACTAACAGATACAAAGCTGAGCAAACTTGCATGTCCACTCAGCTTTTTGAGTGATTATAAACCGTACAGCAACCCGACCATGATGACATAGAAGTTACTATCTATCTCATCGCCGCCCGGGATATCTTTAAAATCATAATTAAGGAAGACGTAGCGAATGTCGCCAGTCAAACTGAAACGTGAACCGATGGGCAGTTCCGCGCCACCGCCAAAATGCCAGCCAAATTCCTGCGTGGTCTCATCTTTGAGAAACGCGAACTTATCCTGGTCATAATCGAAAGTCGTGTTGTACCAACCGGCGCCAATGGCTCCATAAACAAGGGGAATCGGATAAATCAAACCGGTTACCATTATTGGCCAGCTCCGGACCGTCAGGGCGTCATCCGCATATTTTTCCTGACGATAGTTGATGGAAGCGTCGAGACCAAACAGTGGTGTAAACTTGAATCGCCAGGCGACTCCGCCCATAAAATTACCGTCAGCATCCTGGGCTTTATAATAGCCAACTTGCGGGCCCAGACTTACGCTCTGGGCATTCATTGGGGCAGCCATCAGTATGATTAACCCCAGTATCAACAAAATTTTTTTCCACATAACATTTTCTCCTGTTTAAGTGAATGAATGATTGTTTCTTAAAAGTACACACCCTTTTAAATAAATTTTTTGCACAAAATTTGGTTTAACTTAAATTTATTTCTTTTTAAATAAATCATTTAATTTTTGCTTCGCCTCTTTTTTCAACCGTTCTTGTTCGCTTTTCGCTTTTGCATCAGCTTCCTTTCTTAACTCCTCAAATTGAGATTTTTGCTTGTCAATTTCTGTTTTAACAGTATCTGCGAGGATAGCTTTTTGTTTCTGTATTTCTTGTTTGGCAATATCGGCCAATTTGTCGGTCGCTCCTTTTAGAATATCTTTCCCTGATACGTTCACATCTGGTTTGGAAATTGTTCCTTTCAATGAAACATCGAGAATTACATGGTCATCTTGCAAAAGATCCACTTTCTTATTGAACAGATTATTAATGACAGTATTGCTTCTATCAGTCAATTCTCCGGCAGGAAATTTCAGCTTCATTAGATAATCCATAGTCATGTCTATACCGTTGGAACCGGCTACCATGAACTCAATATTCTCGCTCTTAAAATTCATAGGAGCCAAATTCAATCGTCCATCCTGAATCGTATAAGAAGGTGCGATAGTCTCAATGGACAATTTTTTCATTTTTTCCATTTTCAAGATATCCGCCACAACGTCGAGCGGCTTGAAATTTTCTACCAACACCTTTTGAATTATTAAAGAACCTCTGCTATTCAGTGAGCTAAAAACCGGGGTTAGCGTCGAATCCAAATCCGTCACCAGCTCAATATCCCCGCCGAAATTTCCCTGAATATTTTTTGCGATCGGCACAAATTTTTGCACCGTCAGAAAATTCTGAAAAACCTCGCTGATGCTAAAATTACTTATCTTCAGACCAAAGAACGATTGAGCCGGCTTGTTTTTTAGTTTGCTGTAGGTTCCGTTGGCGATCAGGGAGCCATTGAGCAGATTCATGTTTAAATCTATCAAATGAAGTTTTTGGTCTTTAAGGGTTAAAATTCCCTTTACATTGTCCAGTTTTAATTTGCCGAATACAACTTCTTTAAAATTTGAATTCAATGTAAAATCTATTCCTGCCGGCAGCTCGATTGCAGTTAGTTGTTGGCTCGGACTTTTAAGCCAGGGATTCAAATCGAAAAAGTTTGAATTGAGATTCAGGATACCTGTCAAGGTTTGGCCTTTTAGCACAAAAGGCAAAACATTATCCAGAGACCCATTGGCACGAACATCGCCCTTCCCAAATAATGCATGGAAATTATCAAGGCTTGCCTTTTCCGGTGTAAACACAAGATTCGCTTGCCGGACTGCAATTTTAACCGGCATCGCCGATCCGCTATAGTTTACCTCTTTGAATGACAAATTGCCGCGAGCCTGAAACTTGTCGAATTGATTTTTTTCAATGTTCGCCAAATTTCCCTCGATGAAAAGATCGGCTGAAACCAAACCCGACAAATCAACATCTTGCTCCGGCGGCAGGAGATTTTTAATATCGTGCAAATTGATATTACCCTTTGCCGTCGCAGAAAAATATGGATTCGATATCGGCGTTTTAAACTCAAGGGTCATATCGAAAGGCTTTTGATTGATTTCAGCATGACATTTATCAAGATCGATTAAAGTGTTGTCAAGAATTCCGCCCGGATTATCAACCACCAAGTCCAGATTTAAATTATTGATTTGAGCGGGTGATTGGGAATGTTGAAACGTTCCGTCATGAATTGACAACTGGAGGTGAAAAGCCGGCAAGTGATCTTTATAATATGCGCCCTTGATAAAACCCTGAAGCGCTGCCTGTCCCGATGTTTTGATGTCGGCTAAATTCGCTTTGTAAATGGCAGGAATCAGAGAAAGTATGCTTTTTAAATCATTTTCATTGGTTGCAAATTTCAAGTCAACTGCCGTCTCTTCTCCCGGCATCGTGACAAATCCATCAAATGAAAGCATCAATTGATTGAGCTGTAATTTGTTTTCCTTGAAGGTAAGTTTTTTATCCTGTGCATTGACATCAATGTCGGCTTTAAGCTGCGTCTCTATTTTGCTCAAATAATTGACGCCAGCAAGACCGACCGACAGCTCTTTGATTTTCGTGACAGTGAAAAGTTGAAAATGATCCTGAGTGAAATCTCCACTCCCTTTATGATCAAGATGATCGGCAATGACCTGCACGCCGGAAGATTGATCGTCATAAAGAATGGTTCCATTTTTTATCTTATAGCCCTGCAGGCTGAGATTGAAATCACTTTTCGCATGCGTCCCGGTTTCAGGCTTTTGCGTTTCCGAAATCTTGACGATATTCCAATTCACCGTGCCGTCTTTCAAAGCAGCAAGATGAATTCGGGGTTCGTCAAGCGTAATCGAAACAACCCTTACTGTTTCGCCTTTGATAAGGCTCATCAAGTTAAGCGTGGATTTAAGTGTTGAAATACACACCAGGGTGTCTCCTTCAAAAGGCGCCTTGTTGATCAATATCAGGCGCTTGATATTGAGGGTTGCATTTGGAAATTTTTCAAATAAATTCAAACCGATGCTCTCAAAGTCCAGCGTGGCGTTGATGACTTTATTGGTTTCTTTTTTTACCAGCCTTACCAGTTGTGGTTTGAAAATGACTGGCCCAGCGATCATAGCGGCAAAAAGAATAAAAACCAATATTCCCAGAATAATTATCAATTTTTTCATAGAGATTCATTTTGTTTTTAGATTTAGGCGCTTCAATTCACAAATAAATTCCAAACTTGATGCTTTATTGTTCCTACTTGACGACAACTTCAAAAAGAACACGCATGTTCTCCAGCGCTTCCTTTGAGTGAACGTCAGCCGGTTCCACCTCATACACTGCCGGTCTTGTTCTGCCATAACCGATTGTCGTGATTCGTTCCGGCGCAATTCCTTTTTCGATCAGATAATCCCTGACTGCACTGGCTCTTTTTTCGCTCATTTTTTGATTGACGTCCTCCGATCCTTTGGCAGAGGTGTATCCAGCCATACGGACATGTATTTGGGGATTTTCTTTCAATGTCCTCACATCTGTATCCAGCAATTTTTTTGCTTGTTCGGAAAGGGTGGACTGGTCGAAATCGAAATGCGTGTCACCGAAGACAACTACTTTCTCATTATCCTTCGGGTCAAGCACAAGCATCATGACCTTTAATTCAGACAGGCTCTTTTCAGAGAGTTCCATCTTGGGGCTTCTTTTGAACAACGTAATTAAAAGAATCAACACGATTATGCATAATATTGCGACAATAGCAAGAAGAATATTTTTCATCTGTTTATTCCGATTATCCCGCTTTAATTTGGATCGTTTTCTTGCTTGTCTCTCCTTCTCAAGTTTTCCAGTTTGTTTTTCCGCCTCAAGCCAATCAACAAAATCATTGCCGTCCTTAAAACCATGCTTCTCATAAAGCTCATACGCCTTTTCTTTTATTTTTTTGTTTTCTTCGTTCAACTCTTTCTGTACCATTTTGTCACCTCTTTTCTTCAAATAATAAATTGCCCCAGATATGTTTTGTCACCGGGTTTACCTGGAGCAATTCAGTACATTTCCCAATCCGCACATCCTGCTATCTGCAGAACGCATCCGGAAAGGGTGATGATCACTTCTTCCATCCATTACGATGTGCATTCCCTTCACAATCAGCTTTATTCTTATAGGCTTGTGATGATGCGCCAATAATATTGCCGTTTGGGGAAGTGCGTCGCCAACGCCATTGATTTTCGGCGTCTTTGTAGATTTCCCATTTATCGTTCATATTCTATCCACCTCCTTTATGATAATCTTGCTTTTAGCCTCATTTTATTTTCTCAATCAGTTGGCGAATTTCCGCCTGTGTTTTCCCAAGTTTCTGCTGCAGTTTTCCTAACAATTCTTCTTCCTTACCTTCCGCGTAGAGCAAATCATCGTCTGTCAGGTCAGCATATTTTTGCTTGAGCTCACCGCGACCTTATTCCAGCTTTTCACTACCGGACACTTTTAAAATTATGTTCGATAGAGCTGTCAATCCCGCATGTTTTTTGCGGGAATCTCCCAAAATTTTGTCAAATGGATGCCCGATAGAAGCATTCGAGCATGACAATTTGATCAAAAATGTCATTTTGGAAAAAGTGTCCGGTAGCGAGTCCAGTTTCCCTTAATGTTGAGTTTGTTCATTTGAAACCTCCATGCAGTTAATGAATAAAACCTGTTGTGTTAATTGGTAATGCATTTTAGAGTGCACTCTAAAAACCACTAATTAGAAGTTTTGCTAAGTTCTATAAAATCAATTCGTGAAATTCGAGCTTTGAACCTTTTTAGCCTGAATTATTCACAAATTTCAAACAATGGATATTTAACTTATTGTTATCAATAAAATTAATCAGATATATGAAATTTAACAAAGTTAGATATACTGAATTCGGAATGAAGCACCATTCAGGCTATCTGGATTCCTTAATGCATTACAATGAATAATCCAGGTTAGATTGGACTTATTATATTTCAACTTCCCAAAGCAATTTCAAAATTATTTGCTAAAACTTTAATATCGCACAACGGACAAATGTAGTGGTAATCAAAACAACTTTCACAAAATTGCACGTAACAATGAGGACAGGTTTCACTTTCGGCAATAGATATTTCTTTTTTGCACCCGCAGCACTTTATTTTTATATCCTTAGATATCAGTACGTTTCTCATTGATAGCTCCCTTATTTCACTTTTAATCCAGTTAATAATTCTTTAGGACAGTGAATTAATCAAGGACAGTTATTTAATTCACGTCCCTTAATCAGTGCACTCTAAAAACCGCTAATTCCGCGAATAATTCTAATTTCGCTAATCCGCCGGCTGGCGGATAAAATCAATAGGCTTAAATTCGCGGCTAAAGCCTTTTTAGAGCAGACCCATTATTCATATAATTAATAAATTTCAACCACAAAATCAATCGCCCAAAGGGATGAAAAAGGAACTGGTTCTTTTGGACTACCAAGAGGTCATCCCAGTCCAGGATGAACGAAATCTCTGAATACTTGAATAAAAGCGAGACATGGACACATTGCATATCACCGCTACTTCTTGTAATACTTCATTGCTTCTTTAACCTCTGATTTGATCTTCCGAATCCGATTCGCGTCGGACGGGTGTGTGCTCAGGAACTCCGGCGGCTTCGCTCCAGCGTTCTGAGACATGCGTTGCCAGAACTCGACGGCGCCGTTGGGGTCGTACCCGGCCATGGCCATGAAAATTAATCCGAGGTGATCTGCCTCGCCCTCCTGAAGACGACTGTAAGGCAGGATCGCGCCAAGCTGGACTCCGACACCAAAAAGACCCATCCAGAGTTGCTGGGTCTCCTGGGGTTTCTGCTGGAGCGCAGCCGCGAGCGTCTGACCGCCGAGCTGGGCAAGCAGCGCCTGACTCATTCGCTCATTGCTGTGCTTTGCCACGGCATGAGCGATTTCGTGACCGATCACGACTGCCAGTCCGTTTTCATTCTTTGTGATTGGAAGGATTCCGGAATACACCACCACTTTTCCTCCCGGCATACACCAGGCGTTGACTTCCTTGCTTTCGATGAGGTTGAATTCCCATGCGAAACCATTGAGATCCTGGGACAAGTTATTCTGGGAAAAATATGTTGTCACCCCGTTTTGGATGCGCCTGCCGACTCCCTTAATCAAATTCGTCTGCGCCGAGTTCGCACTCAGCTTGTTTTCTTTCAGGAACTCGTCGTACTGGACAAAGCTCATAGAAAACATCTCAGCATCCGAAACAAGGGAAAGCTGACGCCTTCCAGTGAGCGGCACGAGACTGCAAAATTGGAACATAAGCGTCGCAATCAGAATGGCAAATAATCCTGTTTTTAACTTTCTCATTGTTCATGTCCTTTGGTTATATGATTGATAAATAGAATATCGATTACTTCAGCAACCTCAATAATTCCCACCCGGAATGATACTGGCTATAGTCCCTTCTCTATAAGCAATGTTTTTGAATTCATTCTGATAAGTTTAAATATTAACTCCGTTCTATTTCACTCACAAGTTCTTCTTTAAACGTTTCATGAATGAAGGAACCCAACTCTTCCCGTATAGCATCGTCGTCAGCTATTGTAATTCTAATACCTGATACTATAATAAGAGAAAGGATTGCATCGTCAAAGCTACCTTGGCTCTGATTATCTTTGTCTCCAAAGTGATAGATCATAAATCTCCCTTTTTTTTAAAGTATGAAATCGTTTGTACTCATCGCACGAGAGAACATTTTAGGCGATATGACGATTCGATTTTTCAAATCAATTTTACCCGGTTTATAAGGATTTATAGTCTGCTGCTTTTCATATGACATTTCCTATATATTTGATTGATCAATAGAATGTCGATTAATTCAGCAGCCTGGGACATTCCCATCCGGAATGGTGCTGTTTGTGTTTTGAGCGTCCAAAGCGCGGCGGGCGGTACAAGACATCAACCCCGTCGCTCATTCCCGGCAACACGTATGCAGAGTCTTCGGCGCAATCATAGTGCTCAACGGATCGCAGTTTCTGCCCCTTCAATGAAGCCAGGGCATGATCATAGACACTGTCCACGGCGTGCACGTATCCCAGCACCCGATCCACATCGTACACAGCAACAGTGACCGCTGTCTGAACATCTTCTGTCAGTCGGTCGAATGCCTGGCGCGCAAAATATTTCGCGAACCCTGCCACATCTCCATCTCGCAAACCGACTTCCATCCGCTCAAATGGATGGAGATCGAGGTAAGAGAGATGAAGATTATCGGGAGAAGCAACGATGGTTTTTGCGTACGGAGCAAGTGCGCCAATAGTGTGAGGGGTGCCGCCGAAACACGTGGAGAGCACGATGAGATCGAACTTCGTGGAATCACGTGTGATGCGTTTCAATCCATCGGCAAGCTCATGAACCATGAACGTCCTTTTCGGATACGATGCATCATAACCCGTTCCGTCGAATTCAGGGATTTGGTGACCCAAGTAAAAAAACAATCTCACCAAAGGAGGTTGCTCTTCCGCATGGAAACGGTGATAAAACTCCACTTCAGGATCGAAGCGGGATGATCCCTGATCACGCCAGTACGATTCTTTGGTGAGCAGCCGTCCGTACCGGTAGTAATAGAATTTTCCGTCACGGCGTGGAAAGAAAAACAAGGTGCGCCTCCTGGGTTTTTGGTGAAAGATGAACACCTCGGCTTGCGGATTTTGCTCCGCCACTCTGCTTGCTCCAGAGAGAGCCTCTTCGTCTGCTCTGCGTACTTGGCCATCAGGGTTGTGATAGAGGTAGTCACCGTCGCCGTGGATGACGAATACCATTGAGTAGCGTGGTGGGAGTTCACTCTCCTCCCCAAGCAGAGTTTCCCGCTGAGTAAGAGGAATGGAGCTGCACGAAAACAGAAATAACACAAGCACCACGCAACTGACGCCCCCGAAGAGCATCAAGCAGGGTTGCGTGGCACTCGTGAAAGATCGGTTGTGAATACTTATACTTTGCATGCCGAAAGCCTGTGATTGTTCGCTCGGTGACGAAACGACTATAGGATGAGTACCAAAACGATGATAATCAACAGCGCTGCAACCAAGCTGATGTTTACCGACTGGGCTGCCTGCTCCATATCCTGAACAACGTAATCAGAGAAGGCATTAAGTTGCGCATCGGCCACGCGGTCAAAGCCATTGCTTCCTGTCAATTCATCTTGTTTCTCTTGAAGGGTAGTTTTAAAGCGATCGATGCCAGCGCGCTCGTCTTCAGAAATCAGTCCAGAACTTTCGACTCTATCTAAAGCCTGGGACATGGTTTCTAATGATTTGTTAAGTATGTCACGTTTTTGAACTGGGTCTGTCGTTGCCTTCACCTTGCATGCGGTGTCGTTGAAGTACTTTTGAATATCATCTTTTCCTCCCGCAGTCACCGCTTGAACCAGTACAAACATCATGACTATGACTCCTAAAACAGTTTTTGTTTTCATGGTTATTTCCTCCAAAAAGTTAAAATAAAATTAATTGGTTACCTCCACCGTAAAAACGAACGAATTGTCCGGTGTAGTGTCATTTTAATTGATTCTCACCTGCCAATGCGGATGGTGGACATAGAACCGATCACTCCAAAAGTATTCAACAGCCACAAAACCACCGCAAAAATCACGACAACATTCAAGATCGATTTGATCTTGTGCTATCCATTGGTATATACTGATTAATCAACCAGAGGATGACACCGACCAAGATCGGAACGATTACGACATTGATTAAAGGCATTTTAGGCTCCTTCGGCCTGACGAAATGTGCTCGAGTTAGTCTAGGTTGCCATTCTCGGCGGCTTTCTTCAATTTGTCATTCGCGAAAATGGCCACTTCCACGCGTCGGTTTAGCTGACGACCATAGTCCGTATCATTTGAAGCGATCGGATTCAACTCGCCGAGTCCTATCGTGGAAATCCTCGAGCCGTCAACACCCAAATTCCTTTGATAATCAGCAACAGCTTGAGCACGACGTTCTGACAACTTTTGGTTGTATTCCTCAGCGCCTTTATCGTCGGTATCGCCTTCAATGAGAATGTTGGTGTCCGGATATTTCTTGAGAATTTCCGCCAAACTTTCGATATTTGCCTTTGCCACAGACTGCAACTCAGAAGAATCATATTCGAAGAGAATGCCGGAGTCGAACGTGATCTTGATTCCCTCACCAATTCGTTCGATTTTTGCATCCTTCATGTCATTTCTCATCTCCTCGGCTTGCCTATCCATGTGACGACCGATGAGTGCTCCGGTCGTTCCACCTACTGCTGCCCCGATAATTGCGCCAACGGCCGAGTTGCCAAATTGATGTCCGATAACGCCGCCGGCAACTCCTCCGGCTCCTGCGCCAATCCCGCCCCCTTTCAACGCGTTACTGAGTCCACAAGCCATCAGCAGCGCGATCGAAACACTGAGCGCCAGTGCGATGACAATGTTCATTTTTGATTTCATCTTAAACCTCTTTTCAAATTGTAGATTAAATGGTGATTATAACTATGAATTATATAACCTGAACAACTCTAACTTTGCAATCGTTAATTTAACGAACGTTAACAACTACACTTGACCAGGTTTATTAGTTCACGTCCCTTAGAATGAGTGGGGCAAGCCTTCGGTCGCATCATCATTTGATCGAAGGCTTGCTCGCATCCTCTTATGTCGCCCCCTGGTTATGCTTTGTTTCAAAGCCGGCATTCTGCTTCATTGGCATTCCGACCCGCTGTTATTCAGCCTATTACCGAACATAGAATTCAATACGTCGATTCTCTGCCCGACCCTCTGCCGTATCATTACTGGCAATGGGTTCGGTTTCACCTTTACCAACGGTTTTCAAGCGATTCCCGTCTATGCCTTTTTGCACCAGCCAATTTTTCACTGCCTGTGCCCGGCGCAATGAGAGCGCCCGATTGTATTCGTCGCTGCCCACGCTATCTGTATGACCGGAAATTTCCACCCGAACATCAGGATTGGCAACGAGAGCTTTATAGGCTTCCTCTAAAATATACTTAGAGTCCGGCGTCAAAGTGGCTTTGTTGGTTGCAAAATTGACCCCTCGAAGAATTACTTTTTTCCCTTTCTCGAAAATAATCGTCGTCGTTGCCTTCGCAATATCGTCCTTCGAAACCAATGGGTTCGTTCCGGCTTTCACTTCAGCGCCGTCGGCCACGCTACCACCATCCGTATCGCTTTTCAGAGGTTCGGTTTTATATTTATTCACTTCGTCGCCATCGCTCAAGCCATCACTATCCGTATCGACTTTCGTTGGATCAGTTTTGTAGCGATGCACTTCGTCACCGTCGCTCAGGCCGTCGCCATCGGTATCGGTCTTCAGCGGATCAGATTTATATTTCACTTCATCACCATCATTCAAGCCGTCGCCATCGGTGTCCGCTTTGAGTGGATCAGTTTTGTACTGATTCACTTCAGCGCCATCGTTCAAGCCATCGCCATCGGTATCAGCCATTGCTGGATCGGTTTTATACTGATTCACTTCAGCGCTATCGTTCAAGCCATCGCCATCGGTGTCCGCTTTGAGAGGATCGGTTTTATACTGATTCACTTCAGCGCCATCCTTCAAGCCATCACCATCGGTGTCAGCCTTAAGTGGATTAGTTCTGTACTGATTCACTTCAGCGCCATCGCTCAAGCCATCGCCATCGGTGTCAGCGTTCTTGGGATCAGTGCCTAATTCTTTTTCGATCTTATTGATCAATCCATCCTTGTCCCAGTCGGCATTCGCGCTTGATCCGCGGGTAAATATAAGTCCGATAAGAAAACCAAAGTATCCGTCATGTTTCTTATTGGTAAGACTGTTGAGGTCGGATTCCGTGCGTGTGCGTCCATCGAGCTTATCCTTTAAGGATAAGTTATATCCACCACTCACTTCCAATAACAATTGGCTGCCAAGCCTGGTCTGGAGACCGATTCCCATTGGGACCATTGGTAAAAAATCTGAGCCGCTTATACCAATATCTTTAGATACACCAAAACCACCATACAAAAAAGGATTCAGTTTTTCCAAAGAAAATGGAATGAACAGCAATCTGTTATCAGCCATGACGGTTTTTGTGTTATAAACGCCAGGAGCGTTGAGTTCGGTGTATCCCACGCTTAGTTGACCTAAAAAAACAGGAGAAATGAGCTTATATTGAAAATAGCCACGACCCTGAATTCCCCATTTGTCAGCGTTGCTATTATCTCCCTGCGCGCCGCCCGCGGCAATGCCAAAGCCCACACCGGGATTGTCGAATTGTGCATAGGTCTGGTTATATGCAAAAAGCAATACAACCAACATTAAAAAAAATATTAGGTATTTCATAATGAAATTCCTTTCATGGTTTGTTAATGTTTTAATAAATTTCTCTTTTGTTGTTTGAAAATTCCACGCTGCCATTTATGGAGGTGATCGCCCCCACGAATGCTTCATTGAATATTCATTATCTTCCATTTTGAAACATCTCCTTTAATAAAATGAGTAAATTCATATCCACCATGCTTACGCAGGTAATGTTTAATGGGAAGGAATTGCATACCTTCCACCAGGTTTGGCAGCGGCGAGTGTCAGCTACCCTTCTGAATCCCACGTTGTCACTACTAAATCGTCATCAGACCTTTCGTCCGCGAATGATGTTAACCAGGATGACTACGACGGCGATTACCAGAAGAACGTGGATGAAACCGCCCATTGTGGTGGAAGAAACAAGTCCCACCAGCCACAAGATGATCAGAACAACAGCGATAGTCCATAGCATGGTAATCATCCTTTCTTTTTTTGGTTGAGTGTTCAATTTTCACAGTTGTGCCGCATGACACTTGGTGTGAACCGCGGCGCTGACCCATATTTTTTAAGAAACACGTCAAATAGCCAGCGCAGTCATTAACAACCGGCAGTTCAGCGACGCTTAACCAGCCGGATTAACCATAACAGGATTAGCGCTCCGATAACCGCCGCAATAAGAAAACCAACAATTCCGCCTCCGCTCGAGATGTTGAGTTGACCGAATATCCAGTATCCGATGAATGAGCCTACTACACCAATGATCAAATCTCCCACCAGACCAAACCCACTTCCTTTCCAGATTTTTCCGGCTAGAAATCCTGCCACAATCCCAAGCACCAGAAAAATCAGCAAATGTTCTGTACTCATAATTCTTTCTCCTTAATTTAAGCGTGAATGTTCAATACCTGATCATGTTTGCATCATGATCCCTATTTTTTCCTTCGGCTACTTGCAGAAGGATTATTTTGCCATACGAAAAGCTAAAGTTTGCCTGCCGTCACCTGATTCGAACTTTTTGCCGGTGAGATTGACTTTTCAAATTCGGTCGCAATAAAAACATGCTCTGATTCGACTTTGCCTATTAATATGATGAATAACCCGATGGTGTCATTCTTGACCAGTTCCTTATTCATGAATGGAAATAGCTGTTCCTGGACGGGGATCCAATGTGTTCTCGTACCTTCTGTCACCTGTATTTCCTGCTGGTAGAGTGATGCAAGTTTTGGATCGACCTTGAGCGTTTCCATCCACAGCTTGATTACATTTTTCTTCTCCCCGGAAATGGGTCTTTGAACATTCGTGTAACAGCACGGCACCAGGTACTTTGAAACTCGGCACTCGAGTAGAATTTCATCTGCAGACGTTTTAGCCTCTGCCTGATCGTATGAATGATGATTCTGTTCTTCAGTTATAATATCCTGAAGCGTCGTTCGGGTGTATGAGGCATAATTAAACTCTCCTGACCAACTCGCCGGCAAAACGACGAACATGACAATCCCAAAGATTGCCAAATTTCTCATTAGCGGTTTCATTTTTTTCCTTTCTTATATCATTTTTCGGGATGCCTGTATGGATAAAATTGAAATAAGCATCATCCTTTTAATGACTATGTTTCGATTTGGTAGTGCCGCGTAGAATCAAAGCGATTTTCTCAAGCTTCATCAACGCACCGCTATTCAGAAAAATCACGGTTCCGCCCATTTTCAGTACCTTTTCGATGATGATATCCACCACATCATCGATCACTTCCCAGATATCCACATGCTTTGAAAGTATCAGCGAATGATCTGTTTTACGAATGCTGCCTTTCACGTGATAATCTTCTTCGACGTACAAAGTGGAGCCTGTCTCTGTTTCCACAGACTGCGCTACGGCGCCAATTCCGGAGACGACTTTCTTCGCCTTAGCCGCTGCTGCCAGATCACGCATGGCGTTTTTATCTGCGCCCGCGATTGCCTCCTTGACGACGGGCCATACAATCTTGCCCAGATCGTGTGGAGAAGTGTTGGTGTAGTTGCCTTTAACCGTGCCGATAACTGTGTCCCGATGCGTCGTCAAATCTTCAAAAATGGCAAGGTTGCTCTTCTCACCGATCACCACCAATCGAAGTGGATCTTGTTGGTAATAATGGGCAAAATGCTGGTCCGTCTGGTTGAAAAATTCTCTCAATTGGGTGTTTTTGGAAGTTGGATTCGCGGCATCAATTGAAATTTCAAACGGGAAATTCGCGTTTTGAATGTCAATGAGTTTATCTCGAAATCCCTCGTACAGCCTGCTCGTTTGATCACTCAATGACAGGACATAATAATGAATGCTCAGTTGCATAGTTTGGTCTCATATTTTTTCAGACTCTTTCGGACGTGAATTAAATAACTGTCCTTGATTAATTCACAGTCCTTAGTTTTGAATGTCTATTATGGCGCCATCTGTTTCTTTGTATGGCTTTGGTAATAAGCTAATCAAATTCAACCACAAAGTCAATCGCCCAAAAGGACGAAAAAGGGACTGGTTCTATTGGACTATAAAGAACTAATCCCCCGCAAAAAATAGTAGACCTTAAAAATTCATGGAATTGAACAATGCAAGTCCGTTATGCCGGAGATGTTGATTTGGAGATGATGAGGTTATGTTTTTTTAGGAGTGAAGAAATGGTCTCTGATAAATTTCCCCGGATGATTTCTGCTGCCAGGTTTTCATTCCGGGATTGCTGCAAAACTCTTTTGTCCAGCCTGGCGATCTGTTTGACGACGTGAGATTTAAAAAAAAATAACCATTTCTAAATTTGCAGCAACTGCAGGCAACGACAATCTGACAATGATTTGGAGTAAGTATGTTTATCTCACGTCCTGAATATCTAAAATTATCCATCTGGCGGTTCTCTTTTTTCCAATAAGCTGCCTTAAGCCAGACTCTCAACCGCGTTATTGATTGAGGACGCCGGAGTTCTTCGTTTTATTTTTCTTGTCTCGTTTAGCCGCCTTTTTTTCTTTCATAGTTTTTGCCGGTTTTTTCTTTGAACTCTTTTTACTGTCTTGACCTTTGCTCATAATTTTTACCCTTTGTTTTTTTTTAATAAAATCTTCAAACATAAAGGCACCAGGAAAACATAGAGAGTCATCCGTCCTTCGGCGGAGATCCGCATAGGCGGACACAAAGGAAGATTATACTAATTATTATTTAACTTTGTGGACTTTGTTTTCGCTTCGTGGCTTTGTGGTGAGTTATTTTTCTTGCAGCTTCGCTGCGCTATATTATTACAGCCCGGATCTTTGTTTTTTTTGGCAAGAATTTCTAACTTTTATTCGTACACTTTTTACCAACAACTTTAGATCACTTTAGTCACTGCGCTTCCGCGCACTATGCTCTTTGAGGTCTAACCCAACCAGCACAAGCTCGGTATTAGAAAGATCGCCAATGATTTTTTTTACCGGATGGGGAAATTTACGCACCAATGTCGGGATGGCAAGGATTTGGTCATCACGAGCAAGCTGTGGATTCTTCAAAAGGTCAATCACTTCTATCTGGTATTTGCCCTTCAATTGTGCTTCACAAATTAATTTGAGATTATTGAAAGCGGTGACAGCTTTTGGAGTCTGCCCGGCAACATACAAACGTAACATCCATTTGTCGCTTCTTGCTTTGACTGGCTGTTCTTTTCGCTGCCTGGTTTTCGATTTTTCAGCTTTGATTTTCACAGTAAGTTCCTTTAAGGGACGTAAATTAATTAACTGTCCTTAATATTTTTATTATTCTTGTTGGCGCGTTTTGTTTTTATTTCAACATCACTTTTTCGACTCTTAGCCATTTTTCCCTGGTCTTGTACGAAACGTTCATTCACCGCTTTTTGAATCCCGATAACTCTTTGCACTTCTGATTTTGCAACTTCAAATTCGGATCGCAGCAAGGCAACCTGAGCTTCCATGGCTTCACGCTTTCGCTCTAATCCAAATTGCAGGTGTTTGATTTCTTGCTGGCGCAATAATTGTTCGGCATCGTTTTTCGCTTCTTGTGATAATCGCGCCGAACCGGTCAATACGCCTTCCGGACCCGCATAGACATCGAGCAGCTCAATACCGTGGCTTGTCAGTTTAAACTCGCGAATCTGATTGGAGTGCGCCATACCGCGCGATTTAAGCACATACAATTCTCTGTTACGTTCACCTCCAATCTCAATGTCACGGAGGAGCAACCATGTATCTATCAAAGATGAGATGTAAACATCAGTATTCTCAATATTAACGCCGGCGGAAGCGAGGCTTGTTAATAATGAAGTGATCTGCTTCATCTTTAAAAAATCGACAAGGCGTAATAACATTGTTTTGACTTCAGTTTGGTTCTCTCCTATCACGAATGAATTAATTGGGTCGAGGATAACAACGTTTGGTTCAAATTTATTGATCAATTTGATAATCGTCGTCAGGTGCGTTTCCAGTCCATAGAGTGTGGGGCGTGTTGCATGAAACTGAAGCAATCCTTTTTTGACCCATGGTTCTAAATTTATTCCAATTGAACACATATTGCGCACAAGCTGAGCGGGGGATTCTTCGAATGTAAAAAAGAGAACCCGTTCTTCTCTCTTGCATGCCGCTTCAACAAATTGCGCGGCAACGCTCGTCTTGCCCGTGCCGGTAGTGCCTGAAACAAGCACGGTGCTCCAGCGAAAAAACCCTTTACCAGAGAACATTGTGTCAAGACGCGGAATACCGGTGGAAATTCTCTCTTTGGATGAAAAGTAATCCAGACCCAGGGACGTGACAGGCAGCACAGAAAAACCATCTTCATCGATAAGGAACGGATACTCGTTCGTACCGTGCGTCGAACCACGATATTTGACAATACGCAGCCGTCGTATGGATGATTGTTCGTTCACGCGATGATCGAGCAGAATGACACAATCGGAGACATACTCTTCCAAACCGTGACGCGTTAAGGGACCTTCACCTCGCTCGGCAGTAATGATTGTCGTTACGCCTTTCTTTTTCAGCCAGTGCAATAACCGGCGCAGCTCAGCACGCAGTATAAGAGGATTTGGCAGCCCTGAAAAGAGTGATTCTAAGGTATCCAACACAACACGCTTAGCGTCGATGTTCTCAATTGCATAATGGATCCTGACAAACAAACCTTCCAAATCGTATTCACCGCTTTGCTCGATTTCATTCCGTTCAATGTGAATGTGCTCAAGCCAAATCTTTTTTTGGGCAATAAGGCTGTCCAAATCGAATCCCAGCGATGCAACGTTTGCCGTGAGTTCTTGCTCAGTTTCCTCAAATGATATAAAGACGCCTGGTTCATTGTACTGCGTTGCCCCGCGTACGAGAAACTCCATGGCAAAGAGGGTCTTTCCGCAACCAGCGCCGCCGCATACCAGTGTCGGCCTGCCTTTCGGCAATCCCCCGCCCGTGATTTCGTCAAATCCTTGAATACTTGTGGGGGATTTTGGAAGGACATTACGTTGGAATTGGTCTTCTTTTTTCTTCATGATAGTTTTCTTTTCGATATACTTTTTAAGGAGTGAATGATCATCAGGAAGTGAATCCAATCATCCGGATCCTTCTTTGAGGACAAATGCCGCTACTTGCAGACGGCTGCTGAGTGTCAGCTTTTCCAGGATATTGTGCACATGGCTTTTGACGGTAAAGGTGGCGATATGGAGTGATTCAGCGATTTCTTTGTTGCTCAGTCCTTCAGCAATCAGGTCCACGACTTCACGTTCCCGACGCGTAAACTGGACTGAGTCGGCTGGTATGTCTTTACCGTTTTTGATAGCTAAGTCCACAATCTGTGTGAAGAGGGATTGGGTCAAAATCGGCGGAAGCATTTTTTCACCCCTTGCGACGGTCTTGATCGTTTCGATCCAATCACTCAAAGGGGCGTTTTTTAGTATGAATCCAGATCCCCCGGCTTTCACAAACTCGACGATGTCAACGTGTTCGGGGAGGATGTCCATCGCGATGATCATTGCCGTGGGGATTTCTTTCTGAAGCAACTCCATCAGATTCAAGCTGTTTACTTTTTCCAGCCCCAGATCCAAAAGAACAATATTGGGGGGAAGATCCAGGCTGTTCAACTGCCGTACCGCATCACCATCTTCAGATCGCGCAACAACTTCGAGATCACTCTGTTCGTTGAGCATGGCAGCGATGCCTTCCCGCAAAAGGTCGTTATCTTCGATCAATAAGATTTGTATTTTTTCCATTGAATCGATGTTCCCTCTGATGAAAATACAGCGTGTATTCAATCTGTTTAAATTCAGAAGTTAGAATAAATGTAATAAATTTAATTTTAAAGGTCAAGTATTTTTTTAAATGTGAAATCAGTGCAAAAAGTATGACAATCAACGACAGTAGGATAGCCACCTCAAATACCGAGTAACTCAATCGTGTCAGGAATCCGAGAAACGGCAGTTTCAACAGCATGAACGCGCCCGCCACAATAGCTATCGCGATAAACGTAAACAGCCATTGAAAAGTTCTCCGATTCTACTGAACAGCAAAAATAAAAGCGCCGATTAAAATCAAAGCCGAAATCAGAAAATGATTAGAACCGAGCCAGAACCGTGTGGGCAGGGCGTATTGTCTGAGCTGTGATTGTGTCAGCATGATAAAAATGCCAATGACCGCCGTTATTGAAATCACCAGGGGCAGTCATTTTTATTTGGCAGCTCCTGTCAATTTTTGATGCAGCGCCGTTAAAGAGCTCTCAAAGAATCCCAAAATTTCAGATTCCTTCTCCTTCAGCGGATACACAGGGATCAAATCCATCACCTGCTCTGGTGATAAATCCGAATGATACATTAGTTCGACCGAACCCGTTAACATGGCAGACGTGTTTATGCAACCACTACTTTTTCGGGCAGCGTATTTTTTTGCTTTAACGCCTGAAGCAGCAGTCGGGTGATGCGACCGCCGCCGATAAATCCGATGGTGGTCAACTTTATCTGACCTCCATTTGTTTATGTTAATTTCTGTTCAATGAGATTTCGCAATTGCGATTTGGGAAGCGAACGCCCATTGAGTACAATTTCCTTATTAATGACTAATGTTGGTGTACGAACCATTCCGTATTCGGCAATTTGTTTGACGTCCCTGATATGCTGGACATCGGCTCCAATGTTCAATTCGGTCAAAATCGATTTTATATCCTGCTCCATTTTCTCGCAAGCAGAACAGCCAGGTCCCAGTATGCGGATAGATGTCTTAGAAAGGGGTTGTTCTTCTACTTTTAAACCAAGTGATTTCTTATATTCTCGTAGTAGCGCTTGACTGTATTCTTCTATCCTGGTATCGGGTACATAGTTTTGTTGTTTAACTTTTCCCAGCAATACACGTTGAAGTTCAGCATCATTTTCCAGTTTCAATGGCTTTACTTCTTCAATCACATTGGATAACCCGATAATTCCAATCCGATTTCCTCCGATATTGAGCTGAGTAATTTCTTCACTCATGTTAATTTCTCTTTGCTGAATCAACTGATTTTGGTTTTAGAAAATCATGAATTTCATTTTCGATGTATGCCTGATATTCTGTTTTATCGCGCCCCATTTCCCATATTTTATCCAGCTCTTTCCATGATGTTTCCTTGCCTGATTCAACTCTGGCAAGAATGATGTGTTTGTTGGATAACAAATATTTATCAAAATACGACCAGTTTTTTTCGATTTCATAATTGACAGCCTGAAATTTGATCAGACCCTGTTCATGCTCTTTTTTTAAACGTAGTTTCAATCACATTTTTTTTGCAGACCTTACAAAATAAAAAAAGCAAAGTGGTGCAAGAATACACCACCTTGCTTGATTTCAATTTGATACTATTTCACCAACATCATGCTTTCACTTTTTTGAAAACTGCCTGCATTAAATCGGTAAAAATACATACCTGAACTTACCCTGTTTCCGAATTGATCTCTTCCATCCCAACGGATAGTATGCTTACCCTGTGAGTAGGTTTGATTATTAATCAAAGTTTTGATAAGCCTTCCGTTTATATCATAAATTTTTAAATTTACTGCTTCCATTTTAGGAAGAGAAAATTGTATCGATGTATTCGGATTAAACGGATTGGGGTAATTCTGTTCTAAACTATAATTGTCTTGCATTGTCTCCATTTTTGCAACACCTGCAGGCGCATGGGGATCGCCATGGCATGACTGGCATTCCATTTTCGAGGCGACATTATCTTTTATCATATTACCATGACAAAGCATGCACGCCGCGATAGATTCCGGCGGTTCATAAGCTGGCGAGAATTGATCATTAAAATGATCATTGAGTATTTGAACCGCTTTTGCGGCAACATCGCCCGTCAGACGGCCGCAGCGTTCCTTACGCTTAATGTCGCTGACTTTGATTCCTGAAGCATCGCACCAGTTAGTGACCGAGACATGACATAACGGTGAATTACATTGGTTTTGAGCCAAAGATTCGGAGTATTTGATTACCGAATAGCTTTGATTCACACCTAATTGATTACTTTCATCAGACGGAAAAAGCGCCTGTGTGTACCAGCCGACCAATTCATTAATCAACGGATCGGCGTCACTTCTTTCAAGGAACAGCGACATCGCGCCAGCCGCGCCGTTTATCGCGCCGCACAACGTTCCCCAACCAACAGTTCCGCCATGACCGTACGTCATCATTTCTGATGGCAGCTCTGTAAAAGGTGAACCAACTGTATCGCGCAATGGCTGAATAATCGCTTCAAATGCGCCATAAGAGCACCCTTTCCCACTGAAATAAGCGTCGTGGCCCAAAATTCTGGCAGCTTCAGGATCGAGCTGTGAATACGTGAAAGGAAAGGAAGAAGTCGTCTTCCCCTGGGCTTCGTTTTTGCTGAGCGCCTGCAAACCTGCTACGCCAGCAGCAACTCCAAGAGAATACTTTGCGCTCTTTTTGAAAAATTCCTGTCGGTTCATTTTTTGTGACATGTGTACCTCCGATAAATTAGTTATAAGTTTAACTGGTTAATTATAGTTATTATAATGTCTTGGTAGATTGCCATCGCAAAGTTTATTTTTATCATTTGGGTTGTTTTATTCAGTCATATATCCGCATCTGAAACTGCCGTCGTTCCAAAAGCTGTCCTAATAATTCCGCTGAAAGAATCACCAGCGGCAGCGAAACAAGCAGTCGGATAAGTGTAAATTTGAATCCCAAAAATGACGCTTCAAAAATGCTCATCGGAATGCGGACAATTGCCGCTGCGCCAAGATAGGTAAAAATCACCGCTAATCTGGCGCCTTTGTGATGCAGCGCCGCCGCCACAGGAAAAGCGACGTACAAACCGCCGACAGTTGTGCCAGCAAGCAATATCCCTAACGCATGTCCCCGCCACGATGACTGTTTGCCAAAGTGTTTTTCCACCGTCTCCTGCTTAATCCATACCTGAAACAGCCCGATTAAAATAAAGGCACAGGGAAGTATGGTGAATAAATTTTTCGAAAAATCGAACGCATGATTGGCAATCGACTTTGCTGAATTAGCTCCTGTGAAATGAGCAGCGACAAGAAACAACAAAAAGATAATAAAAACGCCAAGCTCTATTTTATTAGCGACGGGTTTCATGCCAGTTCCCCGTAAAATAATCCGATCAGCAGCGCCACCAGCATCGCGATAACCAAGCTGACGCCGTTACGTAACAACGTCACTTTAGAACCAAAATAGCTCCGCTCCAGCGGAAACGTAACTACGCCAACCATCATCAGGGTCGTTGTGAAAGCGCCAAGCACTGTGTACGGCACGCCCTGGCGCAACAGCAATCCGCACAACGGAAAGGCGATAAAGCCAGGCATCATGGTAATCGAGCCGACTAAAATTGCCATCAACACGGAAAATCCGATATTGTGCTCACTCAAATAGCGCGCCACGGTCTGTTCGGGTAAAAAGTATAATGAAACCGACACCAGCGCGATCATGACAAACAAATCAGGCGCGATGTCGATGAACTTTTTTGTGGCAATTTTAAGCGCCTGCCAGGTTTTGGCTCTGTTGGCGATAACAGAAATCACAAGCGCTGCTGCCGTGATGCTGTATAAAATGATCATTGGTTGGCTCGTTTCATGTATGTTAAATCAAAGATGATGACGTCAGTTCTAAAAAGCGGTCTAATTGTGTTGTTTCCGAGACAACGCCGATCAAATCATCCGCCTGGAATTGAAAATCAGGTTCAGGATTCATTAACAAAGCGCCTTTACGCAGCACGGCAACAATCGAAACTCCTGTTTGTTTGCGAACCTGCAACTCCTGAATAGAACGCCCGATGACAGGGCTGTTCGCTTTGATGGTCACCCAGCTTAAATCAATCAGATTGCAGGCGCTGTGCAACTGCGAGATGGCGCTGTAGGAGTAATTGCTTTCGTAAAGCGGCGCGTACATTTCTCGCCGCACCGTATCATTGATTTGCTGAATTTCTTTGACAGAGATATTTAAATGCAGCAACGCCTGGCGGGCAAATTCCAGGCTGGCTTCAAACCTGGGCTGAACCACTTCATAAACACCGCGACGATGCAATTCACTGGTATGTTCGGAATTAATCGCACGGGCAACGATATGCAATTTGGGATTGAGATGCTGAATGTGATCCGTAATTGCCTGTGAAACCACCACTGAAGGGACTGTCATCAATAATAATTTTGCCTGTTGAATATGCGCCGCTTCCAGCACAACATGATGACTGGCGTCGCCATAGATTATCGGGAACTCATCCTTTTTTAATTGCTCCACCCGCTGAAAATCCAGCTCGATGATGACAAACGTCAGCTCCATTCGCTGCAAAATTTTTGCAATATTGCATCCCACCTGTCCGCCGCCTGCAATAATCACATGATTGAACAATCCTGTTTGGGGCAGGTTAATGGTCTCCACTGGTTCATGTTTAAACCGCTTTTTGCGAAAGGAGTACAATGGCGCTGCCAGCTTTGATATAAACGGCGTCATTAACATTGTGGCGACTGTGGTAGTCAGAATAAGTGAATAAAGCTCACTATCAATTGAATTGGTGTTTAACCCGATTCGCGCTAACAGAAATGAAAATTCGCCGATTTGAAACAGCCCAAGTCCCACAGCCAGCGGCACAATGTTTTGGTATTTGAAAACGCGGCTGATCGTGCTGAAAATGATTCCTTTGGCAAGTGACACCACAAGGATCAGCACGAGAATCATTTGATAGTTCTCCAGCAGAAATCGCGGATCGAGCAGCATACCGACCGAGGTGAAAAACAGCAGTCCAAAAATATCACGCAGCGGAATAATATCGCTCAATGCCTGGTGCCCGTAATCGGATTCGCTAAGCACCATGCCTGCAATAAACGCTCCGAAGGCAAACGACAAACCGAACAGGTAAGTGCCGTAACCCACGCCAAGACCTAACGCCGTGATGAACAGTAAAAACAGTTCGCGGGAATTCCAGCGCGCGATTCGTTTCAGAAGGAACGGAAACACTTTTGTCCCTAAAAAAATCATCAGCAGGATGAAGATGGCTGCTTTCACCGCCGCCATGCCCAACAATGGCAGGCCGGCGCCGGGATTATTGAGCTGGGGCAAAATTATCATCATGGGCACGATGGCAATATCCTGAACAATGAGCATGCCAATCATCACCCGACTGGAGAGTGTGCCTAACCAGCCCTGGCTCATCAGCGTTTTCAGCGTGACCATGGTGCTGGAGATGGAAATGAGCGCGCCCAGCCAGATAGACTTCTGCCAGTCAAAACCCAATAGTGTTCCGATGGCAAAACCGAATCCAATGGTCAACAGTAACTGAATCGGCGTGCCAAAAAGCGCAATTTTGCGGACAGGCTTGAGTTTGCTGAAAGAGAATTCCAGCCCGATGGCAAACAGCAACAGCGCCACGCCAATCTCTGCCAGCAGCTCAATATCGTGCGTACTTGAAACCGTGAAAATACCTGTATGCGGTCCCACAACTACACCCGCCAGAATATAACCGATTATCAGCGGCTGCTTCAACAGTCTGGCAATGACCCCGCCAATTAAAGCAGCGATGACGATAAGTATAATGTCGCCTGTAATTCCCATAATTAATTTTACATTTTATTCGCTTTGAAAACCATTTTTCGTAAATTTCGCAGGCTTCATCGCTGCAACTTTTACACTGCGAATTGCCTGCGCCAGTTTCTGAATTTCAGTGCTACTCATCTGTCGCATTGACGTCGATATAGATTCATCTGCATCGCTAATGAGCAAATCTATCGGGAAAATAGTCTCATCGACTACCTTGACATCCTGAAATCCAGCCGTTGTAATTTTGCCCAGATAATCATCTTTTAAAAGAGCACCTGCCAGGCATCCCACATAGGCATCAATGGATTGCTGAATCGCCTCTGGCAGTTCAGTGAGCAGCACAATATCGGAGATCATCAGCCGACCGCCTGGCTTGAGGGTGCGAAATGCCTCACGAAAAACCTGGGCTTTGTCGGGCGATAAATTAATGACACAATTAGAGATTAGCACATCGGAAAAATCATCAGCCACAGGCAGATGCTCGATTTCTCCCAATCGGAATTCAACGTTGGTATAATTTCCCTTGCGGGAATTGTGCCTGGCTTTTTCGATCATCGCTGCGGTCATATCCACGCCAATGACCCTGCCTGAAGTGCCGACTTTTTGCGCTGCCAGAAAACAATCGAATCCAGCGCCAGAGCCGAGGTCAATAACAATTTCACCTGGTTTCAGCGATGCCAGGGCCAGCGGATTGCCACAACCAAGCCCTAAATTTGAGCCTTCGGGAACCGCTGCCAACTCATCCTCAGAGTAGCCAATGTCTTTGCTGATTTCACTGGCAAGATCACCGCCACAACAGCAGGAAGCGACAGGCTGACAACAGGAACTTTGTTGTGTCGCGATTCTCCCATACTTCTCTTGAACGACTTTTTTGATTTGTTCTTGTTTCAAAGCTTATTTCTTCCTTTCATCGTTTAGTAATTTGAACTGCCATCATTCTCACCCCATCTTCGCTTGTCATTGACAATGTGGCAGGTTCAGTAATCAGGCACTGTCCCGCAGCAAGCTCGGCGGTTTCTTCGTTAACCGTCACCTGCGCACTGCCTGAAATCACATAAAACATCACATACGATTCCATGTCACAGCTCAGCATGGATCCGGCTGGTTGCAAATCAATGATGCGCGCTTTAACCTCGATTATTCACATTATATTGCTAAAGGTATCGAGATAACCTGAATGGT
>CAZSBG010000063.1:0-36043 GCA_964605145.1 uncultured Cytophagia bacterium | reverse complement strand
AACAGCCAAAGCGCTTGGCATCGGGGAGGCGACGCTTTATCGGAAGTTGGGGGAGAAATAGATATTCCGATGTTTTTTTCTCAACCTAATTTTCGATATAACTCTTACCTTAACTTATACCACTATAAAACAGTTTGGTCCAAATAAAGTTAAAATTATTGGTTTTTTCATCAATCATTTTTTTTGAATTAATTGAAATTTGATAATTTTTCTCTTGACATTGAGTATATATTTTTATATATTAAATTTTATTTTTAGGATTGCCTAATAATTTATTTTAAGAAACCAATGTTTACTGAAACAATCGAAGATTATCTCAAAACCATTTTTGAAATCCAGCAGGAATACGGCAAAGTCGCGACAACCATTCTTGCCAATGAATTGAAAATCGCTCCTGCTTCGGTGACAGGGATGATAAAAAAACTTTCGGGAATGGGGCTTGTGGTTTATCAGCCCTACCAGGGAATATTACTGACAGAAAAAGGCAGGAAAATCGCACTCCAGGTGTTGCGGCATCACCGACTCGTGGAATTGTTTCTTGTGAAAGCATTGAATATGCCGTGGGATTTGGTGCACGCTGAAGCAGAAAAACTGGAACATGCCATCTCAGAAAATTTGGCAAACCGAATCGATGAACATCTTGCTTACCCAACAAAAGATCCACACGGAGCGCCAATCCCTAAAAAAGATGGAACGATTCCCGAACCTGCTCAGCTATGCTTAGCCGATTTGAAACCGGGAGAGTCAGCAATCGTTGCAGAGGTAAGCGACCGCGATCCTGAGCTTTTGCGCTATTTAGGCGATAAAAAAATTTACCCGGAAGCTCGCATTACGATTCTTTCCGTGGAACCGTTTAAAGGTCCGGTTAGAATAGAGGTTGATAACACCGAGCAAGTCATAGGATTCGAACTGGCACAAAAAATTTTCATGTATCAGTGAACAGGAATACAAAAGCTCTAATTTAAAAGGAACAATACGATGAAAAAATTCTATAACATATTATTGACTACGTTATCAATTACTCTTCTGATGAATTTACTAATTATTCCACAATCTTTTGGATTGGACAAAAAGTCCATAAAAGTGGGAGGCGCTTATTTGGGATTGGTAAACAGTGTAAATCAGCAATATCAAACTGAAAATGATCCCAAACGCAGGCAATTCGATTTTGCCGCAAATCTCGATTTTGAATGGATGCTTAAGGACAACATTCGTGGTATTATTCAATTACAAACAGGTTCAGGAGCGGGCAGCATTGGATTTGCCGGCCCTGAAGTTGTTGTCACAGATTTAAATCTTGAAATCGATCTCCATCCTCGTTTTACGTTGACTCTTGGCTCGTTTGACACGCCGTTCTGCCTTGAAACGAATTATTTAACCAACAATGGAGACGGTTTCAGCAATGCACTTTTGCTGAATTCTCTTTTTTACTCGGCGTTCGCCGGCACCAATGTAGGCACGTTGAATACACTCGGCATTAAGGGTGTTCATTCATCAAGATTTGGAAAACTCACAGCAGCCATCACAAACGGCACTGAAGAAGTTGCCTATAATCCGGATGGGAACTTCGAAATCGTTCTTTCTGCCTGCACCGAAGCATTGATTAATGGTCTTCATCTGGCAGGATCGTTCATTGCCAGTGACGATACTTCATCTTCCGGTGTGTCCGGCACTGAATCCAAATACCGTGGCTGGATATTTGACAGCCGCTACCATCTGACAGATAATTTTTATATCGATGGATTTTTCGGCCAATTTGAGTATGGTGATTCAAAACCTTCCACGGTCGACATTGTCACTGTCTGGAAGACTGAAGTGCATTATGGTCGCGGCCCCTGGCATGTGGCGGGCAGGGTCTCCTGCTAGAACCCGGACGATTTATCTGGAAACGAAACGATGGTATCCCCTCTCATTCCCAATCCGGGATTTGGATCAATTCAGGAAGACAGTTATGTTTCCGGTGATCATCAAATTCAGCGTTTGCAGTTAACTCTCGGCCGGAGTTTTAACGAAGATTTGCTGCTGAAGTGTGAGTTGTTCAGAGACAATTATAGTGAATCGAAATCAGTGAAATCATTCTATACCCAGGGGATTATTCTCGCCCTGAATGCAAAATTCTAATTCGTATTTATTTTTATAAGAGAGAACTATTAAGTATTGATTGACCTGAGCAGGCATCAATTTATTTTTCCACATCGAAAGGGAAACCAATGAAATTCAAAACAATCGCTACGATACTCATTATCAGTTCAATAATAATTTCATGCGGAAATAAAAATGAACAGGGCCAAACGACTGACCGGATAAACATTGTGACCACAACAGGTATGATCGCGGATATGGTTCAAAATATCGGTGGTGAAAATGTACAGGTGACGCCGCTCATGGGCCCGGGAGTGGACCCGCATTTGTTCAAAGCCTCTCAGTCGGATATTGGCAAACTGGCAAATGCAGACATTATTTTTTATAACGGCCTCCATCTTGAAGGTAAAATGACCGATATTTTGAAGAAGCTAAATACGCGGATTCAAACTGTGGCTGTCACCGATGGTGTTCAAAAATCTAAACTGAAGAAACCAGCCGAACTTGAAGGCCAATTTGATCCCCATATCTGGTTCGATGTATCGCTTTGGATGGACGCTGCAAAATTTGTTCAAAATACTCTAATAGAATTTGACAATAACAACACGAACTCCTATCAACAAAATGGAGAAAAATTCATTCAAAAATTGGATACCCTTCATACATGGGTGCTGAGGCAAATCAATGAAATACCAGAAAATAATCGGATTCTGGTTACAGCGCACGATGCGTTCGAATATTTTGGTGCTGCTTATGGGATGGAAGTGACAGGATTGCAGGGCATTTCCACAGTGGCTGAATACGGCGTGAACGATGTTACCCGGATGGTGGATATGATCGTAGAAAAAAATCTGCCTGCAATTTTTGTTGAATCCAGCGTTCCCACTCGCTCAATCGAAGCTATCATCGCCGGCTGCAAAGCAAAAGGCGTAGACGTGAAAATCGGCGGAACGTTATATTCTGATGCCATGGGTGGACCCGAATGCGGCGCGGACACCTACATCAAAATGGTGAAGCATAATGTAAATACCATTGTCGATGCGTTAAAGTAGATGAAGTGGCTAAAGTGTTCTAAAGTGACTAAAGTTCATAAAGTGATCTAAAGTGCTTAAAATCCATAAAGTCATTTGAAGTGACTAAAGATTAATATTGAAAACCATTTTTCTTAATTTGAGGAATCAATGAAGAACGAAATACCCATTGAAGTGCATGACATGACCATCGCATACCAGAAAAAGCCGGTGTTGTGGGATGTTGACCTGAAAGTTCCGGAAGGAAAACTGGTGGGCATTGTGGGGCCCAACGGCGCGGGCAAAAGCACGCTCATAAAATCAATTTTGGGGCTAATTCCCAAAGCATCCGGCTGGGTGAAAATTTATGGGGAGCCGTACGAAGATATGCGGCTACAGGTGGGTTATGTGCCGCAGCGAGAATCCGTTGACTGGGATTTTCCGGTGAGTGTGCGTGAAGTGGTGCTCATGGGCGTTTATGGCAAGCTGGGATTGTTCAAAAATCCGTCTAATAGTGATCGGGAAATTGCTGATCAATGTTTGGAACGCGTGGGCATGCTGCAATACTCCAATCGGCAGATCAGTCAGCTTTCCGGCGGACAACAGCAGCGGGTGTTTTTGGCGCGGGCGTTGGCCCAGGATACCCGCATTTATCTCATGGACGAGCCGTTCGCCGGCGTGGATGCAACCACGGAGAAGGCCATCATCAAATTACTCATGGATTTAAAGACGGATGGCAAAACTGTTCTGGTGGTGCATCACGATTTGCAGACGGTACCGGAATATTTCGACTGGGTGATCATGCTGAATATGCGTGTGGTCGCGGCCGGCCCGACTGACGAGCAATTCACACAGGAAAATCTTCACAAAACCTACGGCGGCAAGCTGGCCATTCTGTCCGAAGCCTCGGAGGCTGTGGCCCGAAGCAGCGGGGGGATTTTGTAATGGGAGAAGAAATTTTAAGATTCCTCAGCATGCGGGACGCTAATGTGCAGTTTGTGCTGATCGGTTCTCTCCTGTTGGGCGCGACCGGCGGTATGCTGGGTTCGTTTGCCATGCTTCGGAAGCGAAGCCTGCTTGGCGATGCGTTGGCGCATGCTGCCCTGCCTGGCGTAGTGATCGCTTTCATGGTCACCGGGTCAAAATCGATTTTACCGCTTCTCATTGGCGCATCGATTTCCGGCATTCTCGGCGTGCTGCTCATTCAGGGAATCGTGCAATCCAGCCGCATAAAACCAGACGCCGCCTTGGGACTTGTGCTGACCGTATTTTTCGGGATTGGCATCGTGCTGCTGACTCACGTGCAGCGTCAGCCTCGTGGCAACCAGAGCGGTCTCGACAAATTCCTGTTCGGCCAGGCAGCGTCACTGGTTCAATCTGATCTTCTCATCATGGGCGTAATTTCTTTATTTTTGCTCATCACAGTATTTTTATTTTTCAAGGAATTTCGCCTGCTCTGTTTTGACGCTGACTACTTAGCCTCCCTTGGCTTCAAAGCGAAACGCATTGATTTGCTGCTCATGGGACTCATTGTCCTGGCAGTGATGGTCGGATTACAGGCTGTCGGCGTTGTCCTCATGGCAGCCATGCTCATCACCCCGGCGGCGGCGGCCCGTTTCTGGACGAACAATCTCAATCGCATGGTTTTCTCCTCAGCGTTATTTGGTGGCATCTCCGGTGTAATCGGAACGTTTTTCAGCTCCCTGGCGCCGAGAATTCCCACCGGCCCGGTGATGGTGCTCACTGCAACTCTATTTTTCTTGATCTCTGCCATCGCAGCGCCAAAACGGGGATTGCTCGCCAAATGGTTGTTGCATCGCCGCAACAGCCGTCAGGCCGACGAACAACATATTTTGCGAGCGATGATTGAATTGCAGGAACAGCGCCAGGGCGATGGCCAAATTACAATACCTGAACTTTCCGATCATCTGAAAATATTCGAAAAAGAGTTGCGTCGCGACATCAAACTTCTGCAGCGAAAAAGATTCATATTAAAGAAGGATGACCACGTAAAACTCACCGAATCGGGAGAAGCTGAAGCGATCCAGATTGTGAAAACCCATCGTTTGTGGGAGCATTACCTTGTGCACAGGGCGAAGCTGCAGCCGGACCACGTTCATCGCGATGCCGATCAAATGGAGCACATTCTCCCGCGACACATTTTGGAGGAGCTTGAAAAAATTCTCCAAAAAGAGGGTGTGGATACGGAGAATGTGATTAACATTCATGAATTTTAAACCACTTTAGTTTTCTTAATCTTACTCCTACTCATAATCATAATCGCTTTTAGAGCAACGGTTTGATTAAGATTATGATTAAGAGCATAAAAAAATTGCTTTCTATTTTCATTTTTATTTAACAGGAGCAACCAACACCCATGACCGAATTTTCAATGGCTTTCTGGATCATACTCACCGGCGCGCTGGCCACTGCATCGTGCGGATTGTTAGGCTCATATCTTGTGCTTCGGAAAATGAGCCTCATCGGAGACGCCATCAGCCATGCGGTATTGCCGGGTATCGCCATCGCATTTTTGTTGAGCGGGAGTCGAAGCATCATTCCCATGTTCATTGGTGCGTCCGCGTTCGGTTTGCTCACGTCCATTCTCATCGAAACGCTCAGCCGGCGCTGGCGCGTCCAGGAAGACGCATCCATCGGCATTGTGTTCACAGCCCTGTTCGCGTTTGGCGTGGTGCTCATTTCCCTTTACGCCGGGCACATCGATCTGGATCAGGAATGCGTGCTTTACGGGGAAATCGCCTACACGCCATTCGACACCCTTCTCTGGGGCAATCTGTCATTGGGTCCTCGACCGGTGTGGCTGCTGGGATTCGTTTTTCTGCTGGACGTGCTTCTCGTCGTCCTGTTTTACAAGGAATTACTCATATCATCATTCGACCCGGGAATGGCTATTTCCATCGGCATTAAAGCGACGCTCGTGCATTACATTTTAATGGCTGCTGTGTCAATGACAACCGTTGCTGCGTTCGAATCCGTGGGCGCCATTCTTGTTGTTGCCATGCTCATTGTTCCCGGCGCTACGGCATATCTTCTCACTGACCGACTGAAAACCATGTTGCTGTTATCCGTGCTCGTAGGGATTGTTTCATCCATCGGTGGATATTTTTTGGCGGCTCAGTGGGAAAGCTCCATTGCCGGCGCCATGACAGTCGCGGCCGGCCTGCAATTTGGATTGGCGTTCATTTTTTCGCCTAAATATGGTCTGGCCAGCAAAGCAATTCACCAATTTGTTTTGTCCATGAATGTCATTTCCGACCATATTATGTTAGCCTTTTATCGAAAATTCGAAAGAGAAACTGAACGAGCCATGACACGCGAACAGATTTTCAACGAAACCGAAGAAGATAACTTTCGCGTTCGACTGGCCATGTTCTTCATGCAACGGAAAAAACACATCAAAACAATCGCAAAGAATCAAATCGAACTGACACAAGCCGGGATAGATAAGGCAGCGCACCTGGTTCGAAGTCACCGAATGTGGGAGACATTTTTGGACAAAAGTGGCCTTCCCGCTGATCATATTCACGAACCGGCGCACCGAATGGAGCATTTTATCAAAGGCGATCTTGAAAAGAAATTGATCAAGGAAGTCGGCGACAAAACCAGCGATCCGCACGGCAAACCCATACCGGAGACGAATTAATTCACAGACAAATTAGACAGGATTTACATGATACAAAAATGAACAGGATTTCTTTATTCCCGAACATCCTGTAATCCTGTCAATAATATAAAATTCCATTTCATTATCTGCTTATGACACATAGACAAAAAAGTTGCACAGCAAATCGATACAAACGATTTTTAGATATTGTTCTTATTTTCCCGATCATGGCAGCGCTGATCCCTCTTTTTATCATTTTCATTTTGGGATACGCCGTTTCCATGCTTCTCATTCCAAAAGATCGCGGACCGATTTTCCACAGGGTGTTTCGCAAAACCTGCGGACGAATTTTTCTCATTTATAAATTCAGAGTTTCGCGGATATCAAAAACAGATCAGAAAAAATTTACGCCGGCCCTGCTTGCGCAAATCGAAGGATTGATGACCAAAGATGAAATCCAGCGATTTCGAAGCTTTCCCCAATACTGGAATGAAGACCAGGGCATGGAAAAAACCCTGTTCGGTAAATTTCTGAAAAAATTCTACATGGATGAACTGCCGCAGTTTTTCAATATTTTAAAGGGCGACATGACATTTGTCGGTCCACGGCCGGTGGCGCTTTACGATGAACGGAATCTCCCGGATGCTGACGGCATGGTGACCATTGCCGGGCAAAAAGCCAATTACAATTTCAGGAACGAGTTAAAAAGCGGCATCACCGGCTACTATCAGTTGAATAAAGACTATCGCGCATTAGAAGACTACGACCGTTTCATGCTGGAGGGTGTAAAACTGGACCGCCAGTATTACGATGAAATCCAAAACATTTCCGGTCCGCGAATGCTGCTCACCGATCTCACCATAATAGTAAAAACACTTTCGGTTGTCTTCCGCGGTGAAGGTATCTGATAACCACGAAACCCGTAATTTGCAATCATCTCAAACGAATAATTTTAACCATAATTTCACATTTTGAAAACGAGTTTTAACTTGCATTTTATCCGAGGTTTGTGTATTTTCTTACTGGTGTTGGAACACGTATTGAAATTCGCTTGACACTTATCTTCAAATCTGAACTTTTGCCCGTACTTTTTCGTTTGTTAAAAAAGCATCGCGCAACAAACATAATAAGGCTTCATTGATTTAATCGTTTCACATCTCACATTTGACGTTTCACATTAAAAAATCCATCCATGGAAAATAAAATATGGTAACACGATCCCAAAAAATTCGACTCGGTGTTTTCCTAACTACAGCATTATCGATCCTGTTCATTTCATTAGCCATTATCACCGGAACCCGATTCTTCAAAGAGAAAAATACATATTTCATTCGGTACAAAAATATGTCTCTCACAGGACTCGAAATTGGTTCGCCGGTAAAATACCGCGGTATACGCATTGGCAGGATCGAAAATATTTACATCGATCCGGAAGATGTTACATCCAATATTGTCGTAATCACAGTGACCCCAAAAGTGCCCATCAAAAAGGACAATGAAGCGGTCGTCACCTACATCAGCTACGCGGCCGGCATTAAAATGATTGAAATTTTAGGTGGAAGCAATGAATCCGATACGCTGCCGCCGAATTCGTTCATTCAACCCGGCCAATCCATGGTTGAAAACATATCAGGCAAAGCAGAAATTATCACTGAAAAATTGGAACTGATACTCAACAATATCGCTGAAATGACTGAAGCCAGACGTCAGGAAAAACTGTTCGAACTTATCGATAATACCAGCAACGCATTGCAGAATTTCAATACGCTGTTGGACACGAACAAAACCAGTTTATTTAAGACATTGAACAACGTGGAACGATTCACAAGCCACCTGGACACATTCATGATCGTTTCCAATCTGGCATTGAAAGATATTCGCGACATCACACGATCACCGAAACTCACGAAAACCATTGACAATGTCGAAAAGATATCGACTGATCTGGAACAGGCGGAGCTTTCCAAGTTGATCAAAAAATTGGCAGACGCTGTTGAACAAACCAACAAGACATTCACGCATCTGGATTTAACGCTATTAAAAAGCCGACACGACATCATCAGTTCCACAGAAATTCTCAGGGAAAGCCTGGAATATTTCAATGAATTCACCCGACTCATCAGCGAAAATCCATCTCTGTTATTGCGCAGTCAACAACAACAAGAAATTCCGGAGAGATAATTCTCATGCGATTTTACAAAATTATTCAATTTTCGATGTTAGTATCGGGAATTGCGCTGCTCCTGTCTCATTGTGCCAGCAAAGCAATTCATCCAAAATATTATATATTGGACTACCGCCCGGTATTGCGGGACAGTAGTTTCGTGCTGGAAAAGCCTTTTCCCTACCGCGTGCAGGTTCAAACCATGAAAATCCCGCGGACGTTCGATCGGGTGAGCATAGTAGTGCGTTACTCTGCTCACCGACTCGATTATTATCGTTACAACTTATGGGCAATACGACCGCAAATAACAATTTCTGACATGATTGCAAATCACATCAACACTTATGGCATTTTCGAAGAATGCCAGCGGGAATTTTTTGATGTGCGGCCGGACTATGAAATTGTGGGCACCATAGAAGCCGTGGAAAAATTTGATAACGAATCATACACGGCAGCTCATTTGGCAGTGAAGCTGTATCTCCGCAGCTACGATGGATATGAAAATTTATTGAGTTATGAATTCGATCGCGAAGAAGAAATGCCTGTCTTTCGGATGGAATTGTTCGCGAAAAAACTCAGTGATATTTTGAAAGAAGAAACCGATCAATTCATCCTGAAAATTATCGATTACTTCGAGCCAGAAAAAACGGATAGTCTGTCGCAAAACTAAAGCATTGAAGACAAGAAAATCAAATTCGAACTGTATGAATACACGAAAATTCCATATTCTGCTCATAATTATTCTCTGTGCGAATCCTTCATTTTCCCAGCAGAAAAAACAATATAACTGGATTGCACCTTCTCCCCAAATGCAATTGGACATGGAGGGATTGGATGATGTTAAAGGTCTGGGGCGACTTTTTATGCCGGCCATGACCAATCCGGATCATGAACCGGTATATACGGTTTCGAAGAATGATTCGGTCATTCAGGTTCAAAAGATGGGCCGAAGCGTTTGGCTGCGTGCCGGAACATACACGGTCACCTATGGCTCCGGGACACTCGATCAAATTATGAAAAAGGTCATTGACATAAAAGCCGAAGAAACGCGAATTATTGAACCGGACTGGTGCGGGCTCAAAATCCGAATCATCGATGAAGCGCGCGACTGGCTCAAGGAGCCCTACGAAATTTATCGCCTGCCGGAACGGGAAGCATACGGCATTGGCTACGGTGCGGACGAGCAATTGGGTGAATTTCTGCAAACATGGATTTTGAAGCCGGGGCTGTATAAAATCATCAAGCTGGGTGAAAATGTCAATACCCACATCAATTTTGCCACGGTGCGACTATTGCCGGGCGACCTCACGCAATATACCATTGTTCTGGATTCAGAAACAAAAGATTTTTTAGGCGCCGGCATTCTCGAGTTCGGTTCAGAAATTCGAAAGATCAAAAACTGGTCCCTGTTCAGCGCGCTCTATGGCAGTTTCACCCTGAACCGCGCCAATGATTTGACAACCAAAGAACAGCAGACCAGTATGGCGTTTGTGGCGCAACTGGATTACAATATCAAATACAGCACGCAAAAACACTACTTTCTCTCACGCGGTCTCCTGGAAGAAGGCTGGAATATGCAAAAAAAGCAGAGCACATTCCGAAGCTACCTCGATAATGTACGACTTAAAAATATTTACATCTATTACTTTCTGCCCGGCCTGGGCGCTTATGGTCGTTTTTTCCTGGAAACCAATATGTTCCGAACCACCCACTACTACGATGAACCCAGGAATGTCTACCTGTACGACACAGATGGAAAACTGGAAAAAATCAAGCGAAAAGTCAGAAAGATTGATGTTGCCCCAAACTTCTCTCCGCTCGAACTGAAAGAGGGTTTCGGCATCAACCTGGCATTGAAAAAATCGCTGCGGGCTAATTTCAACGTTCGACTGGGAATGGGCTTCCGCCAAAACCTGAACTGGGATTTGTACACCCAGGCCGAAACAAATGATACGACGTTTTACAAAAAATCATCCACGCATCTTCGCGGGCCGGAAGCATCACTGGTTGGCAACTACCGAATTTTGAAAAACATCATGATCACATCTGAGTTTGACATGCTGATTTCCTCAGGAAACCAAAATCAGCTTGTCTATGATTGGGAAAATAATTTGAACCTGCGCGTGTCCAAAAACATTTCGATTGATTACACGCTGCGGATAAAACGCGATCCTTCGATTATTTCCTATACCCAGTATGAACATATTTTGCTGTTGCGGTATTCGTACATTTTGTTTTGATGCGCGGTGTTTGATATTCGATATTTGATGTTGGATTTTCGTTTCTTTATCTATTGTTTTCTAACACCTAACACCTAATAACTAACACCTGATTTTAATGTTCGATATTTCAAAAAATGAAAATACACTTTTTCTGCGCGGCGAGCTAAAAACCGAAACCATCCCGGCTGCACTGAAACAAATCAATCTGGAAACGCAGAAAATTCAGGGCGATACCATTCAAATCGATCTGTCCGAAATTTCCTCCATCGACAGCGCCGGCGTTGCATTTCTGGATGAAATAAAATCATCCTGCGCCTCCATGAACCGAACCGTGTTATTCGTGAACATCCCTGCAAAAATTCAAAAAGCGATCACCAGCTTTTCCACCGAAGGAAAAACAGCTTTAATTCCCGGGCCGCGCCCGCTGTTTTTCGAAAGTCTGGGCGAAAGTCTGTACAGCTTCGGCAAAAAAGGCATGGACCTTCTATACCTGACCGCAGACATTTTTTACTGGAGCATTGTCGGGCTGGTGAAGAAAAAGGGGCAGCGCGCCGGTTCGTTTGTGCAACAAAGCATTCTCATTGGTGTGAATGCTTTTCTGATTGTGGGTTTAATCTCATTTCTGATTGGATTGATTTTAGCCTTGCAGTCTGCGGCGCAACTGCGCCAGTTTGGCGCCAATATTTTTGTGGCGGATTTGATCGGCATTGCCATGCTGCGGGAAATGGGGCCGATTATGACGGCCATCGCCGTTGCAGGAAGAAGCGGCTCGTCCATTGCTTCTGAGATCGCCACCATGGTCGTCACCGAAGAAGTGGACGCGCTGAAAACCATGGCGCTCAATCCCGTTCGCTTCGTGATCGTGCCCAAATTCCACGCCATCACAATGACCATGCCGCTGCTGACAATTATGGCGGACCTGGTTGGAATTTTGGGCGGATTCGTCATCGCCGTCACTTATCTTCAATTGAGCGCCACCGCATTTTTCAACGAATTGCTCACAGTGCTCATTTTGAAAGATGTGCTGACCGGATTATTCAAAAGCGTTGTGTTCGCATGGATTATTTTAATCATCGCCTGTTACCAGGGATTGAACGTGTCCGGCGGAGCAGAGGGCGTCGGTAAAGCTACGACAGCTTCGGTTGTCGCTTCAATTTTCTTGGTTATCGTCGCCGATTCTATTATGGGCTTGATTTTCTACTTTGGACAACCAATTTAAATTTCTCTTATGGAACCCATCATTCGCGTCAAAAATCTAACCACCCAATTCGATGGCAGAATCATTCTGGATGATATTTCCGTTGATTTTTATCCAAACGAAATTACCGTCATTTTGGGCAAAAGCGGCTGCGGGAAAACCACGCTGCTGAAGCACATCATCAAGCTGTATCACCCGACCTCCGGTTCCATCGAAATTATGGGCCAGGATGTGACATGGATGGAAGAAGCGCCGTTCAACGAGATTCTCCGAAAAATTGGCGTGCTCTTTCAGAATGGCGCGCTGCTGAATTCAATCACCGTGGGCGATAACATTTCCATTCCGTTAGAGCAGCACACGGACCTCCCCCCTGCCATCATTCAGCGACTGGTTCGAACAAAACTGCATCTTGTGGAACTGGATCATGCCATCAATTTATTCCCTTCCCAGCTTTCCGGGGGGATGCGCAAGCGAGCCTCGTTAGCGCGGGCCATTGCGCTGGACCCGGTCATTCTTTTCGGGGATGAGCCGAGTGCCGGCCTGGACCCGGTCACAGCCGGAGCGCTGGATAAATTGCTGTTCAACCTTCGGGATATTCTAAATATGACGCTGGTGGTTGTCACGCATGAATTGGCAAGTATCCGGCGAATAGCCGATCGGATTGTCTTTTTGGACGAGGGGAAGGTATTATTTCAGGGCAAGCTGGAAGACGCGGAAAAATCTGATGTGCCGGCTATTCGGGATTTTTTTCATCCGACAATTGAAAATTAAAAAGCAAGGAAACCTACTATCCACCGGTCATGGAAAACCTCTTTATTCCCCACATTGCTGAATATCTGTTTTTTGACTTTGTAATTAATTTAGGATTAAATTTACTCCCCTTTTTATCAAATAAATTCCCCTCTCGTTGTTTCATTCTCTTTTGTTCCTGACAAAACAGGTCCCAGAGTAAATCATTTGCCAATCGGTGGTAAAGCGCTGATAGATCCATCAACTGTAGCACATTGGGCAAACTCTTCCCTCGTTCCCAATTGCATATTTGAGTCGAAGTTTTCAATTTCAGCAATTTAGCTACTTCGGTTTGTGTATAACCCCGTTCTTTACGATATTTCCAAAGTCGATTGCTGATAGGCCACTCCTTATTCATATACCCTCCATCTGGTTAAGACGAGTTTATATTATTAAGGATATCATCGTTGGAAATGAGAACAAGGCGGGTAAATTTGTCTGAATAAACAAAAAAATGATTAGATTGGGGATAATGAAAAAGAATAATAAAAACAATAAGTAAAAAAGAAATATTTAGTGATATACTTTCTGCAGACTTAATTAAATTAAAAATAAAGAAAATAATTAAAAAAACACTTGACAATTTGAGTTTTTTGTATTATAGTAGTATTCTACCTCACCTATGACTTCGTTTTAATAAAAATATGTCTTTCCCAAATGATTCTATGTTTTGTTTCTAATAACATATCATTATTTCTACATGCTTTTTTTGAAATGATTATTACTCATTTTAATATCTATATTTTAACTGACCAAACTTAATAATATAGAAATAGACTAATAATAGATGCTGCTTTTTTATTGTTTATTTTGACCTTAATCTCATAAATAAAATCTGAAGTATTCATTTGGGACACTCCTTATTTGTTACTCTTTATACGCTCTAACTTAACTGGTTGTCCAGTATAATATAGCAAATTCAAACCTTTTTAAACAATATTAGATTAACACAAATTTTATTAAAAGCATTATTGGTTTTAAGTTTCAAATAATTAATGGAATGAATGAATAAAACAGAAAGGAAGGAAAGTATGACCTAATTTAAAAATATACAAATTGGATTACTATTCTTAAATCAAAAATGATTGATCGTTTCTTTCTAATTTTCCAAGAAAAATTTAAGGAGGCATTATGTTGAAATTAGCTATTCTATTTTTAAACTTAGTAATAATATTTCCTAATTTTTCATTAGTTGTCTCAAAAGAACAATTGAAACCATTAAAACAATCACAGCCAAGTTATGAAAAAATAATTCATTTTGATAAAAATGATTATCATTTAAGAGATATTCCAGATGGATATGAAGGTCCTGTAGCTGGGGTACAGGGATTATATGCCGGTGACCGTTATTTAACTGTTTGGGACAATCAAAACGTTTTTGTTTTTGATATAAAAAGTTATACAAAATTAGCGACGTTATCTCCACCACTTTCAATTGATGATATTGTTGAGAAAGATGGTATATTGTACTGCCTAGTCAATTCAAGTCGGACCGACAACCGTATATATGTTTATGATACTTTTGATAGCTTTAAAGAATATATATTTCTTAGTCAATTTAATAATTTAGCTGAATATAAAAATTTCCGTGATGAATTTAAGAAGGATAAAAAAGCAGATCGGTCGAGGATATCTCATGCCAGAACCTTTTTAGCAGCGGGACTAGGTCATAGGAAAAATATAAGAACTCTTGATATCTCAGAGGGCAAAGTATTTGTTAATATTGACTATAATTTTCTTAACTTTGATCTAGATTTCAACCTCGAAAAGGAAAACGAGAAATTTTATATGTTTTTGAAACATGATATTCAAAAAAAGGAAATAGAATCTCGTCCATTTTTACTTAACGGAATATTATTATCAAGTATCAGATCAAAACAAGTTAACAATAGTGTAAAAATAGAGTTTATTTTTAATGATATAGAATTCAATTTTAGAAAAAAAGAGGAATTAATTCTTGAATCAAATGAAAATTTGGGAGAGATTGTGGATAATACTCCTCTAGCTATTTTTAATGAGAGTATAATCTTTAGATGTGGTAGAGCATTTTTCAATAAAAACACTGATAAAAGTTATATTTTGATATTTAAATATAAAACAAATGAAACGATCACTATTGAACTACCGGATATTGTTAAAAATTTGGGAATAGTAACGAATTATTTCCAGTATTCATCCTTTTCAAATTCAACGGTTTATTTGATTTCCTACAATTCAGATTTAAGTTTTGATGTTGTTAAAGTGGAGGTTAAGCAATAATGATAAAGAAAATTATGTTATATATTGTTTTGATGTTATACCCGATTCTCTGCTTATCACAGGAAGTGACTCGAACTCGAGAAGAAGTAATTTATAGCATGGATGAATATTTAGCCTTTTTTTACTGGTATTACGACATCAATAATACTAATAAATGGCAAAATAATAACTATGACACAGACGGATATTATAATCATTCTACATTCCTGGATCTAGAAAATTATATGTGGAATGGAGCACCTTATGGATATGGAGTAAAAGATGATTTAGAAACTTTAAGCACTAAAATTCAAGCAAATTATCCTTTCGAAGATGAGTTATATACTACAGAAGAAATACAATTTTTTTTATATCCCGACCTTCTTAATGCGGACAGTACAAATGAATTTACTATCTCAACAACAAGGTATATATATGGTGATAATTTGATTTTCGATGTTGTTGTTTCTGACTGGGAGTTATGGGAACTGAAGCTTTATAATACAGGATTTGGTTATGATAAATTTCAGAAAACTGTTTATGAAGTTAGTGATGAAATCTGGTCATCTGATTTACAGCTAGGCAATCAAATTCTTTTTACTGGTCCTATTGAATATACAGGGAAATTTTATGTAAAAATGGAAACTTCTTCTTTTTATGGTATTGAAGGTGATATAATTATTAATAAGCCCGTTGATGCTCTTGAAACGACCTATGCGTGTGGTTCTCATGAAAATCATTACAAAGTTTGTGCCCAAAATGGCAGTCCCTTGCCTACGGAATGGGCTTTTGGTATAGACTGTTCTGGTTTTGTTTCTTGGGGATATGGTTTACCAATTGCTAGCTATAGTACAAATTGGTTCTCAGAAAACTTCTACCATATTGATTATACACAAGTACAAAAGGCTGATTATTTGGTATGGCCGGGACATCATATAGTAATGGTAAAAAAAAAAGATGGTGAATATATCGATATTTATCATTCTGCTGGCGAATTAGATATGGTTAGCAAACCTGATGGTACAAATTTAGAAAAAGATAAACATATATATTGGGATTATGTTAATCAGGGTTATGATACACGAACTCCCTGGTATCCAACTGGTATAGAAGATTATATTGCAATCACAGACGGGCCTACAGAATTAGAGCAAGGACAAACGATAATGTATGAAGCAAGTTTTTATGACCAATATCCTTTAGGAGATAAAATTGTTGGAAATTGGCAATGGATGTTAGTAGGCTGTTATGAAGAAGGTGGCGAAGCAATAATCGATACCTGTAGTACATCAGGTGAATATTCTACTACCGCGTTTTTTCAGGTTATTGACATGGATACAATGAACTATAATTGGATTAGAAACGAACACAATTCAATAGTAGGAAAAGTTAGACTTTCGGCAACAGATAATAGTGGAAAAAGCCATGGAACCGTACTTGACATTGAGATAATAGAGGATATCGAGACACCTGTAATTACTAAATGTTATGGAGGTAATCAGAAGGTAACGCTTTCATTTACAGCGTTCGGAGCCACAAATTGCAATATTTATTATGATGTCGATTCAGGTCCTCCTTACAATGGTAATGACGCAGATCAGGGTTCATCCCCAATTTTATTCCAGGGAGATTCAGGAAAAATTACGCTCACTGGTTTAACAAATTGTACAACCTATTACTTTGCCATAAAGGCAAGTAATTATTATGAGCAAACTGATTATTCTCAAGAAAGATATGCAACACCAATAACTACATCAGGCACATTAGCCCAAAATGAAACATGGCCAGGAGTAGGTAATCCTGATACAATTGTTGTAGTAGGAAACGTAAGTGTACCATCTGGGATTACACTCACCATTGAATCAAATTCAGCGGTGGACGTAAATGGATTTGCTATGAATTCAACAGGAGGTACCATTAGTCGGCAGGATAGCATTTTCTTTATTCCAGATGTGAGATTGTTTAACACATCCTATGAAGAAATAACAGGCCAATACTCAGATCTACAGGAAGCATTAAATGATGCATCTTCCAGTGAAGAAGTTCACGTTTATTCAGATGTATCCATTAACGACAATGTGAGTGTCCCAAGTAATCGAAGATTGGAAATATTGCCAGGGAATTCCGTGAAATTTGCTTATGGAAAAGCGCTTAATGTTTATGGCGAAATTTATGCTGTTGGCCAATGGAATAATCGCGTCGTATTCACCAGCATCGAGCCATATACACAGTGGGAGGGAATAAAATTTTATAGTAACAGCTATCAGCACTCCTACATTTATCACTGTGAGATTTCTAATGCCAATTATGGAATTTACCTGGATCATCACGAGCCAATGAATTCATATCGTTACAATTATATCCACCATTGCAATTACGGTATATTCAGTCGTTATTCAGCGCCCGAAATTAAAGATAGCTATATCCAGGACAACTATCTTTTTGGCGTTTATGTCATGTACGGCAATCCTGCTTTTCCAAGTTGGCATATTCGCATTGCTGAAAATGACATTAGAACAACGAACGAATACGACGGTATATTTCTGTGGGAATCAGACGCTAAGATATGGGCGGACAATGATATCTTTGATAATGAACGGTATGGCGTGAATGCTTATACTTATAGTGACGTGATATTGGTAAGTGCAGAAGGTGGCCTTAATAGCGTTCATTATAATCATGAAGGTCAGCTTCATTTTTATGATCATTGTGATGGTCATGTTGGGCATGCTGGTTATTATAACACCTATGGCGCCACCAATCGAATATTAGGAAATAGCTACCGAGTAGTGGCAGAAGCGAGCAGCGATGTGGATGCCCGCCGAGTTTGGTGGGGAGTACATTGGTGGGGGTGGGATCCGCCAGCAGGTTTGTTTTACAGTAGTGCAGGCAGTACGATAGATTATAATTTTCCATTGGAATATGATCCTCAGCCCAGTATGCTTGCATCGCCTGATCCATCGGAAGATACTAAACAAAGCCTTGTGCAAGTATCTTCCGCAACATCTACATCTGTTGATAGTTTAAGACCCATTCACCGCGCGATCCGCTATGTCTTTGAAGCAAAATATGATTCAGCGACCACCTTGTGCGATTCGATCATCATCGCTGATCCGGATCATCAAGACGCCATCCATGCTCAATCACTATTGTGGCGTATCTCGCGACGGACAAAAAGTAGTGATTTTGCTAGTACACTTTCAACCAATGAACAGAAATACAATAACCTGGAAATCGGAGCAGCAGCACAGCGGATAAAAGGATTGCTTCTTGCAGGGGAACAGGATTATCAATCAGCCGCTGCGCAATTGGAGCGTGTATTAACAGAGGCAAAGTATAAAGGCACTGCCACTCATAAGCATGTGCTATTCGATTTAATTGATTTGTATCATTTCGACCTGAAACAGGATGATATGGCAAAGAAATATTTGGACGAATTGACCTCACTTTTTCCCAAAGATGAAAGCGTAAAACTCGCAAATTTGATGATGGATGTCAAAACACAAGAATCCGTGAATCCAGGTCTAAATAAGCCAAATCAGGAAGTGGTTGAGCCTGAAATTCCACAGGAATATTTCTTGCATCAGAGTTACCCCAATCCATTTAATTCATCAACCACGATCCGTTTTCAATTACAAGAGAATAACCAGGTTACATTGGAAATCTACAACATGATGGGTCAAAAAATCAAAACATTGATCAATGGAGAATACAAGTCTGGTGGCTTCCATCAAGCCCATTGGGATGGTCGAGATGATGCAGGCAGTCAGGTTAGTTCAGGTATTTACGTGTACTATTTCCGTGCTGGGAAATTTTTTGATTCAAAGAAATTAATTTTGATGAAATAGTAAAACAGAGTCTGTTGATGGAATACAATTGCTCATAACACAAAGTTACCTTCAATTTTTGAATGTATTCAGACTTTGCTGTGGCGGGATACCATTGTCGGAAATCTAAATGGATGCCCGATAGAAACCCGGTCTGTTTTCTATTAGAATAAAGGAAGCTGGACATTGAATTCGGGCATGACAATTCCATTATTAATGCCATGTTATAAAAAGTGTCCGATAGCGAGTTAATTTAATAATTGTTATTTTATCAACAGACTCACATCCTTACCGCCAATACCGCGGCTTCAAAAACTCCGGGTTAAAATCCTCGATGGCGCTCAGTGCAACTTTGATAGCGTTTCGCTCGGCAGTGACTCTCAAATCCTGGACCACGTCCTCGCTGGTGGTTCGGTCCGCGATAACACCGCAGACGCACGCTGCTGCAAATCCGTAAACACTGGCCATTTTGAATAGAGTGCCGGCTTCCATCTCATAATTGAGTACATTCAAACGCTGATACTCGCGGGTGATGCCATCCAGCCAGCGCATGAGATGCTTATTGGGAGATGACTGGAACCGTTCCTGACCCTCGTAAAATGTATCCACCGAAGCGGTCACGCCGATATGCCAGTTTATGTCAATTTTGCGGGCGGCATTGACTAGTGCAGCGGTGAGAAACGGATTGGCCGATGCCGGGTATTCCTTTGGCGCAATGTCATTCGCTGCTCCCTGACGACACAGGGCCGCCCGGGAAATGACCACGCTCCCCACTTTCACATCGTCCTGAATGGAGCCGCACGTGCCGATTCGAATAATTTGCCGAATTCCCACATCGAACAACTCGTTCACCACAATGCTCAGCGAGGGCGCACCCATGCCGCTCGTTGCAGAAAGAATTCGCTGGCCATTGGGCAGGACCGAAATGTAGCTGTTCAACCCACGTTTTTCGGAAAGCAATTTTTCAAATTTAAGCGGCTCTGTTTCCGTGGCAATTCGCTTCGCGCGCTCAGGATCGCCGCTCAACAGCGCCAGCGTGGGTGGATTTTCCCCCAAATCTTCCCGGCTGAAACCGATATGATATTTTCGATCGCTTGTCATTGCATTCCCCTGTCTTCGTCTAAAATTGTATCTTTCACTACTTCTTCATAATAATCGATGCACTGGCGTACATATTTTCTTTTTTCGGTATATGTCGCAGGGAAAAAACTTCGTTTAAATCCGTAAATAAGAATGTTCTTCAGCGTCCTTGCCGGCAAGTTGAAACTCCGCAACGCTAACAGAATTTCATTTGAGACCGTGGTCTTGCTGACCGTCCGATTATCCGTGCAAATCGTAGTGCTCAATTTCCGCTCCACCATTTTTTTGAATGAGTGGTCTTCAATCCGTTTCAGTGAAGGATTTGTTTGAAGATTGCTGGTCAGACATACCTCGATGGTCACACGGCGATCAGCAATGTATTGACTGAGATTTTCAATGTATTGTTCTCTATTCTCAATTTTGCGATCTTCGAAGCGGCTGGCATCGAATAAATAATAACCATGCCCGATACGCTCCGCATGCAGTTCCGTAATCGCCTGAAAAATTGAGGGCGGCCCATACGCCTCCCCGGCGTGAACCGTCTTGGCCAAAAAATGTTGATGCGCAAATTGAAACGCGTGCCTGTGGTCTTTGGCAGGATTCCCGGCTTCTGCACCGGCAAGGTCGAATCCCATAATGGGTATTCCCTGTTCATCCCGAATTTTCACTGCACCTTTGGCCAGTTCGAGGGAGCAAAGTCCGGCAATTGTTTTCGTATCAGAGTATTGCAGCGAATTGATAAAATTGGCATAGTATTCCGAATATTTTCCAAATGACCTCAGGGCGCTGACGATTATCGCGTAATAAAATGGCGGCTCTACCCCGGAAACAACTTCGGGACGCGCATTGAATTCCTGCTGCGCTTTCTGCAATCCGCTGTTCACGCTGGAAATGACCGTTTCCATGTCCATATCTTTATTGATATGTAACTGCGGCGCGAATCTGACTTCAAAATAACGAACACCTTCTGCCTGATTATCCAGCGCCATTTCATAGGCAATTCGTTCTAGATATTCAGGCTTTTGCATCACTGCGGTAGAATAACCGAATGTCTTTAAATATTCTTCCAGATTCGCGTAATGGTCTTTGAATACCAGTTCGTTCATGCCTTCCACGGTATAACTCGGCAGTTCAACTTTTTCCTTTTTCGCAATGTCGATCAACGTTTCCATTCGAACCGAACCATCGAGATGAACATGCAAATCGGTTTTTGGAATTTTTTGAATCAACTCTTTCAAATCATTTTGATGTATATTCGCTTTCATGATCCATCCTGATTGGGTTATTTCAAATTTCATCTATTATGTTATAATTTCTTGTTTTCATTGAAACTCAGTTTACCAGAAAAAGTTTCGCTAAATTTTATAACAATAGCCAAAATGAAAACCGAATTTCGGGAAATTCTATACCCGCCCTTCATGCATGATAAAATTTCTTTTCAGAAATGGCTTCAGCATCATCAATACAAAATCTATCTAAATATAATACATATTGTTACAATTAATAACAAGCATAACTGCCAACAAATTATATCAATAACTTAATTACTATAAAATAATTTCAACATTTCTATTTTAATTTGATTTATTTTCTTTTTTATACTATATTGAAGACAGAACATCTCAACCAGGGAAAGCATCTGAATATGAAACTGTTGAAATTATTACTCCTGTTAGTGCTGTGCAGCCAATCCGTTTTGGCAGGTCAAAAACTCTCCGTTATCCGGCAACCTTTAATTAACCAGCCAGTCATTTTACTGCCGGGCAGCCAGTTTGAAATAATCTGTCAAGCTGGTTCAGGCACCGAAGACTGGACTGTGACATTATCAGCCGCGTATTTCCAAAAAAACCTTCCTGTATCAACCAGTTATAACAGCAGCGCATCGTTATGGACACTCACTGCTACAATTCCCTCAAACACGCCATTTGAATTATACAATCTGCACGTGGAAGCTTCGGGGGGCCTTCGTGATACGTCCCCGAATTCGGTGCGCGTCATCAAAGAATTCAGAGACTCCTATTACCTCATTCATATGCCGGATGCCCACCTTCCATCCTGCAGCTGGGTTGGATATTATGACGATGAAAACACCGTGCCGGAACTGGAACAGCTTATCAGCGAATTCAATATCATCAATCCTGAGTTCATCCTGCAAACCGGGGATTTAGTCGACAACGGCCAGAATGAGAATGGTTTTCAGATTGCAAAAGATATTTTGACAAGTTTGAAGGCGCCGATTTTTGTCACAGGCGGGAATCACGATTTGTGGTACGATGGGCACAACAACTGGCACGAGTACTTTGGTTTACAAATGAATTACAGCTTCAACTATGGCGGGCACCATTACAGCAGCATGGAAATGTACGACATTCCATCGGTCACATTTACAGCCTCTCAAATGGAATGGCTGCAAAATGATCTATCCACCTCCCTCGCCCGAAACGATCCCATGCGCGTGCTGTTTTATCATTACGATGAATCGCATCAGATCGATGATGAATTTGTGGATAACCACGCCATTGACCTGATTCTGTACGGTCACACCCACATCAACGGCGTGAATTATTTGGGTACCCGCGGAGCGCTGAATATCAACACCTCGTACACTATGGACGACAATGGTGAGTATCGACTCATCAAAATCACTGGAGATGAGATCACATCGCACCCGTTGCTGAAATTCAAGAACATCGATCTGCGTTTTTCACCTGCCAATGATGGCACAAACTGGATCGTCAACGCTTACATCACCAATAATACATCAGCCCGGTTTGAAAATGGTCTGGTGAAATTCATCGTCCCGGAAGATCCATCCGGTTACACGATAGCCGGCGGGACGTTGCAGCAGGTGGTGCAGCTTGAAAATGGCAAACTGCTGTACTACGCTCATGTGGATATCATGCCAAATTCAAGCCAGACTGTAACTATTCAGAGCCAGAATCCACCATCCAACTGGCCCCCGATGATCAGCTCATATTCACCCCAAAATGACACAACTATTACCGGCGGCTCAGGTCTGAATTTTATCGTGAACGTTGAGGACAACAACGGGGATGCTGTTTCCCATTCATGGTACAAGAACGGGAAGCGTATCGATGGCGCGCAATCCCATCAATACAATTTCATGACAGACGAAACATACGAAGGCGTCGACACCATTCGCGCGGAAGTATATGACGGCGCGTATCGCGATAACGTTCAGTGGGTCATTACCACGCAAAAATTTTCAGGGAATCCCCGCGTAGTTTCTGATATTGGGAATTTCTTTGCCTTTAATGAACCGGCAACCATTGTCTGGGATGAACCAATTCCCATTTCTGCCCAACTGGAATACGGAACCTCACCCGGCGATTATTCGCTTGGTTCAATCCCTGAAACCGGCGCCAATGAGGTGACATTTACTCCGGAAGATTATGGCATGGCCCTGGGACGCTATTTTTGCAGAATCAGTGATGGCCTGTATTCCAGCCGCGAATTTTACATTGTCGTTGAATCTCCTGTGGCTCCGCAAATGCTCTCTCCGGTCGGCAATATTCAATCCCTCTCTCCTATGTTTAGCTGGGAGAAAGTCGTTGGCGTGCCGTATTACTGGGTCATGGTGTCGGACCAGGAAGTAATTGTCGGGGAAAATCCGGTCACCGGCGAATTAATGGTTGAGGGAGCCAATCCCATCTGGGCGGTGCTGACGTCGGACAATGAGGTCGCCTATGGTGTGGCCGATCCCAGCGGGAATTTCACCAGCGCGCCGCCACCGCTCATTCCCGGCGCTTCATATTGGTGGGTCGTGCTCAATGCGTATGGCAACACGCCGGAGCTCACGTCCCCGGTCATTGCCGGTATTTCTGAATTCAAAATAAACCTGGCGCCCCCGGAAATTTATGCGCCGGCGCTCTTGTCTCCAGCCAATGATGCAACGCTGAGTGCAGAGTCGATCAGCTTTGAATGGGAAAAGGTCGATGGCGCAGTGAGCTATCATGTCTATCCCTTCAAGATCGAGCGGGAATCCGACATGGAAACCGCAGTGCCCATGTGGCAAAATATCATCGCGACCACGAATACATATTTTGATTATCCGGCCTACCAACGCTTCGTGAAAGGGCGATATCGCTGGAAGATTGGCGCCGTGGACCAAAATGGCCTTGAGGTTCACAGCGAAACGCGCGACTTCTTCTACGAAACAGCCAATGCAGTGATTTCGATTCACACGCTGGACAATGGCGGAACCCCTCGGGATGTAAACGACGACATGATGCTCCCCCGGACCAAAGTGGAATTTGAATCCATTGACGGGATTTTTACCGGTATTCCATTATCGACCGATTTTCACGGGAATCGCGAAAATATTAACATCTCGCCGGGCACGTATATTTTTGAGGCCAGTAAAGATTTGTACGAAACGGTAACCGACACCTTTACATTTGAAGAAGATCAGTCCTATCATTTACATTTTCGTTTGAGTCCCGGTCCCGGACGGTTGACCGGGACGGTTGTTTCAGGTGAAAATATTCCGGTGCAAAACGCAACGGTGAAAGTAGTCCACTCATTGCATCCGAATATTCAAAAACAGTCATCCACCGATGCCAATGGCAATTTCTCGCTGAGCCTTATGGGCGGCGCCTGGCAGGTCAGCGCGGAAAAAGATGGGTACCGAACTTCGAATGCTGTGTCTTTATCCCTAACAGCAGGGGAAACCGCAGTTCTGCCGAAAGATTTAGTTCTTTTCAAAAATACCAATACCATCTCAGGGACTGTTGTCAACCCGAACAATCAGCCGGTTTTTGGCGCGATCATTACTCTGAACAAAAATGAACTGGAACACACCACCACAACGGATGCCAATGGCAGCTTCTCAGTGGCTGTTGAATCCGGGTACTGGCGATTGCGTGTATCCAAACAGGGATTTATCAGTCCCCCGGTCACAGGAATGAATGTTTCAGGCGGCGTTTTATATGAAGTGAAACCCGATCCAATTCTTCAGCCCAATGCGGCCATTCTCTCCGGTTATGTCTCGGATGGCACCACCACTCTCGATTCGGTGTTGATTAAAGCGATTCCAACAACAGGAAGTATTGTCACCACGTTCACGGATAAGTATGGCTATTTTTCCATGAATTTAGCCCCGGGAACTTACACTGTTATCCCGCAGAAAAAAGGCTATTATACCAACCAGGAAAATCAAATTACATTGATGGCCGGTGAGACCGTTTCAGGATTTAACCTGCTGCTGCTTGAAATCACCGCTATCATTTCCGGGAAAACAACCATTAACGGATCGACTCCACTCGAAGGTGTGAAAATTACAGCAGGTCAACTGGAAACCTATACCTCCAGCAGCGGCACCTATTCTTTGGAATTAACTCGCGGTAACTATTCCGTCAGCGCGAGCAAAGATGGATATTTTTCGTCTCCGGCGCAATCGATTTCTGTCAATGATGGTCAAAATGTCGAAGCCGTTGATTTTGTATTGACGCCCAATGCCAGTGTTTTTAAAGGACGCGTGACGAGCACCGGTGGGCCGGTATACCGGGCACGGGTCACGGCGACGCGATACAATTCAATTACCGCATTCACCGATGAAAATGGTTATTTTACACTCAACGTGGAAGCAGGCACCTGGGACATTCACGCGGAAAAAGAAAATTTCCTCGATGGCAGCAAGAAAGACATTACCATTGGCGCAGGCCAGACGTTCACAGGCCTGAATTTTTATCTGCCCAAAAACGAAACAACGATAACCGGAACCGTTACCTCGGCGGCCACGTCTGCCCCGATCCGCAATGTAATAATTCGAATTACAGAAACCGGGGATGAAAGCCAGACGAAAAACGATGGTAGTTTCATTTACAACATAGATCCAGGCAGCTATACTTTTACCGCCACAAAGGACGGCTTTGTCGCAGACCAGAAAAGCGCGAACGCTTCTCAGGCAAATCAAACGTATGTTGTTGATTTCAACCTGACCCCGGCAGAATGTCACATTTCAGGAAAAATTTCCGACGAGAATGACTCCCCACTCCCGGATGCCCTTTTCTTTGAACAGGCAGATGAAAGCATCCATACCCGAACCAATTCGAACGGTGAATACGACATCCACCTCCCTGCCGGAAATTACACATTTGATGCAAGCAAACCCGGCTATATCAATTCCACCGGCCCGTTAGCGGCAATTCTGTCCCCGGGAGAATCAAAGGCCGATCTGGACTTTTCATTTACAAGCAACTTCGCGGGATTATCCGGCCTGGTCACGGACAGTCTGACCATCGCTCCCCTAATCAATGCGTTCATTGCTGCAACCGGCCCTGATGATATGACTGCTTCAGTGTATTCTTCGGTTTCCGGTGAATATTCATTTGTTGATGAAGCTGAAAGGACCTTTTTGCCCGAGGGCATGTACATGCTGGAAATATCAAAAAGCGGCTTCGCCCGGAAACAACTCAGGGACATTCAATTAGCAGGTAGCGCAGCAACTACTCGTAACATTCAGCTTGTTTCATTTTCCAGCGCCATCGAAGGAAAGGTGGTCAGTGGTTCGGACGATATTTCAGGCGCCACCATCAATGCGATTCATTCCGAATCCGGTGAATCCTTTTCCGTCGTCAGTGGCTCTGATGGTGTATTTAGCATTCATTCAATCCCGGTTGGGAATTATTATGTAAACGCTTATAAAAGCGGTTTTACATCAATGGAAGACACACTCATCAACGCGGGTTCAACAGATGTAATTTTTGAATTGCTGCCCAACCTCGGACGCATAGGTGGATGCGTGCTCGATGCAGAGACAGGGGATCCTCTCACCGGCGTCTATTTTTATGCCACCGATGATCACGGACATTTTGGCTCTGCTTCGTCGAACGCCAATGGTAATTTTGCCCTGGAAAATCTGGCCACTCTGCACAATTACACTATATCCATTTCAAAATATGGGTACGAGCGGGAAACGCTGAACGGAATTTCCCCGCTAACCCATGATGAAATCACGATTGAAATGCAAAAGATTTTGGGCGCTATTTCCGGGGCTGTTCGGGATAACAACGGCGCGAACGTGGGTGATGTTGTGCTGAAACTCACGCGGGGCAATGATACTGTTGATTACGACACGACATCGGTCGCCGGGAACTTTCATTTCGAGTCACTGCCGGTGGGCACGTACTATCTTTATGCGCAAAAAGTGGGATTTCTGAGCCAACCGCAGTACCAGAGCGTCAGCATCACGCAGCCCGGCGAAATCCCGAATATCGATTTTTTGATGGATGAAGCCATGGCTGCGTCGATTTCCATTCGGGGAAGTAAATCTATCAGCAATGCCGGTCAATCGCAATTTTCCTTTGACGCCCTCACGTCCGATGGCAGGACAGCGGTCATCGAGCCGCTGTGGAGCCTCTCCCCTGCTCATGCGGCCGACAGTCTCACTCGTTCAGGATTATTCGATCCAAGGGACGATTTCATCGGGCCGGTAACACTTTCTGTCGTGGATAATTTATCAAAAGTTCAAGGCATGCTGGATATTTCTGTCTATCAATTGATCGGCAAAACGTCAGCGGCGACCACGCTTCATTTTAGCGACGATGTGCAGGTAACGGTGCCGGAAAACAGTGTGGATGGCGATGTGCAAATTGGAATGAAGCTTCCACGCATCGCAGACTCGCGCCGGCTCACCGAAAAGTATGAAATAAATGGCGATGTGTATGAATTTACGCCATCGAGCATAATTTTCAAAAATCAACTTTCATTAACCCTGCCGGTTCCGTCGGCGGAGAGCAATTATTCGTTCGGTCGCTGGGATCAGGAGAATTTATCCTGGGTAGTCGCGCACAATGCAACGCTCAACGGGCAGTCCATGTCCTTCACGACGAATCAATTGGGGCGATTTGCCATTCTCAGCGCTTCCAAACCGCTGGCCATCGAAAACATTCGTTTCGAGCCCAATCCATTCTCTCCGAATGCCGGCCCGCTCAACATGATCTTCGACCTGTCTTCCAGCGAAACGCCCCGGCCTTTCGTCACCATTAAAATTTACAACATGGCAGGCGATCTGGTTCGGAATCTTCTTGAGAACCGGGCAATCGCAAAAGGCGCGGATAAATCAGTCGCCTGGGATGGAAAAACAGATTCCGGCAAAACTGCCTTGAATGGACGTTACGTCGTTCATTTTCAGGTGAAGGATAATTCAGGGAAAAAGCAGAAATTGAAAACAGTGGTGCTCATCAAATAAATTCGTTCATTTTGCGATGATATTTTTAATCACACTGCCGATGGAATGAATATCGACACACAGAAAATAATGATCTGGTTTTAACTGCCCGACATTTTAATTTTTCACCCGATTGGAGATTGATCTGCAATGGTAAAATATAAATTTGGAATGCTATTCATCCTTTGTTGGCTGGCGCTATTTCCAAAAAACTCAGGCGCGGATATACCAGCAGCATTCGTTGACATTGGCTACGGAGCGCGCCCCATGGGAATGGGCGGTGCTTTTGTCGCGCTGGCAAACGACGCCAACTCCGTACTGTGGAATCCGGCAGGTCTCGCCCGCCTGAGGCATACAAATGCCACCTTCATGTGGACAAAACAATTCAACCTCATTCCCTATTACTTTTTGTCACTGGGTCGGCCAATCACCAGCTCGTTCGCCATGGGCGGCGGATTCATTTCTTCCGGCAATGATGTGCTTCGCGAGTCCACCGCGTATTTGTCCCTGGCTTACAATGGGTCAAAGAAAAAATCCTCGCCATGGAAAAACCTGCAAATCGGCATCAATGTAAAATTCAGGAATTCATCGTTTGGCAATAACAGCGATGGCGGTGAGAACCAGATAAAAGGCGACGCATTTGGCATGGGGTTCGATCTGGGGATGCAATGGAAAGTGACGCCGCGTTTTTTCACAGGATTTCTGCTGCGGGATTTTTTCAGCCCGGTCAGCTACCATAACACAACCCTGGGAACCAAATATTCCGAATCCGTTCCGCCGGCGCTTATTTTTGGCAGCGCGGTTTCTGCCATTCGAAATTTGCTGTTAACCATGGATTGGGAAAAATCGTTATACAAGGATTACCATGACAAGCTCAGGGCCGGCATGGAATATCGGATTCTCAACATTTTTGTGCTGCGCGGCGGCATCAATCAGCCGGTCAGCGCAGATGAAAGCAGAAAATATACACTGGGACTGGGCATGCTATACACAAAAAAGGGAGCGCTGATGCTCAGCTTTGATTTTGCCTATGAATTCTATTTTCTCTCGAACACACCAAGAATTTCAACGACCATCTGGTTTTAAATCAGAATGAATTCCTGAATTTTCAAACAAAGTTAATGAAGAAAATGAAAACACGACGAATAATTATTCTGGCCCTCCTTTCAATATTTACAATTTCTTCTGCACAGGTGGAAAACGAAAACACACTGCGCTGGTTTCGGGGCGGCACTGTGAACACGGATTTTTCTTTTCGCACGGATCTATTTTGCGGAATTGGCAGCAGCGGACAATTCGGCTGGAGCGCTTCGAACAGTGATGCCAGTTCACTATTCTGGAATCCTGCTGCGCTGGCGTTCAAAACCAATCGCCAGGTGATGCTGACCCTTCTTCCGCCGCTCAGCCTGTACATTTCCAACTGGTACGACATCCCCGGCGAAATTCAGTCCACAATCGATGATGCCATTGCAGACTATCGCCTTGAAGATACGGAGGTCATCTATCCAACGGTCACCCCGGTGTTATATCATCGGGGCGGCATCAATACTGGCGTCATCACCATGCCGCTCCATAAATGGGTGAACCAGACGGTCATTGGCTTTGGTTACAGCCGCGCGCTGGAACTGCAATTCAATTTAATTGGAAATGGGCTGTCCTCTTTACTGGAAACGCGCAAAAAGGTAGGGACACAAACCATGGTCGTAAAATTCCAAAATCATATCGACATGAATGTAAACATGTCGTCCACAATCAATCGATTCAGCTTTGCCGCAGCCAGAAAATGGGCGCCACAATTTTCGGCCGGGATCACGCTCGATCGATATTTTGGGGACGCATTCTTCGGTGGCGAATTTATGATCGATGGCATCATGGAGACCGCAGGCAGCGAATTCGTGTTCAACGATCCCTATGACCCGCACATCAATTTTGAGGATGGTGAGCAGAATAATCTAAATCAATCCATTCATTGTTCATTCCGCGGAAAAGGCTGGGGACTTAAAATTGGCGGCAATTATAAACTCAATCCCGCGTTTTCTTTTGGCGCAATGATTGAGTTTGCGCCGACCATAACGTTCAGCGGAGCCATGCAGGTTGATCAAAATATCATCCCGGCTTTGAACAGCGACGCTCTTTTCGGTGACAGCGAAGAAGAAATTATGAACCCGGCCAAACTGGATCTGGCCAAACTAACATTGACTGTTCCATACGAAAATCCAACGGACGATAAATTAACGCTCCGCTTTCCGTCTTCCATGAATTTCAACATGAGTTACCAGTGGGGTTTTCTCAGAGGCGGAATCAACTGGACAAAATACTTTGGCGAGTTTTCTTACGATTTCCTTGGAACCAGTCGAGGCGCGAAATTTAAATGGGCACTGAAAAAGGGGTTTGATCTCAAATACATCCAGATTGGGTTGGGGATGCTCGTCCTCGATGAAATTCGCAAAGGCAGCGACAATGATGAGGAAGCTTCCCGCAACATTCTCATCCCTCAATTTTCCATGGGCACGGGATTTTCATTGAACCGATTCACCCGAACAGAAACATTGGCATTTTTAGCGCCAACCCCGGTGTTCAAGCAGGTACTTTTCTTTTCATTTTAATCCAATCAATTTCAACAACATCGCTTGGAAAATGCCTGCCTACATACTACTGATACACGATTTACCACTCAATCAATCCGTAGAAATTATTCCAGTTATCCTCGATTATTCACATTATATTGCTAAAGGTATCGATATAACCTGAATGGTGCTTAATTTAGGATTAATACATTTTTAGGTCGAAAACTGACTTGTAAATTAATTGATAATTCAATTCGATCATAATCAGGTAATTGAATCAATTTTATTATAATTTCATGAATAATTCAGGTTAGAAAAGTGCATATTTTCACCGAAGAAATTCCACGAAAAATCCATCAAACTATCACAAATTCATATTTTTCATTTTCCACACTTGCATTTTTCAAAAATTTTTATATATTAATGTATTTATAAATTGAAAGGATAAACGCATGAACGATTCCCTAAATACTCCGAAAGTCGCGGTGCTTATGGGCAGCACATCGGATAAACCCATCATGGATGAATGCACCCGCCATCTGAATTATTTTGGCATTCAAAGCGAAGAATTCATTTATTCGGCGCATCGCACGCCGGAACTCACATCCGAATTTGCCAAAACTGCGCGCGACAATGGATACCAGGTTATCATTGCCGGGGCAGGCATGGCTGCTCATTTACCGGGCGTGCTTGCGGCGTACACAACGTTGCCGATTATCGGCGTGCCGCTCTCAGGCTCTGCGCTCAATGGCGTTGATGCGCTTCACTCTATTGTGCAGATGCCATCCGGCGTGCCGGTGGCAACCGTTGCTATCGGAAAAGCGGGCGCCATCAATGCCGCAGTGCTCGCCGCTGAAATTATCGGCATTTTCAATGAGCAGGTGCTCGAAAAGCTGGAAGAATTCAAAAAAATGGGCTGCAAGCTGCCGAAGAAATGAAACAAGTTGTTAGTACCTTAAAAATAGAATTCTGACCATTCTTGGCAGAAAATCACAAAAAAAAATTCAATGCGCCAGAGGACGCACAAGCCTTTAGCTGATGTCAAATAAATTCCAAATACAAAATATCAATTTTCAAACTTTTTTCGAAAATGTACAACCAGACGAACCTGTCCGAGTTTGATTTTTTGAAATTTGGTTTTGTAATTTGCTTGTTCCCGCCTTGCGGGATGGTTAATGAGTTTTGCAATTTCCGGTTTATCCGGCTCAGGTGTTAATGTTTAGGGTTAGTATTAATATCTGAAAGTGAACTTGTATTTTTTTGTAACGACTCAGCGCAGGTTATCCTAAAGCCGCTGAAGCGGCTGTCTGCTTTTTGTTTCACTTGTTGCACCACGATAAATCGTGGTGTTGGTACAATATTGAATCAGCACCATGCTTCAGCATGGTGATAATAGATTCACACATACGCAGTTAGCCGCTTCAGCGGCTTCCAAGACTAATACCTGAGTAGTTACACCTTTTTAACAGGATTTATCGACGGTATCTATTCGTAATCCGATTCCAGGAAAGGAGTCAGGCTATGCGGCAATTCTTCAAATTTGAAGAGCTCGGAACGAACTATCGCAATGAAATAGTGGCCGGCATTACGACCTTTGTAACCATGTCCTATATCATCATCGTAAATCCGGCAATTTTGCAGGTTGCAGGAATTCCCAGGGGACCATCCATGGTGGCCACTATTGTAACGGCTTTTTTCGGCACACTGTTTTTGGGAATTTACGCGAATCGTCCCTTTGCCATTGCGCCGTACATGGGCGAGAATGCATTCATCGCTTACACGGTGGTGAAGGTGTTGGGATATTCATGGCAAACTGCCATTGGCGCCATTTTCATCGGGGGTGTATTGTTCACCATTCTCACCATCGCCCGAATTCGAACCTGGCTGGTGCAGGCAATTCCTGAAACGCTGAAATACAGCTTTGCTGTCGGCATTGGTTTATTCCTGACGTTTATCGGGTTGAATGAAACCGGCATTGTCAGTATTGGCACGCCGGACGCGCCTTTGAAACTCGGCACATTTTCCGACCCAACCGTATTGCTGGCATTATTCGGATTTATCCTGATTGGTTTTCTGCTCCTGAAAAAAATTAAGGGAGCAATATTAATTGGCATTCTCTCGGTTACACTGCTTTCTTACATTTTCAAAATCGCTGATCTGCCGGAAAAATTCATCAGCCTTCCGCCGGGTTTATCAGAGACCTTTTTGCAATTGGATATTGGCGGTGCTTTAACCTGGGGATTTTTCTCGGTCATCTTAACCGTCTTTGTTATGGATTTTGTCGACACCATGGGCACACTCATTGGCGTTTCCGCGCGTGCCGGGTTGCTGGACGAAGACGGCAATCTACCGGAAATCGAAAAGCCCATGTTGGCCGATTCACTGGCGACTGTTCTCGGGTCGTTGCTGGGTACAACCACCAGCGGCGTGTACATCGAATCTGCGGCAGGCATCGAAGAAGGCGGCCGAACAGGATTCACTTCAGTGGTCACAGCGTTTCTGTTTTTGCTGGCTTTGTTCTTTTCTCCGTTCTTAACAGCCATTCAGGACTTTGCCTATGGCCCGGCGCTAATCGTTGTTGGTATTTTCATGCTTGAACCAATCAAAAAAATCGATTTTACTGATTACACCGAATTGATCCCGGCATTTTGCACCATAGTTCTCATGAGCTTCACGTTCAATATCGGCATCGGCATGACCGCAGGCTTTGTGCTCTACCCGTTATTCAAAATATTCAAGGGCGAATGGCGTCAGATTCATATCGGATTGTGGATTCTGGGATTTTTATCAATTTTATTTTACATTTTTTATCCCTATCATTAACAAATCATCATTAATTACCTGACGCATCGTGAGAGTCAGGCGTTCATGATACACTATATTATCTGTGTTAATCCGTTAAATCCGTGTCATCAGTGATTGTTCTATTTCTTTTAATATGTGAAAAAGTGTCCGGTAGCAAATTGGAATTTTAAATTCATATTCTGAACAAGATTTTAACAGATCGACAAATTTGAGTAACTGAATGAAAATAGGCGTAATCGGCACCTTCATCAAAGATCATATTATTCACCCGGACGGTCGGGAGACCCGAAGTTACGGAGGTATCTATTACGCGTTATCCATTTTGACGAACCTGTTTTCCCGGCATGATGAAATCTGCCCGGCGTGCTGGCTTGGTGAAGATATTTACGACGACATTCATCGCATTTTTTCCACGAATGGAAATATCAATTTTTCAGGGATTCGGCGCTATGCTGGGAACAATTCAGCCGTAAAATTAATTTACCATGATGCAGAGTCGCGCGATGAAATTTTAACCAATATTCTCCCGGAAGTTAATTTGGACCACACGCGGCACGCAGGCCCGGTGGATGCCTGGCTGGTTAATTTCATCACCGGGTACGAAATGAATCTGGCTACATTCCATCAATTTTGTGCGGAGAAATCCTGCCCTGTTTTCATGGATTTTCACAGTCTTTCGCTGGACAGGGATAAATCAGGGCTCAGGATTCTCAGAAAATTGCCGAACTGGAAGGAATGGATCGCCGATGTAGACGTGCTTCAAATGAATGAAAAAGAAGCCGCGGTACTCAGCGATAGCGATTCGACCAAAATGAACGAACTGGTTCGTTTCGGCGTTAATGTTATCAGGGAAACGAAAATTCGAATTTTAAATATCACCCTTGGCTCACAGGGTTCAATTTTAATTCACAGGCAAGGCGCCCAAATTTTGCACCGGATGCTGGCGCCTGAAAATATCGGCGAAGCGGTTGATGCCACCGGCTGCGGCGACGCGTTTATGGCTGGATTTCTCTATTTTTATTTCAAAAAACCTGACCCGGTTCAGGCTGCGAAATTCGCCAATTCAATCGCTGGTTTGAACAGCACCATGCCTGGCCCAGTCGGTTCAGGACGTATTGAAGACTTGCTCAAAAATAAAGAAGTGTTCTTTTCATTAAAATGATATCTTGAAAAAGTGAACCGATATTTGTTAATTTTTAATTTTCTTATTATTTTAGTCACTTTAGTTCAATTTAATCACTCAGAAACATTTTTTGCAATTTAGCTACGCAAAGGATTTTTATGGAAAAATTATTGATCACCGGCGTAAACGGATTATTGGGACAAAAACTTCTGGCGCAAGCAGCATCAAAATATTCGGTCATCGGGATTGATTTACATAATGAACCATTCAACGAGAAAATTAATTTTAAATATGTCAATCTCGATTTGACAGATCGAAATGCAGTGAAAGATATTATTTTAAGCGAGTATCCCCATTATCTGATCAACACAGCGGCCATGACCAATGTGGATGCCTGCGAAACCGAGAAAGAAAAATGCTGGAAAATCAATGTTGAAGCGGTTGATAATATCATTTACGCCGCGCGGAAGATCGGAACCAAAGTCGTTCATCTTTCCACGGATTATGTGTTCGACGGCAGCGATGGCCCATACAATGAAGAAGCACCACCGTCACCGCTGGGATATTACGGCAAATCCAAACTTGCCAGCGAGAATATTCTGCATGCATCTGATCTGGATTATGCCATTGTGCGCACCATGATTTTATATGGTGAAGCGGAAAATGTACGGCCCAACTTTGTCACCTGGCTCGTCTCCGCGCTCAAACAGGGACAATCTGTCACCATTGTGAACGATCAATTCGGGAATCCCACACTGGCGGATGACCTGGCAAACGCCATCCTGAAAATCATTCAATTGCAGCAATGGAATCTGTATCATGTTTGCGGGAGCGAACTCATTGATCGCTACCAGTTTGCATTGAAAATTGCTGATGTGTACAAATTGAACAAAAATCTCATTTCGCAAATTACAACCCCGGAATTGAAACAGGCAGCGCCGCGCCCGTTGAAATCCGGGTTTATTATTAACAACGCTGAAAACGACCTGGAAATTCACATGTCAAATGTGGAAGAAGGGCTGAAGAAGGTTCGAAAACAGTCAAAGAAAATTTTATTTTTTTAAATTATAGTACTACTTCGTCAGATTACCCTTTTTCTGTCATTTCCTCTGGACTTTACCC
>CAZSBG010000062.1:0-36332 GCA_964605145.1 uncultured Cytophagia bacterium | reverse complement strand
TCAGTATATCTAACTTTGTTAATTTTCATATATCTGATTAATTTTATTCATAACATTAAGTTAAATATCTATTGTTTGAAATTTGTGAATAATTCAGGCTAAATAAATATGGTTGGTGTGATACTGTATTACCAACAAATAATTCGTGCTTTTGTGACTTGAAGGCTGAACCCGTACAATTTTATTGAAATTTGAAATTTGATAATTTGTTTTTATTTGATTTTTGTATTTTAATTTTTGGGATTTCGGCAATCAATGGTTTATCGATTCCCGATACTCATCCACGTACAGCCCTATTTTCTCAAAGTGTATTTTTTCGAAGCCCGGCATTTTTTCGTAGACAATGGAACCATCCTTCAATTGAAAATTTTGATGTGCCGCGTCCACGAATCCGGGATCTTTTAGCGTCACAAAATTATTCTTAAAATCGAATTGCGCGTGAACGCCCACCAAACGAAATGTCTCGCCGTGTTTGTAAATGAGATTCTTTTCCATCAGATTCCGAGCCGGATACATGCCCACGTAAGTTTTGCCATCGTCTGTCAATTCCATAAAATCGACCAGTTCCGGATAGCGCGTGCTGTATGGCGGTTTCGTGATATCGATGTCTTCCAGCAATCGTTTGCGGTAAATTCCGTTTTCTCCGAAATAGGTGTCGATGTGGCCGACCGCCCAGTCGAACCACATGGATTTTAGCTGCATGGCCGGGCCGTAGGCATCGATGAAAATATTATTGCAAATGATAATGTCCTGTCCGCTGTTGCTGTACACCGAACCGAATGATGCGACCTTGTAAAACACGTTGCCGTACACTTCCGCGCCGCAGATGCCATCATCGAAATATACGCCCATAGTCCATTTGCGGTCCGGGCGGCCCACATCGTGGAAATAATTGTAACGGACGATAGTGCCCCTGTCGCTGGGATTCCTGCCCATGTACCAGGCAGAGGCGTCATTCGAGTTGCGCACGACGTGATGGATGTTGTTGTATTCGTAAACATGGTCGTTTCCGGTGGCCATAATCGCCTGTAAATCGCCATTGTAAATTTCACAGTGCGAGACCGTGTTCCCACATCCAGTCACCTTGATGCCAGGCCACTGGGAGCATTTGCGAAGCTGGTAATCGTGGATGAGGCAGTTCTTCACATAGTTATTTCCAGGCGTTAAATTTTTCTTGCTGCCGCCGCCTAACACAATGCCGCCGCTGCCGGTGTTGTAAATATCGCAACTCAGAATGCGGTGATTCTCTCCTGCCTTGCGATTCCATGTGGTATGTTTATACAAATGAGACGACAAACTGCCAACATCGCGTGAAACCGGCACGCCTTCGTAATCTGTGCCGGTGATGTGCGGGAATGTCTGCCGCGCTCCCTGTCCCATCAAAATTCCAATGGTGCCCAGATTTCGCAGCGTGCAGCCGGCGATGAGATTTTTCCGGCCCCCTTCCATGTAAATGCCCATGCTGCGCGCCATTTCAAACGTGATGTCGCGGATGGTGACAAAGGACGCGCCTTCCAGCGCGACCATCGGCTCTTCCAAAATGGAGACAGCCAATCGTGAACCGGTAATATCGTACGGCGGCCAGAAATAGAGAATCCCGGTTTTCCGATCGACGTACCACTCGGCCGGTTCATCCAGTTCTTCCAGCAAATTCAGGGCAATGTACTGCTGATACGCTTCGCCATAACCGAGACCGTACATGTGAGGTGTTGTCAGCTTGACCTGCTTTTTCACAGTGTCAGTCGACTCGATTTTGATTTTGTCATCCGCAAAGCCGTATTTGAACGCGCCGCGCAGCCACACATCGTCGCTGCCAACCCATTTTTCGTGGCGCGGATCGGTGTATTCGAAAATCCCGCCACGGATATTTTTGTAATCGCCAATGCGGGGCACCGAACCGGGATCAAGGACTTTTCCCATTTTAATGTCCCCGGAATTGGGATAGCGGGCAAGCTGCATCTTCTGTTCATCGATGAAAAATTCCAGCGGCGCCGCCACGACCGGCAAACCATGACCAAATTTTCGGTGTTCGCCATAATCCGAAATTCCAAGCTTCTGCAGATTAATTTGTTTGATGTGTGAGCGGGCATTTTTTTCAATGATTCGCGCCAGAATTTTTTTGTCTTTGACCGGCTCCACACAGTTCAAGGGAATTTCCCGTCCGCCGATGATCCTCACGGCTTCATCCTGAAAAGCGCGATAGATAATGGGTGCCGATTCTGTGCCGGAATCCCGCTCGTCCAGTTCGAATGTTTTTTCAAGTGAATAAATGCCGCCGCGAATCCACACGGTGATGCCTTGTTCCGGCAAGCCTGCATCATTTTTGACATTTCGAATCTCGTCGCGGGCGCGTTCCAGCGTGGCGAACGGCTGTACTTTGCTGCCCGGATTATCGTCGCTGCCGTTGGTTGCAACAAAAATATCAGCGGAAAAAGCAACCGAAATAAGCACGAAGATTAATGTAAGAATGACGAATGGATATTTCATAGAAATAGACCTTGTAGTTTGAGTTTGATTCAAATACAAATAATGTTTAAAAAACAAAAATTCAATTCTTCGAATGAAAATATTCATTGAAAAACAACAAATGATAATCCAGCACGCGCACCCAGTAATCCCACGTATGGCTGCCGGGACGTTCGATATAGTCGTGGGGAATTTTCTCCTCCAATAATTTTTGGTGCAGATTTCGATTGATGCCGATGAAAAAATCATCCACGCCGCAATCCACGAGGATGGCCAGGTTTTTATCCCTGACCAGGTCGACCATATTCACAACGGAATTTTTGTGCCATCGTTCCGGGAATTTTTTGTAATCTCCCACCTTTTTTGCAATATCCCATTTCTCTGTGGAATAGGTCAGATCCACGCCGCCACTCATGCTGCCGGCGGCAATGTAATTATCCGAATGACGAAACGCAAGGTACAGGCTGCCGTGCCCGCCCATGCTCAACCCGGTGATGGCGCGCCCATTTTTGTTGGCAATGGTGGGATAGTGAGAATCGATCCATTCAACCAGCTCTTTTGCGATGAATGTTTCGTATTGACTGGACGGGTCGACTTCGCTGTCTAAATACCAGCTATTGCGCGAACCGTCCGGGCAGACGATAATCACGCTGAATTTGTCCGAGGCAGCGCCGAGGTCCGCATGATTATTCCAGTTTTCATAATCACCGCCGTAGCCGTGCAGCAAGTAAACCGTCGGAAATTTTTGATCGCTGTATTGAGCAGCGTCCGGCAGCACAACGATGGCCGGGATGTGTTTATTCATCCTTTTGCTCGGCACAGTAATTTTTTCGATGGTCGCTGCCTGCCCGGCAATGTGAAATAAAAGCAGGATGAATATAAATTGAATTTTGAAAATATTCTTTTTCATCATGGGAAAACCCTCACATAACCAGGATAAGCCAGAGCCAAATAGTTAAATAAAACATATTGGCAATGCAGGTTCATATAAATTTCTACTCATGAACAGAATAATTGTCATCAGTCTGTCTCTACTTTAGAGCTTTTTAAACACCGAAGGTGTTTAACATTTGTAGCACACCGAATTACACAAAGCATATACAACCGTGAAAGGGTTGAACAATTATTTATCGATCCATTGGGAGACAAATAGTGAATCCATTTTCCTCAGATGAAGGTTCAACTCCTTCGGAGTTGTTGCTTTATGTCGCGTTATTGCTTACTACAAATGTCCAATCCCTTCGGGATTTTTTCCTATTTCAGAGCAGGAACAGGCAAAGCCGAATAGCTGGATGAAACTCAAGAGAATTATTCGAAAAGAATTATTCTTTGTAGATGGCGAAAAAATATTTTGCAAGATAAATACACAAAATGTTAATTCAGTTACTGCAATATTTCCTATGTAGTGCCTGAACGAAAACTAGTAAAATATGTCATTTTAAGTGGAGCGAAGCGGAGTCGAAAAATCTGTAACCAGCTAAAATTTAGATAATTAAACAGATTTCTCCCTTTGGTCGAAATGACTAATAATGATGTTTTCGTTCAAGCGCTATTTAACTCTTGTCGAAAAACGAATGTAAAAATCCCTTGCGCGCTTTGCTCTATCCTCGCGTCCTTGCGGTAAATCATTTAATCACCGTGACAGCGTACAATCAACCACTACTTCAATTCCTTAATCCGAATATTCCGGAATTCCAGGTACGAACCATGCCCCAAGAATCCGATGTGACCGGTCGTGCGCTTCAGTCCCGGGTGATCGCGATTATCCAGGGTGCCATTCTCGCTCGCCTCATCGATGTCCGCGTCCACGATGGTGGTTCCATTGAGTTTCACCGTGATTCGGCGACCTTCAGCAATCACCTCTTCGAAATTCCATTCTCCGACCGGGTTCAGGAATCCGCGTTTGGCCGGGACCACGCCATAAATGGAACCGTGATATTGGTACGGCTGCAAATTGCGATAAATGTGGGCCGTGTTGTCAAGAATTTGCAGCTCCATGCCCACGTATGCCGCATCGCCCTGCAGCGGCGCGCGAATGCCGAGACCGTTGTTGGCGCCCGGCGTGAGCTTGAATTCAAAACGAAAAATGAAGTTGTCGTATTCTTTCGCCGTGTACAAATTGCCACCCTTGTCCGGGTAAATGACGATCTTGCCGTCTTTGGCTGTGTAGCCGGTCGTGTCGCCAACCCAGCCGGACAAGTCTTTGCCGTTGAAAAGCTGCACAAAACCGTCGGTTTTTTCCTGGTCGGTCAATCCCATTGTGCCACCTTCCGGCAGAATTTCCCGGATATAAATTTCGCGGAAATACAACTGGCTGTTATGCGCCTGCAATTCGATCTGGCCGGAGCGGTAAATCGGCTTATCGCGCTCCCAGTAATTTTCCATCACGACATTGTCGACAACGAGCACATCATTTAAATATACTGTCACGCGATTTTCGATCATTTTGATTCGGAAGGTGTTCCAATCGCCAATGGCATTGTCCGCGCATTGAAGCGGCTTGCTCGGATTTTTCTGATTGTTGTAAAGTCCGCCGGAACCTTCGGGCCACTGGGCCGGATCCCATATCTGCACCTGGGGCGTTCCGCGGAGATAAATGCCGCTGTCGCCGTGTTTCCCGATTTTCCAGTCCACGAACATTTCAAAATCAGTGTAATCTTTGGCCGTGCACAGGCTGTGTCCTTTGCCGTCGAATTCCAGGATTCCATCGACCACGCGCCAGTGCTCGCGCATGAGGGAATCAGCCTCTGCCTGTTTTATCTCCAAATCTTCGGAATTCATTTCAGCCCGTGCTTTCGGATTTTCCACCAGCCCTTTCCAGCCGGTCAGGTCTTTGCCGTTGAACAGGGGAACGAAACCATCTTTTCCCAGAATTTCCCGCACATATTTTTCGATGCGTTCCCGCTCGTACCCGCTTTGAATGACACTGGCCGCTCTTTTCAGCGTTGACACAACGCCGGCGCCGCGGAGTCCTGCGCCATCCGGCCGGGGCAGCGAAATTTTTTCAGCAGCAAGTGCAGCCTGATTGCTCAGTGTGCTGTCATGAAGAAATTCAGCGACAAGATTCAGCGATGCTTTTGTCGGAATTTCAGCCAATCCCTGAAGCACAATTCCTTCATCCCCGGAACCCTTCAGCGCGTCGTTCAGCATTTTCAGTTTTTCGTCGAAAGGAATTTCGGCGTGGTTGACCAACCGAACGTAGCCGCCGGTCGCAAGTGTCCGAAGCTGAGGATTCTTAGTCGTGCGAATGATGTTGATCAATTCAGTCGTTGCCGGGAAATCCGGCCAGTTCGCCAGCGTGCGAATGGCCGCCTCGCTGTTCTTTGAATTTTTGCTCATCGTTTCTTCGATGACAACAGCAAGCGCCGCTTCGCCGCCAAGCCGTGAAAGTGGAAGAATCAGCCGCGGGCGTTTATCGGCAGGAACTTCTTTCAATTTTTGGAGAAGCAAATCCGCCCGCTTTTCTTCCTCCGAAATTTGAAGCGCAGCGCTCACGGCAGCGTCCTGAGCGCGGGCGATTTCTGTGCTGTCGTTGACAGTCAACGATAAATCTAATAGCCTTGGCAGATCGTTCTCCGTCACCAGATTCTGCAACGCTGTGATGGCCGCTAATCTGACCGTATCGTTCTTGCATTTGGTTTGATCGAAAACGAGATCGGCGTGGGCTTTGGCGCGTCGTTCGGCCAAAACTTCCATCAACGCGACGCGGGCCATTGAGGGCATGTCCGGCAGCGCTTCAGCCGACGCTTCGACCACCGGCGCAGGTTCGAGCCATAAAAATACTGACTTCACCGCAGCCACTTCGTGCGGATTGTTCTCGTTCAAAACAGGAAGCACATTGGGGATGATGCCGGATCTTCCCAATTTCGCCGCGGCCGGAATAGCGGCCAATCGGACATTTTCGTCTTCGTCTTTCAGAGCTTCCAAAATTGGCGGAAGCGCAGACGCGTCGCCGCGATCTCCCAGCATGGCAATGATTTCGGCTTTTCTCTCAGCATCGACAGCAGCCATTTTTTCAAGCCAGGCCGATGTCGCTTTCGGGCTTTCGATTTTATCGGCTAACACGAGCGCCTGGTTGCGAACATCATTGTTTTCGTTGTCCATGGCCGCAAGCAGGTCATTGAAAGCGTTCACCCCGGAAATCGAAACCAGCGCGGTCAGGGCAGCGCATTGGACTCCGCTTTCGTTGGGTGCTGTGTAATTTTCTATCAGGCTGCCGCAGATCGCTGCGCCCAATTCCTTGTGGCCGTTTTCATTGAGCCGCTCCGCGTACAAAAGATAGCGCGAAGCTGCAGAGGTTCTTTCGAACGGCGTTGAAGCCAGCGGCATGGTCCCCAAAATTTCCGCGGAAGCCGGATGCCCGATTTTGGCAAGCGCGCCCAGCGTGACCTGGCGTAAGTTCGGGTCCCCGCTGGTGGCATATTTGGCGATTTTTTTGGCGGCGCCCTGACTCCGAAGCTGGCCCAGCGCATTGACAATGGTGACGAGATTTTTGCCTTTGGCTGAGGAAAGCGATTTCAGCAGCGCTTTCTCCGCGTCCGAAGTTCCGATGGCGACGAGCGCTCGGGCTGCTGGCTCGCATAAATTCACATGCTTCAGCAGTTTGCGAAGCGTTTTCACTGCCTCTTTTTTGCCGACAAGCTGGATCTGGCTGATGATAAACACTTTAACCTCATCCGCTGCCTTGGAATCCAGCGCTTTGATGAGCGTTTTCGAGTACATCTCGCGTTCTTTTTCAGCGCCGGGCCGATTGACGTACATGGTGAGACTGTTGAGCGCAAACTGCACTTTCGTATCATCGCCGCTGCCGGATGGCGTTAACATACCGCAGATGAGCGCCATCCCCTCAGGGCCTAAATTGATAATTTCAGCAGCAAGCTGATCGCGCACCCCGCTGGACTGAGCCGGAAACTTCGCAACGAGATCGACTGTCTTTGTTTCCAGCGTTCGCACATCGTCCCCGGCAAAGGCGCTCAAAGCGAGGATAAATAAAATCAATATTATTCCATTCAAATATTTCATGATTCCCTCTCAGGAAAAGTGATTTTTCGAATTGTTTTTCAGTTGACATCTAAGCCAGATAAACCGAAATTACAAAAATCAAGAAACAATTAAATTAAAAAACCAAAATCCAAAAAGTCAAACTCGGACAGGGCCATTTGTTTATGTATTTTCGAATTAAATTTGATAATTGAATTTTTCGATTTTGAATTTATTTGAAGGTTGAATTTTGTTTTTTGTAATTTTAGCCACAGATATTTAGAATTTGACTCGTCATTCACTAACACCTTACACCTATCGTTACAAATGCCACGGCGTGCGCATGGGCTCATCCGCCAATCGGTTGGCTTCTTCGTCGTTGATGAATCGCTGTTTGACCGGGTCGAACCGGAGCGGCCGTCCCACCTGGGTTGCAATTTTGCTCAGGTTCACGATGGTGCAGGAACGGTGTCCGTTTTCCTCGTTAAGGGCGAATTTTTTGCGCGTGCGAACCGATTCGATGAAATCAGTCACCTGCGGCTCCGGATCCGGGAAGGATGCCAGCTTTTCTTTTAGATTGGGAATATCGGATTTGAATCCCGGGTACAGCTTGCCATCCAGCCCTTCGAGAAACGGCGCGTTTTTGTCCTTGTTCTCGCCATCCAAAATGATCTTGCAGCCATCAGCGTATTTCAATTCGATTCGACGCCAGGTGCCGCAAGCGTCCGGGTGCTGCTGGGGACAATCGGCTTCGATTTCCACCGGGCTGGTGTCGTCTTTTCCCAGAATGTACTGCACCGGGTCGAGATAATGCATGCCCATGTCGCCGAGTCCGCCGCCGTCGTAATCCCAGTAGCCGCGAAATGTGCCGTGCACGCGATGCGGGTGATACGGTTTGTAAGGCGCCGGGCCGAGCCAGAAATCATAATCCAGATTTTCCGGAATTGGCTGGGGCGTTAAATTGGTCTCCCCGCTCCAATAAAATTTCCAGTCAAAGCCGGTAACGCCGCTGACCGTGGCAGTCAATGGCCAGCCCAACAGACCGCTCAGAACCAGCTTTTTGATGGGCTTCACCGGCGTGCCAAACCCGTAAAACGGATCGGCGAACCGAAACCAGGTGTTGAGCCGAAACATGCGCCCCTTTTTCTGAACCGCTTCGACCACTTTTTGGCCCTCGCTGATGGTGCGGGTCATTGGCTTTTCGCACCAGATATCCTTGCCGGCTTCGGCAGCGGCGATGGCGATGAGCGCGTGCCAGTGCGGCGGCGTGGGAATGTGCACAATGTCGATGTCCTTTCGGGCAAGCACATCGCGAAAATCTTTGTAGCCTTTCACATCCGACCCGCCGCGTTCCACTGCTCGCTGCAGGTGCTTTGCATCGACATCGCACACGGCCAATAATTTCGTGCCGCCATAATTGAAATGGCTCAGGCCCATGCCGCCAACGCCGATGATGGCTTTGGTCAACTGGTCGCTGGGCGCTTTATAGCCAACGCCGCCCAAAACGTGTCTCGGCACAATGACGAACGCCGCGGCAGCGACAGCCGATCGTTTCAAAAATGTGCGGCGGTTTATGTTTTTCGTTTCGTTCATGTGATTCTCCCATCGTTAGATAAGGTAGAGGAAAAGATAAAGGTAAAGAAAAAGACAAAGATAGAGAAAAGAAAATCCAACACCTTAATTTGAACATTAAATACCGTTACGTTCAATTTTTCAAATTACATCATTCGCGAAATTCGCGGTTCAAAGAGGCCGAATCCGAATATTACGATACCACACTTCCTCGCCGTGATGCTGCAAAGCAATGTGTCCGACTTTTGCTTCACCGAAATTTGCCAGGTCTTTGAATTTGCTCTCGGCAATCAATTCCGCTAAAGCTTCGCTGCCCAACTCGTATTCCAGCAATTTGACGCCATTGAGCCAGTGTTCTGCATGTGCCCCGTTGACCAGCAGTCGCGCTTTGTTGAATTCACCCACCGGCTTCAGCGCTTTGTTCTGCGGGGCAATGAGCGCGTAAAGCGATGCCGCCGATGTTTTGGGATTCTGCCCGTCATGATGAAGGCTGTCGTCCAATACCTGCATTTCCAATCCTGACTGCCATACGCTGCCATCCTGTTCGTTCACACCAAAGAAAATTCCGCTGTTTCCGCCGGGCGAGACTTTCCATTCCAGCTCTAATTCGAAATTTACATACTGGTCTTTTGTGATGATATCCACCACATCGCCGCCGACAATGGTTTTGAGCGCGCCATTTTCGATTGCCCATCCATCGTTTGGAAATGTATCGCGATTAAACGCCCGCCACGCGTCAGTCGAATTTCCGTCGAACAGCACGGTCCAGTTATTTTGCTCAGATTTCTGCCCGCAGCCAGTGAGGAAAATTATTAAGAGGAAAAATAAGATAGATGATTTTAGGTAGTTCATATTTTCTCCGGATTTTCTGAGAATTTAAATTGTCAATTTTGAATTATTAATCGATGATACCCAATCACCAGTCACAATTCACCACTCACCAATCACCTCTCACCAACAATGCTTCGGATGTACTCCAGTCCTTTTTGTATCGAAACTTCCGGACTGTAGGCCTCGTCCGGATTTTCGTGTTCCACGGAAAGATAGCCGCTGTAATTCTGCCGCGAAAGTTCGGTCAGCACGCCGCGAATATCCGCCTTGCCCGAACCAAATGGTACATCCACTGCTTCTTTCACGCCGAATTGATCCAAATCCTTCAAATGGACATTGGTGATGCGGCCGCTCAGTAATTTCAACGCTTCGACAGGAACCACGCCGGTTCGAAGCCAGTGGCCGGTGTCCGCGCAGGCGCCGATGCGCTTGTCCAATCCCTTGATGTGATTCAGCACCGTGTCCGGGTAGGCGTATTTGGATGGTGCCGGATGATTGTGAATGGCAATGTGGATGCCATATTCCTGCACCATTTTTTCGATGAGGGAATAATCGTCGAACGGTGGTTCAGTGACAATGGTTTTGATGCCCATGGTTTTGGCGAAATCGAACACCTTGCGCATGCTCTCTTCGTTTTTTTCGAATCCGACCACGCCGTAGCTTACCATTTGAAGCCCGCGTTCATTCAATTTCTGTTGAACCATTTCAATCATGTCGCCGCTCAGATTATGATCGAATTTAATGTCCGTTTTGGCGCTGTCGAGGATTTGCCCTGGATAGGCTTCGAGGTATTTAATTTTTAAGTTCTGCACTTTTTCAAGTGTCTGCAAGAATGAAAATTTCCTGAACGTCCAGCATTGAATGGCGATGGGGAAGTCTTTGATTTTGACCTCCTTTGTGCAGAAGGTCGTCAACGTCACAAGTACTATTAAAAAAAGAAGAAAATTTTTTTTCATATTGACTCCGTATTTTGGTTATGGCGTAATACGCCTGGAGGGAAGACAATATTTCGAAATAAAGATCAAGATTGGGTGGGTCAGTGCCTCTGCCACTGACTTCTGTCATAGCGGCAGAGGTTGCTTTTCTACCCTTTCTCAGGAATCGATTATCGTTTCAACGGATTCCATTCGCCTTTTGCCACGGCCGGGATGAAGTTATCCAGATTCGGCGGCGGGAAAGGAATGGTTGTGCCCTGCTCTGCGCTCATGTACGCGGTCATCAAAAGCTCGGTCACGTTCACGCCATCGCTGAAATTTTCTTCCGGGCGCTTGCCGGCTAAAAACGACTGCACCATGTGACGATTTTCCAGATCATAGCCATATTCGTTCTCTTCATTGCTGACAACAGGCATAAGCCCCATTTCAGCGTTTTGTTTTTCGATCATGTCCTCGCCTGATTTGCCCAAAATATTTCGGCTGAAGAACAGCTTCAGTGGAGTGTCCAGCGTGTTAATGGCCAGTGAATATTCCGGGCCAAGCAATTCCATGCTCAGCCGAAGCCCAGCGCCGACGTAACACCACGAGGTTGTAGTTTCCACAATGAGCCGCTGTCCGTTCTCATCTTTATATTCAATGAGCGAGCGGGCAAAATCTTCTGCAGGACGGTTGAGGTAATCGGTTTTTCCGCCGCTGTTGTCCGCCAAAATTTTTGCGTAATCCGGGTGCTGCCATTTCAGGCACGATGCGTATGCATTGACGCTGACCGGGGTGAGCACGCTTCGGTCGGCTCCCGGCGGAGTGAGCATGAACCGCGCTTCCTCCACGGAATGGCACATCATATCGTTGAGCACGCCGCCGCCCTGCAATTCGCCTTCCCAGAACCAGGGCATGTGTGGACCACTATGCTCTTCGGCGGCGCGGGCAAGATAGGGGCGGCCAGTCAAAGCTGCGCCGCGCGACCAGATGATATTTTTGCCCCGAAGCACCGTCGGAGAAAAAACCTGGTTTTCCAGATAGCCATCCAGCAGATTGGCTTCCTGGGCCAGTTTCAGCATGGCTTTGGCTTCGCGAACGTTTCGGCCTAAAGGCTTTTCGCAGGTCACGCCAATCAGCTCGCCTTTGCCTGATTGCACCGCGTGGACGATCTCTTCCATCACTTCCAGCCGCGTATAATTGGGTGAACAAATCCACAGCGCGTCAATGTTGGGATCTGCCACCATGTCGGTGATGGAATTGTAAGCTTTGGCCTCGCCAACATTCAATTCCCGTGCCAGTGCGGCTGCTTCGTTTGCGGTATCTGTATTTTTATCAAAAATTCCCAGCACATCAGCGTCGCGCACAGCCACCCACGAGCGAATGTGAAACCGCGCGATAAATCCTCCCCCGATAAATGCGACGCCCAATCGTTTTTTTGCCATGTTTACCTCCTTGAACTATGTAGTGACAGGTGAGTTGTGAATGGTTGCTTTTTGGGTTTCCACTATCAAAATTCACAATTCCAAATTGATCGTTATCAATTGATAATTTTCTATAGTACAACATATTTTCTATTAGCCTTTTTGCACCTTTGCTTCGGCAGCGGTGTCTTTAAACGTCAGCGCGAACAGCAGCGCCACTGCCGCGGCAAAAATTGCCGGGGACCACCAGAAATACGGCCAGTTTTTCACGCCTTCCGAAGTGAACAGATCAACGGTCTTCCCGGAAATGAACGAACCCAGCCCAAGTCCGACGCCATAAGTGACCAGTGCGATGAATCCCTGGGCGCTCGCGCGGATGGACTTGTCCGCTTTTTTGTCGATATAAATCTGGCCTGTCACGAAAAAGAAATCGTAGCACACGCCGTGAAGCAGAATTCCAAGATAGAACATCCAGACCATGCTGCCCATGTTTCCGCTTGCGAAAAGAATGTAGCGCAACACCCACGAGAGCATTCCCACCAGCAGCATTTTCTTGACGCCAAGCCGCACAAAGAACCAGGGCATCAGCACCATAAAAATAACTTCGGACATTTGTCCCAGCGTTTGTTTGCCGGCAACGCCTTTCATGCCGAGGTCATTCAAAAACATATTGGTGAAATTATAGTAGAAAGCAAGCGGAATGGAAATCAGCATTGAACAGATCACAAAAACGAGAAAAGATCGTTCTTTCATCAGCCGAAGAGCTTTCAGACCGAGAATGTCGCCAATGCTCACTTCCTTGCCTACATTTTTGGGCGGTGTTTTGGGAAGGGTGAGCGAATACAATCCCATGACCAGCGAAACGATCCCCGCCATTTTCATGGGAACCGCGCTGCGCTCCACGGCTGCATAAAATTTGTACTGAATTAGCATGATGATGAGCCCGGCCACAATCCAACCGATGGTGCCCCAGACGCGCACTTTGGGGAATTCCTTGCCAGGGTCTTCCATCTGGTGAAATGAAATGGCATTCACCAACGCCAGAGTTGGCATGTAGCAGAGATTGTAGATGAGCAATCCAGTGATCAGCCCGAAAACCGTGGTCAGGTTCGAAACGAATAAGATAACGATTCCACCCAGGATGTGCAAAATCGACAACACTTTTTCCGAAGAAAAATATCGGTCCGCGATCATCCCGATGAAGAATGGCGATAGGATGGCTGCGATATTGTTCATTAAATAACTGTAGCCAACCTGGGAGCCGCTGAAATTAATACTGCCAAGATACGTCCCCAGCGTAACAAACCAGGCCCCCCAGATAAAGAATTGAAGAAACATCATGACACTTAGCTGGAAGTAAGTGTTCCTTTTCATTAATATTCCTCCTAAAAACTATCAAATGAATTTTGATGTTCAGTGCACTTTTAATTGAAAAATCAAATTACAATAAAGCAAAAGACAAATAAATTTCAAATCCGAAAAAAGAAAAATTCCAAAAATTACTGAGATTTCACGATGATCGCGGAGAAGATTTTTTTTAGTTCTTGCGCTTCCTGGGTTAATTTTTGAGCTTCATCAGAATCCGCTAAATTATTTGTTTCAATTATCAATCTTAACCAGTAGGCACACTCTTTCGCTTCTTTTCTGCTAATCTTCATTCTCATCAAGAAATCTTTCTTGCTTAACGACTCATTCGCTTCCCTGTAATTCGCGCCGACTGATCCCGAAGATTTAATCAATTGCTTGCTATCTTCCAAATTCGCCAAAGTGTTTGGCAATGTTTTCACAAACAATCGAACAGCTTTAGCGAAATGGAAAGTCCGCTCCTCCAAATCGTAAACAGGTTTAGAAGTTGATTTTTCATCCATTGGCAATTATTAAAGTTTGTTTTAATTTGGAATTTTGATTTTGTTTATTGTTTATTATTTGTCATTTGTTTTTTGATAATTGGAATTTTATACAATCCTTTGCTTCTTCGGATCCCAGGTCACCTTTCGGCCTTCGAGGTAGGAGCGCGTTGCCATGTGGCAGGCGATGCCTTCTTCGAAGCCGAGGTTGATATCGCATTTGGGCGTTTCGCCGCTGCGGATGCAGTTGATCCAGTCCTGAACGTGCAGGTGGGTGGTGTCCACGCGCTTGCCGCCGCGATAGGTGTAGAGCAGACCTTTTTGCGCGAAATAGCGCTCGGTCGCCGATGTCACCGCGTCGATGCCTTTGGAGCCCGGCGTGTACGAAATGAGCGGCTCGGATGTGTCGATAAGCTTGTCTTCGATTTTTTCGCGGAAGCGGGTTGATTCATATTCAATCCGAACTTCAACAGCATCGCCGACGATCATCGTTGCGTCGTGACCCATTATCATTCGGCCGCGTCCATTGCCATTGGCCAGGGTAGCGCTGTAAATCAGTGTCAGGTCTTTTTTGGGATATTCGAAAACCACGTGGAACACATCCGGCACATCACGGACTTCATGCATCTGGTATTCTTTCTTTTTTCCCCATTTATCGTTGAAGAAATAAATACCGCCGGAAGCGACCGCGGTTTCCGGAATACCAAGCTCCATTATTTGATTGATGGCCGCGAATTCATGGGAGAGAAGATCGCCGGACAATCCGGTGCCGTAATCGAACCAGCAGCGCCACCGGAAGAATCGTTCCGCGCTGAAGGGAACTTTATGCGGCGCAGGTTCCTGGAATTGATCCCAGTCAATGGTTTTTGGACTGCCTTCTTTGTGAATGTCGTAATACCAGGCGCCATTGGGTGAGTTTCGGTTGGTGCATGTTTCGATAAGGTTGATTCTTCCCAAAATGCCTTTGTCGATAATTTCCTTTGCTTTAATGTGACTCTCTTGCTGATGATTCTGATGACCCAACTGGAAGACAATGCCGCTCTTTTTCACAGCATCGGAAACTTTGTACACTTCTTCTTCGGTGCGTGTGATGCATTTTTCCAAATAAATGTGTTTGCCGGCTTCGGCGGCATCTATGGTCATTTGGGAATGCCAGTGGTCCGGCGTGGCGATTATGACTGCGTCCACGTCATTGCTTTCCAGCATTTCTTGATAATGGCGATAGCGTTTTGCGCCTTTCAGTTGGCCTGAATCGCTGCCGGGACGCACATCATTTTTCGACGCGGCCAGACCTCGCTCTGCGTTGACATCAAAAACATCGCACACACCGGTTAACTCGACATTCAAATTATCCTGACTCAGAAAAATTTCCAGCCCTTTATCCAGCTTGTTTTGTTTGGCGTCTTCGAGCTTCCTTGTGGTCCAGTCCGGGTGAGCAAAACCTGCGCCCCGTACCAGGTGTTCGCCTCGACCGCCGTAACCAATAATTCCCAATCGAATTAGATCGCCGGAAGCAGTCGGACTTGTATGAACTGCCGGGGCTTCGTTGGATAACCCCAACTCCTTCAATATTTCTTCCTTACGTTCATTTTCAGATGATTTTTTTTCCAATAAATTATAAAAAAATACGCCGAAGATAGGGACCGAAGCCAACCCTTTGAGGAAATCCCGCCGTTTGAATCCCTCATCTTTTCCCTGTTTTTTTGATGATTTTTTTTTATCAGCCATTTGAAAGCCTCCTGAAGTTTTGCTCTCTTTTCAAAATAATTGAATCCATGCCACGAGAAAATGTTGCAAGGATTTTTACCAGGTTCATTTTGTGGCAATGTATCATTTTTACTAATTTACTTTTTTTTATTGAAGATGAAAAGATCCAATCCGATAATTTTTCCGGTCGGAAAATAAGCCAATACCAGCAATGCCCCGATTTCCACGAGTGTTTTATTGACGATGATGTAGCTCCCCTCCGTGGGCATGGAATACGTTAATCCGAGGAAGGGCGGCGCACTGAGGTAGTAAAGGCTGAGCAGTACAATACCGGCGATTGTTGCGGCCTGGGTGAGACAGCCGGCAATGAGTCCAAGACCAATAGCAATGAGTCCCCATTCGTTGATGAAGTCCACAACACCCAGAGCTGCCGGATTGGCAAGTATAGATTTGAACAGTCCTGCAAAAATCCATTTGGACTCTGCCAGGTAGCTCGCGGACGACCAATAGGGATTCAACAATTTGGAGAATCCTTCATAGAGAAGATGCCAGCCAATTAACATTCGCAGGACTACAAGCACGGTGAGTTGGCCGGTCGAGTAGGGCGATAATGCGGTTTTTGATTTTTTGGGCATAAATTCCCTCCTGAACAGTTGAATGTATATTTGGTTGTTTCATGCCATGGAGACTCAGAGGCACAGATTTATATATTTTTAAAGAACCACAAGTTAAAAAGCAAATCTTCCATAGGCAGATCTTTACAATTAATTGATCCGCCGAAGGAGGATTACAAATGAAACTCAAAATTCAATTACAAATTTCAAACGAAAAATTATTACTACTTAGTCAGATTGAAAAACGTATCGAGAAACAAGGCAATATTCCCATATCATTGTCATTCCCGCATGCTTTTAGCGGGAATCTCCTCGCGATATAGAATGAGATTCCTGCAAAAAAACGCGCAGGAATGACAGAAAAAGGATAATCTGACTAAGTAATATTATTTATGTCTAATCAAATGTTTTATTTTTCTCCGCGTCTCCGCGCCTCTGTGGCATTGAGATGTTTATAGACACCTTTTTCCCAATTATCAACTTCGGAAGCATACCAGCGCGAGAACCGGCTGCCGCTCGGACCACCTGGAATGTTCGTCCACATGCCGTCTTCAGCGAAATCGACGATCATGCGATACGATGGCGCAAATGTGTTCACTCTGCCGGCATTGTTCCAGATTTGCCCTTGAGAAATAGTAGCTCGATTCCCGATCATCTGCTTCTTTTTGATATCGAATCCCAGGAAACCGGGCAGCTTTCCGCCTAAAAATATATTCATCATGTCGAACGTGTGAACTTCGCCGTAGGGTTTCGCTTTTGTTTTTAAACCTTCGTTTATTGCTTCGAGGATAATCGCATCTTTGTCCAAATGCTCGAACCAGGGTGAATACTCGTCCATGAGCACATCATCGAAATTACCGTAAAAATCGGTGAACAGGCCCGTATTTGTGAGCAGATGTTCCATCGCTTTCTCGCCAATGCCATGCCGGCCAAAAACAAGTTTGATCAGATTCAAATAAATCGATTCGAATACAGTGGCGCTTTTGGAATCCAGCGAATAACTCAGCGTCCAGTTTTGCAGAATTTCTGCGCTTGAATCGTCAGGCAGCAGGGGAATGAGTAGCAACATAATTCGCTCGGCCTGTTTGGAATACACGTCGTAGTGCATGCGCTGAATGTAATTCCGATCAATCGAATCGCTGTGAATCAGCCTGTCGATGATTCGTTGAATGCGGTACGGCGCCATGGGCAGGTTTATGGGGTTGGTTTTTCCGAATTTGTTCAGGTCGTTATTGGCAGTGGCAAAATAGCCGGATTCCGGATTGTAGCTTTCCGGCAACAGGGCCGGGTCTTCGAAGCCCTGCCAGTCGTTTTCCGATGTCCAGCCGGGAATGGGGAGCAGCCCGCTAAGCCCTTGCCTGCGTTTGGGCATTCGCCCGCACATTTGATAACCGATGTTTCCTGCGCTGTCGGCAAACAACCAGTTCATTGTGGGGATAGAGACATCGCGGAATTTCGCTTTGGCGTCGCTGACAGTTTGTATTGAATCGATGGCAAGGAGGCTGTTGAGAATGTCCGCTCCAACGCCGCTTCGGCCGCTGAACGCCATGCACAGATATTTCCCGGGCTGATTTGCATCGCCCTCCAGCACGCCGCGCTTATTTTCGTAAAACGTGAGTGCTATCGGCTCCTTCTTTTTTGGCCGAATAATTTCTTCCCGTTTTTCGAAGGGAATCCATTCATTGTCACAAAGAAATTTTCCATCGCGGCAATCTTCAATGAAAAAATCGATCATATCCATGAAACCGTAGGTTCCGCCCCATGCTAAATAGTTATTTCGGCCCATTACCATCAGTGGAAGCCCTGGCATGGTGATGCCCATGGTCGCGCTGTTTTCCGATTTCCAGCTCATTTCGTACCACAGCGCCGGCAGCCGGTTCACATCCATGTGGGGATCCGAAGCTAACATGGCCCTGCCGGATTTGGTTTTTTTGCCGGCAATCGCCCAATTATTGCTCGCGCGCAGGTTTGGCAAAATGCCCTTCCAGAGATGCGAAGGCACCATTTCGTTCTGCACCTGAATTTCATTGATCAGATCATAATCGATTTTTTCGGTGAGGTAGGGGAATAGCGCGCGGATTTTATCTTCGGGAATTCCCTGCTGAATCATTTGAATGAGGAATTTTTCCATGTCACCCTGGGCCTGTGCCAATCCGATGTAACCCATCAATTTTGCGGTGATGATAGAATCCCGAATTGTCCAGACCTCGGGATTGTACCCGACCATCCGAAATTCCAGCGGGTTCTTTTTCGTCGCAATGGCGTGATTGATGCCTGAGCAATAACCGTCCATGACTTTTTTGGTTTCAGGCGTAAGTTTATCGATTTCTTCATCCGTATCTTTTTCGAGGGAAAGCCAGCGCATGTATTTGTCGACTTCGATCAGTTCGTCCGTACCGGCAAAATCCTCCGAAGCCCGGCCATACCCGATGGACCGCACCAGCATCATCTGCACAAGCCTGTCCCATGCCTGGGCATAGCCAATGCCGAAAAAAAGGTCTTCGCGATTCTCTGCAGAAATAGTGGGAACAGCGTATTCGGTTCGTTGAATGGATATGTTGTTGTGCACAGCTTTCAGGGTGAAATTTTTGGTGGTTTCGTTCATGGATTGGTTCCCATACCATTGAAATAAACAAAATTTCTTAATCTTAATCTTAATCTCAATCATAATTCATAATCTATAAAAGAAGATTAGGATTATGATTAGCATTACGATTATGAGGAATTATTATTATTAACAAACCGACTTTTTAAACAACAGCCGCTGCCACAAATGCGGAAGATTGCCCACATCCGGAACATAATCATCCACAAAAACAAATCCGTACGATTTCATGAATCCGATTAATGAAGAAATATTGTATGCGCGAATGCTCATCAATTCAATCTGTTCCTCTGGAAAAAGATTCACTGATTCACCGAAAAAATTGATTTGAAGTTTTTTCCCGGGCACAAAAAAGAACGTGATTGTGAGTGCATCCACAGAGCGATCTTCAATCTCCCGACTGATGATTTTGCCATTAGACTCTGAAATTGAAAATTTTTCCAAGAATCCAGCGAAAAAGTTATGGTAATTTTGTGGCAGATCGGCATACCGCTTTTTGAGTTCATTGTTTTTTTCAGGGGAATCACTCAACGGAACAATGTCTAAATAAAAATAATTGTTCGGTTCTAACAGCCTGCTCATGGATTCGGCGATGCGGGTTTGGTCGAAATTGCCGAAAGTTCCGCCAAGTGTCGCGTACAGAATCGCGTCATAATTTTTAATGAAGGATGAAAATTCGTGTTTGAATTCGGGTGTTGTAAAATCGGCGAGGATGAAGTGTTTGTGAATCGCTTCAGCGGAGAGATTTTCGGCAGCCAGTTCGAGCATGGCTTCGGATGAGTCGATGCCAAAATAATCGAGACAGAATCCCTGGTCGCAACTGTGCCGAAGAAACATTTTTTCCGGGGCGCTGTTGCCACACCCGAGACTGATGAAGGCAATGGAATCATCTTTTTTCCAAAATTTCTGTTTTTCGAAAAACTGGATTTCATCCTGCCAATTAATTTTCGCGATGCCAGGATTACGATACTGATAAAAGGTCCGTGCGCCGTCATTTGTGTAAAATAAATTTTGCGGTATGGCTTTATTCGATTTGAATCGCTTCAGAAAATCAGTTTCAGGTTTTTTCTGTGGATGAAGCTTTATAATGTCGGTCATGTTCAATAAATATTTCTTCTCTATAAAGTCAATGTTGTATCAACAAAATCAATTTATCAACTCAGATTTAATGGAAACTCGTACCAATCCCCTGAAATCACCATTTTCATAATCCACTGCCTTATCATCCGGATAGTTGTCCTGAAGAATTTGGGTGATTTTTGCATCCATTTTATCCGGCGATGCATGGCAATTCAAACAGGGTTGGTCCACTTTCATGGGTTTGTAGTAGCGATATTCATTTTTTTCGTACAAGGGCTGAATATAATATTCCGGAAGCGTGTTGTTTTCTTTCAACTCGGTTTCAAAATATTGCAGCGCTAACGCTTCCAGCGAATCCGGGGCATTGGCAGGATTTCGAAATTTAAATGAAGTTCGCTTCAACTGGATGGGTTTTTTCAGCAAGTCCTGAACTTCTTCCGTGATGGGAATGGCCTGCACGGCGCAAACTTCGATGGCTTCAATGGCGCCGCCCTGGTTTAACGCTTCTACCAGATGTTTTTTCAGGTTTTTCATCAACGCCAAAGCAGACGATTCTCCGATTTCGCGGATTTTATTTTCCTGTTCAGTGGTCAATGGTTTGGGCTGGTCGGAGCAGACAAAAATGATGGACAGCAAAAATAAGCTAATGACGAGGAGAAAGGTGTATCTTTGCATTTGGTATTCCTCCTGTTTTGTGGATGGAAAGAAATCTGTGAATAAATATTTCAAAGAAAACCATTCGAGAGGCTGTGTGTATTTATTCAGACAGAATGGAAAATTTCGAAAATGAATTTATACAATGTAATTTGATTATAATTAAATGTCAAGAAAGAAATGAAAAAAATAGTGATTTTGCCGGGATGAATGAGGGCTAAATGGAAATCGAAGGCCAATGGGTTTAATGATGAATTTCCTGGGTAAAAAATGACCTGAACAATGGAAGATTTTGGTGTAAAGGCACACTTTCCATCGTTCAGGTCGTCTTATCAATGATGAAGGTTTCGGATTTTCTGTTCTAATTCATACGGTTATAATTCATAAATTTTCACGCTTCCGTTTACCGTGGAAATATCGATCTTTCCACCGCCGCCATTGATTTCACCATTGATTCGTCGTTTCATGATTTTGCCCTGAATGGTGAGCGGAAAATCGGTGCGAATGGAGCCATTCACGGTGGACGCTGAAACGTCTGCGCGCACGTTAGCCTGCAGCCGAAGCTTGACGCTGCCGTTGGTGGTCTTCAACCGAATATTGTCTCGGTCGCCAAATTCAGAAATTACGGCGACGATGGAACCATTGGTGGTGTGAATATCGAGCGAACCGGCCATGCCATCCGCTTCGACACCGCCGTTTGTGGTACTGAGCGAATTGTCGCCTTTCACGTCCGAAGCAGAAATATGGCCATTGGTTGAGCGCAGATCCAGGTTGGATTCTTTGGGCACTTTGATGGTGAAATGAACCACCGGCTTTTGTCCATTCCAGTTAAATAGCGCATCCCAGAAACTATCGTCGCCGAGTTTTTTCGGGTAATCCGCTTCGATGGTCAACTGACCGGACGATTTGTCGATGACGATTTTTACTTTGTCCAGGATTTTGTCCGCGTCCCGTTGGTTGCGCGCTTTCACTTTTATTTCAGCGTCAATTTTCACGGATTCCCTGTCCCACGACGTCACAGCGATTTTGCCATTCACGGTTTTTACACGAATATCGCCGTTGGAGCGAAAGTCCACAGTTTTGCTGAATTCTTTCGTATAATAATCTGAGGCCCAAAGGCTGCCTGCAAAAATCAGGATTAAAAAGAAGACGAAAATTTTTTTAATGTTCATTTTGTATTCTCCGTAGATTAGGTTCGAAAATTATGTTCCGCAAAGGCGCCAAACCGTCAAGAAAAAAAATCTTTCTTCGCGCCTTCGTGTCTGGCAATAATCTTTTTAGACAAAGTATTTTAGTTTCAATTACGGTTCAATATTCAATTAGTTTCATTGCAGTGCTTCGGAGCGATGAGTTTCTTGTTGACATTTTCAGCAAAACTTTGTATGTTAATTGACATGTTACGGTCATTTTGCCGGATAATTGAAAACGCATGAATGCCGCTAAATTAGCAAGCCGGGCTATTCAGGATTGAGAGAGGAAGGACGCCATGCAACCCGATCCATCGACTTTACTGGAAATTGCGAATATAACGACACCACTCATCGGATTTTATGATGCGCCGGGATACTCCGCCATATTAGAAAACAACCGAAGCGTACCTGGTGTATGCGCTGTTCATTATGGGATTGTTTTTTGTTTCCCACAAGGTTCAGCGAGTTGTTGTGGTGAAAAGAGAGCGGGCTCGGTCTCAGCTCAGAGAAGCGGAGTTGAGAGCGCAGGCCCGGGCCATTCAGGCAGAGAATGAAAGAAAAACGCATGAACTGGAAAAGGCGCGGAGACTGCAACTCTCCATGCTTCCCAAAAAACTCCCCCGCGTGCCCCATTTGGATATTGCCGTTCACATGCAAACCGCCACAGAAGTGGGCGGCGATTATTACGATTTCCACGTGGATGAAAGCGGCCGGCTCACGGTGGTCATTGGCGATGCCACCGGGCACGGCTTGAATGCCGGCACGCTGGTGTCCGTGATCAAAGGATTATTCGTGGCAAATGTTTCCCAGGTCGATATCAAGACCTTTTTTGAAGATTGCAGCCGAACCCATCAAACAGCTGAACCTGGGCAATTTGTATATGGCGCTTTCCCTCATCAAAATTGACGGCGATGAATTAATTGCTTCGGCCGCCGGTATGCCACCGATGTACATTTACCGGCAGCAAACAAATACAGTACAGGAAGTCGTCATCAAAGGCATGCCGCTGGGCGCGTTCGATGATTATTCGTACCACGATACGAAGATTACCCTGCAGAAAGGCGATGCAATTTTACTGCTCAGCGATGGACTGCCGGAGTTGTTCAATGAAAGGAAAGAGGTTTTCGATTATTTGCGCATTCAGGATATTTTCGCTGAAGTCGGGTCATCCAGCCCTCAGAAAATAATCGATCATTTAATCGAGGCCGGAGAACGATGGCGCAATGGCCGGGCGCAAAATGATGATATTACATTTGTTGTGCTGAAAGTGAAAGATGTTGATGGAAGAAATTAGCTTGACTTCAAAAAAAAATAGATATAATGCAATAATTCATTCCCTCATCCCCGGCCCATCTCCCTGCGGGAGAAGGGAGTTCGATAAAACCTGAAGGAAGGTAAAGTGAGTTGTTGAATTTGCAATACCTGAAGATAGAATCAAATTAATAAATTAAACTTCGAGTTTTTGAGCCTTGGAGGCTGAATGATTACGTATAACATATTGTAACGAAAGGAATCGCATGGAATTTAAAGAACTAATCAAATCGAGGTACAGCGTTCGGGCATATTTGTCAAAACCTGTGGAAGATGAAAAGTTAAACAAAATTCTCGAAGCTGCAAAAATTGCACCGACAGCCGCCAACAGGCAGCCGTTCAAAATTTATGTCATTTCCACCGAAGGTCGGGAAACCGAATTGAAGATGCTTTACGGTCGCGACTGGTTTGTGCAGGCGCCGCTGGTCATCGGTATTGTGGCGCTGACCGATGAAGCCTGGGCGCGCATGGACGGGAAAAATTACGCGGATGTGGATGCGACAATCGCGTTCGACCATCTCATTCTTGCAGCGGCCGATTTGGGGCTGGGCACGTGCTGGATCGCAGCGTTCAACCCAAATGTAGCACGGGAAATTCTAAATTTGAAGGATGGTATGGAGCCGGTCGCCTTCACGCCGCTGGGTTACCCGTCTGATGAACTTCGGCCAAAGAAGCGGAAAGAATTGGCGGAGATTGTTGCTTTCATGAAGTGAAACGTAAGAAGCAAGACGCGAGACGTGAATAGCCTGGAAATAGGTTGAAAATTCCAATTGTCGCAAAAAGATGGAAGATTTACAATAGTAATGCTCAAATTACCAGTGAATGAGCAGTTGAAAAAGAAAACAATCCCCAAGGGATTTGACATTTGTAGGTCGACCTTCCCAAATAGTGATAACCGGCTGTTCAAACTGTTCTGGATTATGTATTCACCGTACCATTGAACATGATAAAAATAAAGGAAATACACGTGATGATTAAATCTGCTGAACGATGGATTTTCACTTTCACTCTGATTTTATTCACTGCTTTCAGTTGCTCCAAAGCAGTTGTCATTGGCGGAAGGGTGAATCCTGAACAATTGACAGACGGCGTGTTCGAAGGAGAGTTCAAGCATGGGCTCAATTCTGCGATTGTACAAGTGACTGTCGAGAATGAAAAAATTATTCGCGTTGAAATTGTGAAGCACGATGCCTGGAAGGGGAAAAAGGTGGAGCCGATCATCCCGAAACGCATCGTTGAAAGCCAGTCTACGAACGTGGATGCAGTTACCGGCGCGACGAACAGCAGTCGCGTGATTATGAATGCCGTACAGAAAGCGATTGAAAACTCATATTTGTCGAAACAAAATAAATAGGGATGCAAATGAAGACATTGATCATTTATGCAAGTCAACATGGGTGCGCACAAAAATGCGCCGAGCAAATTCAAAAAGAAATAGACGGAAGTTTTGAAGTCGTCAATTTTAAAAAGTCGGACCGCATGAATCTGGCTGAATTTGATACAGTAATCATTGGCGGCTCGATTCACGCTGGTAAAATTCAGAAAAAAGTCAGGAAATTCTGCCAGACCAATTTAGCCAAATTGAAGAAGAAAAATCTCGGCCTGTTCATTTGCTGCATGGAGGAGGGTGAAAAAGCGGAACAGCAATTCCGCGATGCGTTTCCTGAGGAATTGATTCATAGCGCCAAAGCCACGGGAATATTTGGCGGTGAATTCAATTTCGAAAAAATGAATTTCTTCGAAAAAACCATTGTAAAAAAAGTGGCTGGAGTAGAGGAATCGGTTTCCAAAATATCCGAAGAGAGGGTGGATCAGTTCATTCGGCAAATGAACGCATAAAATTTTCAACAACAATTTTACACATTCGAAAAAGGGATTCCATTTTTTGGAGTCCCTTTTTCAATTGATTATTGATAAAAAGACTTTGAACTCTATACCCTGTGAGTCTAAAACCTTTTTTTTTTCAGGTTCATTTGTTCGCAAAAAAACTGAAATTGTACTTGCAAAAGGTGAATGAATTAATTATATTTAACCTTTTAAATTCAGATAAAAGGGAGGATTTCAGATGGAAAATCAGGCGAAATTTAAATGTCTTCGCTGTGGTCATGAATTTCAGGACAGTTACGATCCAAAAGTAATGAAAGAGCGCACCTGCCCCAAATGCATGAGCAACAGCGTTCGCCGCGTAAAAGAGTCGTAGATTTACTTTATTTTATGAAATCAAATTGAATTTCTCTTTTTCAAGCAGAGATTTTTAAGCTGCTTAAGGAGGGAAATTTTTGCTTATTCCGAATTAATTTTTCGGAAGAAAAGATTATTTGACCAATAATTTACCAGAGAGCCGGAATGAAAAAAGAAAAAGTTTTACCGACCATTGAAATTAAAAAAGAGTGGTGCAAAGGATGCGAAATCTGCGTTGAATTCTGTCCTACCAATGTTCTGGCCATGAATGGCCCGGTTGTTGAAGTGGTGAATCTGGAAGCATGCACGGCCTGCGGCCTTTGCGAGATTCGCTGTCCCGATTTTGCCATTACGGTAACGAAGAATGTCTCCAAATAACTGATTTTTTAAAACGAACAGAGGAACCAAAATAGAAATGGAAGTAGAAAACAGAGTACGGGTAATGACAGGAAATGAAGCCTGTGCTGAAGGCGCCATTGCCGGCGGACTTCGGTTCTACGCCGGGTATCCCATTACGCCATCCTCGGAAATTGCTGAAATTCTTTCTCAGGAGCTTCCAAAAGTCGGGGGCAAATTTATTCAAATGGAAGACGAAATTGCCTCCATGGGCGCGATTATTGGCGCTTCACTGGCCGGGGCAAAATCCATGACTGCCACGAGCGGTCCCGGGTTTTCATTAAAACAGGAAAATTTAGGCTATGCGTCCATGGCTGAAGTGCCCTGTGTGATCATCAATGTCATGCGCGGCGGACCCAGCACCGGCCTGCCAACCCTGCCTGCCCAGGGCGATGTGATGCAGGCGAGATGGGGCACGCACGGCGATCATCCTATCATCGTTTTAATGCCGAACACAGTACGCGAGGTTTTCGACCTGACCGTTCGCGCGTTTAATTTGACCGAGAAATATCGCATTCCGGTGATTGTGCTGTTGGATGAAATTCTTGGCCATGTCAATGAAAAAGTGATTCTTCCCAAACCGGAAGAAGTTGAGGTGTGGGATCGGGAAAAGCCAAGCGTCCCGCCGGAAAAATACTTGCCATACCAGGAGACGGAGAGCGACATTCCACCGTTTGTCAGTTTTGGCGAAGGATACCGCTACCACGTGACCGGGCTTGTGCACGACCAGACCGGGTTCCCGACCAATAATTCCGTACAAATCGCGCGACTGCTCAACCGGCTCAATCGCAAAGTGGATCGGTACCGCGATGAAATTATGGATTTGGACGAGGAAAAAGACGAAGGCGCTAAAATCGGCGTGTTTTCCTACGGATCGACATCCCGTTCCGCGCGCCGGGCAATCATTTTGGCGCGGGAGCAGGGCGTGAAAATACATTCCATTCGGCCCAAAGTGATCTGGCCGTTCCCGGACAAGGAAGTCGCCACCATGAGCGAAGGCGTGGACACCATCATCGTCCCGGAGATGAATTTCGGCCAGATGGCGCATGAAGTGGAATGGGCCGCCAGAGGCCGATGCGAAGTAGTCAAAGTCAACCGAATCGATGGCGAACCCATCAATCCGAAAGAGATCCTTGATGTGATAATGGATTTGGCAGAGAAAAAATAAAAACTCAATTTTAAAGCATTAAAAAACAAATAAATCTCAAAAAGCAGATGCCAAATTCAAAACGCACCTGAAAATTTTGTTGCTATAAAAAAGCATTAGATATTGAATTTTGAGTATTGTTATTTAATTGGTTTCACGCCTGAGGCGGATGCGCCTTTGGAGTTATAATTTTTGGTGTCTGGAATTTTCTAAATAAGATTTTGGAAACAAATAAATTCGCTTGACTGCTCCTTGAAAAATTAATACATTAACAGAGTAAACATCAGGAGCAAATTATGAACGCAAAGTTGACTTTATTATTAGATAAACAAGTGATTGAGCGTGCTAAAACATACGCTCAAAAGACAAACCAAAGTCTGTCTTCGCTTGTTCGAAATTATTTAAATTTAATATCGGAACAGCATAACCAAGACGAAGAAGAAATTTCTTCCATCGTTCGCGAGTTGAGCGGTATTATTGAAGTTGATAAAAATTTTGATCTCAAAAAAGAATATCAATCATATATTGTGGAGAAATATTCGTAGTGGTTAAAATTTTTATTGATTCAGATATCATTTTAGACCTGTTGGCGAAGCGAGAACCACATTATCTTTTCGCTGCGAAATTATTTACGCTTGTCGATCGGCAAAAAGTCAGGGCCCATACTTCGCCGATAGTCTTCTCAAATATACATTATATTCTGCGAAGACAGATGCCGCAACAGGATGTTTTGAAGCATTTACGTACTTTATAAACGCTAATAAAAATTTTACCCATTGACGAGAAAATAATTGAGTTGGCATTGAATTCTGATTTTCAAGATTTCGAAGATTCGATTCAATACTACACCGCAAAGAAAAATGAGATTCAGTTTTTGATAACACGAAATAAAAAGGATTATCTGAAAGCAACCATATCAATTTCAACAGCAGAAGAATTTTTAGTTGTGTTTAATTCGCTGAAATAACAAACGGCAAACGGATATTAGACAGTATAAGGAACCACCCATGTTCAATTACGAAAAATATCTTCGAATCAATAAACTACCGCTCATCTGGTGCGCCGGCTGCGGCGACGGTATTGTGCTGAAAGCCATGCTTCGCGCCATCGATCGAATTGGACTGAGCAACGACGAAATTACCATGGTCTCCGGCATTGGCTGCTCCAGTCGATTAACCGGCTACGTTGATTTTAACACGCTGCACACCACGCACGGCCGCGCCATTGCCTACGCCACCGGCGTGAAAATGGTGAAACCGGAAATGAACGTCATCGTTGTCACCGGCGATGGAGACGCCACGGCAATCGGCGGCAATCACTACATTCACGCGGCGCGGCGGAATATCGATATCACCGTGGTGTTGTTCAACAATAACATTTACGGCATGACCGGGGGACAGGCTTCTCCGACAACGCCGTTTGGCTTCAAAGCCAGCACAGCGCCGTACGGCAGCGTGGAAAATACGTTCAATATCAGCGGATTGGCGGAAGCGGCCGGGGCCAGTTTTGTGGCGCGCGGCACCGTTTACGATGCGCTCAAATTGGATAAATTGATCGAAAAAGCCATCCTCAAAAAAGGATTTTCAGTGGTCGAAGTGATGACGCCCTGCCCCACAGCGTTTGGCCGGCGTAATCGCCTCGGCAACGGCGCAGCCATGACAAAGCAGCTCAAGGAAGATGCCGTGTCAGTGAAAAAGGCGGAGACCATGTCCGAGGAAGAACTGGCAAGCAAAATCGTGACCGGAATTTTTGTCGACCGGGAACGACCTGAGTATACGGCCAATTATCAAAAGCTGATTGAGCAGGTGCAGAAAAAATAGGTTCAAAATTGAAATCTTACAAATATTAAGTCCCATGCAATTGTGTGGGACTTTTTTTTATTGTGAATATAAATCAAGCCCTAAAAGAATCTAACCGCGAATTACGCGAAACTCCGCGAATTGAATTTTGAATGAAGATTTAAGAATGCATTTAATTAGTGAAATTCGCGTCATTCTTCGATCCAAAATAGATTAATTATTAATTTTATTATCTGAATTCTTTTTATAAAGCTGATAGCGAACAACACGTTCAATTCCATCATCATCGACTGTTACTGCGTATATTTTTCCTTTCGCGTCGATATGGTAAATGCTGATGTTCTCTTCCAATTTTAACGTAGTGAGCAATAAACCATCCAAATTGAAAATATCAATTATGGTTCGAATTTTGGTTGCAAAATGATTGGGTATTTTTACCTGATTGATTATTTTATCTTGCCAGATTCCCAAAAATATGGAAGCAACCGGCAATTTGAAACTTATTTTACCACCATTTTCAGCGGAGATATATGCCGGCGGCATAAAATCATTTTCCCGAAAGATTCTTTTCTTTAACTGACCATCCAGACTAAACACTTGAATTTCGTAAGGGTTAAATCGTGAATAAAAAATTGTGTTATTGAAGATGACAACCGGACCGCCTGAGATGTTTTTCTTGACCATTCGCTCGTGCACATTCAACGGATTGTGAAATTCTACCGGATCGCAAAATGCGTTGAGCAAGTTCCCTGTTCCGTCATATTTGTGAATGATTTTGTCGGTGTCCTCATCCCAGGAACTGATGTAAAAATTCCCCAAAGAATCGATGGCGATTTTTGCAGTGCCCACTCGCGTGTTGATTTTAAAGGAATCTTTGAATTCGCCATTAGAATCAAACCTACTGATCCTGCTATTTCCAAGCTCGAGCACGCACAGGTTTTTTTCGAAAACGGTTGCCATGGGCATTGCTAAATCTCCGGGCCCCTGGCCTTTCGTACCAATGGTATTCAAAAAATCACCGTTTTTGCTAAATTTTTGAATATGCCCATCCATAAATTCACACACATAAATATTTCCTGCCTGATCTGAAATGACAGGACCAATCCTGTAGAAAACCTTATGTGGATCGCCCTCGCACTCGCCGATGATTAGCTCAGGGGTGATAACATATTTTTCATTCAATTCTTTGTTTTTGTCCCAAAGTCCAACCCGATCATTTTTTATAAAAGTTATATTCTTTTTTTGTTGTATAAATCGGGATTCTATATCCAAATTCTTGTTTCGCTTTAGTGACTGAACTAAATTATCAATGAATGATAAGCATTCGCTATTAATGAGGATTAATAAAATTGAAAATAGCATCAAATAAGCAAATTTTTTCAAATTGTATTGCCTTGTGTTTGCGTTATTTTATAAACCATTATTTTTTCATTTTAAATTTATATCGTACAATTTTTTCGGGTTCATTTTCGTCCGTCAACACGCCATATAGCTTACCATCAGGGTCAATACTATAAAAACGAATTCGTTCTTTTAAATAACAGCTTGTTAACAAGTTTCCTTCCAATGAAAATATATCAACAACACATCCAAAGTTACTTTTTATATGATTTGGAATAGCTACGCAATTAATAACTTTTTTGTCCCAAACACCAATCATACTTGAAAAAACAGGCATATACATTCGAACTCCTCCATCAACCTGTTCCATCTTTAAGCGCGGCATAAAAGAATTCTCTCGTAAGATTGTCATTTTTAATTCGCCTGAAAAAGAATATTTTCTGATTTCGTAAGGATTAAATTGGGAATAGTAAATACCATCCCGTTCAGTCGCTAATTTACCATGTGAGCAATTTCGTTTTATTTGGAAATATTCTGGAGTCATGGATTTTTTAATGTTAATTGGCAATCCAAAGGAAATAATATGCTTGCCGGTTGCGTTATATTTGTGAATTACTTTCTCATCATCAGCATCATACGAACTAATGTAAAAGCAAAAATCCTTATCTCGAGCAAAACCCGTAGAAGTTACGTTAACAGATTTGGTTAATTGGAACGATTCAAGGTATTGGCCTGTATTCGTAAAATAATTAAGTCTCTGATTTCCACCGTCTAAAATGAACATGGAATCCATTTCACCGAAGCCCCACACGACGTGATTCAAAAATTCCCCGGGTCCAGAACCTCTTCTTCCAATAGTTGTTAAGTAATCACCATTTTGGGAATACTTTTTAATTTTTCCCGACAGCATTTCATGAACATACATATTGCCCTGGGCATCCGCTTCTATGCCAAATACTCTAAAAAAAATTTTATTCTCATCTCCCTCGTCACAAATTGTGAGTTCGTGGTTTAGTTCGAGTATAGTTTCGCCTTTTTTATCCCAGATCCCTTTCTCATCATTTTTTACGATTATCACATTTTGATTATCTTCTTCAACATTTTTTTCTGTCAATGGGGCTTCGGATTGGATTATTTCTGACCCTGATTTGATTTTCAGATTAATAAAAATGAAAATTGCCGCAATGGCAAGTAAAATGATAGAGGTAATGCCGATTATCTGGCTTAATGAATTCTTTTTTGAAGGGCTCATTATGCAATCCCTTTATTTCATACTGTACTGTAACTTTTTCGAATTTGTGGATGTTAATAGTATATAAAAAAGTATCACAAAATGTCAAGTCAATAATTGAGTATTTTGCAACAAATTACGAATAATGGTGATGTACTGGATTGATGTGATTTTTGTGACTATTTGATCGAAATTTGAGTGGGTGTGATGATGAATGTTTTTATTTCTTTTCCCTCATCCCCTTTTCTTCTCCCGGCGGGAGTAGGGAGGTAATAATCTACAGTTGATGCAGAGAGTTGGCGAATTCGTAATATCTGGAATTTCCATAAACTCAAAAAGTTTGTTTTCGAGACTTGGAGGCTGAACTGATTCGTTTTAAAAAAAGTCAAAATTCTCCCAAAAAATATGTTAAAATCTACTTGCAAAAGGTGAATGAATTAATTATATTTAACGTTTTGATGACCTTAGTAACTGTTAATTTTTAATAGAGGAGTTCTTTCATGAGCTATCGCTATGAAATCAGGTTGAGTGGTGAAGGCGGCCAGGGACTGGTGTTGGCTGGTAAAATTCTTGCTGAAGCGGCTGCGATTTACGATGAAAAAAATGCCACTCAGAGTCAATCCTACGGCCCGGAAGCGCGCGGCGGCGCCAGTCGTTCTGAAGTGATTATTTCCGATGAAGAAATTGATTATCCCAAGGCAATGAATATCGATCTCCTGCTTGCGCTGACTCAAGAATCATGCGATCGCTATCATAAAGACTTGAAAGACGATGGGATTTTGTTGGTGGATTCCGAATCGGTGCACACATGCCCGGAGGGGAAATTTAAAATTTACCGCGTGCCGATTATTAACATCGCGCGGGATAAAGTGGGACGCGTGATGGTGGCCAATATTGTCGCCCTGGGCATTATCGCCGAATTGACCAAGATTGTGTCCAATGACGCGCTGGAAGCAGCCATTCTCTCGCGTGTGCCCAAGGGTACGGAAAAGCTGAACCTGGAGGCATTCAAGACCGGGGCTGAAACAGGGAAAAATATAACGGAATAGTAAATCGGGAATCGGGGTTTGGGATTCGGGTTTCGGAGGCGTGAGTTTCAGATTCGTGAACTGGATTTTAGGTCGGTTCACGAATCACAATTCATCAAAAATTCACCAACACCCAATACTTTTCATACGATAAGGTTGGATGCGTGCATCATTATTTTAATAGATTAAAAGAACGTGTAAGTTTATTAGGCAATCATCATCAGAAATATGTGCATACAATCGAAAAGCACCTCGATCCGATGGTGGAGAGCCTGGAAAATGCAGGGAAAATTGAAGACATTCACCTGTGGCGGGGATCGACGCGCCCTCGCCAGGAGATGGAGATTATTCTAAATGTCGCCAATTCGTTCGATGAACAACTGACTTTTCTCGCCTGTTATTATTCTCTCCAAATTCTGCATTTGAACCTTCGGTCTATCGACGTGTTGATGCTGAACCTCACGGCTGCCGAAGACCACATTTCCATTTACAAACAGTTTATGCTCAACACCGGCGCTGAATTCCGAAAACTGACAGCCGCGTACATGCAAACATTGCTTGAGCTTTTTTCTAATTCCACTCCATTGCCTGAATTTACCATGTTAGGCGTGGGAAGCCTGGCTCATCAGGATGACATCGATGTGGGCGTCATCGACGATGGTTCGCCGAACCGCGAAGCGCTGAATGTAGTCATTGGGCGCGTTCGGAAGGAAATGTTCAAATGGGCGACTGAGCTGCATTTCTACCTGTCGGAACATGTGGGCTGTCAGTTTTATACGGCGTCCATTGATGAGTATAAAGATCTGCTGGGCGATCATATTCAGGATTTTGTCATTATCAGCGAAATGCTGAGCGCAGTCCCCATTCTTGGAAGTCAAACCCTGTTCGAAACATTTGAGCGGGAGATCACCCATCGCTATCACTACCACAGCAATCGCGATAACAAATATCACGAGGGCTATCTGCGCGGAATCTTAGGAGAAATTCGTTCCTTTCTGTTTCGGCATATCAACGAAGATAAATTGAATCCCAAAGATGATGCACTGCGCATGATTTCCGGCGTGATCTTTTCCAGCAAAACGATCTTTCGAATTTATCGCGGAAATCGCTGGGATGTGCTGTCGCTTTTATCGCGAAAAGACAGCAGCCGACGAAGTCTTTACCAGGACCTGGAAAAATCAATGACGTTCCTTGAAATTTTCAGGCACATGTTTCAGCTATTTATCGGGCTGGAGGAAGAGGTTTATCTGGATGACAGGGATGTGGTTGAAAATATGTCCAATGTGGCAAAAACGCTGGGATATCTCGATATGGGAGCAATCAGCGCGTGGGATCATCTGCTCATCCACTATCACGAATACGTGGATCTGGCGCATAACACCTGCAGCCGGCTTCTGGGCGATGTGACTGAGCACATCAAATCCATCAGTGTTTTTGCTGAAAAAATAAAATCTGCCTGGTACCAGGAACCGTATCGAAGCTATCCCGGAAATCTGGCCATTGATTTTCTCAAAGTATCCGATTTCTTCAAAGGGACGAAATTCTGGGATGATATCCTGGAATCGCTGGAAGCCGAGGACAGCCACGTGCTGGAAAATTTCATCAATGATTTCAAAATGCTCAAACCGCGTTATCAAAACATTCTGTTCGAAAAATATGGAAAAACGGTTCAGTATTCCATATTGGCCATGATGTCGTTTTTGATTATTCTTTCGAAAAATAAACGAAAGCTGGATATTGAGGAGATTTTTATTTGCTTTAATCAGGAATTTCTCAAAAATCTCGCGATTTCCGAAAATAAAATTCTTCGCGTCACCAAGGTTTTTTATCAATACCCCCAGTTGATTCATGAATATTTATCCACGCTCGACACACCGCAGCAACGGCAGTTTATGAGTATTCTGCAGGGTGATTTGTGGGAACCGGAACAGGAACGATCACAGGAATTGCTGCTCAATTTGTGCGAATTGCATTCAAATACGAGCCATTATTTCAAGAGGTTTTTTACCCGGGTAGTATCCAAATATCCGGAATACATCCAGTATTTGAAAGACACGGCATCGTTGGCGCAAATATCCAAAGGCTTTCTGGGAAGCATCGAGAGCCTTGATAATTTTGAAGATAAAAAGAACCAGTTGGGTGACTATCACGATCTGGAATTCTTTCGCGTTGGGCTGGAAGCATTGCAGGGAATTCCCATTGAGCGGATTGATGCGGATTTCACGGAATTTTCTGATTATTACATGCAACTGCTTTTTGATATCTGCAAACAGGCAGTAAACGAGCAAATTGGCGGACCCATTGCCACGCGCGATTTGATTGCCATTTACACGGCCGGGGGTTACGCGCGCGAGCAGGCATTTGATGATGACTATGATTTGATCATTTTACTCAACGAAAAAGACGAGGACGTCCGTCAGTATTGCAACAGAATAATCATGATGATGAACAGTGAAATAGTAAAACGCGGCATCATGCCTCATTATCGTTTTGCGGATCACTTTGGCCATTATGTGACGCTCATTGATGATCTGGATGAATTTTTCAGTCAGGACGATGAAAATAAGTTCATCGACAAGTCGCAAATGCTCGGCGCAAGAATGATTGTCGGCAGCACGAAATTTGAAAAAAGATTCCAAAAGAGAATTATCCGGCAGCACATTTATGAAAAAAGTGATCAGTATATCGGGCAAATGGTTGGGGAAATGGAATCGCGCCATCGCGATAAAAGGAACATTAAAAATAAAAATTTAAATGTAAAAGAAGGTGTCGGCGGTCTGCGGGATATTGAAATTATCATGTTAATTTACAAAGCAAAATATCAATTAAGTGAGCCGCTCAATCGAAAATTACTGGAAACCATTTGCGAATTGGACAACAACCATAAAAAAGAGTTATGCAGCTTGATGAAGCATTTCGATTTTCTGAAACGACTGCGAGACTTGTACCGTCTCACTGTTTCTGCCGGCAATATTCTGAAAACCGAATATCTGGGGCAGGCGGCCAAAATATTTGGTTATAGAGACGAAAAAAGCAAAACTGCCACCGAAAAGCTTGTGAGCGATTACTACGCATCCACCCAACAGGTTTATGATACAGTTGAGCGATTGATCGACTCGATCTATAAAAGTAAAAGGAGAAAAGCAGCGACGAATGCGTGACGTACAAAATGAAAAAGATATGAGGAATATTGAAATTGATAAGGTGGGTGTTAAAAATTTACAATACCCCATTGTCCTGAAGGATAAAATGAATGACGAACAGCATACGATCGCGTCGATCAATATGTATGTAAATTTGCCTCACCATTTCCGGGGTACGCACATGAGTCGGTTCATTGAAATTCTGAATAAATACCGGCGCGAAATCGATATTCACAAAATGGGCCCCATTCTTAAAGAAATGAAAGAAAAGCTAAATGCAGAATCGGCTCATTTGGAAATTGAATTCCCCTATTTTATTGAAAAGAAAGCGCCGGTGTCCGGCGCCAAGTCGCTGATGGGGTATCAATGCCAATTGATTGGTGATTTAAATCACAGTATGAAAATTTTACTTGGCGTATCAGTGCCGATAATGACGGTCTGTCCCTGTTCCAAGGAAATTTCAGAATACGGCGCGCACAACCAGCGAGGCGAAATTCGAGTCCTTTTGGAATTCAAGGGATTTCTATGGATTGAAGATGTCATCGAAATGGTGGAAACCTGCGCGTCGGGTACGGTGTATTCGTTGCTCAAGCGGGACGATGAAAAATATGTGACCGAGAAATCGTACGAAAATCCCACGTTTGTGGAGGACGTAGTTCGCAATGCAGCCATGAAGCTGAATGAAATCAGCAACATTGTTAAATACAAAGTGGAAGTGGAAAGCTTCGAAAGCATTCACAACCACGACGCGTATGCCTGCGTGGAGAAGGGATAGCGAAGGGAAGTTCGGGTGTGACTATTACTGCTTCGTCAGATTATCCTTTTTCTGTCATTTCCTCTGGACTTTACCCGGGGTACTTCCGTTGGTCGCCTT
>CAZSBG010000061.1:0-36950 GCA_964605145.1 uncultured Cytophagia bacterium | reverse complement strand
CAGGCATGTGACCGAAGGGAATGCCTGTGGTACGGGAATGACAACAATAGGGGAAAGCGTGTCTTGCGTTTTGGGACATTTTTTAATTTGACTAATTCTACTTTGTCAGATTACTAAGTTTTTGTTTTACTATGGTGTAAGATGGCATTTTGTCGTTTTTTATGTCGCACCTGCATTTGCCTGAGGACTTCTTGTTTGGAGATCGCCCGTTTTGGCAAAAAATGGTACAGTAGTTCTCTTATATCATTGCTACTAAGCAATTCGTAGGCTTCGCCATATTTCACTTTCATCTTGAGCATGAACAGCAAGGCAAGCATGACCATGGCCATGTGGTGATGCCAGCCAGTCCAGCCGCGAACCTGGTAATCGGCCATGCCACACGTGCTTTTGGCATCTTCAATGGCACGTTCAACAAAAAAACGCTGCCGTTGCATAAACGCCAGTCGGTCAATCGAAATATCTTCATCTGCGTTGCTCAAGCTGTATTTCAAACTGTTCTTTGAATTTCGATCGCGAGTCACGATCAGATGCCACTGGTGGGCGTGATGTTCTTTTCCGTCCCACAGCCAGACACGGCCAGTCAGGGCCCATACTTTGATAAAGCCTTTGCTACTGTGACGAACCGTCACCAGCTTCCACGCGTCTTTGGGGCGCTGCTTCACCCAGGCTGACACACTGATGGGCTTTTGCGTTGTCTTCAAACGTGACGGTTTCCGACCACGACCCGCATGTCGGTGGGGAACATAAGGCTGGGGATCGTCCTGGTACACCATCTGGTCAGCATGCACGTCAATGACAAACGTTTCTCCCAGTCGATCTAATTGGCGCAAAAACCAGGGATCATTGCCATAGAATCCATCGCCCCCAATCCAGTGGTGGGATGATTTCCGCTCCCGAGCCGATTCGATCATGGCCAATGCCAGTTCGGTTTTCTTTTTATGGCGATACCGTTCGTGCGGCACACCTGCTTGTTGCATCCGTTGCTCTGAATCGGTCCAGCATTCGGGTAAATACAAGCGGACGTCCGTCAGCGTGGCTTTTTCCCGACAATTCAGTGCCAGGAATACGCCAACCTGACCATTGTCAACTTTACCAATGCGGCCAAGCCATTGACGAGCAACGCCAGCAGATTTTTGCCCGGCTTTTTTGAAACCAGATTCATCGATGATCAGGCAGGTATCTGCATCATGGCCGATGATGGCGTCTGCATCGGTGCCAATCTGTTGAAACACCGAAGAGGCGTCCCACGGCGAATTGGAAATGAAATGGTGTAACGACTGCTCGTCGCAATCGGGCACAGCTTCGGTCATGCGTTCCATATTTTTTCGCGACGCACGCATCAGACCGCACTGATACTGATAGGCGTTCTGAAAAACTGACTTCGTTTTAAGTTTAAATAAATCAGCATATTGTTGATTGAATTCAACAAATTCAGAAGCAAGGCTTAAAAGACCAGGGCTTGGCTTCTCCTCATTGACTCTTCTCCTCAGGGTGAGTTAGATACGGGTATGATTGCGGTATGTGATTTGTATGAATGCATACCCTAATATAATACTTTTTATTTAATTAGCAAGCTTTTTTTAATGTGACAAAGTAGAACTAAGTAGTATTATGAATTCCCTATTTTCTTTGGCTTCGCCTCATATTTAGCAATAGCAAATTTCAGCAAAAATGGCGTGATAAAAACTGTGACTGCCACCATGGCAACGATGGACGCAAACATCTGGTTATCGATGAGCCCGATTTCGAGGGCCACGGCAATGACTACAAGCTCAACGCCGGTGCGGGGAATGAGCCCACTGCCAACCACCCAGGATTTCCTCGAAGAATAACCGATCATCAGCCCGCCTAAATAGCCGCCGAAAAGTTTCACTCCAATGGCAACAAGAATAATGACAATCGCCAGCGTCCCGCCTTCCAGCAGGGCGCTGAACTGAATTCGGGCACCCAGAATGGAGAAAAAGAGAGGAATGAACAGGCCATAGGAAATTCCATACACTTTGTACTCCAGATCCTTGGTTTTAAATTCACCCTGGAGTGATAAAATAATGCCGGCTACAAACGCGCCGATAATCAGGTGCAGTCCCAGAATTTGAGAAACATAGGAGAAAAGAAGAATCATGCCGATCATAATGCCAAATCTGGCTTCGTCGATGAGAAATTCGGTGACGAGATTGGTGAGCGGTTTCAACAAAAATGTGTAGAACAAAAAAGCGCCCACAAAAAATCCTATGAATTTAATCAGCAGCACCAGCACTGCACTGAGAGAGAAGGTTGTTCCTGGATTAACAAACAAAATGAGGATGGACAGCATGAGCAGGCTCCGCAGCGCATCGATGATGGCCTGGCCCAAAATGAGCATGCCGTAGTCCGTATGCAGCCTCCCCAAATCCATAAGCGTGCGCGCGCTGACACCGATGGCCGTCAAAGAGAGCGCCAGTCCGATGAACAGGCTGGCTATCAAACTGTAGCCCCAGAACACGCCAATAATATAGCCGGCCACAAATGAAAGCAGTACATTGGGCATGGAAGCCAGCAGAGAGTTTTTGGCAATGCTGCGCAACTGGCCCAGATTGACTTCGCTGTATCCGACAATGAAAAAGAAGAAGGCAGCGCCAATTTCCGAGAAGGTATTCATTGTCTGGCAATTCTGAATGTGCGGATCAAAAAGAAATCGCCCCAATAATTGTGGTCCAATGATGATGCCGGCCGCAAGTTCTCCCAACAGTGCAGGCTGATTCAAGCGCAGCGCGACTTCACCCAAAAATTTGGCAGCCAGTAAAAATAACGTGAGCGCAAGTATAATTTGTTCAATTTCAAGGTGTTCCATTTAGTCCTCATCTGTGCAACAAATGGCTTCATAGAGTAGTGGCATCATATCTGTCAGGGTGACGATTCCAATGAACTTTTTGCTGGATTTAATGGACAGCTTTTTTGTTTCTTCCACGACCGGCAGTGTGAACAGGTCATTTTCCAGCATAATGACTGAAAGACGGGAGGCCTTGCAGTCTGGCAGCACGGTGAGCGGCGATGTATTCATGAACGATGACACCGGCTGATTGGGCGACATGAGCGATACCAGTTTGAACAGTTTTTTGGTGTCGCCCTCATCAAAATCGCGCGTGGCGACAAAGTATAAATTCAGGAGATCGCGGCGATACACCATGCCTTTCAACAGTCCCTCGGCAACAACCGGGATGCCTTCGTAGTTGTGGTCCCTGAAAATTCGTACAATTTCAACGATTGGCGTTTCCGGAGGAACTGAAATAACCGACGTGGTGAGCAGGTCTGCAACAGTTAATTCTCCAAGAGCAACGACATTTTCATGACTGAACATGAGGGCTCCTTGTTCTTTAAGACTTCAGTAATATATTAAACTTTTTTCCCCGTGTAATTTGCTGAATCACCAGATCAAAAATCAGATGACGGATTATGGAATGATAAAAATGTTCGATTATGTCGATTAGTTTTTTTATAGAATTATTGAATAACTATTCTTGGCTCGATCGTCTCCAGAACTTCATCTAAAGCAGACGAAGGCTACTTTCTCATTGAGATCACCTAATGCAAGGACCACCTTTTCTAAATCTTGAATTATTTTTCTCCGAACCCGCTGCAAATTATAGAATCCTTTTTTTATTCCTCGATCTCCAGTTTTTGTCCCCTTACCCTTCCCAAGCGTAATGTATCAACCAGGCATAGTAATTCATATAATTGCTGGATAAACATATTTTAATCCATATTCCAAAAAATCCAGCAGGTTGTTCTTCATTAATTGTCTTTTATTGGACGTGATTAGTGAAGCCACCCTGGAACGATTTCGCGATTCGCGAATTGCAAATAATGAGTGACAAATAAATTGATTAAAACGTTTTATACGTTTAAATGAATATTTATTTGTGGCTGCACATCTGCCGCACGCTTTTTTCGGGCAACTACATTTCCCCATACCCATCCGTGGAATTGGCAATGTCTTTCTGAAATTGCTTCATGTTTTCCTCATTCACCTTGCGCTTCTGTTCGAGAATGGTGGTGAGGTTGCGCAGCAATTCAAGGGTGAAATCCGAGGCCAATTGAGGAATGGTAAAATCGATGTTTTCCAGCACATCAGTTGGCCAGTGCCAGTTGGGGATTCGGCCGTGGTCGTCCGTGGCCAGTAGCAGAATCGATTGCCAGCCGCGACTCGCCGGCACGATGGCATCAGTGTAGGCGAGCGTGTATTTTGCCGGTGTTATGGATTTAAACGGTTTTTGCTGCGTTGCTTTTTTCGCAGAAGCAATCAAGTCTTTTGAAAACCTGAACAGGTTGAGCATGCCCTCGCCGGTGTAATAGTGGAGATTGCCGCTGCCGATATTATCAAAATTAATGAAATAGGTGTTTTCAGACTCCAGGTCTTCGCCGTAGGTTTTCATAAAATCGGCCATGCCAAGAGCGCCGACTTCCTCGCTGCCGGTGGCGACAAACCAGAATTCAACATCCGGGTGCGGTTTTTCTTTCAGTTCGGCCGCCAGATTCATCATCACGGCCACGCCTGAAGCATTATCCGATGCGCCCTGTACCAGTGCGCCGCGGAGTCCGGCATGGAGCAAAATTATAATTTGAGCAAGGACGTAAATGCCGCCAATAATGAAAATGATGTTGAGTGCGGTGAATTCAATGGAGAAAATTTTCAGAGCCGCCACAACTTGCATGGCAAAGAGCATGAAGAATCCAGCCAGAAAATTGAATCGAAAACTGGAAACGGTTTTGGGATTCCACATTGGGCCGGATCGTGCAGTGTCGTAATGTGCCGTGAATATGATTTTGAAAGCCGCGTCCGGGTTCAGCAATTTCCCAACCACATTATGGGATTTTGAAATTTTGAACAGTGGCGCAAGCGGCTTGAAAAGCGTGGTGAAATGCCCCCAGAAAAGAATAATTCCAACCAAACCAAAAATAAGCGCCGGTATCGGATTTGTGAAAAAGAACAATGCTTCAATGAGAAAAAAAGCCAGAATGGAGACTAATTCCCAGGTCATCCGCTTCTGGGTTCTGAATTCATCCATGCTGGCCACCAGCCCCAGGTTTCGCATGAGTTGATTGATGTGCCGGGCTGCTTTTCGTTCGTTTGCGGTCCCGGAGGCCCTGTGTTTGAAAATGCACAGCTCATTCATGATCCGTTGAATTCTCATCGTCTTCACCTGTTTTAAAGTTTTTGCATCTAACCTGATTTTTTTCCCGCCACGGAAACTCAAAGTCTCCAAAAAAACAAATATTTGGCACTTCTTTGCCAGATTGCAATATGTGTAAACCAGTGGTCTATGCCACTGGTGAGATATTCATGTTACCGTCCACTGAAATTAATTTCTAAAGTAACTATTTTGCAGGGCGTTAATTTCATATTAAATCTGTGCGCGTCCGATATTTCGATGGATTGAGTGCGATTTTCGGCCAAATCCGTGATATAAACAGCGTCGATCGTTTCATCGGATTCGATGGTTGCATCGACTGATTTTGAATCAGGATTATACATTCGAACTATAATGCCATCGCCTGCACCCGATTTTTTCATCGCGCTGAAAACGACGCTGGCCGGCGAAATTTTCAATAGCGATTTCCCTGCATCATCGGTTTCGGATTTTGGATGATTGATAAGTTTCACCAGCGGAGGGGCCTGGTAGCGCAGTCCCCACAATGGAATATCTGCTTCAAACAGATTTTTGGCATAAGGCATTACTGCGTATTCGAACGTGAGTTGTCCCAAACACTGGGCGTCCGGCGTTGCCAGGCTGGGGCCGGCATTGCTGGGCCGTGTTTCAATATCATCGCGGGAAAGCCAGCCCACTGAGCGGAACAGGGTGAGCGCAATGGTATTTTGTGCCGGCGATTGAATGACTTCATATTCCGGCAGCCCTTTATTGAAAACAGCCAGCCCTTTTTCACCATCTTCAATGCAAACAAAGTTTTTCTGCGGGCGTGTTCCAAGAGGGGCTTGTGCCCATTGGGAATAGTCTTTTTTCGGAACGGTCACATCGCGTTTTTCAATGCTGAAATGGCCATCAACGAAACAGGAGTCTGCTTTCAACGCTGTCGGAAATAGAATGCGCATCCGATGATCCATAGCCTGATTATCAATGGAGGTTTTTATTTTTACCATCGGTGAATGAGCTTCCAGGCCGATTACAGTGGATACGAAACATGGTACCCGTTCCTCGGATCGATCCTTTCGGTTGGGCTTGATTTTCAAAGGAAGTTCAAGCTCCAGTTCAATTTTGATTTTCAAGGAAATGGGCGTTTCTTCTATCACGCGGATTTGTCCCATTGCGTTGGAAGACAGATTGCGCTGCGAATCGATTGAAGGCGAGTAGTCGTACTCATCGCCGATGTCCTCGGTGTCCTCAAAAATGTGACACCCGGAATATGTTTTGCCGGACACTTTATCGCTGAGATCGAAAGAACCGTTGTTGAATACTTGAATTCTCACGAATTGATTTTCGAGGATCGTATTTTCAGCATCGAATTGAACCTGCTTTTGAGAGTCAGAATTCTCCCCGGATTTGACAAAATATCGTTTATACCCAAGACCAGGCAGTTTCTCTACTTTGAATTGCAGGGCAACCATATTGAATTTGTTGCCATTCAGTAGTTTTTCTTTTTGCAATCTCGGTTTATTTGAATAACTCTCGGATTCGGAGAAGCGTTGCATTTGTCGGTCGAATTCGATCTGGTCCGGAATAGTGAAGTCCCAGGCGAACGGCTCCGGCCGAATGAGCGTTGTGAAACAGGGCGCTGAATTTCCAGCTTCATCGACGAGTTCAATGCCGTATTTGCAGACTTCCACCGGCAATTTTATGAGCCGTTGAATGATTTCATCCCGGTAATATGGCAACGTGTTGAATACAATGAAGGACGGCTTCACTGCGCTGGGATTGTAAAGGTCGAAATTGGGAAGGATAGCGTTCACCTGATTCATAACCATGCTTTGCGCAATTTCGGCGACCTGATGGAATCGCGGCACCATGTCCTGATGCACCCGATCCACGCTGCATCCACAGATGGAATCGTGCGGGTGATTTTGCAGCAGCAATTTCCATGCATGGGTGAGATATTTTTCAGGATAGGGGGTGAGACCTTTTGCATGGCTGAAACTGAGAATGGGTTCTGCGTATTTTTCCAGCAAAGTTTGTGCTTTGTAATTGAGCTGTTTCAAATACATTCGTGTGGACAGAACGCCGGTGAGAATGATGTGCTGTTTTCCCTGGTAAAACTCGCCCCGGTAGGTTTTGAGCTCGTTTTGATATTTTTTAACCGGATCGATATAGTGTTCAAAATTCGCGTGGACAAATTCGTCGTCCGGAAATGCATCCTGCAGGCCTTGGATGATATCGGGTAATTCCGGCTGGGGTTCAATGTGATCGACGCCATTGTTGACCAGCACCGCGGGAATGTCCGAATATTTTTTGTGGCGCTCAATAATGTCAAAAATGCGCTGGCGGGCGAGCGCCATGTCCGGTTCGGTTCTCCCATAGGGCGGAACGGCGTTATCAAAACCCAGGGAAGCGCCATCGCAGTACGTTGCCGGTTGATTTATGGTAATGACGCTGGAGCCATCCGGGGCCTGCCACAAAAACTCAGTTCCCAGTTCATCCATTTCTTCGCCCATGCCACGGGTGAAAATAAACGAGTCAAATCCAAATCCCTGGAGTATTTGGGGCATTTGAGAAATGTGCCCGAACGGATCCGGCATATAGCCGACCTTCATCGGTTCGCCAAATCGGCGTGCGGTCTGCATCCCGATGAAAAGGTTCCGAACATGCGCTTCCGCGCTGATGAGAAATTCATCCGGCAACATATACCAGGGCCCAATGGATAATCGCCCTTCGATCACCAGCTTTTTGATTCGGTTTTCATTTTCCGGCCGAATTTCGAGATAGTCTTCCAAAATAATCGTTTGACCGTCCAGCACAAAATATTTGTAGCTCGGGTCGTTTTCCATCAACTCTAAAAGTTTGTCAATGAGTTTAACCAGTTTGAACCGAAATTGCTGAAATGTGAGGTACCATTCGCGGTCCCAGTGCGTGTGCGAAACGATGAAAACCTTGTTCATAGGTCCTGATCCTTTTACGTTTTGGGTAATAATTTTTCCGATATGCTTCCGTATCTATCCTGGATTATTCATTGTAATGCATTAAGGAATCCAGATAGCCTGAATGGTGCTTCATTCCGAATTCAGTATATCTAACTTTATTAAATTTCATATCTATTGTTTGAAATTTGTGAATAATTCAGGCTATATTCAATCCTGATTTAAGTTTTTAAAATCAAAACATTAAATCGAAATTGCAAAAATGAAGAGTACTAATTATAGAAAGAAAACATCATTTAATCAAGTATTTTTTTTATTTTTCTGACCTTAAAGTAAATGAAAGGAATAAAATTATCGCTTGATTTTTTTGGAATAATAGACTATTTTTAGAGGATAAAAGTTCGATGGTATCCGTTTTACTTGTATTAGATGAAAAAAATGACTCAACTTAGAGAAAAACTGGAAAATATCCCCCGAAGTCCCGGTGTCTATTTATTCAAAGACAAAAATAGCAAAGTCATTTATGTGGGCAAAGCCAGGATACTCAGGAATCGGGTGCGTTCCTATTTTCAGAGCGGCAGGGTTGAGGACGCCAAGTCTCTGCGTTTGGTATCCAATATTCGGGACCTGGAAACCATTGTCACGGATTCGGAAATGGAAGCGCTCATCCTCGAAGCTAATTTAATCAAAGAATATAAGCCGCGGTATAACGTTAATTTGAAAGACGATAAAAGTTTCCCTTATATCCGCGTGACCAATGAAAAATTTCCGCGCGTTTTCCCGACCCGGAATATTGTCCGCGATGGATCGAAATATTTTGGGCCGTATACGGATGTGAGGTCCATGCGGTCGTTGCTGAAAACTATCAAGCGCATTTTTCCCATTCGAAATTGCAATCTTCATTTGACCGAAAAAACAATAGCGGCCGGCAAATTCAAAGTCTGTCTCAATTATCACATCAAAAAATGTTTTGGCCCGTGCGAGGGATTGATTGACGAGGAAGAATACGCCCAGATTGTGAAGAATGTGATCGATTTCATCAATGGTCGGGATAATGTTGTTGTGGACGAGTTGACGAAAAGAATGGAGAATTTTGCAGCGAACCGGCAGTTTGAAAAAGCAGCCCTGATTCGCGATCAGATCAACTCGATCAAAGATTTTCAGTATAAGCAGAATATCATTACGCAGGACACCATCGATCGGGATTTATTTGCGGTTTATGCTGAGGAAAACGATGCATGCGGCGTGTTGTTCAAAGTGAGGCAGGGGCGAATTATTTCCCGCCAGCATTTCTATTTCAGCGGTGTGGAGAGCGAAACCGAGAGCAAAATTCTGGAGCATCTTCTCATCCGGCACTATAGCCATGCAGATATTATCCCCCGGGAAATTTACGTTCCCGTTGAACTGGAGGATGGCGAAAATCTGGAGCAATGGTTGACCCAGCAGCATGAAGCACGGACAAAAATCATTTTCCCGAAACGCGGTGAAAAAGCGCGCCTTTTGAAAATGGCCCGGCAAAATGCAAAGTTGTTGCTTGAAGAATTAAAGCTCCAAAAGATGAAAGATAAAGATTACGTGCCGCACTCTTTGAAAGCGTTGCAGCGCGATCTCAGGCTCAAAAGCCCCCCAATCAGAATCGAGGCGTTTGATATTTCAAATATTCAGGGGACGGATGCTACTGCTTCGCTTGTGACGTTTGTGAATGGTCAGGCACATAAAAGCGAATATCGGCGATTCAAAATTCGCAGTAAATCCACCCCGGACGATTTTGCCATGATGGCCGAAGCCATGGAGCGTCGGTACAGTCGACAGCTCAAGGAAAACAAAGCGTTGCCTGATCTTATTTTAGTCGACGGCGGCAAGGGCCAGCTTTCAAGTGCACAGGCGGTGCTGAAAAAGCTTGGCATGGACGATCAACCGATTATCGGTCTGGCGAAGCGGCTGGATGAAGTATTTGTGCCTGGCGTTTCTGAATCCCAGAATATTCCGAAAACCTCGTCCGGTTTAAAATTGCTCCAGCGAATACGCGATGAAGCGCATCGGTTCGCCATTGAGTATCACCGAAAACTGCGGAGTAAACGATCTGTTTTTTCAGAACTGGACGATATCCCCGGCATTGGCGAGCGCAGAAAGAAACTGTTAGTCAATCATTTCGGCTCTCTTAAAAAGCTGAAGTCAGCATCAGTCGAAGAAATATCTGTTGTTCCGGGAATCCCAAATCAAATTGCTGAGCGAATATGGGCATATTTTCGTCAATAAAAAAATATATCAATCATTCTATCATAAATCGAATGATTATCATTGGATTGATCGTTTTTGTTTGCGCGTCCCATGCCGACGACAATAAAGATTACGATCCCACCACACTGGTTTTTCCGTCATTTCTCCACACATACGGCATTCGCAAGGCAACGCGGTTTCATCTGTTTTTATTCACCAAAAGTAAAGTGAAATTCGAAAATCCACAGGGCCTGGCCGTGGTGCGTTTGCAGGCTTGGGAGGATACAACCACCGGCAACGACGATGATGAAGTCACGGTGTACGGCGTCAATAGCGGACAGAATAATATCATCTATAATAAATCTATGAAATCGATTGGAGTCTACGGACCAGATGCGGTTGGAAAAGAAAAATTGAATCAACCCCATGCAATTGCTGCAAATGCACTTGGCGATGTTTATGTCACTGACAGCGAAAATCACCGCGTGGTGAAACTTCGAAATGAAAAGAATGAACTGGTTTTCAGCAAAAGCACAGGAGAATTTGGGTTCGGTGATGGATTTTTTCAAACTCCGCGCGGACTTGCACTGGATTCGAAAAATCGGCTTTACGTCGCAGATCGCGATAATCATCGCATTCAGGTGTTTTCATCTGAATTGGACTTTCTGGATGTGTGGACAGGATTTTCCGCACCGGACGGTATAGCGGTTACAGATCGCGGCCAGCCATGGACCTACCATGGGGAAGATTTCCTGGTGGTTGTGGATAGCCTGAATTCTCGTATCCAAAAATACGATTTAACCGGGAAATTGCTGACCAGCATCTCGGCCAAGCAGATGGATGTTTCCCTTCCATATTTTGCTTTTGTGGCGCTGGATTATTACAATAATGTCTACGTCACTGACACGAACAATCATTGTATTCACAAGCTGAATCATAACCTGGTTTATTTGACAACTTACGGGCGAAAAGGCGAGGGAGACAAGGAATTTATCGAACCGCGCGGAATAACCATTTACCGCCGATTTGGCCAGGTTTTTGTTGCAGAAAAACATGGCGCACAATATTTTTGGGTGGGCACAGATTGTTTTAATTTTAACAGCCAGCCAATCCCGGCAGCCCGGGGCGTCCGGTTCAAATATTTTCTCACAGAACCCTCATTTGTCACCGCAGATATCTTTGACAGAAATGACAAACTGATCACACGCCCGTGGACGAAACGATTTAAAAAGTCCGGCACACAACAGGATATTTGGAACGGCAAAATTTTCGTCGTGCCCGATTCTGTTTATAAAAACGAACAGGTCGAACCTGCCGTACACTTCAAAGACTTGAAAAACATACCGAACGGCCGATATAAAGTTAGGTATACAATCGAACCCACCTATTCTTCATTTCATTATTTTGAAAAAATTGTGTGGGATGAGATAGTAATTGAGTTTCAGTAAAGCGAATGTATTGTCCCTTGTTTAAAGTTGACGTAAATTCCGTGGGATAAACGAACTCTTTTTGTAACAACTTTTTAATATAAAATGTTTTGACAATTAATAAAAAAATGCGTATAATTACAGAAAAAATCACTACCGGGGGTGGAGTGTTTGGCCAAAAAATTTTCCTGATTTGTATGGGAAATGTTTTTTATTAAATGGAAAGGAATTGCATCATGAGCCGCTTCTCGATAGCTAACGTGTTGTTACTGGGCTTGACGGTTTGTTTGGTTATGTTGGCTGGTTGTGGGGGAACTACCAATGGCGTGAATGAAAAAGATAATACCGTCAGTGAACAGGACAGGCTTTCATTTGTTTTGCAGCAAGTAAAAGAAAATCCTCAGGATCCAAATGCATATTTGAATCTCGGGAAAATTTATGCAGATCTGGACAGCGTCGATTACGCACTGGTCAGTATCGATACCGCATTACGTATCGATCCCAATTTTAACAAGGCCAAACTGGTGCGCGCTGAATTACTTCTGAAGAAAAATAGAATTAAAGAGGGATACTCAGAATATTTGGAAATCCTGAAGAGCGAAAAAGGGGATGAATACGTCACTGAAATTCGTACGCTGTTGGGGCAGCCGTATCCGATTCACCAGCTCACCCGGGGCGATTATAATAATGCATTTCCTTATTTCAGCCCTGACGACAATAAAATCGTATTTCAAACGGATCGTACCGGCAACTGGCAGATTTTCCTGATCGATGCTGATGGGGCAGAAGAAGTGCGGTTGACGAACAACAGCCATCAGGATGAAATGCCGGTGTATAGCGCCGGTGAAAATATCATTGCATTCACATCAACACGAGATGATTCCACTCATAAAAACCGATTGAATAAAAACAGAAACATTTACCTGATGGATTTGTCCACCGGCAGTGTGGCGCGCGCAATAGAAAATGAAGCAGATGACTGGTATCCGGCTCTGGTTGAAAAGGGCGAACAACTGGTTTTTGTTTCGGAAATGGATGATAACAGAGATGTGCCATTTCATGAAAAATGGAGTGATATTTATATCAAGGATTTCGAGAAATCCACCGTGCTGCGACTCACACAGAATGAAGCAGATGATGGGTCTCCGTCTGTTTCTTCCAATGGAAAATGGATTACCTATACATCCAATATTACCGGCAACTATCAGGTCTATCGGATGAATTTAAAGGGCGGACTTGCGGAACAACTCACGTTTCTGGATGGCAATTGTGGCGCTCCTCATTACTCGCATGATGGGAAAAAAATTGTTTTCTTTTCTGAAAATGAAAATAATTATAATATTTACATGATGAACAATACCGGGAGAAAACTGGAGCAATTAACAAATAGTTCAGCCCAGGATAGCTACCCCACATTCTCCTCGGATAAACGGAAAATTTTATTCCATTCAAATCAGAGCGGTAAATACCAAATCTACTGGATTGATTTGATGACGCCGCTCACTCAGGACGACCTTGTTCGGGAACTTGAGCAGAGAATCGCGTCTTCCAATTAGAACAATTTTCCTAACCTGGATTATTCATTGTAATTCATTAAGGAATCCAGATAGCCTGAATGGTGCTTAATTCAGAATTCGTTATATCAAACTCTGTTAAATTTCACACATCTCGTTAATCTTTTTAATAACATTTATTTATATATGTTTAGGTTGAAATCTGTGAATAATTCAGGCTAACAAAAACTATCAATCAATCCCCGATAATTCAATGAAATTATTGGGGATTTGTGTTCCCTGCCGAAAAAAAATGATTTCAGTTCCTGGTGGATTAAAATACTGTTGACTTTTTAAAGAATATTATTATATTATCCATAGCAATATTTTACAATTATTTTGGTTCACACTTTACAAATGATGTTATGGATCTTTTGGCACACACGATCAATCCTGCGAACAACAATTCTTTAAAGAGTCTGATTGGCATGTATCACGAGCTTTTCGGTATACCTCTCGTCATAATAAACACGATGGGAGAAATTCTGCATGGCACAGAGCACCAGACAGAATCTCAGTTGCCGTGCACAGTATTGAGGCACGATAATGATATTGCAATGCGATGTCATAAATATTGCAGGGAAGCGTATCGGGAAGCCCTTCGTTGGGGTGATACCTATATTTCAGTCTGTCATGCCGGGTTTTATATTATGAGCGTACCCATTTTATACAATGAGGAATTGATCGGGGGCGTGCTTGTCTACCCGTTTTTAATGCGCAATCCCAATGAACAGCAGGTGCAACGGTTCCTGAAAATTTCCAGTCTGTCGGATGATTCTAAAAAGAAGTACTTTGCTTCGCTAAACAGGGTGCCGGTAATTTCGGAAAAAAAAGTGAAGCTCGCGGCAGAACTGCTGTTCACAATCGCGGATTACATGTCCACACCCAATTTAGGTACCATGCTTACCCGAAAACAGCGGATGATTCATCAAGCGCAGGTTGCCGAGGAGGTTCAAAAATTCAAAAATATATTCAATCCGGTGGATCATCATCTGCTTCCTATATTAAATGCCAAGAAAGAACAGGAACTCATCACCAAAGTCCGGTTGGGAGACAAAGTCGGCGCTAAAACAATTTTGAATGAATTTCTGGGTCAGGTGATGCTTCACGACCCTGTGAAAATTGAATTGCTCAAAGCCTATGTGCTGGAATTGGCCATTATTCTCACCCGCGCTGTGGTCGAAGAAGGCGGCAATCCTGAAAACGTTTTGGGATTGCGGTACAATTTTGTCACCGAGTTGGCCGATATTTTCGATCATGAAACGCTGTGCTTCTGGGTCGTGAAGGTGATGGAGAGTATTTGCGATAATATCTATCAAACGCGCAACACGCATCATTATCGAATTCTGGAACAGGCGTGCAATTACATCAGAAAAAACTACATGGAAAAACTCACACTGGAAACTGTAGCCAAAAAAATATTTATCAGTCCATTTTATCTGTGCCATCTATTCAAGGAAGAATTGCATACCACATTCATCGAGTTCCTGACGAAAATACGTGTTGAGGCTGCAAAAAAGCTGCTTCTCGATTCTGATTTACCGCTGGCGCAAATTGCCCTGGAAGTTGGTTATCCGGATCAAAGCTATTTTACCAAAGTATTTAAAAAAGCAGAACAGGTAACACCGAAAATATTTCGACGGATGTACACTATTGCGTTGTGATGTCAAACAGTCATAATGCAAATTTATGACAATATATTACCAAAAAAAACTACATGTAACAAGATTATTATAAAAAAAATATTAAGTTATATTAGTTTGATTTCTTTGCAGGCGTAATCCATCTCTTTGGGATGGATGATGAGCTTTGAATTAATGCGAGTTACCATAAAATATTTGGTGAATTAAATTCATATTAAATCAAACAAGGCATCGAAAGGCTTTTTAGCTTGGTAAACGGAAACACGTGTTCTCTGCTAAATGAAATTTCTGCCAGCATCCGAAAAGGCAATAGCGCTGCGATGAAAAGCCTGATTGAGAGTGGGTTGAAGAAAGATTGCACCCCACTTGATATGTTGGATCAGGGCTTAATACCCGGCATGAGAGAAATTAGCCGTTTATTCAAAGAGAATGAAATCTATATTCCTGAAGTTCTCGTTGCAGCAAGTGCCATGCAGGCAGGAATGGATGTCCTGCAGCCTTTACTGACAAAAGCTCAAAAGAAGTTATTCAAGCGCGTGCTGATTGGCACAGTAAAAGGCGATTTACATAACATTGGAAAAAATTTAGTGATTATCATGCTTAAAGGCGCAGGGTTCGAAGTCATCGATTTAGGCGTTGATGTTACCCCGGAAACCTTTGTCAAAAAAACCATTGAATTCTCACCCCATGTTCTCGCGTTATCCGCTTTATTAACCACAACCATGCCCATGATGAAAATTACAATCGATGCGCTGATCGCTGCAAATGTCAGGAAAAATGTAAAAGTGCTCATTGGTGGCGCGCCGATTACGTCGCGTTACGCGCAATTAATAAAAGCTGATGGTTATGCAGATGATGCAGCCACGGCTGTAGATGTGGCAAAAAAACTGTTAAAAATTCACGACGCGTAAAAATGAACAATCGATCCGTTATTAAACATAAAGATGAAATCTATAATGCTTTGGCCCAATTGGGAGATGAATTCGTTTTCATCAATAATCCTGACTATATTTATTCAAAATTTGATATTTGTCCTGTAGCGCCCAAAATATCCAACAATCCGGATGAAATTGTTGCGGTTGTGCAGGATATGGATGGCACCACCACCACGACTGAAAATTTATGTTTGCATTCCCTGGAAAATATGGTACGGGAATTCACCGGGTTACTGACAAATGAGCAATGGAACGGCCTCGACCGTGAGCGGGATTATCCTCACATTATCGGAAACAGCACAACCAAACATGTGGAATATCTGATTAAAGCATACCAGTCACATTTTGATGCGCAGAATTTCGGTCAGGCATATTTGAAGGCTGCGCTGCGTACTCTGTGCACGGGCAGGGATGAAATTCGCAAAAGAGAAGTCAGGCAAACATTGGCGCATTTTGGCTGTCGGGATATCATTTATGAAAAAGCTGTGCAAGCGTGGTTTCGGGCGGGTTCGGATGATGTTGCTTTTTTCCAGCATGAGGATATTAAAAAGTTGATCAATCACTATGCGAATCGACTCAAATTCAACGACAAAATTTCTCAGGTTCGGGCGGCTATTGATGTGTATTACCAGCGTTATCATGAAATATTGGCCGGGATTGAAATTGGAAATATCGAGGCATTGCAGTCATTAGTCCCGAACCAAAACGTGAATATGATTGAACCCATGCCCGGCGTGGCAGTGTTTTTGGCAACGATAAAAGGATGGCTGGGTGAAGAGGCAGGCCTTTTTCATGACCAGTTGGGAGAGATATTAACAAGAAATCCTCAGGTTGAATTTTCAAGTGCGCAACACCATCGTGGCCGAGAACGATTGAAGCAAATCGGCAACTATTTTGAATCCCATCCGGCGAAGGTGGCTATTGTCACTTCATCCATTGCGTACGAAGCAAAAATTGTTTTGACTGAAGTATTCAAAATAATCAATCAGCAGATTCGTGAATGGGACGTGTCTGAAAAAAGACGAAATGACCTCGTTAAGAAATTCAGCGAACTTCATCATGTTTTTGATGCCATTATTACAGCATCCGATTCAAGCGAGATTCGACTCAAGCCGCATCGAGACCTTTACAGCCTGGCCCTGCATCAATTAGGGATTTCCAAAAAAGATTATACCAGGGTCGTTGGTTTTGAAGATAGCGAATCAGGATTGATTTCCATTCGGGCTGCGGGTATTGGTTTGTGTGTGGCGGTTCCGTTTGCCGATACCCAGGGCCACAATTTAAGTTATGCCAGTCATATTTTAAAAGGCGGCCTTCCTGAAGCGCTGTTAAAACATGACGCGTTTTTAAGTGAAAAAACGCTCGATTTACGCTGAAGTTAAGACTCAGTTTGAATTCTAAATCATTGAAAGTTGTAGAATGTTCATTTGATTTCATTTGCACATAATTAACACCGGAAATGATAACATTTCTATTCAGGGATAAACATTCGGACTATTCTCAAATTTGATATTTTTTTGTGATTATTTTTGTGTGATAAACAAGTTGCAATTAAAAGACATGCTTGGCAGATTACCTCAAAAGTATTTTAATGGAGGGGTATATGGTTAAAATAAAAAACCAGCTTTTCCGAATATCGCGTTTGACTGTATTTCTGCTGCTGTTCCCCATTGTGCTTTCAGCAGGAACCACAGGAAAAATTGCCGGTACAGTTAAAGATAAAAACACGGGTGAACCCCTGCCTATGGCCAACATTCAAATCAAGGGGACTCACCTGGGGGCGGCATCGGATATGGAGGGGAATTATTTCATCATCTCTGTTCCGCCCGGCGAATACACGTTGATTGCCAAAATGATGGGATATGCTCCAACTGAAGTGCAGAACGTGAAAGTCAGCATCGACCAGACAACCACCATCGATTTTCAATTGGAGCAGCAAGTCCTGGACCTGGGCGAATCCGTGATTGTGGAGGCGGAACGTCCTGTCATCCAAAAGGATTTAACCACCAGTATCGAAGTCGTTGGACTGGAAGAAATTGAACAATCCACTGCCACTGAAGTGATTGAGGCGGTGAATTTACAAACAGGCGTATTTTTTGATCCCATTCCGGTAGAAGGAAATCTTTCCGGCACTGGCCGGGGCGAGCCGCGTTACTCTGTCCGCGGCGGGGATCAGGATGAAGTTGTGTGGTATATCGATGGAACGCGTTCTGCGGCCTGGTCTGAAGCCGCCGCAGACGCCGGCGGTTCGTACACGCGCATTAACAAAGAAGCCGTGAAAGAAATTCAGGTCATCACCGGCGGATTCAATGCTGAATATGGGCAGGCGCAATCCGGGATTGTGAATGTGATCACCAAAGAAGGCGCCCCGAAATACACATTCTCCGTTGATTACCAGTATGGCAATCCACATCAGCGGCATTTCGGTGATTATCTTTACGATCCATCGAAGAATTATGAATTCATCAAAAATACAATCACCGATAGTCTGGGAAATTCCTACCTGGACCCGGCATGGTGGACGCCGGATCGACAACGACAGGTGTACGATTACCGGGATTTTGCCGATCATGAAATTCGTTTTTCTTTGGGCGGCCCCATGGTTGGTGGTTTCCTCCCCATCATCGGTAACGAATTGAAAAAAATGACCTTCTTTCTCACCGGCCGCTATCAAGAAAATGCCTACCAGTTGCCCCGGCCGCGGGATACGCGCAATTTAACCAATATCAACCTCAGCGGAAATTATGCGGTGCAGCCGGGGATAAATATCAAGTTTGGCGGCATGTACAGTCACGACGCGCATTCGACCAACGCGGAAGAATCGTTTCCATACCTTGCCAAATTTTATCGCGGTTATGGTTCACTGCTGGATAATTACGTATACCAGGCACGACTGGGCATTACGCATGTGCTTTCTCCTGAAATGTTTTATGAGCTAAAACTGAGCTCGTACACGTTCAAGCAGGATCAGACACCAAGTCCCTACCGTGTTTTGGGTGAATCACAGAATCCGGATATCTGGGGCTGGCATCGCTACGACGGATTTGAAGATGAGCCATTCATTGCACATTTGTTTACACCGAAGGCACACAACAAGACCAGTGACCTGTCGTTGGTTGGCCATTTCAATTGGCAATTCAATGCCAATAATTTATTGAAAAGCGGTTTTGAATTTCATTACAATTCCTACGATGAGGATACCTGGACGCTGTGCGCCTGGAGTGATGACCTAACAGATTGGCGCACACGGGGGTTAAATGAAACATACCATCCCATACAATTCGCGTTTTATATGCAGGACAAAATGGAATTTGAAAGTATGATTCTCAATATTGGCCTGCGCTACGATTTGTACGATGGCAACCGAGACTGGTTCACGGTGGATAGCTATCAGTTAAACCCGAGTTTAAATACAGACTATGTCACGTCAAAAGACCCGGATAAAGACGGCATCGATTCTCTCGGAAACAAAAAATGGGATTTTCAGAATGTGCTCGACAAGCAGCGTGAACCGGTGAAACTATCCCATTCGCTGAATCCGAGAGTAGGCATTTCATTTCCAATTACCGACAAATCCGTATTTCATTTCAGTTACGGTCATTTTTACCAGATGCCGGCTATCAATGCTCAATACGAATTCTCTTATTTCAGACCGGTGCCTGTTATCAAAGGCGAGCCATCTACGGATTCTGATCCGGAACGCGTCATCAATATGACATTGCAGCCATTAAAGCCTGAAAAAACGATCCAGTTTGAAATGGGTATCAAGCATCATTTCGAGGATATTGCTGTTTTGAATATTACCGGCTTTTACAAAGACGTCTTTGATCAGTCTGAACGGGCAGGTTTCCTGGACAAGCGGATTTACGGCTACGATCCCTACTCCGGCAGCGAGTCTCGAGTGTTTTACAGCAGCCGGTTCAGTGGCGATTACGGCGATGCGCGCGGGGTGGAGTTTTCAGCGAAAACATTGTTCAGCAGAAATTTTATCGTCGATTTTAATTACAGCTTTTCCAAAAGCACGTTCGGCAAAGCCACACCATGGCAAATTCACATTGATGAAGAGGGGAATATTTCGTATCGATGGTATGTGGAGGCCTCGGACCGGCTGCCAACAGAAAAGAGCTACAGCCGCCCGCACATTCTTCGGGCCAGTTTCTTCATGCAATATCCTGAAAACTGGAACATCCCTGTGCTCAGTTCCATTCTGGGCAACTCAGACCTGAGTTTACTTTATCGTTACATCAGTGGTCAGGCATTTACGTATCTGGAGCCGGACGATCCGCCGGATTTGCTCAACAATCACCGTTTTCCGGCACGGCAAACCTGGGACCTGAAGTTCAATAAATATTTACATTTGGGCGATCACACATTTACCGTATATACGAAAGTTAAAAACTTGTTCAACCAGAAAAATGTCCGATCTTGGGGAAATATCTGGGATCTGGAAGCGCTGGAAAAATTTGTCGAAACCGGCGAGACAACGCCCATCGATCCGGATGGATATAACATCAGCTATTCGATTTACTATGCACCACGCAGTATCTGGTTTGGCCTGAAGTATAATTTCAGATAGTTCGACATTTAATTTGACTCAATCGGTTTTCTCTTATCAATCAAGGAGATGACAATGTCAAATAAGCTTAAAATATTTCCAATAATCATTATAATTGTATTCCTGTTATCAACACTGGGAATTTCCCAGTACCGGGAACCGCTGTTCAAAATTCATGATCGGGGCGATCTCTGGGAGACAGTGAAAGATAACGGGCAAATTGGGGGGATGTTTTCTCCATTTGAATTCTACCCGAGTATGGATTGGCCCGGGGGTCCGTCGGTACTGCCCACCAAAGACGAACAGCGTTCCAATATGCAGGGCGCAGGATTGTGGATTGGCGGGAAGAATCCGGATGGATCAATATTCTTCAATGAAATGGGGCCGTTCACTTTCGCGGATTTGGGAACATTTTTTGAAATGACTGAAGAAGAAAATTTTATCGGCTCCCCGGATTTTAATTATCAGGAAGCAGAAGAGAAAATAACAGCTCACTGGATAACAACCCGAGGTATTCAAGTCCGGCGCGTCAGTCGGGCATGGAGCTACCCGGCGTTTGCAGATTTCATTATTTTTGAATACACGTGCATTAATACAACATCCGATGATTTAACTGATGTATTCATCGGATTTCCCTACCTGATTCGGCCCAGTTACCAGGATATTTTAGCCCACGGATTCTGGGGCGATAATCTGAATGTGGATGATGAAATTGTGGGCTATGATGAAGAGCGCCATTTGCTCTATGCGTATGATTCTGCTGCCAATGAGTCCATTCCCTGGGACTACGGGAATTACGTGGAATCGCGGGATGAACTACGAACCACAGGCTATGCAGGATTTGCGCCGTTGTATCACGATCCTGTGAAAGATGGATCGGCTCAACCCAAAACAGTGCTGTACGTACAAACAATTAATAACAGTCAACATTTAACGAGCAGCAGCCAGACCGCCGGTGCGCTCTACCAGATTTTATCCGGTGGAGATACTTCTCTCCAGGCTCCTGAGGGAGAAGTGCTTTCGCCGTTCATGCTGGAAGGTTTCGGACCGTACGATCTTGCAGCCGGGGATTCGTTCAAAGTTGTCATCGTCGAAGCTGTGAATGGTATCGGGCAGGATGAGGCAGTGAAAGGCTTGGCTGCGCAATCGAAACTGCCCATGGGCCTGGATTCACTGAAAAACACTGTTGATCGGGCAGCAACATTATTTGAAAATAATTATGTGCCGACTGCTTTGGCTCCGCCATCGCCTGAGACAGAAAAATTTGTCCTGCCTTCCAGCCAGGAAATTGTCATTACCTGGCCTCCGGATATGGAGGATTGGGTCGATCCAATATCGAACACCAGTGACATTTTTCGGTATCGGGTTTATCGTAGCGAGCGGTCTTTTATCGGTCCGTATACCCAAATACGGGATATTCGGTTGGACAGAAGTTCGAGCTATAGCCGCTACTTTGATGCGGATTTGAACAAATGGAAATACAAGGACAACACAGTACAGGTGGGTGTTGGGTATTATTATGCGGTCACGTCTGAGGATGAGGATGGAAATGAGAGCGGTTTCACGAACCGAAATACGGAAGCTCTGGTCACGGCCACGCAGCCGGCAGAAACTGCACTCAATGTGAGTGTGTTCCCCAATCCGTTCAGGCTCGTTTCCGGATTACCGACAGCCGGCGAAGAAAGCTCCATTGTTTTCACCAATCTGCCGGCGGTTTGCACCATCCGCATCTATACGATGAATGGGGAACTGGTGCGGACTTTGGAGCACGATAATCCCAATTCAGGAGAAGAAGTCTGGAATCAATTGAGTGATTCCCGTCAGAAAACCGCTGCAGGTGTTTATCTTTATACGGTGGAATCGGACGTGGGGAGTGCAAAAGGCACGCTCATGTTAATAAAATAGGGCGCGCGCGAATTTCAAACATGCAATAATGGATTAAGGGAGAATTTTCTCATGAAGATAAAATTCTTGATAACAATTTTATCCTGCCTGACAATTTTCAGCGCTGCCGAAGCCCAGTGGGACTATGGTTTTGATTTCAGTAAAGCAGGTTCTGCCGGCCTTCAGTTTTTGAAAATTGGTGTGGGCGCGAAAGAATGTGCCCTGGGAGAAGCATCGCTGGCGGTATCAAAAGGGGTGAATTCTATTTTCTGGAATCCGGCCGGAATTGCCTATGTGGATAAACGGGCAGCGACATTTTCATATTCCGGCTGGCTGCTGGATATTGAACACAGCGCTTTTGCTGCGGCAATGAGTGTCGGAAAGTTCGGTGTGATCGGCGTCAGCGGGATTTATATGGGGGTGCCGGAATTTGAGGAGACAACCGTTTTGCAGCAGTCAGGAACAGGGCGAATGGTATCGGCGAATGATATGGCAGTGGGACTGGCTTTTGCACGTCGTTTTACGGATAAACTTTCCATGGGCGCTCAGGTGCGTTATGTGAAAGAACAACTGGACCAGGATTCATTTTCAAATGTGCTGTTAGATATTGGAGCGATTTACGAGACCGGATTTCGTCATTTGCAAATTGCCGTGGCGGCTCAACATTTCGGGCCGGATATAAAAATGCTGAGAGATAAATTCCGCATGCCACTGCTCTTCAAACTCGGCCTGGCTGATGATATTGTTCATACGGAGAACAATCGCCTTACCCTGATTGTTGATTTGATTCACCCCACGGATAATACGGAACGAATGAGCTTTGGCCTGGAATATGGATTTTTCGACTGGGTGTTTCTGCGTACCGGCTATCGGCTGAATTCAGATTTGGGAGAATGGTCGTTTGGCGGTGGTTTGCATCAATCGATCATTGGCGTTAATGGTTCTGTGGATTATTCGTACACAGATTTTGGTGACATCATGGGAGCAGTGAATAGATTTAGTGTGTCATTTGAATTTTAACCGATTCTGCAATGAACAAAATAATTTTAATAGCGTTAATTGAATCAATAGCTGCTATTCAATTGTAAATTAAAAGAGTATCGAATATAAATTAAAAGTTATTCATATTATCAGAAAGGGAAGTAGTATGTCAACACTTGAAAACTTATCAACCAGTTTGATCAATGGAAAAGCTGCGGAAGTAAAGGATCTGACAAATCAGGCAATTGAAGAGGGATTAGTTCCCCGGGAAATTTTGAACAATGGACTTTTATTGGGAATGACGGAAGTCGGCAGACGGTTCAAAGCCAATGAATTTTATGTGCCTGAAGTGCTCATTGCTGCCCGTGCTATGAAAGCCGGGATGGAAATTCTGAAACCACGGCTCTCGGAAACCGGCGTGGAACCGGTTGGGAAAATAGCAATTGGTACCGTTAAAGGTGATTTGCACGATATTGGTAAAAATCTTGTTTCAATGATGCTCGAAGGAGGCGGATTTGAAGTGATTGACCTTGGCGTGGACGTGTCTCCTGAAAAATATGTGGAAACCGTGAAAAATGGTAGCGCCAATCTTATTGGTATGTCAGCATTGCTCACCACAACCATGTTAAATATGAAAGCAACGATTGATGCGTTGAAAGCAGCAAATGTGCGAGACAATGTGAAAGTCGTTATTGGCGGCGCGCCGGTCACCGATAATTATGCCAAAGAAATTGGCGCTGATGGTTATGCTGCAGATGCAGCAACAGCAGTGGATGTTGTGAAGTCATTGATTTAATTAAGGAAAACAGAGGAGTTTTATGTCCACGTCGTATGAATTTCATGTAATTTCAAACACACACTGGGATCGCGAGTGGCGATATGCGTCCCAGGAAACCCGCGTACATTTGGTGGAACTCATGGATTGGCTGCTTGAACTTCTGGAGAAATATCCGGAATACAAGCATTATCATTTGGATTCACAAACCATTCCGCTGGAGGATTATCTTGAAATTCGGCCCGAGAAAAAAGATGTATTGAAAAAACATATTTCTGAAGGCCGAATTCTGGCGGGACCCTGGTACACGCTGCCGGAAATGAATACCATCAGTGCGGAAGCTGTGGTGAGAAATTTAATGCGGGGACATAAAATTGCCAATGAATTCGGGCGTGTCATGAAAGTTGGCTATACGCCAACATCGTATGGCCAGCTATCTCAAATCGCCCAGATCTACGATGGATTCGGAATCGATGGAATGATGTTCTATCGCGGCATCAGTCGGGATGAATGCGATACCGAATATATATTGGAAGCGCCGGATGGAACGCAAATTCTGGGCCTGCGGCTCAGCGCTGAATTCAGTCGGGCGTCGTTTTGGCTGCACCTGTTTCGCGCCACCATGTTCGAGGATGCGTATCGGGACGGCTATTATCGCTGGAAAGATGGTATGCTGCCGTTTCGTCGGTGTGACATAAGCGCCGGCGACCAGGATTACAGATTGTTGAAACCAACTTCACTGGAATATTTCAATACAGACCTGCTCGATGAGGGCATGAAAACCATGAAAAAAGATGTCGCCGCCGATGCAACAACGCCGTATCTGATTGTGATGGACGGCATGGACAGCGTGCATCCGCATCCCAATACCGTAAAAGTGATTGATTATTGCAACAGCAAAAATAGCGGGGATGTGTATATTCACAGCTCGTTTCCTGAAGCGATTGAAAAAATTCGAAATGCAGTGGATGGGTCCAAATTAAAAGTGCTCAAAGGTGAGCGCCGGCATCCCAGCAGGGATAACTGGTTCAATCGGTTTTTGAAGGATAACATGTCCACGCGTCTGTATCAAAAACAGATCAATGCGCGAATGCAGACCCTGCTGGAAAAGTGGGCTGAGCCATTTTCAACTTATGCATTTATTTTGGGGGAAGAATACCCGGAGCGCTACCTGGAAATTGCCTGGCGCAATTTACTGACCAATCATCCCCACGACAGCATTACAGGTGTGAGCATGGATCAGGTGCATAAGGATATGCTCTATCGCTGGGCCCAGGTGGAACAAATCGGCGAAACATTGTCCAATATGAGCTTCTCTGCTATCGTAAAACGAATGGATTTGAATGACCTACATGAAGAGGACATTGCTGTCGTGGCGTTCAATCCCTTGAATTACGACCGAACCGAAGTGGTCGAAGTCAAGATAGATTTCCCGGATGAACCAAAGAACAAATCCATGGAAATGTTCGACGCCGAGACCGGCGAAGCGGTCGCATTCCAATTGCAGGATCGAAAAGAATGGGGATCTAATGTTATGAATCCCTATGATATCCCCTCGCCATTTCACTCTCGCCGATTCAAGCTTGCATTCGAAGCCGGAAAAATAGCTGCCTGCGGTTACCGCAGCTTTATCGTTCGGACAAAACCCGGCGAACTGGTGAATTATGGCACCATGCTCGCTGCGAATCATGTCATGGAAAATGAATTCCTGCGGGTGGAATTCAATCCCAATGGCACATTCGATTTAACGCATAAAAACACCGGCCGAAAATTTACAAACAGCCATTTCTTCGAAGATGACGCCGAAGCCGGGGATCCGTGGACGCGGATCTCTCCGCTGCAAAATCGGAAAGTGTCGTCGCTGGGTTGTGCAGCGCAGATCAGCGTCATGGAAGATGGTGAATTGCAAACCACCGTCAAAGTGGATATTGCAATACAGGTGCCGAAAAGCCTGGTCGACGGTAAAAGATTTCGCAGCGACGACCTGGTCGCTTTGCCTATTTCGTCGCTTATTACGCTACGGAAGGGGAGCCCGCGTTTGGACATTGTCACTACATTCGATAATCAGGCAATGGATCATCGCTTGCGCGTTTGTTTCCCGAGCGGCGTCGATTCCAAAACAGTCGATTCTGAAGCTGCATTCGATGTGGTCACGCGGGAAATAGAACTGCCGGATACGCGTGATTGGGTGGAGCCATGGACCGGCACGCAACCTCATTTATCGTTCTTTGACATGTCCGATAATAAGAGCGGATTGGCCGTAATCAGTCACGGGCTCGTGGAATACGAGGTGCAGGACAATGAAACCCGCACCATGATATTGACACTTCTGAAAGGGCTTCGCTACCCCAAAGTGGGACTGCCGCCAGAGCGTGTTGAACGTATGGAGCAGATTGGGTCGCAATGTCTCGGAGAGCATACCAGCGCATACGCGCTTTACCCCCACGAGGGCAATTGGGAAACAGGCAAAGTATATGAACAGGCATATCGACATTTTGCGCCAATGAAACTGGCGCAGTGCGGTCGCACCGAAGGTACCTTACCCAAAAACCATCAATTTTTAAAAATTGAGCCGGATTCTTTAATACTAAGCGCGCTTAAAAAATGTGAGTATCGTGATTCGGTAATCCTTCGATTTTTCAATCCGACTGAAAATGAAATAAATGGTGAGATTAATTTCTGGAAGCCGATAAAATCAGCTCATGAAACGAACTTGAATGAAGAACGAATTCATGAATTGCCGGTTGCAGAAGATGGTATTTTGAAAATGAAAGTGGGTCATAAAAAGATAGTGACGGTGGAAGTGGAGTTTTAGTTTTTACTTAGTGTTATATGTTTTAGGCGTGTGATAAAAAGTTCAAAGAATGATGAATGAGTGTTATTGGAATATACATTGAGACTAATTAGTGGGAATCATAAAAACTCAACATTTCCTGTCATTTCGCTGGGGTCTAATAACTCATAAATCAACAGAAGGGATTTAATTATTTGTCCGATACTGCGTGTAGCTTGACAGCAAAATCCAATCCCCGAGTGAGGAACGCCCTGTTCATGTAGACTGAGAAAATCGCTGTCATGGGTGATCAAAACTCGGCCGTGCGTATTAGCGAAAATAAGTTGCTCCAAATCAGTAGATTGAACCAGACCAACCTCGTGGGACGTTGTAACTTCAATGCACCGTTTTCGCAATCCTTGCGCGATTAGAAATGATACATTTTCATCTAAATGAAAAGTGATTTTCTCAGGCATAGTCCATTTTTAGCTTCAATTTGGAAGGGTGATTTTTCTGGAAATTTTCTGAATAATTCTGTTCGTCAAGAATATCTTTATCAATTTGTTCTTTATTGTCAAAATAAAATGACAGAGCTGCATAAACATCTGAAAATGTCAATGATGGAACTTGGATGAGTATTTCATCGGCAGAAAAACCAAGTTTTTCGTGCCAGAGCGCAATGTCCTGAACCCGAACACGATGACCTGATATATGTGGTTTCCCACCACAAATCTTTTCATTTATTACGATATGATTTTTATGCATCTACAACTCCGGTATTATTTTCTTTTTCTATCTTTCTAATAAGAATATATAAATTATTGAGGCGAATGTCAATTTAATTTTATTATATTTGAATTAATATGAAATTTGACCATACAAAAGTTAAATCTGCTCGCGATTTGGGGCCGCTCTTCACTAAAAATTCAGTAGACATGATTGGCCAGGATTGCGCTTACTCTGTTCCAATTAATGAGAAGGAGACGTTCTGGGGCTTTGGCGACACATTCGTTGGTAAAATTGATGAGACAGGTCGTAGAAATGTGAAACACATGCCAAGCAACACCGGCTTGATTTGCCGTACCAAAGACGCGTCACAGGGATTGCATGATTTCTCATATTTGACTGGCAAGACTAAACAGTTGCGTCAATTGATTCCTTATGAGGGAGACGAATGTCCAGATTTGTATAGGATTTGGGGGATGGATGGCTGCCGTGTGAATGATAAATTGTACTGGTTCTATTTCCGGGTTCGGCTGCACAAGCACGGCATGTGGCCATACAAATTCTCGGTTGATGGCAGCGGTTTGTCTGTGACTGATCTGCCTGAATTTAATTTCAAGCGTTTGCGTTCTGGGGGTTCCCATTTGTTTTGGAACCAAAATAGTCCTTGTTTTGGAGTCGCGACTTTCACAGATGAAGTCCAGAAAATCGTCTATATTTATGGCACGCATCAGCGCGGCAAAAAACAATTCTGCTATCTATCGCGTGTCTCTTTCAGCGAAATAGAAAATCTCGATCACTATGAATATTTATCAGGCACCGGCCCGAGCTGGAGTTCTGAACTGGACAACGCCTGTATCATCATGGAAGGCATGCCAACTGAGATGACAGTGTCTTTTAATTCATATTTGGAGAAATATCTGGCGGTTCATTCATGGCAGAACGATGGGTACATTGTCGGACGGACAGCTCTGCATCCGTATGGACCGTGGAGCGATCCTTTTCTTCTCTGGATTTCAAAAACATCGTTGAGGAATCCGCTGGTTTACAACGGGCCTGTAGTTTATGCCGGCAAGGAGCATTCAGAGCTGGCCAGGGAAAACGGAAAGATCATCTATTTAACCTGCGTTGAATTTGAAGAATATTACCCACGATTGATCGAAGTGACGTTGAATTAAATGAAACATCGTGTGTGTGCGGTGGTCTGAACTTCTGTCCTGCATATTGAGGCATTTTTGGAAGACAAAATATTATTTGAAAAACAAAATCAACTTAAGTTATTCCTTCGTTTAATAAAATATATTACGCCATTTTGGGATAAATATATACTAATCATTATTCTCCTCGTCATCCAGGGTACCATTCACACGCTGCCTGTTTTATTGATATCCAAATTGCCTGTGTTTATTGGAGAAGGCCAGGTTATCGACTATGTGGTGTTCTGCTTTCTGCTTTTATTGCCGGCGTTCATTTTTCGATGGGTTATTTTTGACAGTTTGCTCTACACGCTCGTCTGGTATATTGGACTCAAATTATCATTAAGATTTCGATTCGAACTGTACCGACGCATGCAATTGCTGTCCCTGAAGTTTTATCAATCCCGGCCCGTGGGTGAGCACATGTATCGGGCAAATGCAGATATCGATGCGTTTTTACCGCTTCTGAATTCCACGCAAAGCGGGATTCCCGCGCTCATCTCCAATGTGTATCAAACGATGTTGATGGTGTACCTTGTTTCGGTTGTCGGAACGAATATTCTTCTTTATTTGACATTGATATTAATCCCGATTTACATTTTAGTGCATATTTTGTACAGCCGAATTCAGAAATTGGATTATATCAAACGGATCCGCGCACAGGAATTGGATGCTATTCTCCGGGAGAGTATCGCCGGCATTCGGGTGATTAAAGCGTTCGACCGGGTAAAATTCACCACGCGGCGATATTACAGCGCCATGAAAGAATTTTACAAATCAACCCAGGCCGCTTTTCTGCTTCAGTACCTTGTCGCTGACCAAATCCGCGTGATTCCTGTGCATGTCATCTGGCCGTTATCCCTGCCGTTGTTCGCCTATTTTGGATTGAAAGGAAATATGCCCATCATCACCTGGGGCAGCATTATTTATTTTTCTCGCGCTTTACTGTATTTCCTCGATGGCACATATAATTTTTTTCAACGCATTCGACTATATCTCATCCCGGCGCAGCGGTTGTTCGAAACGTTGGATATGGAGCCGGGTATTTTTGAAGATAAAAATGCCAAAAAACTTGAATATTTGAAAGGCGAAGTTGAGTTCGATTCAGTTCAGTTCTCATATCAAAAAAATCATCCGATATTAAAAAACATTTCATTCAACTTGAACGCCGGTAAAAAACTGGCGATAATTGGTCCCAGCGGCGCTGGAAAAAGCACGATCGCCATGCTTGCGCTAAGGCTTTATGATGCAGACTCCGGCACCATTAAAATTGATGGGATGGACGTCAGAAAATTGAATATGACGTCAGTGCTCGGGCAGATCGGTGTTATTCTCCAGGAGACGTTTCTGTTTGGCGGCACCATTCGGGATAATATCCGCTACGCAAACCCGGATGCCAGCGACGATGAAGTTGAACAGGCGGCCAAAAATGCTGGCATTCACCATGATATTCTCGAAATGCCGGGCGGTTACGATATGGATGTGGCAGAAGGCGCCAATCTCTCCGGCGGACAGAAACAACGCATCGCCATTGCGCGGGCCCTGTTGAAAAAACCAACGCTATTGCTGCTGGACGAAGCCACATCATCTCTGGACATTGAAACCGAAGATGCCATTATGCAGACGTTGCGCCAAAATTTTGCTGATATTTCTACCATCATAATATCGCATCGGTTGAGCATGGTGGCGGATGCTGATCGGATTATTGTCGTCGACAAAGGCGAAATTGTGGAGCAGGGAACGCACAAGGAATTAATTAAAAATAAGAAATTGTACTATCAATTATACAAACGGCAATCCGATTCACTATTATCAGTTTGAGCGAGCAATGAAAACCACGCATTTGAGTGACTGGAAAATTTTCCTCTATTTTTTGAGATATCTCAGGCCAATCTGGCGACTGGTCTTGCTGGTTATGTTGATGGCTGTGATTATCACTACAGTGGATATTAACACAGTCATCCTTCCGCTGCTCACTCGGAAATTTATCGATCAGGTTCTGGGACAACAAGATTGGTATATGTTAAAAATTTTACTGATTGTTATAATCGTTCAAATCGTGTTGTATTTTTCATTCAACATGATTTATGAATTGGTGAAATATGTCATGTCCATGCGATTAGGAATTTCATTGGGAATGGATGCTTTCAAACATGTGATGAAATTGCCGCTGAGTTTTTTTCAAAAACGTCCGGTCGGGGAGCACATGTACAGGATTGGCACAAATTTCGACCCTGGATTTGCTAATCTCGCGATTCTTGCCATGTTATTTGAATTGACCGGCACAGCAAAATCTGACCAACAGCCTCTTGTCGGGAAAGACGTGGATGCCGTATTGGGAATGCTCACGCAATCGCTGGACCTGATCATTCGCGTTGTATTTCGTTTGCTGCTCATACTTTTTACCATCGCTGTTGGTTTCAGTGCGGATGTTGGAATAGCCCTGTTGATATTTTGCATCCCGTATATATGGGTCATTCACAAATTTTATAATGTGCAGCGACGAATTGATTTCAGATATCGTCAAAAAAGTCAAACATTTTTGGCCGGTCTGCAGGAATGGTTTGCCGGCATTAAGACCGTAAAAGCGTTCGGCAAAGGGCGTTACGAAGTTCGAAAAAATATTCGGCTTTATATAAAAATGCTCCGTGTGGAATGGCAGAATTTTTTCGTGAGACTGGCGACGGATAATTTCATTTTCCTGTTTCGCTACGTGTTCATTGTTGGAGCATTATTTTACATTGCAGTGAAGCAGAACCAAACCGCCGGTGCAATTTTTGGGCTTTATCTGCTGCTGGATCAATTTTTCAGTCCGATCAATCTCGTTATCAGAGTGTTCGAGGGGATTCGGCTTCAGCTCATTCCTGCCCGGCGATTGATGGATACACTGCACGTGGCGCCTTCTATCGAGGAACGTAAAAACGGGATTCGTCTCAGAAAATTGGACGGTAATTATGGCGTGAACAAGGTTTCTTTTCAATACGTGCCGGAGAAACAAGTTCTGTCCGATATTACAATTAAAACGGAAAAAGGCAGGAAAATAGGCATCGTGGGGCCGTCCGGTTCGGGCAAAACTTCGCTGGTGAATTTGCTCATGCGATTTTACGATCCCGGGACCGGCGAAATCCTCGCTGAAAATGTGGATTTGAGGGATTTAAAATTAGGTAAATATTATCAGCATATTGGAATTATCCTGCAGGAAGATTTCCTGTTCAGTGGTACGGTTCGGGAGAACATTCGCTACGGGAAGCAGGACGCCACGGATGATGCAATTGTCGAAGCGGCAAAAATGGCTGCCGTGCATGATGACATCGAGCAATTGCCGGAAGGGTATGAAACCGATCTGGCTGAAGGCAGTAAATTATCCGGCGGGCAACGCCAGCGAATTGCCATCGCCCGGGCGCTGATTCGCAAACCTTCTGTTTTAATTTTGGACGAAGCCACCAGCGCCCTGGATTCGCACACAGCGAACACGATCGAGGAAACGCTGAACCGTGTCTGCCGCGATATGACAGTGATTATGATAACGCATAAGCTCAGTTCTGTGAGAAATTGTGACGAAATTTTTGTGCTTCAAAAAGGCAAATTAGTTGAGCATGGATCGTTTCCTGAACTGATGAAACAAAACGGATTATTTGCATCGTTATACAATAAACAGGTTCGTGACTAAGTTTCGGAGAGAAAAATGAAACTATTTGTCAAAAAATTATTGGCAAAATATATCAAATATATTGAGATCATCGGATACTTCTTTGTAATCCTGTTCATTGCCGGCCTCGTTGCCCTTTCGTTCATTAAAGCGGAAGATGAATTTGTCAATGTGAATGGAAAATATGAAATAGAGTTTCATCGATTACAGTTTGAAAAAGATCGCTATATTCTCGATCTGCGGTCGATACCCGGAACCACCGTCACCACCAATGCTCCACTTTTTGAACTGACCGATGATGAGAAATTTATCGCTGACAGGACGATTCAAGCCAATCTTGAATCGCAACTGAAAACAGCCAGGAAAGCAGGGCAGAGAAGGCTCGCCAACAATCTGGCGGCTGTCATTTTGGAAATTGAAAAAAAGGACTACCCAAGGCTGAATTATTCGGTCGTGCGTTCTCCACTTGAAGGGGAGTTTGTTTTGCTTGATAGCAGTGATTTTATTCCCGCAAAAAAAGTCATTGGTGGAGTATTTAATTTTAAGGAAGCATTAATCACGGTAACCGAACTATCGAATGATAAACGACAGGCTAAAAAATTAGAGGTAGACCAGAGTGGACTGGCTACATTGAAGCTGGGGCCAGTGAAAACCGTGGCGTGTTCGGTTCGTGTGATAGAGATGAATGATTCGGAATTATTATTGAAAACGGAAACAATCTCAGATAATGAACAGTTGAAAATAGCTGATTTTATTGTGACGCATCCTGAAACGACCCGCATTGATGTAAATGTAAATGTGCTGGTTGGATGGAAAAGCTGGATGCGGCTTATTTGGAGGTAGGCATGAAAAAACAGTTTGATGTGACAGTGGCTGGTCATATTTGTCTTGATATCATTCCTAAATTTGCAGATACCGGCATTCGGGATATTGCTGAACTTTTCAAGCCGGGAAAGTTGATTAATGTAGGGGCGGCCAAAATCAGCACAGGCGGTCCTGTGTCCAATACAGGTGTTGCCTTGAAAAAACTGGGGCTGAATGTGGCGTTCATCTCCCGTGTTGGCGATGATGAATTCGGTCGCTTAATCATTCGCCTTTTGGAGAAGCAGGGCAGTACGGCCGGCGTTTCTATTTCACGGGATGACCGTACGTCCTATACGGTGGCTCTGACGCCGCCGGGAATCGATCGGATATTTCTGCACGATCCCGGAGCAAATGATCGATTTACCAGTACTGATCTGGATGAAAGTATTATGGCCGATTCAAAAGTTTTCCATTTTGGCTATCCGCCGTTGATGGCAGCTTGCTACGAGAATGAAGGTGAAGAGTTAGCGAAAATATTTGCGTTGGCCAAATCAGCAGAGACCATTACTTCGCTGGATATGTCATTGCCTGATCCGAGCAGTCCCAGTGGAAAAGCACCGTGGAATAAAATATTGGAAAAAGTGCTGCCCAATGTGGATATTTTTCTGCCGAGTATCGAGGAGGTTTATTTCATGCTCGAAAGTCAGAGTTATTTCAAAATTAAACAAAAGGCTGGAACGAAAGACGTGGTGGATTTCTTTGAACCGATAGATTATCAACGTCTGGCCGAAAGATGCCTGATGCTGGGCTGCAAAATCGTGGCATTGAAAACAGCGCATCGTGGTTTTTATATTCGAACCTCAAATCTTGCAGATATTGAATTATTCAATTCACTGAAATCGTTTGATGCGGAAACCTGGAGCAATCGCGAATTGTGGTGTCCGGCGTTTAAAATCGACAGCATTGCCAGCGCCACCGGCTCAGGGGATTCGTCCATTGCCGGTTTTTTGACTGCCGTGCTTCGTGGCCAAACCATCGAAAAATCGCTCAAGACTGCAAATTGCGTGGGCTTCCAAAACCTGCATGAACTGGACGCGCTGAGCGGCATTCAATCCTGGGATGTAACTGCAGAGATGATTGCAGCTGAGAATCTGGCAATGGTTCCGCTAACACTGCCTGAAGAACAATGGAAATGGCAGCATGGCGAACAACTTTGGAGTGGAAAAAATGATATTTTTTTTTAAAGGAATAAAAGTGTATGACTTCTCGAGAACGCGTTTTGAAAACATTGCGCCATGAAGAGCCGGACATGGTGCCCATTGATTTGGGAGCCATGCGCTCGACCGGCATTATGGCCATTGCGTACAATAAATTGAAAAAGCATCTGAATATAGATGGCGAGTTAACGCGGGTTTACGATATCGGCCAGCAATTAGCTGAACTTGAACCTCAGGTATTGGAACGATTTCAGGTAGATGTGGTGGACCTGTCGAATACATTTGGGGAAGAAAGTGAAGATTGGGTGGACTGGACGCTCCCTGACGGTTCTGCCGGACAGGTTCATAATTTACTTTTACCGGTTCGAAACGGAAATGAATGGGTGTTGATGGATGGAGACAGAGTTGCCGCGCGAATGCCGGAAGATTGCCTTTATTTCGAACCATGCAATCCACCGCTTGAACATGCTGAGACAAGCAGCGATATTCAATCGTTCAATTGGTATTTTTATTCTGACGAAGACTTGAAAATGCTGGAACGTAAAGCCAGGGATTTGTATAAAAATACTGAGTATGCAATCATGGGCGGGTTTGGCGGAAACATTTTGGAACTTGGCCAGGCCTATCGCGGCTGGTCGAATTTTATGATGGACCTGGCCATGAATTCCGGTTTTGCTGAAGAATTGATGGATAAAATGGTAGAAGTCCATCTCAAAAATCTGGAAGGCTATTTGCAGGCGGTTGGCGATTATATTCAGATAATCCAGATGGGCGATGACCTTGGAACGCAAAACGCAACCCAGCTTTCTCCTGATATGTATCGCGAAATGATAAAACCACGGCATGAGAAAATTTATCAGTATGTGAAAAAAAACTCAGATTTATTTATTTTCCTTCATAGCTGTGGTTCAATTTATGATTTAATTCCAGATCTGATTGAAACTGGAGTGGATATTTTGAATCCTGTGCAAACTTCTGCCAACAAAATGGACCCCGTTCGATTGAAATCGGAATTTGGGGATAAAATTACATTCTGGGGCGGAGGCGTGGACACTCAACATGTTTTACCGGAGGGAAGCCCTGAAGAAGTGGAAGACATGGTGAAGCAGAGAATTGAAATTTTTGCGCCGGGAGGCGGATTTGTGTTTAACCAGGTGCATAATATCCAGGCAAATGTGCCGCCGGAAAATGTAGTGGCAGCCTATGATACCGCTGCAAAATGGCGAAGATATTCAATCAAGATCAATTAAATAAAATATTAAAAAAATATATCCCGGAAGTTGAAACACGGGTTGTTCTTCCATTTAATCTGGAAAATGAAAATATATCGGTAAATTCATGAAAAATAAAATTGATATTGAGACAACAGTCGAGCCGCTGCCGGCATTCGAACGCCCTTTTCGGCAAAATAACCAGGGATGGCTTGGCGGCGACCTCGCATTCAGCATGCCATTGAACGCTGATAAGATTTTGTGGCTTTTTGGTGATTCATTCATTCAGCGAAAACCTGATAAAAAAGGCCGGGATGGCGCAGCGATAATCAGCAACTCCATTGCCGTTCAAAGCGGATCGTTAGACGATGCAAACGGAAAACTCAGTTTTTTCTGGTCTGAAAATGATAAATCCATAGGGGCAGTGTTCGATGATAATACCATTCCCGGGAGAATTTGGCCGCTGAGTTCTGTGTTGATCCAGGACAAGCTGTACGTCCTCGCCATCCGAATTGTCCAGGATGATATTGAAAATGCGTTCGGTTTCAGGCAGGTGGGGAATCAAATCTTTGAAATTGAAAATCCCGGCGAAACTCCTGATGCATGGAATGTTTCGGTTCATGAATTACCCTGGAAAAAAAAGTTGGGCAGTTTTGGCTCCAATGTGTTGATCGACGGAAATTTTCTGTATATTTACGGTTATCAAATGACCACCTCAGTCATCACCGATCCACCGAACCTGGTTATTGCCCGAATAAAATTAGAGGATGCTGCGAACATGTCGGACATGAGCCACTGGGAATTCAGAGATGGAAAAAATCAGTGCTGGACAAAAGATCGGGAAAAAATCTCACCGGTATTTGATCGGTCCAATACTGAATTTTCAGTCACTTTTCTTGCCACATCAGGAAAATATATTTTAGTTGCCAATACCGGGAAAAATGGAAAGCATGTGACCATCCGTTTTTCAGATACACCATACGGTCCTTTTACCGAACCGATCATTATTTACGACTGCCCTGAAGTGAACTGGAATCCACTCTATTTTTGTTACGCGGTAAAAGCGCATCCCGAATTGTCCCGAAAGCCCGATGAATTGATTATCACTTATCTGACCAACTCCAAATCTCTTCAAACCTGCATAGAAGACACGCGTATTTATTATCCTCGCTTCATCAAATTGAAATTGAAATAAATGATGCATGAAGTAATCTAATGCATCATTGAAAGATAATTTCGCTTTGGAAGAGAAAAATGAGATGGTCAATAAAAATGATTATCTATTACTACTTAGTCAGATTGAAAAACGTATCGAGAAACAAGGCAATATTCCCATTCA
>CAZSBG010000060.1:0-36978 GCA_964605145.1 uncultured Cytophagia bacterium | reverse complement strand
GTTTTTTGAGATTTTTTTGCCAAAAATGTACAAAAAATTACTTGTCAGTTACTAACACCTTTCTTTTACAATAAATTACTCGCCAATTCCGCCAATTCAGAACGCTCGCCTTTTTCCAGGTTAATGTGCGCATAAAGTTTTTGCCCCTGCATTTTTTCGATAAGATAACTCAATCCGTTGGATTGGCTATCCAGATAGGGATGGTCGATCTGAAAAATATCGCCGGTGAACACCATTTTGGTTCCCTCGCCGGCCCGTGTGATGATGGTCTTCACCTCGTGCGGCGTGAGATTCTGGGCTTCGTCTACGATGAAGAAAACTTTCACCAGGCTTCGGCCGCGAATATAGGACAGCGGTGAAATGACCAGCTTTTCTTCATCTAAAAATTCTTCGATGCGCTTGTGTTTTTGATCTGATTTGGTAAATTGATTTTTTATCACGCCGAGATTATCGTACAGCGGCTGCATGTACGGGTCCAGCTTCGATTTAATATCGCCCGGCAAAAATCCAATATCTTTGTTGCTGAGCGGCACCACCGGCCGGGCTAAAAATATCTGGCGGTATTGTTTTCTTTTCTCGATGGCAGCGGCCAATGCCAACAAGGTCTTCCCCGTTCCGGCTTTTCCTGACAGTGACACAAGTTGAATGTCCGTATTGGTCAGCGCATTGAGCGCAAAGGTTTGTTCCGCGTTTCGGGGGGTGATGCCATACACCGGCTGTTTATCGACGCGCCGAATTTTACCAAGCCCGGCGTCGTACATGCCAAGCGCCGATTTTTTTCCGCTGCGCATAATAATATATTCATTGGGAAGCAGGCCATTATCCGGGGCCAGGTCTTTCAGATCAATTTCAAACGGGATTTCATACATGCGGTCGATGGCTTCATTGGGCAAATTTTCGATGACTCGCCGGCCCCTATATAGCGCGGAGACATCCTTGACATGATCGGTGGTGTAATCCTGCGCCATCACCCCGATGGATTTCGCCTTCATCCGCAAATTCACATCCTTGGAAACAAGGATCACCTGCTTTTTCGAATTTTCCGATGCCAAAAGAAATGCGGAATTCAGGATGTGATGATCCGGCTTTTGCAAAGAAAAATTGAACTTCAAATCATCATGGAATTCGCGTTCCAGCTTAATTAAAACGCGACCGCGGTTGGGCCCGATTTTAACGCCGCCGGAAAAAAGCTTGTCACCGCTGAGCGCGTCCAGGGAACGGAGAAATTCCCGCGCGTGATAATTCAGCGTTTCATTGCCCTTTTTGAACTGATCCAGTTCTTCCAACACAGTGATTGGAATGACAATATCATTTTCCTGAAATTGCTCCATACAGGAACTGTCGTGAAGAATGACATTGGTGTCTAAAACGAATATTTTTTTCTTGCCAGCAGCCATACGTTTTCACTTTTATTTGGATGAAATATTCGGTTCCATGGTATTTCGTGTAGGTAAAAAAGATTCACTGCAAGTACGCATTGGAAACGCAACGATCGTTAAAAAAATTAGCAAGCATAAAATTGCGAAAGTTCAAATTGAGATTACTAACTGAAATTTTAGAAGTTACATTATTTTTCACAATAAGTTTAAGATTTAATATTTATCATAATATGCTAAGAATCAATTAGTTGTCATTCCCGCGCAGGCGGGAATCCATTCTCAAGTACTTGTGGCACAATGGATTCCCGATAAAAACATTCGGGAATGACATACCAGCTACTACTTATCTTTATTGATATCTGCGATCGTTATATTCATTTTTACAAAAGTATAATAGTTTCAATTGCCAAATACTCTCAAAGTATTCTGAGAAAGTATGATTATTCATTACTCCTAAGCCGGATAAACCGGAAATTGCAAAAGTCAAACAACAAACAAATCACAATTACAAAATCCAAAAAATAAATTCAGGCTTAGCGGTATGTATTTGTATTTTCTAAAAAAGTTTTGATAATTGAGTTTTTATATTTGGGATTTATTTGATATTTGAATTTTGTTTTTTGAGATTTTTTGCCAAAAATGTACAGAAAATTACTTGTCAGTTACTAATTATCCTTCCGCGGATCGAATTTCCGCCTTTGCTTTTTTTCGCTTTGCTTGCGTTTTTCTTCCAGACGACGGGCTTTTGCAGCTCGCGACATTATTTTACGTTTACGAGGTTTCGGCGCTTCGGTTGCTTTTTGGATCAACGCAATTAGCCGATTGAGCGCATCTTCCCGGTTTTTGAGTTGCGACCGATAGCGCTGCGCTTTGAGCACGAGGTCGCCGTCCTCGGTCATGCGCTTGCCGGCTAATTTGACGAGTCGTTTCTTCACATCATCCGGGAGCGAAGGTGAATTAAGCACATTGAACCGAAGCTGCACCGCTGTGGCGACTTTGTTCACATTCTGTCCGCCCGGACCGGATGATCTCACAAAATCTTCTGTGATTTCATCTTCATCAATTTCTATATGTTCCGAAATATAAATCATTTTTACATGAACCACTTCTTCGTGTGGTGAACCGCGTCGCCGAATTTTTGCATGAATTCCATCTCTTCTTTGTTGAGCGCCCCCTTATTTAATGCGTTCAAATTTTCCTCGAATTGTTTTTCATTGGATGGCGCGGTCATGCAGACATGCACATGCGGATTGGATAAAACAAAACGATAGGATAAACCGGGCGTGGGAACCTCGCCGTCCTTTGGCCAGTTTTTGGGTCTTCGAAGCAGATAACGCCAGCGCGTGGCTGTGAAGCTCACCACGCCGGGGTTGTGCGTTTCGAGATACGGGAAAATATCCTGCTCTGCCCCGCGGTGCGCTGCATTGTATCGCATCATTATCACATCCAGGGCGCCTTCGGAAACCAGCTTGCCGGCGAATTTCCTGTCGTGCGTGGAAATCCCGATATTACGTATTTTCCCGGTTTCTTTCAGTCGGTAAAGTTCCTCGCGAACGCTTTCGGGAAAATGCTTCTCCTTTGTCACGCCCAAAAAAAGGAAAATATCAATATAATCGGTTTTCAGTTGCCGCAATCGCTTTTCCAGGGTGCGTTCGATATTCGGGTGCCCGATGAGCAAATTGTACGCGCCGGTCGCCACGACGAATCTTTCCCTGTCTTTTTTTATTTCCTCCCGTAAAAACCGAATCATCTGTTTATCAATATTAAAGAAGAAGAAATAATTCAAACCGGCGTCCAGCGCTTTCACCATGGTTTTCTGACCGGGCCAGTACGTGGAAGACAAGCCCAATCGATGAACAGAAAGCCCTGTGTTTCCAAGGACTGTGTGAGTAAAATTTTCCATCAAATTCATTCTTCCTTTTAACGAATATTTTTTGAGACAAGATGAAAACAGAGCGATTATTCGAAAACTAATATACTAAACTCCATCCCATGAAATCAACCAAAATAATTAAAAAATGAAAGATATGGGCATATCACTCTTACATTCAGTTCAAAGCAAAAAAAACCCCGGTCATTTGACCGGGGTTTGTCTGAGCTCAGTTCTTTGGATTATATCTTTGTGACGTTAGTTGCCTGCAATCCTTTGGGGCCCTGTTCGACTTCAAATTGAACCTGATCGCCTTCTTCCAGTGATTTGTAGCCATCAGCCTGAATTGCTTTGTAATGAACGAATACGTCGCTACCTTCATCGCGCGTGATGAAGCCGTAGCCCTTAGAGCTGTTGAACCACTTTACAGTTCCTGTTTCCATTGAAAAAATCCTTTGAAAAAAATTGGGTGTTGCGTACATCTCTTTCTCAGCCTGTTCCGGCCAAAAAAAAATCGCTTTGAACAGCCCTTATGCATTATGACTATTCTCCACGAGATTCTTTTTTTAGTATCGTTTTTATTAAATCGTATAACATAACTCAGAAAGGCAGAAAAACAGGGTACAATGAATTGACTGAACAATATACAATATAAAAAATTAAAAAGCAAACATTTTTTTAAGTTTTTATCGGAAAATCGCTAACAAAAACCTGACATTACTTGATTGCAGCCGTGAGCATAATTTTGATTTGATAGTTTTATTGATTTCCTTTTCTGGTTTTAAATTCAACTATAAATGGCTCATTTGAATTCATTGATTAATTTTCTCCCTTTCATTCTGTGATTTTGTATTTAAACAACCACGGGAATCCATCATGTCCTAAATCAGCAAAATAAATAAAGCTTTTGTTATAAATAAAACATCGTGGTTGGTCGACATCGAATGGAATTTTCATCAGGTATTTTCCTTCCTGCGTAAAAATATCAAAGGAAAATCGTATATCACTTGAGAATGATTCATTGGTTAAAATCCACAAGCGATTTTGATCGTCACAAAACATGCATCTTGTGATAGCTAAGGGATTGAAGATAATGGGTTTTTCTTTTAAAGACTCCCAAACTACTTTCCTGCCAATTCTTTGATAATACTCTTTCACTTCTTTAGCTTTTTCCAAATCTTTTTCAAATTCTTCCCTTGTCTTTTTCGGCAACTCAAATTCTCTTCTTAAAATAGATTTTAAGTGTCCACTGCTATCATATACATTGATTTTATAGTCGTAATTATCTTCCAATACATAAATGTTGCCATTCTGATTATTACACCACTGGCAATTTAAAAACATACGATCATTCTGTTTTTCCAATTCTGTTGCGTAACGGGGATCTATTTTTTTTAGAGTTATTAAATTTTTGGATTTTTTTTCAGTTAATGAATATAACCAGAGAGATTTTACATTGTATTTCATGTTTTGTGTTGCGTAAGAAAATAGTAATAAGCTATTTTTTATGAATAGTTTGCTAAAATCAATTTTATGCCTGGACAATAAGGATTCTCGATTGTCAAAATCAATATCTTCTGTATAATCCTCGAATTTTAAATCGATGTTGAACACATCAATAAAATTACCATTATAATCAAATAAGCTGAACCGATTCTTAGGGTATACGATCCTAGGATCTATTACCAAAAGTTGACTATTTGGAAGAACATTTATAGTTTGTGGCGACCTAAATTCTCCTGGCCCCTGACCCTGTCTGCCAAACGTAAATAACAATTCGCCTTCAGATGAAAAAACTTTGATGTTTTTTTCTAAAACGTCTGATACATAAAGACGACCTCTATCATCGACATCAATACAAGAGATGCCATTCATTATGAAGCCTGGATCCTCACCCCCAACCTGCCAGACCTTTTCTAGTTTCAAATTTGGGATTGAATAAATCGGTTTATCAGGATTACTGACATGAGTGACGTCATTAATCTTTTTTATTTTTCCATTCCATTCAGTCTGAGAGAAACAAGGAATATTAATAGAAAATAATAACGTAAGTAAGCAAATTTTGAACATATCTTTAACATCCAATAAATTTTGATAGTAAAATAAATATTGCTTAAAATGGCGACCGGAAATTAAATGATAATTTTCAATTACTTTTCCAGCCGCCACTTACAGATCGCGTTTCCTAATTCTGAAGTGACAAATAAATTAAACTGTCACTGATTATCGGCAGTTAGAGATCGCCCGGCATCCGATTCATGGTCAAACAAATGAATATAGAATTCCTTCATGGATTGTTCCATGTGCCGCACCAGATCACAGCGGACCGAACGTTCGGCCATTAAAATGGCGTTCATTATCGCTTTTGCTTTGGACCGTCCGTGGGCTTTTATGACCAGTTTTTGAAAGCCCAAAATCGGGGCGCCGCCGTATTCGGAGTAATCCATGCGCTTTTTGTACTTCTTCAACACCGGCGCCAGCATGGTTAAACCTACGCGCGAAAGCAGGCTCTTTTTCCAGATGCGCTTGCCGGTTTTAATGGACATTTCCGCGATGCCTTCCAGGCATTTCAAAACGATATTGCCGATCATGCCTTCGGTGACAATGACATCAGCCACGCCGCGCAAAATATCCTTGCCTTCGATATTCCCGATAAATTCAAATTCTTCGATTTTCTTCAGCGCCTTGTTCGTTTCAACCAACACCCCATGCCCTTTGGTGTCCTCTTCGCCAATGTTGAGCAAGCCAACTTTGGGATTCTCGATGGCCACGACTTCTTTGGCATACTGCACGCCCATAATGGCGAAACTGATGAGCTGGTTCATGGTGCAATGCAGTGTCGCGCCAACATCCAGCATGATGGATACGCCGGGATCGCCATGCTTTTTACGTATCGAGGGAAGAATGGCCGCTAAAACGCCTCGTTCAATTCCCGGCATGCGCGGGAGAAATTTAGAACAGGAAAGAATCGTTGCGCCGGTGTTGCCGGCGCTCACCAGGGCATCGCCTTTTTCATCGCGAATCAGTTGAGCAGCAATGTTGATCGACGCATCAGGCTTACCGTTCACCGCATCTTTTGGCTTGTCTTTCATGGTAATAACTTCAGATGCCGGAATTATTTCCCAGCGGCTCGCCGGTATTTTTTCCTGTTCAATTAAAGGTATTACTTCATCTTCTTTACCGACAAAGAGGCAATATATATCGGAATTTTCTTTACATGCGCTGGAGGCGCCTTTTATAATTTCCAATGGAGCGTTATCGCCGCCCATCGCATCAATAACGATTCGGTTATGTGGCATGTCTCTTCCCAATTTAAATCGACTGTAATAAAAATGAATTCGATTAAATTTAAGATATGAAAAATAAAAATAAAATTCAATAAGAATTAATAATTTGGACGTTTTTTTTATCGGTTTTCGGTTTTCAAACTAAATTCATCAGGGAAAAATCCTGTTTCGAAATTTTATGACGCAGCTCCCGTACCCTTGAAAAACGAAAAGGGAAAAACATGGACGCATTCTCAGTGTATGAATGATCCAAATATTTCGCTGCTCGATTGATTGCATCCAGAAAAAGCAATTCATGGCTGTGGCGCTTTAAATTTAGGACAGTGTTGATTTGGGTTCCCGGAAATCCATTTAACAATTCCAGAATTTTTCCACCGAAATGCCAGGTTTTATTTACGATTTCTTCCATGTGCACCGGATTCGAAATTTGGGAAAACACTGTCATTAAACCGCTTTTTTTATCGAGCGTCACATCCTGCAAATCATCGACAAGCTGCAGCCAGATGCCATGACCGAATAAATACAGTTTTTGCTTTTCGGTCAGATTCCCGGCGATGAGGTATCCATCGGCCAAAACAGAGGCGCCGCCTTTCTCAAAGCTGATTTCCAGCACATCAATGTCTTCGTTTGATTTCAGCAGATCGATGCTTTTTATTTGGGCGCTGTGAATCGCGATAAGACTCTCAAATACCTGCGGGATTTTTTTTCGGTTCCACTGACGTTCAATTTTTCCAACCAGATCGAAAATTTTTTTCTCACGCTTATTCTGAGGTGAAACAGATTCACCTGCCAGGCGCTTGCCGAATCGTTCATTGAATTGGTTTTTGTCGTCGGCTGAAACCGTGGTATCGTCGAGATAATTGTCGCTGTATGGATAAAGCAGACTATACGCGAAAATGGATGGGGTCAGCTCAAGACGGATTCCCAGCATATTTTGTAGGCTGAGCATGGCCCAGACATTTCGGCTCGCCTGAAAAATATCTTCACCGCTGATGTCCGGATCAAAGCGACGCGCTTCTCGTGCAAACTGAATAGCGAGTTTCGGGAAACCACGAGAAAAGAGTGTCTGCAGGCTGGTTTCACTGAAATCCAGTCCCTGCCGGGCAAAAGAACGAAGTTCAACCAGAGAATTATCCAGCGCCGCTTCCCTGTCTAAATCATCCCTGAATTCTGCATGTTGAGTCGTTTTAATGAATTCCAGAAAGTTTTCCAGATAGACCTCACGGTTCCGTTGTTCATCCAGTGGAAAAAAATTGGAATAACGTGGTGGTGTATTGCCCGTATTTTCCCATAGCTGAATAAAATAATTCACGAGCGAGGTCACTTCGGCATTTATCATGTCGTCTATTTTCCTCAATTTGAAATTTAATCGCCAATGGATATTGATAACAAGTGATTTAGGAGTCTACTCTAAAAAGCCTTAAAAGGCTTTAATTATTTGGTTACTATATTTATCCACGTCATAAATGACGTGGCTATTCAATTAAATATTTTAATGTTAAACATTTTCAACAGCCCCGACTTTCGAGTCGTGGAGTTGAGTCTCCCGTGAATTTTGGGCTTTAGCCCCTTTTTAGAGTGAATTCATTTATTAATTTAAAAAAAATAAAAAAAACTTGACTTACATAGAACTTTTATGTATATTGCAACCATGCATAGCATTTCTATGTATTAAATTCAGGAGGTTGAAATGATATCAAAAGATTTAATTGCTGCATCTTCAAAGCCATTGATACTCAGCATTCTTTCTCAACAAGAAAGCTACGGATATGAAATAATTAAAAAAGTACATGAGCTTTCAAATAATAAAATTCAATGGAAAGACGGAATGCTTTACCCGGTTTTACACAAATTGGAAAATGATGGATTTATTGAATCCGTTTGGAAAATCTCTGATAATGGGCGGAAGCGAAAATACTATAAAATCAAATCCGATGGAAAAAAATATTTAGAGACTCAGAAAAAACAATGGCTCATTGTAAATTCAGTTTTTAATCAATTATGGGAGGCCGCGCCATGTTTGAGTTAAATAAGAATATCGAAAATTGGCAGAAAGAACTCGCCGCCAATCAATCCATGAAAAAATCCGATGTCAATGAACTCGTATCTCATTTAAAAGATAGTATTGAAGAGCTTGGTCAAAAAGGATTATCAGACGAAGAATCATTCTGGGTGGCAAAACATCGTCTTGGTGAAACGCAAGCCCTGAGCACAGAATACTCAAAAGTCAATCAGTCACTAATCTGGCAAACAAGATTAGTATGGTTATTATTGGGATATTTTATTTTCAACACATTCATCGCATTTGCAAATTTAATCGTTATACCGTTCCACATGATACAGATTCCATGGCTATTCATCAAAACTTCAATTTTAGGATCAGAAATGCCTGTCCCGATTCCGTTATTTTTATTTGTTTTAACAATAGTAAGCGGTATATTTTATTTAATATCGCATCAGAAATTATTTTCCAGGTTTCATCATTTCAATTTTATTTTTCAAATCAGAATGGGATACAAATTTATCTTTATTGTGTTAGTATTGTATTTAATTTCTGTAGTCAGCAGGTATTTATCAACCATTTTAATTGCTTCAAATAATGACATTGCCACAATTGGAACTTTATCACTGTCTTCATCCATGTTTTCAATTCTCTGGAATATTTTTCTTGTTATTTCTCTGGTGCTTTTTTCATTCCTAATATTTAAAAGAAGAAAAGAACAAATCAGGTTTTAAACTATCAAACCAAAGAGGAATTCAAGTTATCAGAAAAATATTATCAGAACTAAATCCGATGAAATTATTCGCTATAAATATATTCCAGCGGCAGCGTATCGGCCAGTCGTTCCCAGGCCCAGTAGCCGGATGTTTTAATTTTGAAAATGTCAAAATATCGGCCCCGGGTATCAATAATCACTGAATCAGATTCCAGCGTAATCCATGATACCTGGTGACCCGGCTCTCCCCTTTCCGATTGAATGTACGGAAAGTTTTTCTCCTCCAGCTCGTTTTCAAACGTCACCTGCAAATAATTTTTGAATTTGAGGTATCGTTCCGTTGGCATGGGGCCCGGGCTCAGCAGTTTGTTGGTATTGACCAGTTGGGTGATTCGGGGACCGCGCCAGGGATTGCTCATCCACAGGACATCAAATCCCTGCTTTTTCAGGTATGCATCCTTTTTATATTCGATTTTGGCCTTGCCGTCAACCACGTCGGAAAGGTCAAAGCGGAATTCGACTTCGCTGGTATCGCCATGCGTCAACGAGTCGCAGTTGCAAATTTTAGTCAAAAAATGACGCAGAGAACCAAGGTAGGCCCGTTTTCTATTCTCCTCCCATGCTGCCTGTTCTGCTTCGGAAGCCGGGGTCAGTTCTTCAAATCGGGGCGTGCCGGCGTATTTCACGTAGTCATGGGTGGCTTCAAAATTGTGGAGGTAATACGTCAGCACATATCCGAGGCTTTGATTTCGGATAATGAGGGGCTTCTCAGCTCGAGCAATAAATGTTCCCGATTTTGTCTCGGAAAATTCCAGAACAAGCGGGTTTTCAATCCTGGTCATTGAAGCGTTGTGCGTGGTGCTGAGCAGCAATTCCGTAAATCTGTTTAAATGCTTTTGCCACTGTTTTCTTTCTTCCGCAGAGATGGCCACCTCCTGCAGCGGGATGACCCTGGGCGATAATTTGAAAATGATGATTTTTTCGAATGGTGTGCTCACCCGAATGGTTTGTTTTTCAATTTCGTACCCAATGACAGACGCCAGAATTTCAAACGTCCCCTCGGGCACATTTCTGATGAGAAATTGGCCCTGTTCATTCGTGGCAGCGCCCATCATGGATCGCGCGATGAACACGTTGGCGTTGGGAATCGGCTCCCCGGTATCAGCATTTACAACCCCGCCGGACACCGAGTGTGTTTGAGCAAGAATTGCATGAGAAAAGAGAAATAGGAAAAACAAAACAGAAAAAAGCGGGTACATCAATATATTTTTCATGACTCTAATTTACTGCACTCCTGAAACTTCATTCCCCAAATCCCGAATCTGACTCAGCATGGCAAATAGACCAAAACCGACGAACCAGTACTCATTATTTTTTTTTGTGCTGATGTTGTATCCGTAGCCGGCGCGTACCAATCCCTGAAGAACAGAAATATTTACGCCGCCGCCCATTTCAAAATTTTCATCGACATCGTGCTCCAAAAACGCGGCGTGCAGTCCAAATGCAATATCCAGCTTATTCAGGAATGAATTGGGTGATGTGCGATTATAGTGGTGCCATTCCAGCGCGAGCGCAAAATTGGACTGAAATTCCTGGTTCATCGGCCCCTGCCTCGTTTTGGAAAAGATAAGGCTGCTCTGGTATTTTCGATGCCAGCCGACAAAGGTCGTTTCCATATTGTACGAAACAGACGGGGGATTCAGCCGGTATTCGGCGCTGTCGGATTGCAGAGGTTGAATATCCACTGTGATGGAGAGTTGATCGCCGGCATTCATGCCTGTGTAGCGCAGATCCAGTTCGGCTGGCTTTAGATCTTTCAATGAATGGGGAATATATTGGGTTGATTCCCCGGAGCCAATGCTTGCCATGCTCTGCCCGAGATCGATCATGTTGGATTTGCTGGAAATGTCCCGCAAAAAAGAAAAAGCGTGAATCGCCCGGGGGAATTCTGCTTCGATGCCACGCCTGCTAATTTGCATCCTGGCGAGCACATCCGACTCCAGCGTTAAGAAATTATTTTTCATCGACCCTTCGGTGACGTGAGATGTTATGACAGGAAGAGCCGTAGCGATTTTTTCGAAGCGGTCTTTCCATTGCGCGACTCGTTTAAAGGCTTGCTGCACGTTTTTGCTCATCGGAGAGATATTTTTCAAAATAGATTTGATACTTGAGAACGATATGCCGGATGTGTTTTTCACTCTGGAAATATTGTTTTTCAATTCTGAAAAAATTTCGGAAAGATTTTTCAAATCCTGGACATCAGTTCGGAGTTCGCGCAATTCCTGGCTGAGAACTGCCGGTGCATTGCTTTCGTGAATGCTGAGTTCGGCGATATCGGCTAAAAACGAATCGGCAGTGAGCGCCTCCCACGAGTTCGGAAGGTCCTCGAATATTTCAGAGCGAAAGCGCGTTTCAAGGCCTGTGACGGCGTTGTTCAAATCAGAGATCAACTGTTCAAAATTGTTTTTTATGGCAAGCCCGTTTTTTTGGATTTCCTGAATTCCTGACTGCACGTATCGCGACGCCTCCAGTTCGCCCAGGATTTTTTTGAATTCGCCCTGGCTGGGCAGAATCGCCAGTGGATTTGCCGGGCGGAAGTCCCCCTGCGGAAGATTGTCATACCCCGGCACGTGCAGCGCCTGCTTCTGGCCACCCGGCGGTAACCTGAATGCCCTCACGATTACTTCATATTTATCCGCATCCTGTGCATATCTGGCGGCCTGTTCGTGAAGTTGGTTTTGCCGTGCAGTGATCACCTCTGTCAGCGCAGTGTAAGGATCGTCTTTGCGCTGAATCATCAGGGCAGTCAGTTCCTGTCGCGAAAGTATGGGTTCGCCAACCGGTGGATTCACGAAAAGCTGGAGCATTCTCACTGCCCGGGCCATTACCTCATCGACCTGACTGGTAAACGCGGCGTCGTGCGGCGCGTTGGTTGCCAGCAAAAGCCGGCCGCGTTCTGTGAGCGCTTTGTACTGCTCGCTCAATTGAATGAGAGTATCCAAAATGACTGCAAGCGACTGCCATGCCGGCGATTGCCGGACTTTTTCCAGCGCCGGCGGAACGATGAAATCCAATTTTAATATTGAATTCACATCCACCTTGCGGAAACGGTCTTCAGGGAAAACGTCGAAACTCCCCTCCCCGGCGAGTTCCTGCAATTGAATGCCCACGCCCTGAATTACCGGGTGTTCTTCTGCAAATCCGTTTACTTGAAAAAGTAAAAAAAAAGTCCAAAATAAAAGTAGAATGTAAAAGATACGATTGCCTTGCATCCGTGCCTCCTATGCGTTGGAAATGGCCTGCGTGACCGTTAGAAAGTCACCGGCATCAGTGGCGGATAAAGTCAGTGACATGATTTTACTTCGACCGAAAATCAGGGCGACATGGTCGTTGGGAATATCGAAATGCTGACGCACTTCCGGCTGGCTCTCACTTTTGACAAGGAAAATTTGCAGCCCCGGCAAGAAATTCAATGCAGCCTGAGCCAAGCTCCAGGTTTCGTCGGATTCATCGCCCAGTATAACACAGGTTTTGAAATTGGGATTGTCAATTAAAGTGAGAAATTCATCCATGGTCAGTGGCGGCATAATTTGTGACATTGTTTATCTCCTATAAAATTATCTGGCCAAAGTAAAATAATTCTTCCAACTTCCTGTATTTCATTTACAAATTTACGTTGCTTCATCCTCATCCAAAAACTTCTTTGATTCAATAAATTGAATCGCCTTCTGGCATTCCTGGTATTTTTTGATGTAATCAGTCATGTCGTGCTCTTTATCCTGGGCCAGTTTAATTTCGCGCGACAAGTTTTGCAACCGTACCTCCAGCTTTCTTTTTTTGATCAGCATGAGGCAATCATTCAGCAGTCTTTCCCGATCGGTTGTTTCTGTGAATTGCGTTGCCATGAGTCTGGCGAGGCGCGCTGATAAATTGGGATCCGTCACTTTGTCAATAATTTGCTGTCGGTTCAAATAGTCTTTCCAGCGGTGCAGGTCCGTAACAATGTCAAAAAACCGGCTGATTTGAGGATCGGCAATATCGTTTTTGTCAAGGTACTTCAATATTTTGGAAATAGTGGAAGTATTTTCCAGGATCAATCGCACCAAATCTTCTTCAGCACGATCAAATTTGTTTTTCGCTTTGGCCGGTCCGGCAGATTTCTGATCTGCTTCCTTCGGAGCAATGATTGTTTGTTTATATCCTGTTCTGCGAATTTTTCTCATCTGATCCAGCACGGCGCGTTCATCCAGACCAAACTTTTCGGCGACATCCTTTACAGCCAGATTTTGTTTGATGCTGTCTTTTATTCGCACAACGGATTCCAACAGCGAATTGATGATTTGGGATTTGCCCTGGGTTGTGGAGCTGTCGATTTGTTTGGAAAGAATTCTTTGTTTGAACTGAATGAGAGATTGCGCCCCGGCGATTACATTTCGGAATTTTTCAACGCCCTGCTCCAGGACAAAGCTGTCCGGGTCGGCGCCGGCCGGCAGCGTGGCGATTTTGATTTCCACGTTCTCGTCCAAAAAGATCTCGGCGCCGCGAATGGCCGCCAGCGAGCCGGCAGCGTCGGCATCGAAAATGAGCACAGCGTTTTGCGTGAACCGCCGGATAAGCCGCACCTGATTCGGTGTGAGCGCGGTGCCCGAGGTCGCCACCACATTTTTCACCCCGGCCTGAAATAGGCTGATGAGATCGGTGTAGCCCTCCACAAAAATCACCTGGTCCAAATTGCGAATTTCATTTCGGCTCTGGTAAAGGCCGAATAATATCTGGCCTTTCTGGTAGATCGGTGTTTCCGGGGAATTGATGTATTTGGGCGTGTCGTCATCGGTCAGTTTGCGACCGCCAAAACCAAGGACTTTTTTATACAGGTTTACGATGGGAATCATGAATCGGCCACGAAAGCGGTCGTAATAGCCTCCATTGGATTTTTTGATGAGCAGCCCGGCTTTATGCAGCATGTCAGGAGATACCGAATCCTTTCTCGCCTTTTTTAGCAGGCCATCCCACGAGGCGAGCGAATATCCCAGTCCAAATGTTTTTATCATCTCGCGACTGATTCCGCGTTTTTCGATGTAAAGCAAAGCGTTTTTCCCGGCCGGGGTAAACAGGTTTTTATAAAACAAATTCGCTGCCCAGCGATTGACGTAATAGAGCGCTTCTTTTTCTTTTTCGAGACGATTGTCTGTTTCAGTTTTTGGCAGAGAAATGCCCGCCTTTTGCGCCAAAAATTCCACGGCTTCCACAAACGACATCTTTTCAATGTCCATGAGAAAATTGAACACATCCCCGCCCTTTTGGCAGCCGAAACAGTAAAACATCTGCGTGTTGGGATTCACATTGAACGACGGCGCGGAATCGGTGTGGAACGGGCACAGGCCGACAAAGCTTTTGCCTGCTTTTTTCAGCGTGAGGTAATTGGATACCACATCCACGATATTAGTCGCTTCACGCACCTGGGCGATTTTGTCTTTGGGGATTTTTGTGCTCATCATGTTTTCTTTTGATTAGTTCATTGGCCGGGATCATGACAAAAGCAGTGCATTGACACGGATTTTAACAAGAGATTTTTCTAAAAGTGACTGTCGAAGATCGAAAACCAAATATCAGCCCGCCTATCAATTGATCCTATAGACAAAAGATGAGTTGTCTGTAAATTATCACAATACAAATCTAAAATATCGAATTCATTTTTAAAAATCAATCTTTTTATTTGATAAAATAAAGGTTGCATTGTTATTGAATATAATGTATATTTTGTGAATTAACTGTGGAATCTGTAACCAATCAAGGAGGTTCGATTTGAAAAAGATTTTAATTTATTCCGTTCTAATTCTGATATTGATCGCCGGATGTTCTCAGGAATTCAAGGAAACATTCAGTGTCAATCCGATGAATCCGCAGCCGACCCAGGAAATTACTGTCCGGTACAATCCATCCGGAACTCCACTGGAAAATGCCGATGAAGTTTCGCTGTTGGCCTATTCATTTACCGATGATCAGATGCCATCTGTCCAGGAAGTAAACATGGATAAAAAAGGCAAAGGCTGGATCGGTTCATTCACCCCTGACAGCGGCGCTGTTCTGGTGATGGCAAAATTTGTCGCCGGCGAAGCCGCAGATGACAACGATGAACAGGGATATAAAATTATGCTGTTCAACGACGATGGCAAATACGTACAGGGATGTCAGGCCGCGCTGGCAAACGTTTATCTTTACGGCACCTACCCCATGCGATTGAAACGCGATGTCATGCGGGCGTCTGAAGAATTCCAGAATGAACTGACTCTTTACCCGGATTCAAAAGAGAAGTTTCGTGAGTTAGGTTGGAATTTGACGCTTCGTACAGACAAGGAAAACGGAAATGCGAAAGTGCTGGCTGAACTGGACACACTCGCGGCAAAACCGGAATTGACCATCGAAGAAAAAACACTGCTGGCGAGCTGGTATAACCGACTCATAGCAACTGATAAAGCCGAAAAATTCAAACAGGCAGTATTAAAAGCAGAGCCGAAGGGCGAACTGGCTCAATCGGAACGCATCATGGAATTTTACAATCGAAAGAATTCATTGAACAAAAAAATTCGGCTCTATAAAAATTTCAAAAAAGATTTTCCGGCAAACGAGCGCTTGGGTTACATGGCTTCCAATATTATCAATGGCTATGTTCAGGAAAAAAGATTTGACGAAGCCCAGGATTTCCTGAATCGCCATGTCGACAATCCGACCTCCATGCATTACAATACCATTGCATGGGCGCTGGTGGAAAATGAGGTCAACCTGAAAACAGCAGCGGAACTCGGAGAAAAAGGAACTTCCTTGGCGCGCGCTGAACTGGAGAATCCAACCTCGGAAAAGCCAAAGTACCTGACTGACAGCCAGTGGAAAAATCAATTGAAAACATCACTGGGATATATCCTCGATACGTATGCAACCGCGCTTTACAAATCTGACCAGGTCGAAGAATCCCTGCCGCTGTTCGAAGAAGCAGTTGAGGTCACCAAAAAAGGGAACAACGACATGAACGAACGCTACACCAGCACCCTGCTGGATGTCGGTCAGAATGAAAAAGCATTTCATTTTGTCGAGGAATTGTTGAAAGAGGGAAAAAGCACGCCCAAGCTTGAAGAGTTGTTCAAAAAAGCGTATATTGGCTGGAAGGGTTCTGAAGAAGGACTGGACGAGGCGCTTTCTGCGGTGAGCGAACAAGGAATGAATAAACTAAAAAACGAGCTCGAAAAAGAAATGCTGAACAAACCGGCACCTGATTTCACGCTCGAGGATTTGGAAGGCAACTCAGTCTCATTGACGGACCTGAAAGGGAAAACCCTGATCATCGATTTCTGGGCGACCTGGTGCGGACCCTGTGTTTCTTCATTCCCCGGCATGCAAAATGCTGTGAATAAATTCAAGGATGATGAAACAGTGAAGTTCCTGTTCATCAATACCTGGGAGCGCGGCGACAATGTGAAAGAAAATGTCGCGAAATTCATCAAGGATAAAAACTACACGTTCCATGTACTCCTGGACTTGAAAAGCGAAGTTGTTGCCGCCTACGGCGTGGACGGCATTCCGACCAAATTTGTTGTCGATAAAAACGGAAACATCCGCTTCAAGAGCGTGGGTTTTGGCGGCGACGTCAACAAACTGGTGGAAGAACTGAGTCTCATGATTGACATGGTGAAATAATAAAATACAATTCGCATGATCGCATTTTAAAGAAAATAAAAGCCTCCTCTTGATTCCGAAGATCAATGGGAGGTTTTTTTATGAACGTTCGGAAAAGATTTTTCTGCCTCCAGGTCTCGAAGGCTCGAAGTTTTTTTTGTATCGCCTGATTCCCCCCTTCGAAGGGGGGATGTTGGAAAGTAATTTAAAAAAGGAATACGATTATCCAGCTTCGCGCCCTGGCGTCTTTGACGCAAATCTTAAGAATATTTTCGAGGAATAACATGTACCAATTAATAGCCTTGCCCAACGAAATTTTTGCACAAATAAATCAAACCGAATTTCCTTTGACGAGCCACAATCACCAGTCCTGGCAACACAACGGCGCGCGCGTAGAGTTGAAAAATACAGGCAATTCGATTCTGGTGGAAGTCGCATCTGCGGAATTGCCGTTGAAAAAAGTGACGCTGGTTTGGAACTATCCGGCCAAAGCTGGCGCGAAATATTGTGGCGATCATTGGGAGCGTAGCTACGGCGATCTGGCCTGGAAAGCGCTCGATCCGGAGCGTCCCATGCCCTGGTATTTTCTGGAATTGTACGGGAAAATCACCAACGGTTTTGGCGTGAAAACCGGCTGCAACGCCATGTGCTACTGGCAGATTGATACCGGAAAACTGAAACTCATTTTGGACACCCGCTCCGGCAGCAAAGGCGTTCATTTGGGAGACAGGGTTTTACAGGCTGCGGAAATTGTTATTCACAAAGAAGAAGAAGGGGAATCGCCTTTCAAAGCGGCTCAAAAGCTCTGCCAAAAAATGTGTGAATCCCCGCGCTTGCCGGAGCAGCCGGTGTACGGCATCAATGACTGGTATTTTGCCTACGGCCAAAATTCAGCCGAACTTATTCTCGAGCATTGCGCTTTGCTGGCCGATCTGGCCGCGGGAAATTCGAACAGGCCATTCTCGGTCGTTGATGCCGGATGGGCCATCACTGCCGACGGACTGGATGAATCTTGCTGGAGCGATGATTTCAGCATTTCCAACTCCAAATTTGGCGACATGGCCTTGCTGGCGGAAAAGATTAAAGCATTCGGTATGCGCCCGGGAATTTGGGTGCGGCCGCTGTGCGCCAGTCATAAAGACGCGGACTGGCTGCTTCTGCCCGGCAAGGAACGAATCCTCGATCCCACGATTCCCCAAAATATGGAGCGGGTGAAAAATTATTTCAGCCTTTACCGCGATTGGGGCTACGAATTGGTGAAATTCGATTTTACGGCGTTCGACATGTTCGGAAAATGGGGCTATCAAATGGGCGCGGACGTGATGAGTCCGGAAAAACGATTCAACGACAAGTCCAAAACCAACGCCGAAATTACGCTGGATTTGTACCGCGCAATCCGCGAGGCTGCCAGAGACACGACCATCATCGCGTGCAACACGTTCAGCCATCTTTCGGCCGGGCTGTTCGAGCTGTGCCGCGTTGGCGACGATACCAGCGGTCTGGAATGGGCGCGGACCAAAAAGATGGGCGTCAATTCGTTAGGCTTCCGAATTGCACAGCACAATCATTTTTATTCGGCGGACGGCGATTGCGTAGGACTCACCCCGAAAGTGCCCTGGGAATTGAATAAACAGTGGATGCAGCTCCTCGCGGTAAGCGGCACGCCGTTGTTTATTTCGGCCCAGGCCGAAGCTGTTGGGTCAGAACAAAAAGCGTTCATCAGGCAATGCTTCAAAAACGCGTCGACGAACCTGACAACCGGCGAACCGCTGGATTGGGTGGACAATCTTTTCCCTGAAAAATGGAGATTGAACGGGCGGGAAATTACTTTTTATTGGGATTAAAGAACTGAAATACAATGACAATTGAAATCAAGAGAAAAAAAATGAAAAGACGAACTTTTCTCAAAACAGCAGGATTGAGTGCCATGTCACTTTCATTTTCGAATCTTGCGATGCAGGGATGCTCTCAGCGTAGAAAGCCAAATATTATTTTTATTATGGCTGACGATCTGGGCTATGGCGATTTGGGTTGCTATGGACAGGACAAAATCAAGACGCCCAACCTCGATGATCTCGCTGCGGAAGGCATTCGGTTTACGCAGCATTACGCAGGAAGCACAGTGTGCGCGCCATCGCGCTGCTGCCTGATGACCGGGCTGCACAGCGGTCACGCCAAAGTACGCGGAAATGCCCTGGCGCCTCTAAATGATACGGATACCACAGTGGCAAACGTGCTTCAAAAAAACGGTTATCGAACCGGGCTCATCGGGAAATGGGGATTAGGCGAAACAGGCTCCACCGGAATTCCAACAAAACAGGGCTTCGATTATTTTTACGGATATCTCAACCAGGTGCATGCTCACAATTATTACACAGATTTTCTGTGGCGCAACGAAGATAAAGTCACGCTGAATAATAAAGTGAAGTATCGAAATGGCGGTTTCGGTTCCGCAGCGGAAAAACGCGCTGATTATTCCCACGATTTATTTGCCGCAGAGGCACTGGACTTCATCGAGCAGAACCAATCAAATCCGTTTTTCCTCTACCTGGCGCTAACCATCCCGCACGCGAATAACGAAAGCTGGCTTGTAAAAAGGCATGGCATGGAAGTTCCTGACTATGGCCAATACGCAGACAAGGACTGGCCGGAACCACAAAAAGGAACCGCCGCCATGATAAGTCGAATGGATCGCGATATCGGGCGAATTGTGGAAAAGATCAAAACGCTGGGACTGGATAACGACACCTACATATTTTTCACCAGCGATAACGGGCCTCACGCTGAAGGGCAAAACGATCCCGATTTTTTCAACAGCAACGGACCGCTGCGGGGCATCAAACGCGATTTGTACGATGGCGGAATTCGCGTTCCGCTGATCGTGTGGGCGCCCGGCAAAATCGTTGCCGGACGGACCAGTGAACACATTTCAGCTTTCTGGGATTTCCTGCCAACTGCCTGTGACATTGCCGGCGTTGACAAACCCGAAAAAATCGATGGCATTTCCATGTTGCCGGAGCTGCTTGGCGAGAAACAGAAAACGCACGAATATCTGTACTGGGAGTTTTTCGAGCAGGGCGGGAAACAGGCCATTCGCCGGGGCGATTGGAAAGCGATTCGCCTCAACATGCACGAAAATCCAGATGGGCCGCTGGAGCTTTACAATTTGAAAAACGATCTTTCCGAAGAAAAAAATGTAGCCGCCGAATACCCGGAAATTGTTCATGAGGCAGAAAATATTCTGAAACAAGCGCGTGTGCATTCGGATTTATTTCAATTTAAATTTGAGAAAGTCGGCAAATAGCGACCGAAAATCTATATCACAATAAAAAAATGGTTCTAATCATATCCGTGTGGGTAAAAAAAAATTTACCGCAAGGACGCAATGGAAAGCAAAGATCGCTAAGGAAAAAAACACGAATTAAAATAGTTAAGTTCAACTTGATATTTTTGATAACTGTATCCTCACTTATTTAAAAAGAAGTTATCGTTGAATCTTTATAATTCTGAAAAACCGATGTCTTTTCGATCAAAAAATTGTTGTCACAAAGCTTTTCAAATTAAAAAAACTCCGGGAACTCTGTGCATTCTCAGCGTGCTCTGTGGTTAGTTTTTGACTAATTTAAAATTACCCACACAATTTAGAATAGAACCAATAAAATTTTCAAAAGGAAAGTTTTGTTATGCCATTGAATCACCCGGATTCCACATCTTCAAATAATTCTGAACGACCCAACATCCTCTTTATCATGACGGACGACCACGCCAGCAAAGCCATCAGCGCGTACGATGGTTCGCTCAATCACACGCCGAACCTCGATCGCCTGGCCGAAGATGGCGTTCGGTTCGGGCACTGTTACTGCACCAATGCAATCTGCGCGCCCAGTCGCGCCGTAATACTCACCGGCAAGCATTGCCACATCACCGGCCACATCGACAATAACAAAGCGTTCGATGGCCGCCAGCAGACATTCCCGAAACTGCTGCAAAAGGCTGGCTATCAAACCGCGATGGTGGGCAAATGGCATCTCATCACCGAACCGACCGGGTTCGACTACTGGATTGTGCTGCCGGGCCAGGGCAGCTATTATAATCCGGATTTCATTGAAATGAGCGAGCGAAAGCGCGTGCATGGCTATGTCACTGATTTGATCACCGAATACGCCATCGACTGGCTGGACAGGCGCGACCGATCAAAAAATTTCTGTCTCATGCTGCATCACAAGGCGCCGCACCGAAACTGGATGCCCCCGGCAAAGTACCTCGATTTGTACAAGGACAGGGACATCCCTGAGCCGGCCAACCTGTTCGACGATTACGCCACTCGCAGTCGCGCTATGATCGAGCAGCAAATCACCATTGAAAAAGACTTGTTTCAGGATTATGATTTCAAGGTGCATTATACCGGCGATACGTCGCATCTCAACGAGGTGGAAAAAATATGGAAGAAATTCTGGGAGCAGGATTACGGCCGAATGGACGATGAGCAGAGGCAGGCCTGGGATGAAGCGTACGCGGAAGAAAACGAAGCGTTCCTGAAAGCGAATTTAAAAGGCAAGGACCTGCTTCGCTGGAAATATCAGCGCTACATGAAAGACTATCTTCGCACAATCGCTTCGGTGGATGAAAATATCGGGCGCGTCCTCGATTATTTGAAAGAGAACAATCTTGAGAAGAACACCGTCGTTGTTTACACGTCGGACCAGGGCTTCTTTTTGGGCGAGCACGGTTTCTTTGACAAACGATTCATGTACGACGAGTCGCTGAAAATGCCTTTCATCGTCCGCTATCCCAAAGAGATTCAACCGGGAGTGAATGAGACCGATCTGGTTCAAAATTTGGATTTCGCGCCAACGTTTCTGGATTACGCCGGCGTTGAGGCGCCTTCGGTCATGCAGGGCGAATCCATTCGTGGAATTTTAGCCGGCAAAACACCGGCTGGCTGGCGCGATGCCATTTATCACCATTTTTATGAATTCCCGGCCATCGGCATGGTGAAGCGCCATTACGGGATTCGAACGCTGCGGTACAAACTCATCCATTTTTATTACGACATAGACGAATGGGAGATGTACGACCTGTTGAAAGACCCGCAGGAGATGAACAATGTGTACAATGACCCGGCATACGCTGAAGTACGCCGCGATATGGAAATGAAGCTGGAACAGGTGCGCGAACAATACGGCGATACAAACGAAGAGCAATTTCTGCCGCGACCGCCGGTGCAGGTGAAGCACGCGGCAATCGGTTGCCCGGTGAGTCTGAAATACTCCTGCTCCGAAAGATATGACGGCGGCGATCCCAACGCCCTGACTGACGGCTGGCGGGCCCCGGATGAAGTGAATACATCGGACGATCACAAGGTCTGGCAGGGATTCGAGCAGGACGACCTGGACGCTGTGATCGATTTGAAAAAGGAAACGACCGTCCGTTCCATTCGCGCCGGATTCCTGCAGCAGGTGGATGTATGGATTTTTATGCCCATGTCCGTCACTTTCGAAGTATCATCCGATGGTCGGAATTTCAGGGAATTGACCACCGTGAAAAATACCATTTCGGAGCAGATGCCGCAAACCGTGCGTCACGAATTCACGTGGAATGGCGAAGAAACCGGGGCTCGATTCGTCCGCGTGTTTGCCAAAAACCGCGGCGTATGTCCAGGCTGGCATCCCGGCGCAGGGGAAAAGGCATGGGTGTTTGCTGATGAAGTTTGTATTGATTGATTTTTTCATAATCAAAATGAAGTGTTTCTGACGAAAAAACATAGGCCGCTGATAACACAGATTTTCACAGATTTAGAAATTATTGCTAAGAAAGAGCAAGATCAATTAATGGAATTTTGGGTTTATTCGCCAGCCAAAAATCTTTATTTGGTAATACTAATTAATTAAGCCAGTTCAGCTGATCCGAAGGATGCATCTGTATTTGGCATGATCCGTCCAATCTGTTCAATCCGCGTTCTATAAAATTATGGGTAGAATCAAAATGAACTTTGAACCAGACTATCACAACATATTGGCTGTACTGAAAAATAAACGACCGGCGCGGCTTCCTGTGTACGAGCATATTATCAGCCCGGCGATCATGGAAAAAATTTTGAACACACAATTTGAAGACCTGGCTTCAGGCGACGACTGTGACCTGAAAGAATTCTTCTCTCATTATTGCCGCTTTTTCAGAGAGATGACATACGACACCGTCTCGTTCGAAATCTGTATCACTACATTTCTGCCGGACAATGGCGCGATTATGGGCGGAAAGCCGGGCCCCATTCAGAATCGAAATGATTTCGAAAATTACCCATGGGAGGAAATTCCCACACGATTCTGGGAATCCGCGGAAAAGCAATTCCGGTTTCTCAACGAAAGACTCCCGGCCGGAATGAAAGCGGTTGGCGGAATCGGCAACGGCGTCTTCGAGATCAGCGAGGATCTTGTAGGATTCGAATATTTGGCGTACATGATGGCCGAAGACCCGGACCTGTTCCGCGATCTCTATCGGAAAATCGGCGATTTGATGGCGACCATCTGGACTGAATTTTTGAACCGGCATTCGGACGCTTTTGCTGTGTGCCGATTCGGCGACGATCTCGGATTCAAAACCAGCACGCTGATGGCGCCGAGAACCATCCGCGAGCACATCATTCCCCGGTACAAGCGCGTGGTCGACCTCATCCACAGCGCCGGATTCCCGTTTCTCTGGCATTCCTGCGGAAATATTTTCGAGATCATGGATGATGTCATCGATATCGGCATCGACGCCAAGCATTCCAACGAGGACACCATCGCGCCATTCGACAAATGGATCGAGCGCTATAACGACCGCATCGGTCTGTTCGGCGGAATCGATGTCGATATTCTCTGTCTCGAAAAACCGGCGGTCGTCCTCGAAAAAGTATTCGAATTGGGCCAGAAATTTCGCGGGATGGCCAAAGGCTACGCCCTCGGTTCCGGCAATTCCATTCCTGACTATGTGCCGGTGGATGGCTATTTGGCCATGATCGAAGCCGCCGAAAAAATTCGTTCACTTGAAAATTGAAAAACTTTTGCCCACGGAATACGCTGAAGAGCGCGAAATATATATCAAAATAAAATAAGTGAAAAAAAATTCCCCCTTCGATCTGTCCCTCAAAGGAATTATAAGATTAGTAACTATTACTACATAGTCAGATTAAAAAATGTCTCGAAAAACAAGGCAGTATTTCATAATCATTGTCATTCCCGTACCACAGGCATTCCCTTCGGTCACATGCCTGCAAAGTTTCATTATATTTTTAAATGAATGCAGACTTTGCTTTTCGTCGCAGATCCGCCATCTTTTTGGAGGACGGGAATCCCCTCGTGATTTAGAATGAGATTCCTGCAAAAAACATGCAGGAGACCGAAGGCGACCAACGGAAGTACCCTGGGTAAAGTCCAGTGGAAATGACAGAAAAAAAGTAATCTGACTAAGTAGTACTATGCAGGCTTATAAAAAATGCCACCGAGACACAGAGGGCTCCGAGATGTTCTGACAAGTCATTTGCGGAAAGTGTGTCTCATCATGTGAAAAATATTTTCATTACCTATTTGGAAACAGAATAACAAAATGCAATACCTATTCTTTGCATAAATATGAATTGGTTTTTTATGATTGCAACTTTAAAAAGAAATAATTCACTGTTTGGCAATCCTATTTACAAAAAATTATGGTAATTTATGATTGATTTTTTCTCTGTGTTCTCGGTGACTCGGTGGCTGAATTGTTATAAAGATTGGGGTATTAACGTAGAATTATTTTCATCTTGAAAAGTAATCTTCGAGCTTTTGAGACCTGGAGGCTCAACTGAAACGTTTAATAATAAAAAAGAATGTAACAAAAATATCTCGTGTTTTTCCGCGCGTTCCGCGGGCGCATAAAAAAGAATCTACCGGAGGTTAATACATGTTTGAAAAAGAACGGAAATTGTACGAACAGCGAATCGAGGTTTTTCTGAAGCGATTGCCCGGCTTGTATTATGAAAATGAACTGGAAATGAAAACCGAAATGTGCGCATTCAATCCCATCGTTCCGTTCGAAGAGCGATTGAATGGAAAATACACGCCGGTCAAACACGGCGATACCTGGGGCAAAAACTGGGATCGGGCCTGGTTTCATGTGACCGGCGCAGTGCCGGCAGAATGGCGTGGCAAACATGTCGTTGCCCTGCTGAATATGGGCGGCGAAGCGCTGGCGTTTACGCCCGAGGGTGCGCCTCTGGCCGGACTCAGTTTTCACACGCTCTGGCCGTTGAACACATTCAAGCGGGATCGACTGGACATAGCTGAAAATGCAGCCGGCAATGAGCAGGTTGAATACTGGATCGAAGCTTCGGCCGGGCAGTTATTCGGACTGCAATTGGAGCCGGACCGCGGCGACAAGGGCCCGGTTTCGTACGGCAATTACGAAGCTGCGTTCCAGTACGCAAAGCTTGCTGTGTTCAGAAAAGATATCTGGGATTTGTATCTGGATTGTTTCGTGTTGGAAGACCAGATGAAAGCCCTGTCGGAAAAAAGCGTCCGGCGCGCGCGGATTCTTCGGGCGCTCATGGCGGCCATCGATTGTTTTCGATCCGATGAAACGTCCGTGCAAAAATCGCGGGAGATGCTAAAGCCGGAATTGAGCAAACCAGCTTCCGCTTCGGATTTAACCACGCGCGCCGTGGGGCATGCTCATCTGGACACGGCCTGGCTCTGGCCCATCGACGAAACCATCCGCAAGTGCGCGCGAACATTTTCATCGCAACTGCAATTGATGGAGAAATATCCCGACTACGTTTTTGGCGCGTCCATGCCCCAGCATTATGTGTTCGTCAAGGAAAATTACCCGGCGCTGTACGAACAAATTAAGGCGCGAATCGCCGAGGGCCGCTGGGAAGTTCAGGGCGGCATGTGGGTCGAGGCGGACTGCAACATCATCAGCGGTGAGTCCATGGTGCGGCAGATTCTTCACGGCAAAAACTTTTTTATGGATGAATTCAACATCGATGTGCAAAACCTGTGGCTGCCGGATGTGTTCGGCTACAGCGCCGCGCTGCCGCAAATTCTGCAAAAATCCGGCATCGATTTTTTCGTGACGCAAAAACTGTCGTGGAACCAGTTCAATAAATTGCCCAATCACACATTCGTCTGGCGCGGAATCGATGGCAGCGAGGTGATCACCCATTTCCCGCCGGAAGATAACTACGGAAGCGAGCTGCGGCCGTCGAAACTGAATTACGGCCAGGAAAATTTCGAGGAGCACGCCTTTCTCGATGAATTCCTCACCCTGTTCGGCATTGGCGATGGCGGCTGCGGCCCTACAGAAGAAATGGTGGAAACCGGCCTGCGGTTGGCGGACATGGAGAATTGCCCGCGCGTCACGTTCAGCACGGCGCAGCAATTTCTCGATTACCTGGCTGAGAAAAAAGACCTGCTCCCGCGCTGGATCGGCGAGTTGTATTTCGAGCTGCATCGCGGAACCCTGACCACCCAGGCTTACAACAAAAAAATGAACCGCGAGATGGAGCTGAAACTCCGCGAGCTGGAAATTCTCTATTCCATGCTGCCGCTGGAAAATTATCCCTCTGCGCGCCTGGACGCTATGTGGAAAAAGCTGCTGCTGAACCAGTTTCATGATATCATTCCCGGGTCGAGTATCACCCCGGTGTACGAGCAGTGCCGGGAAGATTACGAATGGCTGACCGCCGAAGCGCAGGAATTGTCCGAAGCTGCCGGACAGCTTCTATTCGAAATGGACAAAAGCGCGATCACATTTTACAATACACTTTCAGTTGAATACAATCGTCCGATTCAATTGCCGGATTCGTGGCTGGAATTCGAAATTTTCGATGAGTTCGGACAACCTGTATCGTTTCAGCCTGAGAAAGAAGGGCTTGTGCTGCAAATCGTAATTCCGCCATTGGCTTCGAAGACACTTCGGAAGGGCAGTCGGAAGCCAGGAAATTATCCCCGGCCTTCTTCGAACCAGTTCATTTTAGAGAATGAATGCATTCGCTACGAATTCTCCGACGACGGCACAATCAAACGGGTCTACGATAAAGAGCTGCACAAAGAAATCCTCGCGCCGGAGAAATCCGGCAATGTGCTGAGCATGTACGAAGACCGCCCGGCTAACTGGGACGCGTGGGACATCGATCTCTATTACGAGAATCAATTGTTGGAAAACGCGCGACTCGAAGGTCGGGAATGGATTGGCCGCGGCACGGTGCGACAGGGCATTTGCCAGCATTTGTCCATCGGTGGATCAAAAATTACGCAGCGAATTTACCTGGCAGCGAACAGCAAACGGCTGGATTTCGAGACCGAGGTTGACTGGCAGGAAACCCACAAAATGCTGCGGGTTGCGTTTCCTGTCAATGTGTATTCCGATTCGGCGACGTTCGAAATTCAGTACGGTTTTTTGAAACGCAACACACACCGAAACACCAGTTGGGACAAGGCCAAATTCGAGGTGGTCGGTCACCGCTTTGCCGACCTGTCCGACAAGCAATACGGTGTTGCCCTGCTCAACGATTGCAAGTACGGCTACAAAATTTTGGACAATGTGATTGATTTGAACCTGCTACGCGCCACCACCATGCCGGACCCGTACGCGGATCGGGGACAGCATACTTTCACCTACAGCCTGCTGCCGCATACCGGCGAAATGACCGAATCTGATGTCCAAACCGAAGCCATACAGCTCAATCAGCCTCCGGCCCGTTTTGAAGGTTTTGCCGGCAAAAAAACGGTCCTGCCGTTTACGCTGAATTCCTGTGACATCATTTTGGAGGTTGTGAAAAAAGCGGAGAAAGAAGATTCGCTCATCCTGCGGTTCTACGAGCCCAACGGCAAAACTGCAACCGCAAAACTGACATTGAATAATTCAGGATCGCAGATATTCGAAACAGATTTGTTGGAAAAACGAGACGCGCCACTTGAGAATATTCATGGCAGCGTGGTTTTGGAGTTTAAGCCGTTTGAGATAAAGACGGTGAAAATTAGGGGATGATGAATTGGAGAAGTTGAGGGTTGAAGAGTAGGAGTGTCTGGCTGTTTACTTGTTTTATAATGCAATTTCCAACTTTTCGACATTCTGAGAAAAAGATGAATCATCTTCAATAGGTTCTAAATATAACTCAATCGCCTCTCGGATATTCTTCAACGCTTCCTCTCGGGTATCACCCTCACTAATGCAACCAGGCAATGAAGGAACATAAATGGTAAAACCGCCTTCTTCGCTTGGTTCAAGTACTATTTGTAATTTCATAATGACCTTTTTGGGAAGTATTTAACATCCTAACCTTTGTGAAATTTATCGTTCATTAAGAATATAACAAAATCAAATAATTTATTCAATGTAAAAATGGGCTTTAGCAATTTAATTTTTTGAGTATTCTCGTTTATTCAAATAGATAGAACTTCGTATTAATTCTCCTTCTCCTTCCCGAAAAGCATCAACATCAAAACTTAGGCAGCGGTTTGAAAACGACAAGTCGATGCTGCCCATCCGCCGATCTGCCGGTGACGTACTGGACGGCTATTTCCGAGAATTGATCCACACTCGGTCTGTGCGTGTGGCCGGCTAAAATTGCTATCAGGTTGGTGCATTTTTTCGCCGCTTTTAAAAACTGAACCGTCGACGGTAAATTGCCATCCCGGGACCATCGCTCCCGCCGCTCGATCTCATAATTTTTATCCGAATCCCAGCCCCAGCGGGGATCGCCGCAGGTGTTGATATGGTTGCGCTCCGCATTTTTGGGTAAATACAAAGGGATGTGCACCAAAAGAACAATGGGCATGGGGCGCCCGGCCTGTTCCTGGAAAAAATTCAGTTGCTCTTCATTGATTTGATAGGTCGAATTGTCTATGGCGACAAAGTTTATTCCCCCAGTAATATGCGATGAATACAGAGGATTCGAACCGCTGTACAGCGGCAACAGGCTGTTCTGAATCCAGGTCTCGCGCAATGTTGCCGCGGAACATTCCATGCCTTCGTAATGCCAGTCATGATTTCCGGCAGTGTAAATAAAGGGAATTCCTGTTTTTCCAAGCGACTCTCTCACAAACGTCACGCTGGATTTTGACGGGTTATTGATGATGTCCCCTGTCAAAGCAATCACATCCACATTTTGGTTTTTTGCCAGCGCCATCAATTCCAAAAATGATGTGTCAGGTGTTGTAATTTCTTTGGTTTTAAAATGCGGCACGGATTTGTAGGCATTATCCATCCGATTGCTGTAGGTATGAAACTCTTTTTCGTTCTCTTCAACAACGCTGATGTGAGAGTCCGCGATATGCAGCACTTTTGTCGTGTCTTTCAGCCCTTTGATTGCGATTGTTACTCCGTTTTCGAAAGCCGTATGCACGGCATTGAAGTGAGGTTTATCACAACAACCCAGGGCGATTATCATCAGGAAAGCTGTTGAAATTGTCAGCGGAGTTTTTAGATAGTAGCTTGAATTCATTGGTTTGATTTCTGGCTTGATATTTTTGTTCCTTGCAAGCTTGTTTGTAATGAAATTAAGGATTAAATATCACCGTTAACGATTGACGCAACATACAAAAGTGTTTGTTTGCAAAAAACTAATGGTTTTTATAAAAATTTAATACTACATAGTCAGATTACCTTTTTTCTGTCATTTCCGCTGGACTTTACCCAGGGTACTTCCGTTGGTCGCCTTCGGTCGTTTGCACGTCTTTTGTCGTAGATCCGCCTTCTTTTTGGAGGACAGGAATCTCATTCTAAATCATGAGGAGATTCCCGCTAAAAGCATGCGGGAATGACAACAATAGGGGAATTTTGCCTTGCATTTTGAGACATTTTTTAATTTGCTAAGTAGTATTATTTAAATTGAAAAAAATATTAAAAAAATTTTTCGATCCCGCTTCGCGGGATAAAAAAAATAGCCAAATAGCCCAATAGTCAATCCCTGACGCAGCGAACCGAAAAACCACACTTCTTATTGTAGCTGCTGCGGTCCAATATCGAATCGTCGTAACTAAGGTACCTGTGCCATGCGTAGCTCCTATAGTGCTCTTCCGAAGACCAAAAGTAGGCGTTATTACCGATATTATTGGAATTACCATAGTTGTCACGGTAACCGCCAGGCAACGCGGAAAATCTGCTCTCATTGGAGGCTCCTTCATTGGAGCTTTGCCAATGTGAGGTTCCCACTTGCTTCATTTTACCGCCGGCATTCTCGCCAAGATAATCGCTAAGTTGTCGCCATTCAGCATCGCTGGGAACATGCCAGCCTTGCGGCGCAAGACCTCGCTGGTCGTTAATCGTAAACCAGTTGTAGAGATAACCATACGTTACCGAATGTTCCCTTTCGTTTTCATAACTGCAATAAGCGCCGGTTTTTAAATTAGCCCAGTCCCGTTTTTCAGTTACATTGGGAATAGCATCGCCATTTCGGTATCGCGTTACTTTCAGGTTCTCTGCCATCCACCATTGGTTGCCAATTTTTATGGTAATGTAGGTATTGCCGTCAATATCTGTTACAGTGTCGGTTTCCCGTTTTTGCCCATCCTTAGTCCAAAAGGTCCAGTCGTTTCCTTTTATACCATCTTTAAAATGACCTTCAGACATTTTCTGTCCGTTGTCGTAATAATAGGTCCATTGGCCGTGTTCCTTGCCATCCCTGTAATCGCCTTCGCTTTGTGTTTTTCCATTTTTATAATAATAGACCCATTTGTTTTCGTTTTTGCCATCTTTAAAATGACCTTCAGACATTTTCTGACCGTTGTCGTAATAATAGGTCCATTGGCCGTGTTCCTTGCCATCCCTGTAATCGCCTTCGCTTTGTTTTTGCCCCTCACTGTCCCAAAGTGTCCAATGCCCGTGTTTTGTATTCTCATCCTTTAACGCGCCAACTTGTCTCTGTTGTCCATTTTCAAACCAGGTTCGATACGCGCCGGATTGCACGCCATTTTCAAAATTAATTTCAGTTGTCTTCTGCCCTTCAGAATTCCATGATGTGGTTAAGCCATGCAATTTGCCGTTTTTAAAAGTTAGTTCCTCTCCTTTTTGTCCGTTTTTATAAAGTTTAACAGCCTTACCAGTGTATGGCTTTTCTTCGTTTACAGCATAGTAAAGGCCATCGCCACGATGTTGCAGTTGGTTTTCGTTAATTTCTCTGCTAGTGTTAGAACAGGATAGCCCTATAAAAACCAAGACAGCAAGTAAAGATAGATTTCGGATGTTAAATTTTTTTTTCATGCTTCCATACCTCCTGGTTAAATTTTGATTGGGTGAATGGCGTTAACATTAATTATTAATCGCCAATTACTCTCCGAACATCGAACAAATCGGTGTCCACCTGTGGGAAAAATTGATAGATATGAGAAAAATATCTAAATCTCAAAAGAAAAAAAATTTCCTATATTTAAACAATTACAGTGAACGGCTGCAAAACATCATTCTTCCTTTATTTGGACAAACCGTTTTTGCTCGGCTGTTAATTTTAAAATTCTATCACTTTTTCTCAGGGAGGAATCTTCGTGTGTATAAAACATCTTCGAAAAAAAAAGAGAAAAAGTGGTGCATGAATTATTCGAAGATAATTTTATAAATATTACAAAAATTGACTCAAAAAGTCAAGTGGAAAATTGCGAAATTCGTTGTGGCTGAAACAGTGACGAAACTATTTTTGTTGAATTTTGTTTCATGGTTAGACATGAAAATGAATTTGAAAATTACATTGTGTGCAAAGGAGAAGCATGAAGCATTCAATCGTTGTCAGCATTTACTTTCTTAGTCTGCTCCTCTCCCCCATCTCAAAAGCAACCTGCATGGAGAAACCAATGAGCCATAAATCGACCCCCACAACGTTCCCGTTAAAAAGCGGGAAAAAGAAATTTTTAATAGGGTATGAAAAGACGCTATCCGGCGGGACGATTTCATATCATTCGCCGGATCCCTCGGCCCGGTCCGCGCTGCTGATGCGGGCGACGACCGGCGAAATGGCCATCGAATGGGAGACCGAAACGGTTCGGTTCGGGGACGGCGAAAAATTCATCCAGTTTATCTGGCTGGCCGGTCTGGGCTGCAATCCGGGCGAAAAAAAGTTCGACATGTTCATCAACGATTCGCCCTGGTTCACGTTCACTACCGCGGACACGGACGAATGGGTGTCTGCCGGGAAATCAGATTCCCAATTGTCCTTCAAAACGGTGATGAAGGATCGGCACAACGACCGCTTCGGCCTGATGACGCTCGGAAGACAAACAAATTTACAGCGGCCTCTATCTGCCGGAACTCAATGCAGAGAATTTTAAGTCCGCAGTCGAAATCGCAGAAGAGAACGGCGCTGCCGGCAATTTTAAAAATTATCATTTGGAGGCTTTAAAGAGTTAGTGTAATGAATTTGTATGTTGGATGGTCGATATTGGATATTGGATAGTTGATTTTGGATAGTTGATTTTGGATATTGGATAGTTGATATTGGATAGTGGATATTGGATAGTGGATATTGGATAGTGGATATTGGATAGTTGATATTGGATGTTGGTTAGTTTATTTTTGATTTTGAATATTGGATATTTGATTTCGAACAACGAAAATCTAATATCCAGCATCCAACATCGAGCATTGAAAATCTAATATCGAAGGCAGAAAACCGAAATTTCGAAATTCGTGAACAATTTCATCACCGACCAAAATTAATTTAAATTTTTGTTGACATTTACGGATAGATTACGTATTTTTACGACCAATAATTTTGAGCAGCAATGTGAGGATTTTTCGTCCGATAAAGTCGCTTCCTGCAAAATTATTGATAGCGGTGAATTTGAACACATAATTTGATTTTCACATAAATACAGATTTACTGAGCCGGGCTTCCACTTTGCTCAGGCTGGTTTTCAGAAAAAGAAATTTGAAAATCTGCGAAATACTGGTTTCAATGTAAAAACTATTATTGCACAATTTCGATATTCTGCCCACCTCTGGCCCTGGCAGACCGCTAATGTTCTGCTTGCCGTGGTGGGTTTTTTTTACCCTGAAGTGTTTTTGTTTCGCTTCAGGTAATCGTGGCAAGTTTTTTTCGCTCGTCAAAAAAATAAGTTGAAGAGCGAGCGAAGTTTTAATAATTACGTAAGGCGGTAACATGGTAACTTTTGAAGAAATTGGAATTAACGCTGAATTAAAAAGAGGCATCGAGGAGCTGGGATTCGACTCGCCCATGCCCATTCAGGAAAAGGTAATTCCAACATTATTAAAAAATGAACAGGATATTCTCGGGTTTGCCCAGACAGGAACCGGGAAAACAGCGGCATTTGGTTTGCCGATAATTCAACGAATTGATTTGTTCAATGAAAATACACAGGCGCTCATTCTTTCCCCGACGCGGGAATTGTGTTTGCAGATTGCCAGCGATCTTAAAAATTACTCGAAACACATTCGTGGTTTGAATATAGTCCCGGTTTATGGCGGCGCCGATATTGTCGCCCAGATGCGGGCGCTGAAACGGGGCGCGCACATTATCGTGGCCACCCCGGGCAGGATGAACGATTTACTGAATCGCCGAAATAAAGTCGATATCTCTGAAATCGAAACTGTGGTGCTGGACGAAGCGGACGAAATGCTGACCATGGGCTTCCGGGAAGAATTGGACGCCATTCTCGATAGAACGCCAGACACCAAAACAACGCTATTGTTCTCAGCAACCATGTCCGGAGATGTGAAAAAACTGGCGACCAAATACATGCGCGAACCCATCGAAATTTCGGTTGGTGAACGAAATACCGGCGCTGAAAACGTGAAGCACCTGTTTTACAACGTGCACGAAAAAGATCGCTATCTTGCGTTAAAGCGAATTGTGGATTTTTATCCGGATATTTATGGCATCATTTTTTGCCGAACCCGGGAAGAGACCAAACAAGTCGCGCGCAAGCTCATTCAGGATGGTTACAATGCGGAAGCCCTGCACGGTGATCTGTCCCAGGCCCAGCGTGAATCTGTCATGCACAAATTTCGGGTGAAAAATCTTCATCTTCTTACTGCCACCGATGTTGCCGCCCGCGGACTCGATGTGAAAGATTTAACGCACATCATTAATTATAATTTGCCGGATGATGCAATTTCATATATTCACCGAAGCGGCAGGACCGGCAGAGCCGGGCACAATGGCATTTCTATTGCAATTACGAACATGAGAGAAAAATATAAAATTTCCCACATTGAAAAATTATTGAAAAAGAAATTTGAATTCAAGCAGGTTCCCACCGGAAAAGAGGTGTGTGAGAAGCGCGTGCTGAATATTATCGATCGATTGAGAAGCATTGAAGTCGATCATGAAGAGATTGAAAAGTTTCTCCCTACGGTTTACGAAAAACTGGAAAACCTGAGTCGCGAAGAATTAATCAAACATTTTGTGGCCATGGAATTCAACCGGTTTTTGGACTACTACAAAAGCGCGGATGAATTGAACGCGCCGCATAAAAGGGAAATGGTCGAATTCAGAAAGCCGAAATCGAAACCAAAAGCACGAGCGAAAAAACGCGACGGCTATTCCAGGCCTGTGCCGGAAACAGGGTTCACCCGATTCTACATCAATCTGGGTGAAAAGGACAGAATTACGCCGCCGGATTTGTTGGGCATGGTGAACCGAAGCACACGTCAACGAAATGTGGAAGTGGGTAGAATTGATATCATGCGGAAGTTTTCGTTTTTCGAAGTGGATGAATATTATACCGAAGCCTTGCTGGCAGGTTTCAGAAATATTACGTTGAATAAAAAGAAGGTCGTTGTGGAAATCACCAGCGGCGAACGTAATTTCGCGCAAACTACTTTCAACGGGAATGGTAATGGAAACGGAAATGGACACGGCGACAGGAATATCAGGCGGAAAAAAACAAAGTACAAAAAGAAATTAGGTATAAGGTGAGTGATTATATATGAGCGGCGATTGGGAAGAAAAATCGCAATTCACCGATCACATTGCTCTGAAATTACAATGAAGACGAACATGAATTTGTAAACACTGTATTAAGAAAAAAGCACCAAAATCTATGCGAAAAAATGAATTTAGAAATATAGCCATCATCGCCCATGTCGATCACGGAAAAACGACGCTGGTGGATGGCATGTTGAAACAGAGCGGCATTTTCAGAGAAAATCAGCAGGTTGCCGAACGGATTATGGATTCAATGGACATTGAGCGGGAACGCGGCATCACAATTATGGCCAAAAATACGGCCATCTGGTACAATGATGTGAAGATCAACCTTGTCGATACCCCGGGACACGCAGACTTTGGCGGCGAAGTTGAGCGCAGCTTGAATCTCGTTGACGGCGTGTTGCTTTTGGTCGACGCCAGCGAAGGTCCGCTGCCGCAAACCCGTTTTGTTCTGAAAAAGGCGCTTGACAAACAATTGCCGATTATTCTCGTCATCAATAAAATCGACCGTGCCGATTCGCGCATCCAGGAAGTGATTAATGAAGTGTACGATCTCTTTATCGATCTGGACGCCAATGAAGAGCAAATCGAATTTCCGATTATCTACACAAATGCGAAAGCCGGCATTGCCCATTTCGAATTGAATGATGACGCGGAAAACCTTCGGCCGCTGTTCGATACCATCATTTCGAACATTCCCGGACCCAAAGCCAACGATGAAGCTGTCCCGCAATTTTTAGTGACCAATCTCGACTACGATCATTATGTGGGACAAATCGCTGTTGGTCGCATCGCAAGCGGAACATTGGAAATGAACAAGGATTATTCCCTGTGCGGCGATGAAAGAACGGTGAACGGTGTGCGATTCTCCGCCCTGTACACTTTTCAGGAACTGCGGAAGAAGCGTGTCGATATTGTGTTTGCCGGCGATATTATTGCATTGTCCGGCGTGGAAAATATTCAGATTGGAGACACCATTTCATCCTTTGAAAATCCACAGCCACTTCCGCGAATTCATGTAGATGAACCAACGATTTCCATGATTTTCTATGTGAACAACGGGCCATTCGCCGGCACCGACGGAAAATATGTGACATCGCGGCATATCTGGGAACGGCTGGATAAAGAGACAATGGGTAATGTCGCGATCAAAGTGGAAAGAACCGAGCGGCCGGATGCATTCAAAGTGTGCGGTCGCGGCGAATTGCAAATGGCTGTGCTGATAGAAACCATGCGCCGCGAGGGATACGAATTTATGGTGTCCAAACCCCGCGTCATCACCAAAATGATAAACGGGCGATTGCAGGAACCCATGGAGCAAATCTTTCTCGATGTGCCGGAAGAATTTGTCGGTACGGTCACGGAAAAACTGTCCATCCGAAAAGGAAGAATGCGCAATTTGCACAATACCGGCCGGGGCCGAATTAATCTGGAGTTCAGCATACCATCCCGCGGCTTGATCGGTTTCCGAAGCCATTTTTTGACGGACACCAAAGGCGCCGGCGTGATGAACACGTTATTCGAAGGATATGACACATGGTTTGGCCCGATTCCGCAGCGAGCCACCGGCTCGCTCATTGCGGACAGAGATGGTCGCGTAACCACTTATGCCAGCCTGGGCATGGTCGAGCGAGGCGAGTTGTTCGTCGAAGTCAATACGCAGGTTTACGCCGGCATGGTAGTAGGCGAGCGAAATAAATACGGTGATCTGGAAGTGAATATCGCCAAAGAAAAAAAATTGACCAACATGCGCAGCTCCACATCGGACACGACCGTTACACTGCGTCCGCCAAGACTGCTGTCGCTGGATCAGTATATTGAATTCATCGCTGAAGATGAACTGGTCGAAGTCACCCCAAAAAGTCTACGCCTGAGAAAAATGGAATTAGACATTCAAAAGCGGAACGTGCTGCGCAAGCGGGAGAATCAGGCTGTGATTGCGGGGTAGTTTTTTTGGTCGATCGTACAGATTTTCGATATTTGATTCTCGATTGAAACCGTTTGTTGTATCAATACATATAAAAGCGCAATATAAGCCCCAACAAAAATTGTTGACTTTTTAATTCATTTTTCATATATTATCAACCACAAAAATTGACGCCACCGTAGCTCAGTTGGTAGAGGCAATCCGCCTCAGGCGGATAGGTCAGCA
>CAZSBG010000059.1:0-37636 GCA_964605145.1 uncultured Cytophagia bacterium | reverse complement strand
TTGTCGCTCCAGCGGCATGGCTGGGTAGCTATGTTCGGAAGGGAAAAGCGCTGAAGGCATCTAAGCGGGAAGCCCACCTCAAGATGAGATATCCCTTCCGCATTAGCGGAACTAAAGGCTCCTTGGAGATTACAAGGTGATAGGCCACAGGTGTAAGTACAGTAATGTATTCAGCCGAGTGGTACTAATAAGCCGTGCGGCTTACTTGCCGCCTCTATGGCAGCAGATGGTTAGTGGCTTTAGTAGTCTTTATTATGGTTCTGTTTTTCTTAAATTAAAAAAAAATCCGGTGACTATAGCGGTGGGGAAACACCTCTTCCCATTCCGAACAGAGAAGTAAAGTCCACCAGCGCCGATGGTACTGTCCCGTAGGCGGGATGGGAGAGTAGGTCATCGCCGGGAATAATTATATAAAGGGAAAAGGCTTTTTAAGCATTTTCCCTTTTTTTTGTCAAATTTTATTTCGGTTCGATAAGTTGATAACCAAAGAAAAGCATAAAATAAAAAATCAAAAGAATGAAAAAATACCTTTTTTATTAATGCTTTTATTGTTAACTTTAATCTTTAGAAGATGTCGATTAACATTAAATTAGTATTCGTAGGAGCACTATTTGCAAGAGAAGAAAAAAATTATAAGTCTGGTCGCCAGTATCACTTTATTTAGGCTAATTTATATTGTCTTTATGCCAATAGTTCCGCAGGAGGCCTATTATTGGAAATATGCTAAAAATCTTGCTCTGAGCTATTTTGACCACCCACCAATAGCCGCGTACACTATCGCGTTCTTTACTTGGTTGGGAAGTGACTCGTCATTTTTCATTCGATTGGGAAGCGTATTCTATTCACTTGGTTTGATGATTTTACTCTATCTAATTACACGGCGAATGTTTCAGAGTTATAAAATAGCGTTATGGACGGTCGTAGTCATTAACTGTACTGTTCTTTTTTCAATCGGATCAACAGTTATTACACCCGATGTCCCATTACTTTTTTTCTGGACGCTGATTGTCTACGCAATGGTTCGTCTAATCGAATCGAATCACTGGAAGTGGTGGTACCTTGCCGGCGCAGGATTGGGATTTGGCATGTTAAGTAAATATTCAGCCATATTGATTGTGCCAGGCATTCTTATGTTCATTGTTTTAACAGCGAATCAACGGCGATGGCTGGCTACAATTCACCCTTATTTTGCCGTTATTTTGGCAGTACTTATTTTCAGTCCGGTGATTATTTGGAATTACCAGCACGAATGGGCTTCGTTTATGTTCCAATCTTCGGATCGATTTTCACAAATGAAGCGACTGCGACTGGATTTCTTTTTTCAACTCATTGGGTCGCAACTGGGAATGTTGACGCCTTATGTGTTTTTCCTGTTACTGGCCGGCTGGATTGGCATTGGGAAATTAAGCTTCAAAGAAAATGATTACCGATATCGATTGCTTTTCTGGATCGCCTTCCCAGTATACTTTGTTTTCACGCTTTCCAGTTTCAGAAGCCTTGTTAAAATGAACTGGCTGGCGCCTGCATACATTACATCTGTTATTGCCGGGGTGGTCTGGCTCGACAACAATGTTTCAAAAATATCCCGTGGATTTAAAAAGCTGTTTGTGCCGGGAATTGTTTTAGGTTTGCTTATTGTTGTCTTTATGCACCTCGTTCCTTTAATACACATAGTTCCGTTGAAAAAGGGAGATACATGGTCTGGATGGGATGAACTCGCTCAAAGAATTGAAATATTGAAAGAAAAATATGGAGAAGACACGTTTGTTTTTGGTCATGAATATAAAGTGCCAAGCCAGATTACTTATTATACTTCAAATTACCTGACCACGCACGCCGGTGAAATATTCGGTGCAAATGGCCTGCAATACAATTTTTGGACGGATACAGAAAAATTGTTGGGCAAGGATGCTATTTTTGTTACAAGCGATTTTGATCGATTTAGAAATTTTAAGAAATTAAATTTACATTTTGAAAAGATTGAACCGCTGGAGGAACTGGAAGTTTCACATAACGATAATGTGTACAGAACATTTTACCTTTATAAGTGTTACAACTACAAAGGTCCGCAGCCATGAATTCGATCGTTTTAAAAGTCAAGAATTGGTTGGCTTCCCCTGACCTGCTTCGATTTGTAAAATTTGGAATTGTTGGCGGGAGCGGGATTGTTGTCAATCAATTTTTTCTATGGCTGTTCACTGAAAAAGTGGGTTTTCATTATCTTGTTTCAAGTGTGCTTGCAATTTTCCTGGCTATGATAAGCAATTTTATCTGGAACGATTTGTGGACGTGGCGAGATCGGGGAGAACCGGGGATCAAGGCCTATTTCATTCGGCTTGTCAAATTCTGCATCGTTAGCAGTATTGCCGGCTATGTTGGAAATCTTGGTATATTGTGGATTCTGACCCATTTCTTTCATATTCACTATTTGATATCGAACTTGTTTGGTATCGCTGTCGGAACGATTTTAAATTATTTCTTCAACAATATTTGGACGTTTAAGGCAATAAAAAAAGATTTTTCTTCAGATGGTTGAAAAAAATGAATAGATACATAATAGATATAGGGGCTGTATCAAAAGCTTAAAATTGTTCATATTTGTCATTCCGGTCGAAGCGAAACGGAGTACCGGATTCTTATTACAAACAATCTTTTAGGAGATTCCGGAATTTTGTTCCGCTACAGACGGAAAAACCGAAAACAGGACTTTTGATACAGCCCCTACGTAACTCTTTTTGTGTGATAAAATTAATAAACTATAATACACATACCCCATATTCTACATTCCCCACTTGCATGTGAACATTCTGCCGCACCAGAATAGGTCATTCCACATTCTCTAAATCCATGCCCCCAGTCAAAACAATCCCAACACACCGAACCTTCTTCAGCATATGATGGAGATGGAGTTAAAAATAAGGTGCAGGTTGTCACTGTGATTAATAGTACAAAGAGAATCGATGCTATTGATGCAATTGATTTTTTATTCATTATTTGTCTCACCTCCTTTCATTGTTTTTTAAGTGTTTGAATTTTAAAGAAAACCGATATATTTTAGTCAGATCACCGGAAAATCCATAAATTCTATTATTTTTATCTATGAAAGTAGGAACAAATTTAATCTGGCTTTTATAGCTGGTTAACAAGTTGCCTTTAAGATCAAAGATATCGATTACCCAACCTATATCACTACTTTCATAACCTTTTTCAGGAACTAAAATTAAATTAATTATTTTATTATTTCGAACAGCTATAAACTTTGGTTGGACTGAAGGATAAAAACTATAGCCTTGTTTGACTATTATCATTTTATCGGGTGGCATAAAACTGTTTTTTCTAAAAATTAGCATTTTCAGTTCGCCATCGTAACTGTATTTTCGTATATCATAGGGATTCCTTCGAGAAAAATAGAGGGAATTTTTGTCAGTAAAAATGTGTCCCTGTGTGCATTGGTCAATGATACTTCCCCTTTCTGCAAAATGAACAGGGCGCGTTAAATACAGAGTTTCACCAAAAGACTTAATTAATTGACCTTGAGAATTAAATTTATGGATACTGGTTTTAGTTTCAGACTCTCTATCATAGAAAGATACATAATAGTTGTTGTTTTCATCTAAACCAAACTGGCGGGGAATGCCTTGAAATTGCAAAGGAGTAGAATCTATATATTGCCCATCTAAACTAAATTTACTCACCCTTCGATTGCCGTATTCAATAACATGCAAAGTATTCCGATTATCAATAAGAAATCGAGTAGGTTGTATAAATTCTCCGGGTCCTTGCCCTTCTCTGCCAATGGTCAAAAGATAGTTCCCTTTTCGATCAAATTTTCTTATCAGCCCTTCCATTCTCAATAATACATAAATATTTCCATCGTCATCTGCAATTACATCACCCCCTCTATAAAATAAGTAATGTTCATTCTCATCATCTTCACCTAAAGTTAAATCATGAATCACTTCTATGGATGTTTCTCCGGATTTATCCCATAATCCTTCTTCCTCGTTTAAAATAACAACAGCATCTTTATGTGTTCTTTTTGAAACTTTGGCTAATTCTTCTGCTTTCCAAATATATAACGCCGATTGAAGGTCACTTAATTTTTTTTTGAAGTTTATATTTCGAGCAAGCAGAAAACTGATTGTAATTACAATTATTAGAAAAACGGATAATAAAACAATTGATGTTTTTTTGGAATCATTGTTTAGCATTTAACGAATCCTCCATATTTGTTGCTTGTCTAATAAACACTAATCCTGGCAGTGGATTTTGATTTATGTAAACTTAATTCAATTGTTAATTTTTGGGTAAATCAAAACAATTATTAACTTCTGAAAGAAGTTCCTGAATACTTTGACCATGTTGCTGGTAGAAACAAATTATACCTGATTTATCTACCATCACTATTAAAGGTACAAAGCGTATTCTATATTTCCAGAAAATTTTTTTCTCTGGGTCCGGAATAATTGGAAATTCAATATTGTTTTTCTTTATAAATCTTTTTGTATCAGTAAGATTTTCAGTAGAAATACCAATAACATGTATATCATTAGATTTCAATTTATGGTAATTTTCTAAAATGACTGGTAATTCATTTTTACAGGCAGCACAATTAGGTTTATAGAAATATAGAAATGTATTTTTACCTTTTATTGTGGTTTTTTTTCATCTGATGAGAGACTTTCAAAAAGAAAAGCTTGACCTACTTTCAGAGGAGTTTCCAATTGCACAATGTCAGAAATTTTCTGGTTTTGGGTTGCTAACCTGGATTATTCATTGTAATTCATTAAGGAATCCAGATAGCCTGAATGGTGCTTAATTCCGAATTCGTTATATCAAACTCTGTTAAATTTTACACACCTCGTTAATCTCACTAATAACATAAAGTTAAATATATTTAGGTTGAAATCTGTGAATAATTCAGGCTAAAAGAATTATTATTAGAATTGATAAAAAAATAAGAGAGATTAAAAGTGCCAAAATTAATGGTTTTTTGTACATTCTTTTCTTTTAGTTTGATATTTTTTATAAAATACTGGAAAAGAATAAAAAAAAGGCTTTCACAAATATTTGTTGTAAGCCTTTTTTTTGAAATATAATTTAAGTAAAAATATTAGAAGAGCATTTCAGCCCATTTCAATGACCAATTCAATAACGGTGAAGGAAGAACACCTAAAATAATAACAAATAAAGCAGCAAGTCCAAGTGATAGCCAAACAGGTGTTAATCCCTGTTTCCCGATCTCTTTCAATTCGTTTTCAGGCTCTTTCATGTACATGACAACGAGAACATTGATGTAAAAATAGAGAGCGACCAAACTAAATAATAACGCAATCACGGCGGTGACATACATTTGCCCTTCGAGAAGTTGCAGGAAAATTTGGACTTTTCCGACAAATCCAACTGCCGGTGGAATGCCTGCCAATGAAAACATGGCGATTGTCATCATGGCTGCGGCGCCGGGATATTTACGAGCCACGCCTTTGAGATCGTCAAGCGTTTCACAGTAATGGTCTTTGTGCGTAAGATAAACAAGTACACCAAAGGCAAGCATGTTCATGGCGATATAACCGATGCCATAAAAAAGCACGGCTTGAACTGCTTCAATTTTATGGCTCATGGGGGCAAGCGCTAAACCCATGTACCCTGCATGCGCGATGGATGAATAGGCCAGCATCCGTTTTACGTTTTTTTGAACAATGGCAACTGAATTACCATAAATGACTGTGATCAGGGCAAAGAAACCAAAAATAACGCTGAAAACAGAGTCAAAGGCGTTGAGCGAGATTTCAGCGGCAAACAGTTTAAGAATAACAGCAAATGCTGCCAATTTAACGCCCACGCTCATGAAGGCGGTGATTGGCGTGGCTGCGCCTTCGTAAACATCCGGGGTCCAGGCGTGAAAGGGGACCATGGATACTTTGAATGCCAGTCCGATGAAAATGAAAATGAGTCCCAAACCGGATAACAGTGAATAAATATTTACTTGATCAAACGATAAATTTTGCATGACTTCAGAAACCACCAGGCTGCCAGTCGAGCCATAGAGGAAAGAAATTCCAAGCAGCAAAAATCCTGATGAGAATCCACCTAACAGCAAGTATTTGATAGCAGATTCGCCGGCACGCGTGTTGAATTTTTTCAGTCCAACCAGCGCGTAGATTGGCAGCGACATCATTTCCAGAGCAAGGAAAATCATCACAAAATTTTCTGCGGCAATGAGCGTCAATGCGCCAAGCAGTGAAAACAGGAGCAGCATGTAATAATCGGTCGCAGGAATAACCTGTGAAAGCGTGTATCGGGCGGACATCAAGACCGCAAAAAGACCAGCGCCAATGAGGGCAATTTTACCGATATAAAGACCGCCGCCTGCTTTTAATGAATTGTGCAGCAGAATTACCTGTTCCCCGGATGTGCTTTTCCCAAAAATGAAAAGCAACATAGCAACGATGAACAGACCCCCGCCGGCAATCCAGCTTGCCTGCTTATTGCGGGACTCAAGTGCGGGAGAATTGCCGAAAAGGGCGAATATGGGCCGTTGTAATGCGTCTGCCAGTGTCATAATGACGATGACGGCGATCAGGCTAAATTCACCAATGAGAAAAATAGGTTGAAATGAAATTTCGTTCATAAGCAGTCCAGAACTTTTAAGAAAATATTAGAGAGTTATTTTGAATGACTAAAGATTAGTGTACAACCTGATGTTCGGCAGGTTGATGTTCTTCGTGTTGTTCGATTGGTTCGACTTCTTTGACCAATTCCTGCTGCAAAATTTTCGGCTGATATTTGGCGATATAGTGATCAACCGAGGTGTGCATTTTATCTAAATATGTTTTCGGGTATAGGCCAATCCAGAACACGGCCACGATGAACGGCACCAGCACGATCATTTCCCTGAGGCTCAAATCTTTCAGGTCTTTGTTCTTCTCATTTTTCAACGGTCCAAAGAAAACGCGCTGAACCATCCACAGCATGTAGTAAGCGCCAAGAATAACGCCGGATGTGGCAAAGACCATGAGAATGAGTCTGAATGTTTCGTGATTAAACGAGTAAAATGCCCACGCGCTTTTGAAGCTCCCCAACAGAATGAGAAATTCGCCAACAAAACCATTGGTGCCCGGCAACGCCACGGATGACAGCGTGATGATCATAAACGCGACGCTGAGCACCGGGATGCGATAAGCCAGCCCACCAAAATCAGCAATTTCGCGGGTGTGGCGGCGTTCGTAAATCATGCCCACCAAGAGGAAGAGCGCGCCTGTGGAAACACCGTGATTGACCATTTGCAGGATGGCGCCTTCAACCGCTTCCGGGGTCATGGCGAACAAGCCTAACATCACATAGCCCAAATGGCTGATGGATGAGTAGGCGACCAGCTTTTTTAGATCGGATTGGGCCAGCGCTAAACACGCGCCATAGACGATGCCAATCACCGCTAACAGTTGCATCAGTGGAGCGGCTTTCATGGCAGCATCGCTGAATAACGGAATGCCAAGTCGAACAAAACCATACCCGCCCATTTTCAGCAAGACGCCGGCAAGTATGACAGAGCCGGCAGTCGGCGCTTCAACGTGTGCATCCGGCAGCCATGTGTGGAATGGAAACATGGGCACTTTAATGGCAAACGCCAGCGCAAACGCAGCGAACAGCCAAAGCTGGGCTTCGGGCGAAATGTGTAATTGCAGGATTTGGTCGAATTCGAAAGTGAACGAGCCAAACTGATTTTTGGCTAAAATCGCCAGGTAAATCATGCCGGCTAACATCATCAGAGAGCCGATTACCGTGAACAAAACGAACTTAATTGTTGCGTAAATCCGGCGCTGCCCGCCCCAGATTCCGATGAGGAAGAACATCGGGATTACCATCAGTTCCCAAAAAATGTAAAAGATAAACAGGTTCTGTGCAATGAGCGCGCCCAGCATGGTGGTTTCAAGAAACAGCAGCCAGATGTAATATTCTTTTTTTCTTTTTTGAATATATTTGTATGAGCTTAAAACCGTAAAGGGCATCATGATGGTGGTCAGCATGATGATGAGAATGGAAATTCCATCCACGCCAACGTGGTAGTTCAGCCCGAATTGCGGGATCCAGGCGATGTTCTCCACGAACTGGTAGCCTGCTGTGGAAGAATCAAAGCCAGATAGCATGACGAAGGAAACGATCATGGCAATGGACGAGACAATCAGCGCGATCCACCCGTATATTGAAGCTGAACTTTTTTCCAAATACTCGTCTCTGCTCGGTATAAACATGATGAGGACGGCACCGAGAGCTGGAATTAAAAGTATCCAAGATAGTATGCCCATTAAAGACTCCAACCTTTTATAATCAATTGTTTGCGATGGAAAATGACATGCTGTGTGCAAAGTGCCACACAGGATTTAAACTGTAAATTCTAATTAAAAAATATAAAGCGCTACAAAAATCGCCAATGCGACTCCGAAAATCATGTAAAAACCGTATACCTGAATATTGCCTGTCTGAAGCTGTGAAAATAAATCGGACACTTTTCGCCAGCCCGAAGCAGAGCCGTTAGCCGCGCCGTCGATGATTCGTTTATCAGAAATATTCAAAAACACATGGGTCGATAATGCCTTCAGCGGTCGAACGATAATTTTATCATAAATTTCATCGACAAAATATTTATTCCAGAGAATTTTTACAATGCCGGTATAGGTTTCCGGATCCGGCAAATCTTTTTTGATTTCGCGGAACATGCTTCGGGCAAATACCCAGCCGATGATGGCAATGAGCAGCGAAAGCCCCATCAACGAATATTCAATCGCATGACTGTAATGCCCGACATGAACATGCCCGTATTTGGACACGGCCGGTTCGAGGAAATCATGGAAGAAGTTCGGGATAACGCCTAACGACAACAATTTCGGAATACCTATCCATCCGCCGACCAGTGATAGTCCGCCTAAAATCATCAACGGAACGGTCATGGTTTTGGGTGATTCGTGCAGGTGATGTTCCTGCTCGTGGGTTCCCCTGAATTTTCCGTGGAACGTGAGATAAACAAGTCGGAACATGTAAAAAGAGGTGCACAATGCTGCAATGGCGCCGATCACCCAGACAATTTTGCTGCCCTGGTGGGACGCGAAAACATTCCAGAGGATTTCATCCTTGCTGAAAAATCCGGCAAACGGAAAGATGCCGGCAATGGCCAGTGTCGCCAGGAGAAAGGTGATGTATGTGGCCGGCATGTATTTTTTCAGACCGCCCATGTAGCGGATATCCTGTTCCCCGCCCATGGCGTGAATAACGCTTCCAGAGCCAAGGAACAGGCACGCTTTGAAGAAAGCATGGGTCATCAAATGAAAGATGGCGATGACAAACGCGCCGGCGCCGGCAGCCATGAACATAAATCCCAATTGACTGACCGTGGAATAGGCAAGGACTTTTTTAATATCATTTTGAAATAAAGCGATTGTCGCGGAAAAGATGGCGGTCAATGCGCCGACCCACAAAACAACGTTCAAGGCAACCGGGGCGACGAGGAACAAGCCGTGAAACCGAGCCACCATGTACACGCCGGCAGTCACCATGGTTGCGGCGTGGATGAGGGCAGAAACCGGGGTGGGACCGGCCATGGCATCCGGAAGCCATACGTAGAGCGGAATCTGAGCTGATTTACCTGTGGCGCCAATGAAGAGGCAAATGCCCGCCACATTGGTCCAGAAAAATGTCATGGAATTTTGATGATGAAAAAATTCGTTTACTTCGGCGATTGTGAGCGAGCCGACGTTGGCGAAAATGAGGAACATGCCGAGCAGGAATCCGAAGTCGCCGATGCGGTTGACGATGAACGCCTTTTTCCCTGCAATGGCTTTTTCTTCGTCTTTGTACCAGAAACCGATGAGCAGGTAGCTGCACAAACCAACGCCTTCCCAACCGACAAACATGACCGGCATGGAATCGCCCAAAATCAGCAACAGCATTGCAAATACGAATAGATTCAGATATGTGAAATAGCGAACGCTGGATTCATCGCCATGAATATAGCCAATGGAATAAAAGTGAATGACTGCGCTCACGCCGGTCACCGTTAACAGCATGACTGCGGAGAGGTGGTCGATGATGAACGTCAAACTAACCGCGACACCGCCGGATGCCATCCACTCGTAAAGTGTGCAGCTAATGGATTCGAGCCCTGCCATTTTCACAAACACGGCATAAAGCGATAACAAAAAGGATGTTGCAACAGTTGAAAACGCGAGGATGCCGGCAAATTTTTCGCCCCATACTTCTTTTTTGCGGTAAGCATTGATGGCAGTGACAGTTCCGTTCAGGGCGGCCCCGATGAGTGGTAAAATAATGATGATAAATATCAGGCTGTTTTCCATAAAATATTAGCCCCTTTCTTCAGAGTATGTTTCTACGCCAATTGTGCCGGTTCGTTTAAAAAGCTGAACGATAATGGCAATGCCAATTGCAACTTCGCATGCGGCAACCACAAAAATCATGAGCGATAAAATCTGGCCGTCCAGATTTTGATGAAGTCGGGAGAAATAGATGAGGCTCAGGTTCACTGCATTGAGCATTAACTCGACTCCCATCAACATGTGAAGCAGCGTGCGTCTGAAAATAAAGGTGATACTGCCAATGGCAAAAAGTAAAATGACAACTGAGAGAGTAAAAATCCCTCCTGTTCCCAAAATAAATTCGGTAAGAGGATTATTCATTCTTACGACCTTTCCAATCCAATTGAACAATAGAAATCACTGCTACAATAGCAGCGAAAAGCACTGTCGAAACGTATTCGAATGCAAATAGATATTTGGTTAACAATGCGCGTGAAAAGAGTTTGATCCCGCCAATGTCTTTCGGGGGTGCTTCGGGCATGGAAGCGACGCTTAAGTCGGCAAATGCATTTGCCTGCCCGCTGACGGCACCATATAGTTTATAAATGAAAATTAATACGAGCACGGTAATGACCGGAGCGCCTACCCAGAATAATTTGGCAAATGGCTTCAAATAGTCTTCGCTTTTCACGTCCAGTAACATGATGAAATATATAATCAAAATCATAATGGCGCCGGCATAAATAATTACCTGAAAAACAGCAATGGCATGCGCCTGAAGTATGGCGTACATGCCGGCAAGCGCCAGCATAGAGACCAACAGGCCCATGGCGCTTCGAATGGGGTGTTTAGCGAATAAAAGGATAATCCCGCCGGCAATTGCAGTGATTCCAAAAACATAGTACATCAGTATGTTGAAATCCATTTATGTTTCCTTTGAATAAATGATGATAAATGAATCGGTCTTTATGTCAAGTCCCATGGTTCGCGTTCTCTTTTCTTTTGAATATCCATGGCACCGTGGATGATTGCGACAATCTTTACAATATCATTTTGCAATAAATAGACAATTCTATATTGATGAAAAAAAATTTCTCTCAGGTTCTCATTTTCAAACTCAGGAACGATTCTTCCGCACTTAGGAAACGAACTTATTTTTTCAACTGAATCGATTAGCTTATCAATAAAAATTATAGAGTAGAATGGAGAACCTTTACTAATATATGAATCAATTTCCTGGAGGTGATCCTTTGCTAACTCCGACCAGATGATTTCCGCCATTGCGATACCATATCTTTAATCTGGTGATGCGTATATGTTCTGCCGGCTTCAATGTCTTTCAAACCTTGCTCGACTTGCTGTTTGAAATACAATTCGGCAATTATATCATCGAATGAGGAATCATCCGGCATTTTACTGATAAGGTGTAAAGCTTCTTCTTTTGGTCGTCTCATTGTAATTTTATCAAAATAGAAAATAACCGCTTATAATCACGGATTATACCCATGCACCACATCATCGTTCACAACTTTGTTCCAGTTCAGCAACGTATCTTTGTCATAAACCATTTTGAACCGGTTGTAACTGACAAGCTTCTCGGTTGTGGCCAACATGCGAATCGCATCCACAGGGCAGGCTTCTACGCAGAAACCGCAGAATATACACCGGCTGATATCGATCTCAAAAACGCTGGGTCTTTTTTGAATATTGGGATCGTTCGATTCTTCCGATTCGATAGTGATGCACGTGGCCGGGCACACGGTAGCGCACATTTTACAGGCCACACAGCGCGGCGAGCCGTCGGTTCGCTGGACTAAAACATGGCGGCCGCGATTGTTTGGCGATAAATCGGCGCGGTTTTCTTCAGGATAAAGTATCACTGCGCCGCCCTTACGGAAGGTCAGCCATTTGAACAGGTTGCGGAAAAAATGTTTTGTCGTAATGAGTACGCCTCTTCCAATTTCTTTGACATAAAGCTGATCACCAAGGGTACGCTTTTTTCGATCAAGATATTTCATATCAGGAAGATCGGGTAATTGATAAGCCATATTAAAAACCTCCTAATGCAGCGATAATTATGGTGATAATCAGATTGATAATTGAAAGAGGAAGCAAAATTTTCCAGCCCAATTTCATAATCTGGTCATATCTGAACCGCGGCAGACTCCAGCGAATTTGCTGCAGCAGCCAACTGAAAAACAGCACTTTGGTCGTGAATGATAATAGCTGAAGAGTAACCACACTGGCGTGAGACAAATGCCAGATTCCGCCCCAGGGCCAGTGAAATCCATCTGCCATGAGCCATGGAATGGAGTAGCCGCCGAAGAACAGCGTGGTTAACATGATTGCCACAAATACAATTTCGATAAATTCGGCGAACATGAACAGCAACATTTTGAAACCGGAATATTCGAGAAAATATCCTGAAATGATTTCGGATTCTGCTTCCGGCAAATCGAACGGCATGCGTTTGTTTTCTGCAGTGGCCGCGGCAATGAACAGGAAAAAAGCAAATGGCTGAAGAATGATGCCCCATTTGGGCAGCCAGCCCCAGGCAAGTGCCTGCTGTGCCTGAACGAGATTCCAGACATCAACAGTCTGATAGATAAAAATGATTCCTAACAGGGAGATGCCCATGCTGATTTCGTAAGAAATCATCTGCGATGCAGCGCGCAATCCGCCCATCATGGAAAATTTATTGTTGGAAGACCAGCCAGCCAAAATGGCGCCAAAGATATTGATGCCGCCCACGGCGAAAATAAATAATAAACCGACATTTAAGTTAGCCACTTGAACACGAAAACTGAAATCGGCCAGGTTGTTTGCGAAGTATTCCGGCAGCCAGGGAATCCAGTTGAGATACCATGCCTGAAACAGTTCCGCCGGTTTCACAATGCCTGCGAACGGGACCACAGCAACCGACAGCACAGCAGGGATAAATGCGAAAAAGATTGCCAGATTATACAGCAGCATGTCGTATGCTTTGGGTTTGAAATCCTCTTTAATGAGGCATTTTATGGCGTCAGCCAGGTTGTTGATGAATCCCCACAATGCCAGTTTTTTCCCGCCGGGCAAGGGTATGGATGCCCGGTTCGCACCGATCCTGTCCTGCAATTGCGCGGATTGCTTTCGCTCAGACCAACTCATCACTGCGCCCATCATAAACATGAATAAAAAGATGCTGGTGGCGAGAATGAGATCTGTTATAAACTGTACGGTATTAATTCCTAAGAAACTAGATTCCATGCGGCTTGCCTCGTAATATTGCCACGATTATATTTTCAATTATTTTTATAATGAATCACGAACTTCGTGAACCGTTCGGCCAATGGGTTCGATTCCTAACTTTTTCAAAACATCGACGAAGAACATCAGTTCATCAAAATTATCCGCGCCATTAATGGCTTTTCGAAATGGCTGAACCAGGCCATCGCAGTTTGTGAATGAACCGTGTTTTTCAATAGAAAGCCGGCCGGCCAGCGACCACTTCGCTTTTTCAGCGACCTGATCAGAAATTGCTGAGATTGAAATAATATTCAACCCATCTAATTTTTCCACCGGCGCATTTGGCCCCCAGACAATCGCGTACTTGAAGTCGCTGATCACCAGTTCGTTGATATTTTTGGCGTCAGGAAAAGTCGCTTTCACGCCAGCCACGTTTGGATTTTTATCGGACGTGACGAGAATGTCATCCTGTTCAACTTCACCGATTCCGTCATGCCAGACCCGATCCGTTTTGGTAAATACAGCCGCGATATTCAATGAATCCACAAGCTGCTTTGCAAGCGCCAGTTCTTCATTAGTTGCGTATGCAGAAACGACGAAAGCCATTTCTTTGGCGTGATTCTTCATTTCGCCTGCAGCCTCGGTGACGAATTTTTTGTAATCAACATCTTTATGGTCGATGTGAGCGCCAGTCACACGGTTTTTGATTGGTGTGGTGTAGTAATCGCGCGCGAAATCGCACATCCATTCCTTGTTGACTTTTTCATTTTCCCGTGGAATGACCCGATAAATTTCATTGTCTTTTGTCTGAATAGTGATGTTGCAGCCCCGCGAACAACCGGCACAGATCGAATCGACAGAATGCAGGTTCCACACGCGTTCTTTGAACCGGAACTGCTTGCTGGTGAGCGCGCCCACCGGGCAGATGTCGGTCACGCACAGGCTGTAGGGATCGTCGAATGTATCGCCCGGAGCAAGGGCAACGTACGTGCTGTCACCGCGCTGTACCAGTCCGAGCTTGTTGGTTTTCGAAATTTCGCGCGAAAAACGAACGCAGCGGGAACAGGCAATGCAGCGCTCGGCATCGTAAAGTATCTTCTCGCTGAGATGATAGAATTTTTCTTTGGCCACTTTTGTCTCGTTGAACCGGGACTTGTCCCCGGAAAACATCATGTATTGGTCCTGGAGCATGCACTCCCCGGCTTTGTCGCAGATGGGGCAATCCAGCGGGTGATTGATGAGAACGAACTCCAGCATGGCCTTGCGCATTTCGATGATTTCGGGGGTGTTGGTGTACACGATCATCCCGTCAGCAACCGGGGTCATGCACGAAGGCTGCGGTTTGGGATTTTTTTCGATTTTTACCAGACACATTCGGCAGTTGCCGCTTTTTGAAAGGTGCTTGTGATAACAAAAGCGAGGAATATAAATGTCGTTTTGTTCGCACGCATCGATGATCAGCGTCCCCTGGGGGACGGTTATTTTCTTTCCATCAACAGTTAAGGTAACTTCTTTCATAGATATTAGGCCCTCTCCTGAAAGCGGATAAATTTACCATTGTATGGACAACCGCCTTTGTTTATATGCTCTTCAAATTCATTTCGGAATTTTTCGACAAAACTATCGATTGGCCCGCAGGCTGCATCGCCCAGCGGACAAATGGTGTGGGCAGCGATATGTTTGGTGATGCTGTTCAGCAGATCGATGTCTTCCATTTTTCCCTGGCCGGCTTCGATCCGTTTGACGATTTTCAGCAACCAGCCGGTGCCTTCGCGGCAGGGTGTGCATTGCCCGCACGATTCGTGATGGTAGAAATGCGCTAACACTTCCAGCGTTTTCACCATGCAGGCGCCTTCGGCAATCACCATGACGGCGCCAGAACCGAGGCTGGACCCGGCTGCGGCGATGGATTCATAATCCAACGTCATTTTTTCGCAGTCCTCAGGTCGGAGCACCGGGGTGGACGAACCGCCGGGAATGACAGCTTTCAATTTTTTGCCGCCCAGCATGCCGCCGCATTCTTTGTTCAGAAATTCCATGAACGGATAGCCCATTTCAACTTCGTAAACACCCGGTTTGCGAACATGGCCGCTGACAGACAACAGCTTGGTGCCGGACGATTTTTCTGTTCCAATGGATTTATAATGATCGCCCCCGTGCTCTACGATATAGGGCACCGAGGCCAATGTTTCCACGTTATTGATAATGGTCGGGCAGCCGTACAATCCTTCGACAGCCGGGAATGGCGGCTTGTTTCGGGTTTGGCCTTTTTTCCCTTCGATGGAATTCATGAGACCTGTTTCGTCGCCGACCACGTACGCGCCTGCGCCCTTATGGACAGTGATATCGCACACGTAATCCGTGCCCTTCAGCTTTTTGCCTAAGTAACCGGCTTCGTAGGCTTCATCCACAGCTTCCTGGACGCGGCGGAAGGCAAATCCGTATTCCCCGCGGATGTAAATGTAGGCATGTTTGGCATTGATCGTATAGGCGCTGAGAATCATGCCTTCGATGAGCATGTGCGGATTTTCTTCCAGAATGACGCGGTCTTTGAACGTTCCCGGTTCGCCCTCATCGCCGTTGCAGATAAGGTAGACAGGTTTATCGCTGTCTTTGGGAAGGAACGACCATTTGATACCGGCCGGGAAACCAGCGCCGCCGCGACCGCGGATTCCGCTGCGCTTCACCTGTTCCAGCACGTCTTCCGGTTTGTATTTTTTCAGAGCCTTGGAAACGGTTTTGTAGCCGTCCCGGCTCTCGTAGCTCTTTAAAGTGTGACTGGTGCCGTTCTTTTCGTAATTAAGAAGAATTTTAGTGTCAGCCATGTTTATCTCTTTGAATTTGACTTACAACCGCTAATTACGCTAATTTCGCGAATTATTTCTTTCCACTATTTACAAATCGTTTCCAATATAAGGATTGTTGTCCGAAATTTATTAAAACTCCAACTTTCTTTTTTGCAGCTTTTAAGGCATTGATTATTTGAGCATTTTCATTAGGTCCGTATTGACTCATAGCTTTTATTTCAACAATTATTTCTTCAGTACATAAAAAATCTGGCACATAATATTTGTTGAGTGTAAAAGCCTTATATTTTATTGACAGTTTTGGGTGTTCAATGAACTGTATTTTATTTTCCTTAAATTCAATCGCTAAAGCTTCCTGATATACTGCTTCTAAAAAACCTGAACCGAGAATTTTGTGGACTTCCATGGCTGCTCCAACAATTTTATACACTTCATTTTTAAAGATTAAATCTACCATGGAAATAATGATTAGGATTAACGAATTTTAATATTCGCGTAATTAGCGAAATTCGCGGTTCATTTATACACAGGAAATTCCTGTGGCTTCTGCGCATGTTCTTTCCCGTTTTTGAAATCTTCGAGAATCGAATCTATTTTCGCTTTATCCAGCAATTCATAGTAATTATCATCCACCTGCATCATCGGGGCGGTGCCGCAGGAACCAAGGCATTCGGCAGTTTTGATCGTGAACATGCCATCCGGCGTGGTTTCTCCGACTTTGATGTTGAGCACCTCGCACAGATAGTCGACGATGTCCTGGCTGCCCATGATAGAGCAGGTGATGTTGTTGCACACTTCTAACACATATTTGCCTTCTTTTTCTTCAGTAAACATGGAATACCACGATCTCACTTCTTCTACCCAGATCGGGGGAATATCCAGTTCATTGGCGATCAAATAAACAGCTTCATCCGAAATAAATCCCTCACGTTTATGAAGCATCCACATCACCGGCAATGTCAGTGAACGGGAGTCAGGATAACGCGTTCTGAGATGAGCGATTTTCTTTTTTTCAGTATCTGTGAATTCCATAGTTTTCCTTATTACAATCTAATTTCTATATTTTAATTGAAATTTGAAATTACCGGTCGCACTCCCCGCCGACCATATTCACGGTTCCGAAAATCGGGATAATGTCGGCCAACTGGTGCCCGATGATAATTTTATCCAGCACGCCCATAATGAGAAAACTCGGGGCGCGAACGTGCAGGCGATAGGCAGTTCCTGTGCCATCGGCCACAACAAAGAATCCTAACTCGCCATTGGCAGCTTCAACTGCATGATAAATAGTGCCCTTTGGTGGAGTGGGTCCGTCAATAATGATTTTAAAATGATTGATCAAGCCCTCGATGCTTGAATACACTTCTGCTTTATCCGGAAGATGCGCCTGAAAATCGTCTGTGTTTATGGGGCCATCCGGCATTTTATCGATACACTGATAGCAAATTTTCATGGATTCTTCGATTTCCCGGTTTCGGACGAACCAGCGGTCGTAGTTGTCGCCGTATTTACCCACCGGGACTTCCCAGTCCACTTCGTCATATTTGAGATACGGCATTGTTCTGCGCACGTCGTAGGCTACTCCGGTGGACCGCAGGAACGGTCCTGTGATGCCGGCATTGATGGCGTATTCTTTGCTGATTTCGCCCACGCCCTGGGTTCGGTCCAAAAAGATGCGGTTTCGATCTATCAAACCGTGAACATCTTTCAACAGCGGTATATTGCTTTTCAGAATTTCCTTGCAGCGGTCGAGCCAGCCATCCGGAATATCTCGGGCCAGGCCGCCGATTCGGGCGTAGCTGTATGTTTGACGCGCGCCGGTGGCCCAGTTGAAATGTTCCCAGATATCGTCCCTGGCTTGCATGAAATAGAGAAACGGCGTCATGGCGCCAATTTCACTGCAGATGGCGGCCTGGCATGTGTAATGATCGGTGATTCGCGAAAGTTCTGAAAACAGCGTCCGCAGCCAGGCGCAGCGTTCGGTGATTTCGATGCCGAACAGTTTTTCGATGGTCGCTGCATAGCCGAAGTTGTTGATGAACGCGGTCACGTAATTCAACCTGTCCGTATAAGGCAGGGCCGAATGATAGGTGTGATTTTCATTCATCTTTTCAAAACCGCGATGTAGGAAGCCCGGCTCCACATCGATATTTACGATGGTTTCGCCCACCAATTCCGCGATCATTTTGATTGTGCCGTGCATGGCCGGATGCGATGGACCAATATTTATTTTGATCGGTGCATCCGCGGGACTGGCAATGGGGAGTTCGAGAATTTCTTTTCGTTTTTTTACTTCTTCAACTTTATATTTTGCAGGAATTTCAATTTCTGCCATTGTCGTGCTCCGGGTTTCGTAATGGGATTCGTGGCTGTTCGCCCAGGGTGGGAAAATCTTTTCTTAATGGAAAACCTTCGAATTCTTCATATAAAAGGACGCGGCGCAGATCTGGATGATTGGTAAATTTAATGCCGAACATGTCGTAAATTTCCCGTTCCAGGAAATGTGCAGCCTGCCACCACTGGTAGCTGCTTAAAATTTCGGGATTTTCCCCACCGCAACTGGTAATAACGCGAACGCGTTTATTTGCCGACATGGAATAAAAATGATACACCACATCGAACCGTGATTCCGAGTACATGTCCTCTTCGCGCCCGGTTAAATTGGGGCGTTCCGCGTAATCGCCGGTGAGATAATCCACTGCCGTTACGTCTAACAGCATTTCCATGGGATATTTTTTATGATTTTTGAAAAAGTCGAACACCTTTTCCAGTTCATCCGCGGAAATTCGAATATTTGGCTGATCAAACTGTTCAACATATTCTGCCTGAGGGAACGCCTCGAAAAAGTCTGGCAGATCGTCTTTTAATAACCAATAGTTACCCATCTAATTACCTTTTATAAATAATGTTTGGATTTTCGAATCTTGTCTTGAAGCGCCATAATTCCGTCGAGAATCATTTCCGGTCGCGGCGGGCAGCCGGGAATGTACACATCCACCGGGATGATTCGGTCGCAGCCCTGCACTGTGGCGTAGTTGCGGTAGAATCCACCGCTGACAGCGCATGCGCCCACAGCCACCACGTATTTGGGTTCGGCCATCTGTTCCCAGACGCGCCTGAGCACCGGCGCGTTTTTGTGCGTAATCGTGCCGACCACCATAAGCATGTCCGACTGGCGCGGTGAATATCGGGGCATGGCAGCGCCGAACCGGTCCGTGTCGTAATGAGATGCACTCACGGACATGAATTCCATGGCGCAGCAGGCGGTGCCGAAAACATACTGCCACAGCGAGTAGCTTCGGGCCCAGCCGATAAATTGATCCAGTTTCGTTGTAACGACATTGTTTGGAATATTTTCAGTTGACATTATCGATTTACCTCCAATCCAGCGCTTTACGTCGGTATGCCCAGAAAAAGGCTAACAGCAGGAAAAATAAAAAGATGGAAATTTCAATATAGCCAATTCGTCCCAATGAACGGCCAATAACAGCCCAGGGATAAAGCAGAATGCCTTCCAGATCGAACAGCACAAACAGCAGCGCCATTAAATAAAACCGAATGCTGACGCGCCGGTTGTTTTCGTCCAACATATCTGAACCGCATTCGAATGGCGTTTGTTTGGAAGGAAAATCCTGTCGGTGCTTGGCCTTGGGCCCAAGCAACCAATTCAGTAATAAAATAATTCCGACTGTTGCCGCGGCAATTACAATGAGGAGAAGGACTGGCATGTATTGATCAGTCATTATCGATGTTCTCCATGTTGAAATAAGTGATTTATATTAAAAAGGAGGGAATAATTTTGTAGATAACATTGTCGAAAATTAAAAGAAGAAATTTTGTTGCTCCAAATGGAATTGGAGTTCATATATGAATTCCTCTCTCAATGCATGAGTTAAGCTGGTCTGGAACCAGGTGAAGTTGGTGTAACTTTTTTAAAATGAATCTGTTCGGAATCGGGTAAAATCAACGTTGGTTGCTGTGTTTAAGATGTTTAGTATATGAATAAAAATTTAAAAAGTCAAGAAAAAAAATTGAAAAATTAGCCAGATCCAGAGTGTGCTTAATAAATTTTATTAGAAATCAGGTCGCGGCGCTTCTAACCTCGATTATTAACATTCTATTGCTAAAGGTATCGAGATAACCTGAATGGTGCTGAATTTCGAGATGAGTACATTTTTACGTCTAAAACTGACTTTTAAATTAATTGATAATTCAATTTGATAATAATCAGGTAATTGAATCAATTTTATTATAATTACATGAATAATTCAGGCTAAAATAAATAATCTTTTCACTTGACTTTTGCCGTTTGAATTATTAAAATTCCTTGGCTTTCAATACAACTAAAACAAATACCATCATTCTAATCTTACATGAATATTTTATTTCTTCTTATACTTTCTCTTCCATTAAATAGCTCATTTACTTATTATTCAGCAGTGAGACTTTTGCAGTATGAAAAAAATCGAAGTGGAAAAGAATATCCGGGCGCTCATTTTCGATTGCGACGGCACGCTGGCTGATACCATGCCCACGCACATGAAAGCCTGGATAAAGTCGCTGAAGGAATTCGGCGGTACATTTTCTTTCGAATTTTTCGATTCGCTCAAGGGCATGGATGACGAAGAAATCATTCATGAATACAATAAAAAATTTCATGAATCACTCAATCCCAAAGAAGTCGTAGATCGCAAACACGACTATTTTTTGCAGGATTTGCACCTGGTTCAGCCGGTTAAGCCTGTGGTGGATGTGTTCAATCGATACCAGGGAAAATTACCAATGGCGGTAGTATCCGGAGGGCGACGAAATCTCGTTTTGCGAACGCTGGAGACAATTCACCTCCGTCAGTATTTCGATGTGATTTTAACGGCCGACGACCCGGTTCGGCCCAAGCCTGCGCCGGATATATTCTTGGAAGCCGCCCGAAGACTCGGCGTGGCGCCGCAGTATTGCCAGGTCTTCGAAGACGGGGATGTCGGTTTGAAAGCTGCTCGCGAGGCCTGCATGGTAGCGACGGATATTCGGCTATTCCTGTAAATTAGTTTATAATTCTATCCCGTAGTATTCGGTACAAAATTTCAGATTAAGATTGAGATTATGATTAGGAGTAAGAGAGACTGAGGGATATGAAGCAAAGATTAAAGGTGGGAAACAAGTGCGCCGTCAGATTTTATTCAAATTTATATTTCGTTTCTGCACCTTCATTTTACTAATTTCTTTTTTCGTTTGTACTTCGAACCAAAAGGCTGATAAAATGGAAACCATACGAACATTCACATTTGAAAATTCAGATGAGGCAACTTCCAGTTGGAAACAATACAAATGGGGCGGGGAAGGAGAATTCGCGATTGTTGATAGCGGTCGCGCCGGCAACCGAAGCGCGGAAATTTCGTCGAAAACCGGGGCGGATTATTCCTGGGGAATACTCGTGCCGGTGCTGCCATTTTCCAAATATCGGCTTTCCGGCTGGATTAAAACGGAAAGTCTCGTTGCAACAACCGGCAGGGGCGCGCTGTTCAATTTGCACGGCATCAGTGGGGCCGAAACTGCTCCGCTGACCGGCACAAACGACTGGACCGAAGTGCAGATGGATTTCGACACGGAAATGAACGACGTGATTCACATGAATTGTCTGTTCGGCGGCTGGGGATTTGCTACCGGCACAGCCTGGTTCGATGATGTAAAACTGGAACTGTTGGAAACTCGGGAATTGAAACCAGCGGTTGCCATCGATTTTGAGAAAACCAGTGAGCCGATTTCGCCGTTCATATATGGCCAATTCATCGAACATTTGGGACGCTGCATTTACGGCGGCATCTGGGCGGAAATGCTGGATGACCGGAAATTTTATTACGCGGTCGGTGATTCCGATTCGCCTTGGAAGGTCATCGGCGCCAAAGACGCGGTGCGGATGATCAGTGAAAATTCATACGTTGGAGAATTCACCCCGGAAATTCAATTGCCCGGCGATGGCACCAAGATCGGTATCGAACAAGGCGGCCTTGGATTGGAAAATGGTAAAGGTTATGTCGGGAGAATCGGTCTTGCCGGCGATGTTGCGGCAGCCCCGGTGCAGGTGAGCCTGGTTTGGGGAAATGGAAAATCGAATAAACAAACCTTTTTCGTTGATGAGTTGCAGCCGCAATTCACAAAGTTTTATTTTCAATTCACTGCCGGAAAAAATACGGACGATGGCCGACTGCAGATTATCAGCCAGGGAAACGGAAAATTCCAGGTTGGCGCGGTGTCGCTGATGCCGGCGGACAATGTGAACGGCTTCCGCGCCGATGTGCTGCAATTGTTGAAGGAATTGAACTCGCCGGTGTACCGCTGGCCCGGCGGAAATTTTGTCAGCGGCTACGATTGGAAAGATGGCATCGGCGACCCGGATCGACGGCCGCCGCGCAAGAATCCCGCCTGGCTGGGTGTCGAGCACAACGATGTCGGCATTCACGAATTCATCGCGCTGTGCCGGGAAATCGATACAGAACCGTACATTACGGTGAACACCGGCCTGGGATCGCCGGAAATGGCCGCCGAACAGGTGGAATACTGTAATGGCTCGCCTGACACGCCCATGGGGAAATGGCGCGCCGAAAATGGCAGCGAGGCGCCGTTCAACGTAATGTGGTGGGCCGTTGGCAATGAAATGTACGGTAGCTGGCAGTTGGGTAATATGCCGATCGAGGACTATGTGAAAAAGCATAATGAAACCGTGGAAGTCATGCGCGCGGTGGATTCAAACATCGTGGTTGTTGCTGTGGGCGCCGTGGGAAAATGGGATGAAATGATGCTGTCCAATTGCACGGATTACATGGACCACATCAGCGAGCATTTTTACAACCAGGAACGACCCGGCTTGCTGGCACACATCGGGCAGCCGGCCGGTGAAATTCGACGCATTGCCAGCGCGCATCGCGAATACAGAAAAAGCATACCCGCGCTTGAAGGGAAGGACATCAAAATAATTATGGACGAATGGAATTACTGGTACGGTCCGTACATTTTTGGCGAGCTTGGCACCCGCTATTTTCTCAAGGATGGGCTGGGCATTGCGGCCGGGCTGCACGAATATTTCAGGAACAGCGATATCATTTACATGGCCAATTACGCCCAAACTGTGAATGTGATCGGCTGCATCAAAACCACGAAAACAAAGGCGGCGTTCGAATCCACCGGGCTCGTGCTGAAAATGTATCGCGCCCATTTCGGGGAAATCCCGGTGGCGGTGAGCGGCACGCCGGAACCGTTGGACGTGGTCGCTGCCCGGACTGCGGATGAAAAATATGTGACAATCAGCGTGGTGAATCCGACCAAAAATGAATTGGACCTTCCCGTGACATTGAGCGGCGTTTCGCTTTCCAATGCTGGAACTGTGTGGCAAATCGCCGGCTCCAATCCCGAGGCATTCAACGATCCCGGCAAGAGTCAAAAAATTCGGATTGAGGAAAAGTCCATTCACGGATTTTTAAATCATCTGACAATTCCCGCGTTGAGCGCTTCGGTGTTCAAATTTGAGGTTGAAAGATAAATATGATTTGCCGCCAGGTCTCCAAGGCTCGAAGTATAAAGAATTTAATCATAATATTGCTTGGTCGAAAAAAATCGTTTTCAAAAACAAGAAGTCGAACGATTGATTTGAGGGGATATCAATTCATCCACTCTTGTTTTTCATCAGAGTACATCAGCGAAAATCTGTGTTCAAAATTAAACGAGCTGAATAATTCATGCTTGAATAGCGGTGTTAAATAATGTCAAGGACAATTTTCAAATTATTATCGTTTTTTTTGCTGCTTTCAACGCTTTCATTTGCGCAGAACGAAAATGGTCGAGCCCAAAACACAGTCACCAAAATTGTAATGCTTGGCACCGGCACACCCAATGCTGATCCTGAGCGGTTCGGGCCGGCAGTGGCCATCGTTGTCAATGACACGCCGTATCTCGTGGACTGCGGCGTGGGCATTGTTCGTCGGGCAGCCGCGGCGCACCGCAATGGTGTGAAAGGGCTGGCTGTGAAGAAGCTGAACACGCTGTTCCTCACGCACCTGCATTCGGACCACACCCTCGGCTTGCCGGATTTGATTTTCACGCCGTGGGTGCTGGAGCGAAATTCTCCCCTGCAAATTTACGGTCCGCCCGGAACGGCTGAGATGACCAACCACATTTTAAAAGCCTACGAGCAGGACATTTCCCAACGAATCCACGGGCTGGAGCCGGCCAATGAATCCGGCCATCGCGTCATCAATCATTTAATTGAATCGGGCATTTTTTATCGCGACAGCCTCGTTACGGTGGAGGCCTTCCCGGTGAAGCACGGCGGCTGGGACCATGCGTTTGGATTCAAATTCATCACCCCGGACCGAACCATTGTCATTTCCGGGGACACGGTGCCGCTGGATATTATGGTTGAAAAGGCTCGGGGTTGCGATGTGCTCATTCATGAAGTGTATTCACACGCCAAATTTTTAAAGCGTGAAAAAGTCTGGCAAAACTACCACGCAAGTGCGCACACGTCCACGTACCATTTGGCGGAAATTGCTGCCGAGGCAAAACCGGGGCTGGTCATTCTCTATCACCAACTTTTCTGGGGCGCGACAGCGGAAGAGCTTCTGGCCGAAATTCGGGAGAAGTACGACGGAGCGGTAGTTTCCGGTGTTGACTTGGGGATTTATTGAAAAAATTGCTGCCCGCGGACCACGCGAAAAGAGCGAAAACAAGAAGCGAATTGAAAGAAAAAAATGCAGATGGATTGAATAAAATTGGCACAAGCATTTTGGGGAACAGCTATGTTCACTCACGCAATCACCCGAAAACCCGAAAAAAACTGGATCGGCTCGGTTCAAAAATAATTGAAATGGATGTGAGCGAAGTCCGAAAAATGGACGGCGGATTGACGTGCCTGTTGTTGAGGTTTTGAAAAAAATTGGAAAAGAAAATTCTTGGTTTCGGTTCATCATAAATAGGAGAAAAATTATGTCGAAACAGGAGGAGAAACAGAACAAAGATTTCAGTCGCCGCGATTTTCTGGCTCTGGGCGCGGCCGGCAGCATTGGCGCGACGCTGGTGGGAGCCAACCTGCTGAGTTGTGCAAAAGGCGAGCGAAAACTGACGACCTCGCCGGGACTGGCCAAAGTTCCAGCCATCGAAACGGTTCGCGTGGGATTCGTGGGCGTTGGCATGCAGGGCTCCAGCCACGTCCGGAATTTCCTCAATATCGAGGGTGTTGAAATCAAAGCGATATGCGATATTATCGAAGACAAGGTCGCGCGCATGCAAAGCTGGGTCGTCGATGCCGGGCATCCGAAACCGACCGGCTATTCGCGCGGCGAGCTTGATTTCAAACGCATGTGTCAGGAGGAAGAACTCGATCTTGTTTTTACAGCCACGCCCTGGCGCTGGCATATGCCGGTGTGTCTTGCGGCCATGGAGAATGGCAAACACGCGGCAACCGAAGTCCCGGCTGCGGTGACCATCGACGAATGCTGGCAGCTTGTCGAAGCCGCGGAGAAATACAACAGGCACTGTGTGATGATGGAAAACTGCAACTACGGCCGAAGCGAAATGATGATTTTGAATATGGTGCGCCAGGGGATTTTCGGCGAACTGCTGCATGCCGAGTGCGGGTACAATCACGATTTGCGCAATTTCAAATTAGGCGGCTTGTACGAAGGCGACTGGCGCGTGCAGCACTCCATCAAACGAAACGGTAATTTGTATCCCACCCACGGACTGGGGCCTGTGGCGCAGAACATGAATGTCAATCGCGGCGATCGGTTCGAATATCTCGTGTCCATGAGCAGCAATTCGCGCGGATTGCAGATGTACGCCGCGGAAAAGCTGGGGCCTGACCACAAATACACCAGGCAGAAATACGCGCTGGGAGACATCAATGTCAGTTTGATCAAAACGGTCAATGGAATGACCATCACACTGTATCACGACACCAATTTGCCGCGGCCGTATACGCGCATCAACCTGGTTCAGGGCACCAAAGGCATCACCCAGGGTTACCCGGATCGCATCCATATCGAGGGGATTAGCCCTGCGCATCAGTGGGAGCCGCTGGAAAACTATCGTGAAAAATACGATCATCCACTCTGGAAAAATATTGGTGAAAAGGCACGGGGCGCCGGCCATGGCGGCATGGATTATTTAGAAGATTATCGGCTCGTTCGGGCGCTGCAAACCGGAATGCCAACAGACATGGACGTGTATGATGCGGCTGCACTGAGCTGCGTTTCAGAATTGACCGAGCGCTCGGTGGCCGACAGAAGCCGGCCCAAAGATTTCCCGGATTTCACGCGCGGACTGTGGAAATCGCGGGAGCCACTGGGAATTATCGGGGAATGACGAGCATGCTTTCAAGGATGATAATCGGCTATATTTGCGCTGTGCTGATATTTATTTCGTGCGAAAATAAAGTAGAAGAAGAAAGTTCGAAAAACGCCGAACAGTTTTATCGTTCTGAAAATGATGTGATCCTCGAATTCACGGTATTCATAAACCGGACAGTTTACGAGTACACGAACTACGGAGAGCCGCCTCAGATAGCGTTCTGGCTGGAGCAGCCGGACAGTGGCTTCATTCGAACCGTATGGGTCAGTCACCGCACCGGCAGGCAGCAATGGAAAGGCAAGGTGGAGTGCCCTGTTTCGCTGCCCTATTGGGAAAGCCGGCATAAGCGGGAGAAAAGTTCGTTTCGCGAACGGACGATTTTTGAACGGCTCTTGGATACGATCACCGGTGCAACGCCCAGGGGTGGCGAATTCACGGTGAAAACATTCGTTCCCCTGAACAGCGTTTGGGAGTATTTTATTGAAGTCAACCTGTCCGGAGATTTCAACGTAACCTTTCCGTCCCGGCTCCAAAATGGCACGCCGGACCCTGAAGGCAATGGCCAGCCATCGCTCATTTACAAAGGAGAAATTGAAGCGATTCCCGGCGCGGCGCGCGTCCCGCAGTTAATCGGCCGCACCGATCAATGGGTGGCAATTGATACCATCACCAAAGATTTGACCGGGATTACCAGCGCGAAAAATATTTTTTCCATGATTAAAGTGAAATGTTTGGCGCAACAATCATTTTAAAGTGGTTGTAGAAAAAAAATAATAAGGAATAAAATGACCAGTTTAAACGTATCAGCCCCGGGGCGGATTTGTCTGTTTGGCGAGCATCAGGATTATTTGGGACTGCCGGTGATTCCGACTGCCATTTCTCTGCGAGTTTCCATTGAAGGCTCGAAAAGTAACGATAAAAAAATTGTTATTCATTTGCCGGATATCAATGAAACGGAATCTTTTTCGATAAATACGCCTGTGGAATATGTGAAAGAGCGGGACTATTTCCGCAGCGCTGTCAATGTGTTGCTGCGGGAGAAATTTTCATTTTCGGAGGGATTGGAATGTACGGTGACCGGTAACATTCCCATAAATGCAGGCACATCCAGTTCTTCGGCGCTGCTTGTCGCGTGGATCGATTTTTTAGCGCGAATGTCAGACCAGGAAAAAACGCTGCCGGCAGAAGAGATCGCGAAACTGGCGCACCGTGCCGAAGTGCTGGAATTCAACGAACCGGGGGGGATGATGGATCATTTCTCAACGGCGCTGGGCAGCACCATATTTCTCGATTTTGAGCCGGACACCCATTACCAATTTTTCAACGTGCCGCTGAAAACATTTGTGCTGGGAAATTCGCAAGAGCCAAAAGATACAAAGGGCATTCTGGGGCGGGTGAAAAATCAGGTCATTGTCATCACAAAACAATTGTCAAATAAGTATCCTGATTTTTCCTTGAGGGATATGTCGCTTGATTCACTGGAAAACTATTCCAAAGAAATTACAGCGGAGCAAATGGACTTGCTCAGGGGAACCATACAAAATTATTCTATTACAATGGACGCCAAAAATCTGCTGCAGAAAAATCCCCTGGATCACAGACGATTGGGACAACTGCTCAATGCGCATCAGCAGGTGCTGCGCGATGTGCTCCGAATCTCCACACCAAAAATTGACCGCATGATCGACGCCGCGCTGAACGCCGGTGCGTACGGTGCCAAAATCAACGGTTCCGGCGGCGGTGGCTGTATGTTTGCCTATGCGCCGGAAAATCAGGAACATGTGATTGAGACAATCACAGCAGCCGGCGGGGAGGCGTATCTCATCTCATGTGATCAGGGAATTCGTTACGACTGAATTTGTGCGACCATTCAAGACTTCAACAGCAGTGCAATCCCTGAAGTGGAAAAATATTAAAAAAACGGATTTGTTGATTTTTCCTGCTCAACAGTTGTTGACGGCCCATGCCCGGGATAAATGATGGTATCCGCCGGGAGGGTAAATATTTTAGATTCCACGGAACTTATCAGTTTTTCATAATTGCCCCCCGGCAAGTCGGTGCGGCCGATAGAGCCCTGGAAAATGAGATCTCCAACGAAAATATGGTTTTCAACGTAAAATGAAATGCTCCCCGGCGAATGTCCCGGCGTATGCAGAATTTTTACGTTTAATTGACCTATAGACAGAACGTCGTTGTCAGACGCAATCTGATCCGGTTTAATCTTGCCCGGGTCTGGCAGGCCGAACATAAATGCCTGTGCGGATAGACCATGCAAAAGGAATGAGTCATCTTTGTGCATAATTAAAGTTGCATTTGTTTTCTCTTTTATTCTGTTCAGATGCGCCAGATGATCGACGTGTCCATGAGTTAAAAAAATATATGCCGCCTTCAAGTTTTTATCATTTAATGTTTTTAAAATTATATCACTGCTATCTCCTGGATCAATGACTGCCCCGATTCCGGTTTTTTCACACCCAATAATGTAACAGTTCACACCAAGTGGACCCGCAACAATCTTTTCAATCACCATTCTACTACTCCTATAATAAATCTACCTCAGCAAATCTGTCAATTCAACTTCGATTTGGAATGACTATAGTAGCAATTTTCTTTGCAAGTTGCAAGCATTATTTGCACCCTTCTTTGTTACAAGAAATACACATTCGACAAAATAGGAAATCTTAACCTACCTGCGGAAAAAAAATCCCATTAATACGTTGATCAAAAAATGTAACCAATTTTTCGATCTGTCTTGAATTGTATTATTTACCGTGAATGACATCTTTATAAGACAATAGAAATAAATTCTTTAAGACAACTTTTAATCAATTTGTTTTTGAGTGAAAATTACAAAACTGTTGTGGCAATCGACATTGAAATCCAATGGCATAGTCCTTGCCTATTTAGGGACTAAATAATTTCATAAGTAATTATAAAATATAGTTTCTATAGAATTTTGTTGGTCTAAAAACATAATAAAAAAGGAAATAAATTCCTAATGGATTTAAAAGATGAAAATAGAAAAATGAGTGATTTTAAAAGAAATCAAAAGCTTAGGAAAGAAGGTGATTTATCCGGATTGAAAAAGGTGACAGCATCTTTTATTCAGGATGTTGAGAGATTGGAAATGCAGATTTTAAAAGCTGAAGACAGCGATGGCGACACACAACTCGATGAAATGATTAAAACGCTGCTGATGCTTGATGATTTTGAGTTAGAATTTCAACAAATGATGTTAGTAAGAAATTCCATATCAGTATTGTACTGATGAAATTCTCCTTATGTAGCTGGAGATTGATTCTTCGAGAAATTGTGTATGAAATGCTTCTATGAACAGTAATTTAATTTGACAGAATTGATAATTGAAAAGGTAAGAATTTGAGTGATTGATTAGGGAGAATAACCATGCAGCAGGATATCAAGGGATTATGGAAATCATATGTATTAACGAGAAATCCGGAAATCAAAGAGAAATTATTGGTTCATTATCTGCCGATTGTAAAATATGTTGCAAGTCGAATGCTCATGACCTTGCCGCCTTCGGTTGAGTATGATGATTTGGTCAGTTCCGGGTTAATCGGACTCATCGGCTCGGTTGATCGTTTTGACCCGGAGCAGGGTGTGAAATTTGAAACTTTTGTTCTGCCAAGAATAAAAGGAGCAATTTTGGATGAATTGCGAACTCTGGATTGGGCGCCTCGCTCGCTACGGTCTAAAGCGAGAGCTATGGATCGGGCCATTGTGGATTTGGAGCGTGAATTAGGCCGCCCGGCATCGGATATCGAAGTTGCGGATCGTTTGGAAATCAGCAATTATGAGTTTAGTAGCTTGCAACGGGAAATCACCTCTGCTTCTTTACTTTCACTGGATGGATCTTTAAGAGAAGATACTGAAAATGGCACCTGCATGTATGATGTAGTTGAAAATCCGTTAGCTGAAAATCCGCTTGAATCGATTGAGGATGATGAGCTAAAGGATTTAATGGTCGAGGTAATAAATGAAATGCCTGAACAGGAAAGACTGGTGATTTCGTTATATTATTATGAAGAACTGACATTACGGGAAATTGGGAATGTGATGGATATTACAGAATCAAGAGTCTCGCAAATTCATACAAAAGCAATTGGTGGTTTGAAGTCTAAATTAATGAGTGAGGTTTTGTCCTGAAGCATAATTGAAAATTTGAAACGAGTTGAAAAAGCCCAATTCTATTAAATTCTGGATCTGGATGGCAAAGGTTGAATGTGGTTAAAAATAATAGAATTGGGCTTGTCTTATTGGTTATGAGTAAATTGATTTTCTGGGTATCACGGTTAAAAATTTAATATCGAATGATCTTAAATTGCTTTTTCAACTGGTTGTAATTAATTTTGTCTTTATTGAAATCATCCAGATTCTTTTTTTGGATTTTTAAAATGCTTTTTGAATAATCTTCATTGAAAAATGTCCCACGCAAGTTTAATGCGACTTCCAGCCATTCATCATTTTTCAGGCTTCGGAGCGTATGCCCGTAGTTCGAGAGCACCCGAATCATTTTATCTTCTACCTTGTGAAGATGTTCTTTGCTTAAATGCCCTTTGTCGACATTGTTTTCCATGGTGACGGTTCTGGCGCCGTCTTTATATAATGATCTCAGGTACATTTGAACGCTTTGGGCTGCCGGACTTAAATTTGTAATAAACACCGCGCCGTACCCTTTTAAATATATCCCTTTCACTGCCTCGGAAGTGCTTAGATTTATATCATTGTTCCGTCTTTGCAACGCTGTTTGTATCACGTTGGACATGATTGAAATGTCTTCATCAATGGTTTGTACTTTGTCAAAGTCAATTTTCTTTTTGAACTCCGTAAGATTGATTTTCTCACGCTTGTAATTCACGATGTCATTCATCTGGGCAGAAGCAATAAGCTGCCGAAAGGATTCATCGGAATCATCGATTTGAGCGCGATACCAGTTCGAAAAGAAACCGTTGAAATCTACAATTACAGTAACGCGTTCATCATTTGGTAGATTTTTGAATGCCGGGGCCCAATCACCATAGAAACGATACAGCGCTTCTTTGAGTGATTTCAATTCATCACCAACTTCGGTTTCATTCTTTTTATTTCCCTCGCCCACAACGATGATCTCGTTTTCGTCAGTCCCGCTACGTCCATTGCTCGTAAAAGAAAAAATCTGTCGATTTGCAGATGAGTGGCTCACATTAAAAATGACACCATATCCCTTGAGATAAAATCCTTTGGAATTACTGCCGAGAATATTGATGCTGCCCCTTTGCGGGGAAATTATTTTGTCCAGCACGGTTTCCATAATTTCGACGTCATTGATAAGCGTATTGTCTGATTGCTGCCCGGATACACCGCCGGACAATACGAGACAAAACACGATTGAAAGTGAAAATGTTAATTTGATATTAACATTCATTTGCCTTCTCCTGTTTTCACTTATTATTTTGAGCACTGATGTGACGTATCCATTCATTGATCGAATTTTCAGTGCGCTTTATTTGTTGATAGGTAGATTTTTCTATATTATTCAAACCGGCTCCCAAAACCTGGAGATCGTTGTAACGTTGACGCTCCATATTTTGATTGAATTGAGCCAATGTCTGGTTCCATTCAGATTTTTGTCTGGCCTCGCTTTCCTGAATCAGGCTGTTCATCAAATAATAATTTTGTTTCTGGAATTCTTCCACCCATTCTTTTGAAGGCATCACCTGGCTCGTCTTTGTTTCCTGTGGCTGCGAGAATAGGCTCATGCTAATTGAAAATTCGCCGCTGTGATACGTGATACTGGTGTTGGCGATTGCCATTAACAAAAATACTGCAGCGAACCCGAGGCCAAAGCCATAAACCAGCTTCCTGGGGCTGGGCCAGAATGACGCCCATGCCTTTTTGATTTTTTCAAACCGTGTCGTTTTTTCAGTCATCATAACGAGATTGAAATCAGGTTCAATATCCTCCCACTTTTGTAAAATCCGGGAGGTGTTTTTCAATGTTTCGAATTCTCGCTGACATGTTTCACATTGGGAGAGATGTGCCTCGACAATTTTTCGATCCTCCTCGGAAATTTCATCATAAAGAAAGTCCATAATTAAAGGTCGAATGGTATCACACTTCATAATTCAGCACCTCCTCATTTATGTGCCATTGTTCAAATATTTTACGCAATCCATTGAGTCCATAATACATTCTGGACTTAATCGTGTTGATCGGTTGATTTAACGCTTCAGCAATTTCTTTGAATTTCAACCCCTGGTATTCTTTCATAATGATTACAATCCGTTGTTCCTCCGGTAATTGCTCCAACGCTTTCTGGACGATTGTACCGATTTGTTTCTGGTTCATTTCAGCATCCGGCTGATATTGCTCCGCTTCTTTCAACTGTTCCGGAATCCGATTGCCATTTTCTTCATTATTTTCGTGAATCAAGTCGATGGAAACAATATCCCGACGGCTCAATCGTTTCAGCTCATCTTTGCATAAATTTGAGGCAATTTGATAAATCCACGATGAAAATTTGTTCGGATCCCTCAATTTTTTCAGATTTTTATACACACGAATGAATGTTTTTTGAGTAATTTCACGAGCCAGCTCTTTATCGTTTAAATAGCGGTACGCAAAATTATAGATTGGCTTTTCCCATTGCCAGACAAGGGTGTTAAATAGAGAACCGTCTCCCTCAATGAGACGATTGATCAGTTGTATGTCGGTCATAAGTCCCCATAACCTTCGAATTTTTATATGCCTATTATTAAGACTATGCATACCTGTGAAAAGTTTTACTGAATTATTTGGAATATGGTTTCAAAAATTGATATGCTGAAAGCTGGAATTGCAAACAACGGGGAAAGAAAAAAAAGCTGCCTTTATATCTAAGGCAGCTTTTCAATCTGTGGTAAAATTTGTGTGAAAAATGAGCGACGTTTATTTCATATACATCATTTTAATTGTCGAAATTTGATTTTTTGTGACAAGGCGGCCGAAGTAAATTCCGGTTCCAACGAAATTGCCGTGATAATCCCGACCATCCCAGGTCACCGAGTAATGACCTGCTGACTGCTTACCATCGACCAGGGTGCGAACCAGTTCGCCGAGGGAATTGTAAATGTTCAGTTTTACGTCGCTCGCTCCGGCGGGGTTGTGACCGATCTGATAGGTAATGGTTGTTTCCGGATTGAACGGATTGGGATAATTCTTCTCCAGTTTAAATTCTGATGGAGTTGACAGAGTCACCATTTGCTCACCGGAGTATTCAAATGAACCATCGTGATCAATTTGTTTCAGACGATAATAGTAATTTCCGGATGTCACGGAATCATCGGTATAGCTGTAGTCTTGCGGGATGGTGGTGGTTCCGTTGCCCGGTACAAATCCGATTTTTGAATATTCGCTTTTTTCACTTTTTCTGTGAATCTCAAAACCAAAATTGTTTGATTCGGTTTTTGTGGACCAGTTTAAATCGACTTTGCCATCCACAGCCACGACGTTGAATGACGCTAATTCGACCGGCACGACGAATTCCAAATAAAGATCTTCTGCCATGTCGTTCCCTTCGCTTGTCAAGGTGACTTCAACTGTGCCGGTTTCTCCATTGGTTGTGTTCGTTACATCCACCTGTAATACATCGCCAACTTCCCAGGCTGTTGGAAAATCACCACACGAAACATTCCAGTAACCGTTTTCGTAGCCACTGCCGGTGGAAGATTCTGTTTGAACTTCACTCGGGCGAGATTTGATGAATGCGACGAACGTAATATCGCTATTGCCGGGGACTGAATTATCGGAGTTAAACACTTTGCCATAAGCAGTGTGTTCGGTTCCTGCCACTGCAGAATCGAAATTCAATCCAAAAACCAAAACCAGCATTGCCGTGAACAGTAAAATTGTTTTTTTCATGCTAACCTCCTAAAGTTGTTTATTTTGTTATTTTCATTTATTTTGAAAGAATTAATTTCATCGATTTTTGAAGATGATTTAATTGAATTTTTTTTAATATTCGCCTGTGCGTCTGCTTCGGGCAATCCAGAGTGGATTGTTGTCATTCGGGCCAGGTAGTTGGCGCTGTAATGCTAATGGTATAGGGATAACCAGCTCTTACAGCAAAGTCATTAAATGGTACTCCCACTACATGACCGATTGTACCCTGACCTTCGGCATCCCAGTAATACACATCCGTGCAATTAGGAATATCTGAACCCAATTGTTCGGCGGTTGTCAGTGAGCTTTTTGACAGAGGAACGCCAATACGGTTGATGTCTGTGCCTTCAGTGGTGACCAAATTATAACTGAACTCGGAATACGAGCCGGCCACTGTCCAAACGGTGTCTTTGGTGACACTAACTGAGTACACGTGTCCATGATCAATCGCAAAATTGTTGAATGGCACGCCTTTGACGTGTCCCACCGTACCCTGACCGCTTGCATCCCACCAGTAAACATCGGTACAATATGGAATTGCCTGGGCCAGGTCTTCGGCTGTAGCGATGGGCGTTCGTGTGTTCGCTGTGTTCATGAGTACCACGATCCGGTTGATGTCCGTGCCTTCGGTGGTGACCAGTTGGTAATCAAATTCACCGGCAAGATTTGATGGTGCATACTCGCGGGCGGACACAGCCGTCACTCGATAGAAATAATTTTTTTCCACGTCACCGACAACATCGGCGCCATTGCCCGTGTCGGTCCATTGAATACCTTCGGTGCCGGCATCTTCATCAGTAATATTTGTCGCGATTCGATTCGCGCCGGTTTCAGTATCAGGCACAAAATTATATGTTGTATCTCGATATACATGGTATGTTGAAATTCCATCGGACTCACTCCATTCCAGCAAAATATTTTCACCGGAAACCGAAGCGCGAAGGTCTGTTATATTGCCAAAATCCGGCACGACCACTTTTCCGTAACCGTACACATCATCACGGCCCGGTTCACCAAGATCGACCGTGCATGAAGAAAACAGGTAATCTTTGATCTGGCTATTTGTGTAGCCTGTGAAACGAGATTTTATCAGCGCGCAGATACCGGCTGTATGCGGTGAAGCGAGCGAAGTTCCCTGCCAATGGCCGTAGGCAAAACTGTCGCAGCTATCCGGGGCGGTAACCTCCGGTTTTGGACGACCATCGTTTGTGGGACCCTGGCCGCTGAATGATTCCTGGGGTCCGTTTTCATAAAAATTCATACTAATTGCACCCACTGTAACTACACCTTCGGCAGAAGCAGGATCAGTGACGCTGCTTGATACCGTATGAATGGAAAGACCATATCCTGCGAAAATTGTGAAATCGACATTTTCCGTTGCTGAATATTTGTGAACCGCAAACGCGAATCGCGCTTCATCTTCTGTGTTGAAATATGCAATAGATTCAGATGGATCCAATGAACCATTTTGTCTGTTGGTTGAACCAGCGACCTGTTCCCATTCTTCAGATGAGGAATTCCATTTATAAAGATAAAAATCATAGTCCTGGTCTGTGGTAGGATATGCATCCCAGTTCATCCAGGCTTGAACAATAAAAAACCGCGGGAAAAGCCATACATAGCCTGGTTCAGGCCCCATTGGATTTAAATTTCCACCCTCTCCGGTGAAGTCATGATAATCACCATCAGTCGGGGTAAAAACTGATCGATAATGATCTTCGGCTCGGTTGCTGGCCGAATTCACCCAAACGATGCCCTGTGAATTTGCATCATTTGCAATATCGTTCACCGGCCCGGTTCCGTCGTAATACGATTGCAGAAACCAGCTCATGGAATGATTGATAATATGAACTCCCTGAGCAATAGCATCGTCTTTGGCATTTTCCAGATCAGTTAAATCGCTGATATGATAAAGATATAATTTAGCTGCCGGCGCAACATCGTGAACAGCTTCTGCAACTGCTGTGCCATGTTCTGTTTCTGATTGTAAGCCACTGCCTGAGTAGTCGACTCCAACATAATCGGAAGGAATATCCCCGTTCGCGACGGCATCATCCAGTTTTTCAAATCCACCATCAATAACCGCGACTTTTACATCTTCACCTTCGTAATTTTCCGCCTGCCAGGTATCTGCATTCATCAAATCGACGCCCTCGCTGGTGACTGCATCTGGCACCGGCCTGATTTGATTTTTCACAAATGCGATTCGGGCGAGCTTTTCAGCAAAATTTTCGAGTCGGGCAATCGGCACCAGAACACGCATGGAATGCCGAGCCCTGGCTTTTATAATTGCCTGGCTCTGACTAAAATCATGCCCATCAAATACAGATGTTGTTTTTCCTGAACGCGGTAAAAGTGTAATAACAACTTTTTCATCCTGCACATTTATTTTTGTCTGATTGGCGTATTTTCTGAAATCCTTGTTTTCTTGATACAAATCAACGAGTTTTTTCAATGGCTGGGGCAATAGGGTGGGCGGTTGATTTTCTTCAATGGTTATACTTTTTTTGAATGAGAATTTATCAATCCGTTCAAATTTTAAATCCTGGCCAAAAATCAATTGGCTTGTGATGAAAAAAAACACAAATACTAAAATACCACTAAGAATTTTTCTGGTCATTCTTTCTCTCCTCCGAGTTATGTGCAGGGGCATTTTTAATGCTATTTCATTAATTTGGAATTATGATGCTGTGTTCTCAAGAAATGCATTTTTTTGCCCAGGATCTGATGAACTACATCAATTCATAACAAAAAAATTACAGGCAAATATAGATAAATGCTGAAATAAAAATATGTGACAACGTAATTAATTTTGAAAAAGTGAGTACATATGACTATTTATGCTATTTGCATTAGTACTACTTAGTCAGATTACCATTTTTCTGTCATTTCCTCTGGACTTTACCCGGGGTACTTCCGTTGGTCGCCTTCGGTCGCCTGCACGTTTTTTGCAGGAATCTCATTCTAAATCACGAGGAGATTCTCGTCCTCCAAAAAGATGGCGGATCTGCGACGAAAAGCAAAGTCTGCATTCATTTA